>NZ_QLKQ01000001.1:0-150690 GCF_003349955.1 Azospirillum brasilense
CCCTCCGTCCGCCGTCACCCCTCCGCCCTGCTCCCCTTCCAAGGCCGGACGCGCATGCCCCTCGTTCTCGCCATGCTCTATCTCGTCGCCTGTCTGGTATGCGCCGTCATGGGCCGCAACACCACGATCGGCTTCATCGGCCATTTCCTGCTGGCCTTTTTCCTGACTCCGCCGGTGAACTTCGTGATCCAGGCGGTGGGCCGCCCCAGCACGCGGGAACGTGAGAAGATGCTGACGACGAGACCGCGATGACCACGCTGGATCCGTCCACCGACAACGGCGTCGCCCGCGCGCCGTTACCGCAGCGCGCCGGCCTTTGGCTGAAGCGGCGCAGCGTGTCGATCTACGCGCTGGCCCTGACGCTGATCCTCGGTTTCCTCGCCATCGCGCCCGCGGTCTTCGTCGAGGTGCCGTCCGGCCATGTCGGCGTGCTCTGGCTGCGCTTCTTCGGCGGCACGGTCACCGACCGGGTCTACAGCGAAGGCACCCACCTGATCTTCCCGTGGGATCGGGTGACGATGTACGACGTGCGCCTGCGCACCGACACCCGCACCTACGAGGCGGTGGCGGCCAACGGCATGTCGATGACGGTGGCCGTGGCGCTGCGCTACCGCGTCAACCCGCCCGCCGCCGGTCTGGTCCACAAGCTGGCCGGCGACGATTATGCGGAAAAGCTGGTGCATCCGGAGATCGCCAGCCTCGTCTACGAATTCGTGTCGAAGCACAATCCGGAGAATTTCTATTCGATCAACCGCGCCGACATCCAGGGCTTCCTGCTGCGGGAGGCCCAGCAGCAGTTCCCCTCGCCACCGACCGATCTGCAGGCGCTGAAGCTGCCTCCCGGTGTGGTCCCCGACGATTATGCCTCCGTGATGATCCGGGTGGAGGATGTTCTGGTGGCCGGGGTCAGCTTCCCGCCGCTGGTCCGTCAGGCCATCGACCGCAAGATCGAGCAGCAGCAGATCATGGAGGAATACGACTTCCGCATCGCACGCGAGATCAAGGAGCGCGACCGCAAGCGGATCGAGGCGGAGGGCGTGCGCGACTTCCAGGACATCGTCGCCCGCAACATCACACCGGAGTATCTGCGCCTGCGCGGCATCGAGGCGACGCGGGCCTTCGCCACCTCCTCCAACGCCAAGACCATCATCATCGGCGGGCGGGACGGCCTGCCGGTCATCCTGAACACCGGCGACGACGCCAAATCGGGAACGGGAGCGTCGGGAACGGCGACCGGGACCGCAACCCCTCACGAAACCGCCGCCAAGGAACCGGACGGTCTGGCCGGACGCCTGTCCACCCTGGACCAGCCGCCGTCGGAAAACAACCCGCCGGAAGCCCCCCCGGACGCCGCCGGGCGCTGACGCCCGGCGGGACCGCCCACAGGGGCCGGCTACTCCGCGGCCTCGGCGAGGGTCCGGGCGAAGTCGCGCTCCATCTCGTCCAGCAAGCGGATCACCTCCGCCGACGCCCGCTTCATCTCGGCGGCGTGACGCTCGGCCTCCATGCGGTTGCCGGCCTGGAGGGCGAGCAGCGTCTCGCGACCCGAATCATGGACGGTGCGGTGCGGGGTGGCCATGCCCTTGTAGGTCAACAGGCGCATCGTCCGGGGATCGTTCACGCTGTCGTACCAGCGGCCGAGGCGGCAGGAGTGATGGGTGGACAGGTCCGCCGGCAGAAGCGTGCGCTGCCCGCCCACCGCCTCCATGATCTTCTCGACGAAGGCGAGATGGTCCTGCTTGGCGAGACGGACCAGTTCGCCCACCCCGTCGCGGCTCATGCGGTCCACCTCCTCGCGGCCGATCTTCCGTTCGTCGAAACGGATGTGCAGCCGGTTGTCGTGCCGGGCCACCACCGAGCCACGCAGCGACAGCTTGTAGCCGGGAAGCGACACCGTGACCTGCCCGCCGCTGGGCGCCTCCCCCTTCGTCTCGGCGTAGCAGCCGCATTCGGAGATGTCGCGGACCAGCGCCGGCGTCTGGTCCACGCTGCCGTCGAGCAGGACCGGACGGCGGCGCGTGTGGCGCCGGTTCGCCAGATCGGAGGAGGTGCGGATGGCCCGCGCCAGCAGCGACGGCAGGGTGTCCAGCGCCTCCTGCATGCGGTTGGCGCTTTCGCCGACGGTGTAGGCCACGGTGGTGGCGCGCTGCGTCTCGCCGCCGACCTCGGTCATCCGGCTGGCGATGCCGCGGAAGATGCCGGTGACCTCGCCGATGCTGCGGGCGATCTCGCGCGAGGCGGAGGACTGCTGCTCCACCGCCGCCGCGATCGAGGAATTGATCTCCTGCATGGTGGTGATGGTGGTGGCCACCCCGTCCATGCCGGTGATCGCCTGCTCCGCCACCGCCTGGATCGCGCCGACCTTGGCGGCGATCTCGTCCGCAGCCTTGGCCGACTGCCCGGCGAGGTTCTTCACCTCGGTGGCCACCACCGCGAAGCCCTTGCCGGCCTCCCCGGCCCTGGCCGCCTCGATGGTGGCGTTCAGGGCCAGCAGGTTGGTCTGCCCGGCGATGGCCCGGATCAGGTTCAGGATGCCGCCGATTTCCTGCGCCGCGGTGCTGAGCTGCGCCATGATCTGGCGGGCCTCGCCGCTCTTCTCCACCGCCTCGCCGGCGATCCGGGACGCGCCGCCGACCTGGACCGAAATCTCGCCGACCGCGGCCTGGAGCTGCTCCGCCCCTGCGGCGACGGTCTGGGCGGCGTCCAGCGCCTCCGCGGTGTCGGCGGACGTGCCGGTGATGCTGTCCTTCACGGCCGCGCAGACGCTGTCCAGGTCACCGACCGTGCGGCGCAGGTCCGCGGTGTAGCTGGCGACGCTGTCCACCACGTCGTTGGCCTCGTGGTCGATGGAATCGACCATCGCGTCCACCGCCTGGAGCCGCTCGTCGATCAGCCGGTCCCAATAGACGGACAGGGCGGCGTCGAGATCCATCAACACCGCCGACACCACGGCACGCTGCATGGTCACGATCGAGGCCAGCCGGCTGCCGGTCAGCAGGGTCCCGCCCATGCTCTGCGCCAGGGCGGCCATGATCTCGCCCAGGATGAAGGCGTAGCCGCCGACGTACCAGCTCGGGCTCAGCCCGATGCGGTGGTGGGCGATGCCGACCGCGCGCACCGATTCCTTGTAACTGTCGTCGAAGCGGCCTTCGAACAGCCGGTTCCAATGCGCGATCTGGGCGCGCTTGGCGCCCTCGACCTGCGCCGGACTGGTGAACAGCGCGGCCAGTTCGGGCTGCGACAAGGTGCGGGCGTAGAAGCGGTCCAGAATTCCCGGAAGGGCTCTGGCGATGATCGGCGACGCCTGCTGCAGGCTGCCGACCGCCTCCGGTCCCAGATCGAAATAAGCGGTCTTCGCAACGTCAAGGGCGCGCAGGGAATCCGGCATGGCGAATGTTTGTATTCTGTAATGAAAGGACACCAACCGATAACATTTTCGTCAAACCAAAGGTATCGGGAAAAGGAATTCCCATGCGGCATGCTGTCCCACTTCATGATTAACAGATGGTTTAGTTTGTGCACCGCCCAAAAGGAATGGGGTCAATAACCCTGATAATACAATCACTTTCCTCCGGGCGGGCATCCGATGCCGCAACGACACTTTCACATTGCCGGGATCCGGTGCGTCCCGGGGTTGATAAAACTATTTGTTACAAATACGCGACAAAGTTACCAATGCGCCGCCGTCCCGGCGCCTCCGGGACGACCCGACGATGTTTCAAGGAGTTTTCGGCCGATGAATCCCCTCCGCACGCTCAGCCTTGCGACGAAGCTGACCATTCTGTGCACAATCGGTCTGATTGCCCTGTCCGGCGCGCTGACCTACGCGACCATCGCCAAGATCACCGCCAGCATCAGCAAGGACGCCGCGGAGCGGAGGGAGCAGGCCATCACCAACTTCCGGATGCTGCTCGACCAGCGAGGGTCGGAGTACCGGCTCAAGGACGGCGCGCTCTACATCGACGATGTCAAGCTGGACGGCGCGAACGACATCGTCGACACCGTGCGCAGCGTGACCGGCGGCGTGGCCACCATCTTCCGCGGCGACACCCGCGTGGCGACCAACATCCACAACGCGGACGGCAGCCGGGCCGTCGGGACCAAGCTGGCCCGCGGCCCGGTCTACAGCGCCGTCATCGACGGCAAGGAGCCCTTCCGCGGCGAGGCCGACATCCTGGGCGAGGCCTATTTCACCGCCTATGATCCGATCATCGACCGGAATGGCGAGGTCATCGGCGTGCTGTTCGTCGGCCTGAAGAAGAGCGTCGCCCTGGGCGTGCTGGAAGAGGTGGTGCCCAACATCGTCCAACTGGCGGCGGTCATCACCGTCGGCATGGCCCTGGTGATGCTGCTGGTGGTGCGGCGCCAGTTCCGCACGCTGGACCAGATCCGCGGCACCATGTTCCTGCTGGCCGACGAGCGTTACGAGGTGACGGTGCCCGGTCTGGACCGCCAGGACGAGATCGGCGCCATGGCCAAGACCGTCGAGGTCTTCCGCCAGAAGGGCATCGACAACCAGCGCCTGCGCGAGGCGCAGGAGCGCGAGCGTCGCGAGGCCGAGGCCGCCAAGATCGCCGCCCTGGAATCCATGGCCCGCACGGTGGAGCAGGAAACCCGCACCGCCGTGGACCGCGTCGCCGAGCGCTCCGTCTCGATGGACAGCAACGCCCAGGCGATGGCCAGCTCCGCCGAAACCGTGTCCGCCAACTCGCAGAGCGTGGCGGCGGCGGCGGAACAGGCGCTGGGCAACGCCCAGGCCGTGGCGGCGGCCACCGACCAGCTCACCGCCTCCATCGCAGAGATCACCGGGCAGGTCACCTTCGCCAGCCAGATTTCCCGCCGCGCCGTGGAAAGCGGCCGCAAGACCGAGGATGTGGTGCTGTCCCTGTCCGACGCCATCGGCCACATCGGGGAGGTCGCCACCTTCATCCAGGACATCGCCAGCCAGACCAACCTGCTGGCGCTGAACGCGACCATCGAGGCGGCCCGCGCCGGCGAGGCCGGCAAGGGCTTCGCCGTGGTGGCCCAGGAGGTGAAGAATCTCGCCACCCAGACCTCCAAGTCGGCCGAGGAGATTTCCCGCCAGATCACCGACCTGCAGAGCATGACCGCCGGGGCCGTCGACGCGGTGCAGGACATCGGGCGGACGATCACCGAGATCGACGGCGTCGCCAGCAGCATCGCCAGCGCCATGGACGAGCAGGGGGCGGCGACCAGCGAGATTTCCCGCAACGTCGGCCAGACCGCCGCCGCCGCCCAGGAGGTGTCGTCCCGCATCGCCCATGTGTCGGAGGAAGCGGCGGTGACCGGCAGCCGCGCCGACGAGGTGCGCCGCGTCGCGTCCGACGTGGCGGGGAGCATCGATCAGCTGCGCGAGATGCTGGTGCGCGCCGTGCGCACCGCCACGCCGGAGGTGGACCGCCGCCGCGCCCCGCGCTTCGAGGTCAACCTGCCCTGCACCGTGGCCGGGGCGGTGGGATCGCTCGCCGGACAGCTCACCAATCTGTCGGAAGGCGGCGCCACCATCCGCGGCCTGGACCGCTCGCAAATGGGCAGCCGCGGCGTGCTGACCATTCCCGGCTGCACCGTCTCCCTCCCCTTCGCGGTGCTGGGGGGCAAGGAGCAGGATCTGCATGTCCGGTTCGAACTGACGCCGGACGTCGCCGACCGCTTCGCCACCGAGGTCCAGCGTCTCACCGCCGGCCTGCGCCCGCTTCCGGCGGTCGCCTGAGGCACTGGGGTTCGGAGCCGGCGGCACCGGAGGGGCAACCCTGCCCCTCCCGGCCACGCCGTGCGTGGGCTGACGGACGCGTCAGCTGTTCTTCTTCAGGAAGGCGATCAGGTCCTTGCGGGCCTGCTCGTTCTTCACACCGGCGAAGGCCATCTTGTTGCCGGGGACGGTGCCCTTCGGGTCGGTCAGATACTTGTCGAGGTTGGCCTCGTCCCAGGTGAGCCCGGCGCCCTTCATCGCGTCGGAATACTTGAAGCTCTCGATGGAGCCCGACGGACGGCCGACGACGCCGTGCAGGTTGGGGCCGACGCGGTTGGGGCCGCCGGCCTCGATGGTGTGGCAAGCCTTGCACTGGTTGAACACCTTCTCGCCCGCATCGGCGTCCTGCGCCGAGGCGATTCCGGGAAGGGCGGCGAACAGGCCGAAGGCCAGAACGGCAACACTACGCTTCATTGCGCTATCCTCGATTTCAAATGCCCAAAAGACAGGCACGGCCACCCAAAGCCCGCAGGACATCCTGCGTCCCTCGCTTCGCCACGATCAATATTCATCGCTTCGGCGCGCGGCGATGGCCGGCCCGTTACTTGGCTTCGATCATGACAAGCGGCTTGGGAAACCAGCCGCCGCCTCGGCCGGCGTTTTAATCCTGCTGTGCAGGCATGCACAATGCCGGGCATGGGCGGCGAGCATGCCCTGCGACAAAATGACCAACTCTTTGCGAAAATTTTTCGGGATTAAAATTCTCGGTCACTTCAATCGGCAATGGACCAGCGTCGTTCCGCTGGTGTTGGCCTTGTCGATGTCGGTGTCGCGCAGGTCGGCGCCCGACAGATTGCAGTTGGTCAGGTCCGCTCCGGTCAGCCGCGCGCCCCGCAGGTCGGCGCCGCGGATGTCGCTGTCGGCCAGTTGGGCGTTGCGCAGATTGGTCGGCCACATTCGTCCGGTGGGCTGGCCGTTGGCCGCCAGCAGCTCGATGGCGCGCATCACCGCATTGCGCATCATGGCGCGGGTCAGGTCGCAGCCTTCGAAGCTGGCACCGGACAGTTCGGAGTTCTCGAAACAGGCCTCGCGCATGCGGCAACCGGGGAACTGGGCGATCTGCAGCTTGCTGTCGCGGAAGCTCGCCCGCGTGAAGTCGCAGTTGCGGAAGATCGCCCCGCTCAGGTCGCAGCCGTCGAAATCCGTCCCGACGAAGGCGGCGTCGGACACATCGAACCGCTTGCCCTGCTTGCCGTTGCTGTTGATCCAACGGACATGGCCGTCCAGCCCCTCGCGGATTTCCGGTGGAAAGTCAGACTGGTTGCGGTGGTAGATGGCGCCCATCATGCGCGCCTCCGCCCAGTCGGCGGTTGCCATGGCGACGTTGCGCAGTTCGGCGTCGCGCAGGTCGGCACCCTGGAAGGTGGCGCCGGCGACGGCGGCGTTGTTCAGGATGGCGCCCTTCAGCTTCGCCATGCTGAAATCGGCGCCGCGCAGATCGGCGCCGCTGAGGTTGGCGCCGAACAGGGCGGCGTTGCTGAAATCCGCCCCTTCCAGGTTGGCGCGGGTCAGGTTGGCGTTGGTCAGGTCGGCGTCGGTGAAGTTCGCGTTGACCAGGACGGCTTCCCGCAGCGCGGCCTCCTGCCGGGCCTTGCGCCGGTCCTTCCACAGCACGAGTTGCCCCGGGCGCAGGTCCGCCCGCTCGAACAGGGTGTTGCGCAGGCATGCCTTGGTGAAGTTGGCCCCGCGCATGTCCGCCCCGACCAGCGAGGCCTCCCGCAGATCGGCGGACACGAAGCTGGCGCCGAACAGATCCGCCCCGTCGAAGTTGCAGCGCTGGAGAACGCTGCGCCGGAAATTCGCGCCGGTCAGAATGGCGTCTGACAGAACAAGCCCCGACAGGTCGAAGCCGGTCAGGTCCGCCGCCTTCAACTGAAGGCGCAGGCCGTTCGGGCGCGCCGCCAGATAGAGCCGGTGGGCTCTGATGGCCTGCGCCAGATCCTCCAGGCTCAAGTCCGTCCCATCGCCCGGCCCGTTTGTCGGGGCAACGCTCATCCCGGTCCCCAGCACCCCAATGGTCGACTCCACGCCCGCCTCGTGGAGAGAAGCAAGATTACGCGTAAAATTGCTTGCAAAATTATTAATAAGCCTGCACATCGCCACATGGCAGCCGCGCATTTCCGCCATGTATTTCAATCGACGCAAAGCAAAGACGGTCTGAACGCTCCCGCCTCGCACTATTCCCTATCAAGGATAAGGAATATGCGTGCCCTCTTTTGGAGTGCGCTCACTCTATTGGGTATAACCTGTAGGGGGTATTTGACCTTTTCTCCCTTAATTGCCTCACCCCTCCGTGCTACTCGTCCCGGTCAGCTTCGCCGGCATCCGACGCCTCCGCTCGGGTTTCGGCGGCGGAAAGGGCGGGCGTCTCATCAGCGCCCTCCCGGCACCGCAGCCGGCAGAACGACAAGAGGGATAAGGGATGACCAACCCGATCAACAGGTCACCACGGGCCGGGGCGGACGGGACCGCAACCGCCGCAGCCACCCCCGTCCGGGTCCTGGTCGTCGAGGACGAGACGATCGTCGCCATGTATCTGACCGACATGCTGGAGGAGCTGTCCTACGAGGTCTGCGGCGTCGCCGCCAACGCCGCCGACGCGCTGAAGATCGCCGAGCGGGAACGCCCCGCCCTCGCACTGGTGGACATCGGCCTCGCCGGGCCGAAGGACGGCATCGAGACCGCGCAGGCTCTGCGCGAGCGCTTCGCCGTGGGCAGCATCTTCATGTCCGGGGCCAGCGACCCCGTCCTGCTGGAGCGCGCCCGCGCCGCCGGCTCGCACGGCTTCATCCAGAAGCCTTATGACGAGCGCCAGCTGAAGACCCTGCTGAACAACGCCGCCCCCCGACATTAGCCCCCGCCGCCTTCCGCGTGCCGTCCCATGGCTGCGCCGCTCCGGCGCGCGGCCATTCCGGCGTTCCGCCGGGCGCCCCGCCGATGCGGCGCGAGGGCACATCCGAGCCACAGGACTGGACTTCTCAGGGACCATCGCCTCATGACGATGACCGACGCTCACGACCGGCTTTCTCCCCAGCTTCTCCTGCGCGCGCTGCGCCAGTTCCGCAAGGGCGACTTTTCCGTGCGCCTGCCGCTGGACCTGGACGGGCTGGACGGCGAGATCGCCGCCGCCTTCAACGACGTGGTGGAGATGAACGAAGCCCTGGTGGAGGACGTCGGCCGGGTCAGCGTCGCCATCGGCAAGGAGGGCCGGATCGGCCAGCGCGTCCGCCTGCCCACCGCATCCGGCGGCTGGGGTGCCTGCGTGGACAGCGTCAACGCCATGGTCGCCGACCTGACCCAGCCGACCCGGGAGATGGCCCGCGTCATCGGCGCCGTTGCGAAGGGAGATCTGTCGCAGTCGATGCCGCTGGAGGTCGACGGGCGGCCGCTCCAGGGTGACTTCCTCCAGACCGCCCAGACGGTCAACCGGATGGTCGGGCAGCTCGTCACCGTCTCGGCGGAGCTGACGCGGGTCGCCCGCGAGGTCGGCATCGAGGGCAAGCTGGGCGAGCAAGCCCAGGTGAAGGATGTCGCCGGCACCTGGAAAGACCTCACCGACAACGTCAACCTGATGGCCGCCAACCTGACGGCCCAGGTCCGCAACATCGCCGACGTGACCACGGCGGTGGCGAAGGGCGACCTGTCGCGCAAGATCACCGTCGACGTGAAGGGCGAAATCCGCGAGCTGAAGGACACCATCAACACGATGGTCGACCAGCTCAACAGCTTCGCCAGCGAGGTCACCCGCGTCGCCCGCGAGGTCGGCACCGAGGGCAAGCTGGGCGGTCAGGCCCAGGTGAAGGGCGTCGCCGGCACCTGGAAGGACCTCACCGACAACGTCAACCTGCTGACCGGCAACCTGACCAATCAGGTGCGCAACATCGCCGACGTCACCACGGCGGTGGCCAACGGCGATCTGTCGCGCAAGATCACCGTCGACGTGAAGGGCGAGATCCGCGAGCTGAAGGACACCATCAACACGATGGTCGATCAGCTCAACAGCTTCGCCAGCGAGGTCACCCGCGTCGCCCGCGAGGTCGGCACCGAAGGCAAGCTGGGCGGTCAGGCCCAGGTGAAGGGTGTGGCCGGCACCTGGAAGGACCTCACCGACAACGTCAACGCGATGGCGACCAACCTGACCAGTCAGGTGCGCAACATCGCGGAGGTCACCACGGCGGTGGCGAAGGGCGACCTGTCGCGCAAGATCACCGTCGACGTGAAGGGCGAAATCCGCGAGCTGAAGGACACCATCAACACGATGGTCGACCAGCTCAACAGCTTCGCCAGCGAGGTCACCCGCGTCGCCCGCGAGGTCGGCAGCGAGGGCAAGCTGGGCGGTCAGGCCCAGGTGAAGGGTGTGGCCGGCACCTGGAAGGATCTCACCGACAACGTCAACCTGCTGACCGGCAACCTGACCAATCAGGTCCGCAACATCGCCGACGTGACCACGGCGGTGGCCAACGGCGATCTGTCGCGCAAGATCACCGTGGACGTGAAGGGCGAAATCCTGGAGCTGAAGGACACCATCAACACGATGGTCGACCAGCTCAACAGCTTCGCCAGCGAGGTCACCCGCGTCGCCCGCGAGGTCGGCACCGAGGGCAAGCTGGGCGGTCAGGCCCAGGTGAAGGGCGTCGCCGGCACCTGGAAGGACCTCACCGACAACGTCAACATGATGGCCGCCAATCTGACCGGTCAGGTGCGCGGCATCGCCGAGGTCGTGACGGCGGTCGCCGAGGGCAACCTGAAGCGCAAGCTGACCGTGGCGGCGCGCGGCGAGATTGCGGCGCTGGCCGACACCATCAACGGCGTGATCGAGACGCTGGCCATCTTCGCCGATCAGGTCACCAACGTGGCGCGCGAGGTCGGCATCGAGGGCAAGCTGGGCGGGCAGGCGAAGGTGCCCGGCGCCACCGGCGTGTGGGGCGACCTGACCGACAACGTGAACCAGCTCGCCGCCAACCTGACCACCCAGGTCCGCGCCATCGCCGAGGTGGCGACCGCGGTGACCAAGGGCGACCTCACCCGCTCCATCGCCGTCGAGGCGTCGGGCGAGGTGGCGTCGCTGAAGGACAACATCAACGAGATGATCCGCAACCTGCGCGACACGACGCAGAAGAACGCGGAGCAGGACTGGCTGAAGACCAACATCGCCAAATTCACCCGGATGCTCCAGGGCGAGCGCGATCTGGTCACCGTCACCAACATGATCCTGTCGGAGATCGCGCCGCTGGTGAACGCCCAGCACGGCGTCTTCTACGTCACCAGCCGCGAGGGCGACGAGCCGGTCCTCGATCTGGTCGCCAGCTACGCCCTGAAGGAGCGCGACGGGCTGGGCACCCGCTTCACGCTGAAGCAGGGGCTGGTCGGCCAGTGCGCCCACGAGAAGAAGCCGATCCTGCTGACCAACGTGCCGAAGGACTATGTGCGCATCAGCTCCGGCCTCGGCGAGGCGGCGCCGCTGAACATCATCGTCCTGCCCGTGCTGTTCGAGAACGAGGTGAACGCCGTGCTGGAGCTGGCCTCCTTCGGCCATTTCAGCGAGACGCACCGCAGCTTCCTGGAGCAGCTGACGGAAAGCATCGGGATCGTCCTCAACACCATCGCCACCAACATGCGGACCGAAGGGCTGCTCAAGCAGTCGCAGCGCCTGACCGCCGAGTTGCAGAGCCAGCAGGAGGAGCTGAAGACCACCAACGAGCGGCTGGAGCATCAGGCCGCCTCGCTGCGCCAGTCGGAGGAGCTGCTGATGGCGCAGCAGGAAAAGCTGCGCCAGACCAACGAGGCGCTGGAGGAGAAGGCGGAGCAGCTCTCCCTCACCTCCAAGTACAAGTCGCAGTTCCTGGCGAACATGAGCCACGAGCTGCGCACCCCGCTGAACAGCCTGCTGATCCTGTCCAAACTGCTGTCCGACAACGGCGACCACAACCTGACCCCCCGGCAGGTGGAGTTCGCCCGCACCATCCACGCCGCCGGCTCCGACCTGCTGAACCTCATCAACGACATCCTCGACCTGTCGAAGATCGAGTCCGGCACGGTCACGCTGGAGATCGGCGCGGTGGTGCTGGACGACCTGCGCGGCCATGTCGAGCGCACCTTCGCCCAGCTCGCCGAGGAGAAGGGGCTGCGCTTCGACATCGACATGACCCAACCGCTGCCCGCGGCCATCCAGACCGACCAGAAGCGGTTGGAGCAGGTGCTGAACAACCTGCTGTCCAACGCCTTCAAATTCACCGAGACCGGCGGCGTCACCTTCCGCGTCGGACTGGCCGGCGTAGGCTGGAGCGCCGCCCACCCCGTGCTGAACGCGGCGGAGGGGGTGCTGGCCTTCACCGTCGTCGACACCGGCATCGGCATCCCCGAGAACAAGCAGCGCATCATCTTCGAGGCGTTCCAGCAGGCCGACGGCACGACCAGCCGCAAGTACGGCGGCACCGGCCTCGGCCTGTCGATCAGCCGCGAGATCGCCCGCCTGCTCGGCGGCGAGATCCGCGTGCAGAGCGAGTCCGGGGCGGGCAGCGCCTTCACGCTCTATGTGCCCATGGAATTCGACGTCGCCCGCTACGGCGACCCGGCGCCGAAGCTGGCCCCCTTCCCCACCCCGACGCGGCCCATCGTCGTGCCGGGACCGGAGGAGCGGCTGGCGCTGGCACAGCACCACCCCGTCGCCGACGACCGCGAGCGCATCCGCCCCGGCGACCCGGTGGTTCTGATCGTCGAGGACGACGTGAAGTTCGCCTCGATCCTGGTCGATCTGGCGCGCGAGAAAGGCTTCAAGGCGATCCTCTCCCACGCCGGAAGCCCGGCCATGCCGATGGCCCGCAAATACCGTCCGGACGCGGTGATGCTGGACATCGGCCTGCCGGACATCGACGGCTGGGCGTTGCTCGACCTGCTGAAGCGCGATCCGCACACCCGCCACATCCCGGTCCACGTCATCTCCGCCAAGGAGGAGCGGCGCCGCGGCCTCGCCATGGGGGCCTTCGACTACACCGAGAAACCGGCCGACCGCGAGGCGATCTTCGCGGCGCTCGCCAAGGTCAAGGGCTTCGTGGAGCGGCACCAGCGCCGGCTGTTGATCGTCGAGAAGGTGCCCAACCCGGAGACCGGCGGCATCGCCGGCCTGATCGACCACGACAAGGGCGGGAACGGCAGCGGGGATGACATCGACATCACCACCGTCGCCTCCGCCGAGGCCGCCCGCGCGCTGCTGGCGCAGGAGCGGTTCGACTGCATGGTGCTCGACCTGACGATCCCACAGCCCAGCGACTTCGAGCTGATCGACAGCCTGCGCACCCGCGATTCCACCGCCTGGATGCCGGTCGTCGCCTATGTCAGCGACACCATCGCGCCGGAGGACGAGGCGCGGCTGCGCCGGCTCGCCGAGACGGTGGTGTTGCGCAGCGTCCATTCCGCGGACTCGCTGCTCGACGAGACGGCGCTGTTCCTGCACCGGGCGGTGGACCGGCTGCCCGACGACAAGCGCAACGCGCTCGACCAGATCCGTCAGCGCGACCCGGTGCTGGCGGGGCGCAAGGCGCTGATCGTGGACGACGACTTCCGCAACATCTTCTCGCTCGCCAGCGTCCTGGAGGCCCACGACATGACCGTGCTGCACGCCGAGAGCGGGCCGGAGGGGCTGGACCTGCTGAAGGCGCACCCGGACCTCGACGTGGCGCTGGTGGACATCATGATGCCGCTGATGGATGGCTACCAGACCATCCGGGAAATCCGCGCCACCGCGTCCGGGCGCGGCCTGCCGGTGATCGCCGTCACCGCCAAGGCGATGAAGGGCGACCGCGAGAAGTGCATCGAGGCGGGAGCGACCGACTATCTCGCCAAGCCGGTGGACATCGACCATCTGCTGTCGCTGCTGCGGGTCTGGGCCGGACGCCGGCAGGACGACGACGCGGGGCACAGCCCTGCCGGACGGGAGTGAGGAGATGCCGATGCCCCACACCCCGATGCCCGCCGGCTTCCCCGAGATCGAGGACGCCGGCCTGCCGCCGCCGGAGGTCCGGGTGCTCGTCGTCGACGACGACGCGCGAAACCTGCTGGCGATGCGGGAAACCCTGGCCGACCTCGACGCCACGGTGGTCCTCGCCCGCTCCGGGGAGGAAGCGCTGAAGCGCGTGCTCGACCAGGACTTCGCGGCGATCCTGATGGACGTCCACATGCCGGGCATGGACGGCTACGAGACGGCGGAGCTGATCCGCAACCGCCGCAAGTCGCGGCACATCCCCATCCTGTTCCTGACCGCCATCAACAAGGACGAGATGCACATCTTCCGCGGCTATTCCGCGGGGGCGGTCGACTACATGTTCAAGCCGGTGGACCCGGTCATCCTGCGCAGCAAGGTCACCGTCTTCGTCGAGCTGTACCGCAAGACCGAGGAGGTCAAGCGCCAGGCCGCCCTGCGCGAGCGGCTGATGGCCGAGAACTACCGCGTGCGGGCCGAGAAGCTGGAAGCCGAGCAGGCGCTGCGCCGGTCGGAGGAGCGGCAGGCGATGATCGCCCGCTCCCTGCCGATCCTGCTCTACACCGCCGGGCCGGAGCGCGGCACGCCCTTCCGCTACGTCACCGAGAATGTCGAGGCGCTGTTCGGCTTCCCCGCCGAACGCTTCCTGACGGACGGCGGCTTCTGGGAATCGCGCCTGCATCCGGACGACCGCGAGCGCGCCGCCGTCCAGTTCGACGCGATGCGGCAGGGCGGCGTGTCCACGGTGGAATACCGCTGGCGCGCCGCCGACGGGCAGTACCGCACGCTTCTGGAGAAGGCCATGCTGCTGCCGGGCGAGGACGGCCGGCCGCCGGAACTCTGCGGCACGGTGCTAGACGTCACCGACACGCGGGAGCTTCAGCTTCAGCTCGCCCATGTCCAGAAGATGGAGACCATCGGCCAGTTGACCGGGGGCATCGCCCACGACTTCAACAACATGCTGACCGTGGTCATCGGCAGCCTGGAGCGGCTGGGCCGCATGGCCTTCGACGACCCCAAGGCGGCGCGGCGGGTGGAGATGGCACTGCAGGCGTCGCTGCGCTGCTCCGACCTGACGCGGCGGCTGCTCGCCTTCGCGCGGCGCCAGCAGCTCCACCCCGAGAGCGTGGACGTGGAGGCGCTGGTCCGCAACATGGGCGAACTGATGGAGCGCACGCTCGGCTCGGCGATCACCATCGAGATCGACAGCGCGCCGTCCCTCTGCCCGGCGCTGGTGGACCGCACCCAGGCGGAGTCGGCCCTGCTGAACCTCGTCATCAACGCCCGCGACGCCATGCCGGCGGGCGGCAAGTTGACCATCGCCACCGCGATGGTGGAGGCTGAGGAGGGGGACGCGGAGCTGAGCCCCGGACGCTATGTGCGGATGACCGTGAGCGACACCGGTTGCGGCATGCCGCCGGAGGTTCTGGCCCGCGCCTTCGAGCCCTTCTTCACCACCAAGGAGATCGGCAAGGGCACCGGGCTGGGACTCAGCATGATCCACGGCTTCGTGAAGCAGTCGGGCGGGCTGATCCGGGTGGAGAGCGAGCCGGGGCGCGGCACGTCCTTCCACCTCCATCTGCCCTGCGCGCCCGCAGCCGTCCGTCAGACGAAGACGCCGGAGGAGAGCGAGGACAGTGGCCCGCTGCCCGGCCAGGGCGAGGTCATCCTGGTGGTGGACGACGACCGCGACGTGCGTCAGGTCGCCGTGCTGACCCTCCAGGATCTCGGCTACAGCGTGGTCGAGGCGGAGAACGGGCCGGAGGCGCTGGCCGTGTTGGCCGGAGAGCCCCGTGTGGACCTGCTGTTCACCGACGTGGTGATGCCCGGCGGTATGAACGGGCTGGAACTGGCCCAGGAGGCGCAGCGCCGCCATCCCGCCCTGAAGGCGCTCTACGCCTCCGGCTACGCCCATGGCGTGGCCGGAGGGCTGAACGGCGATGGGCCGGGTGCGGAATTCCTGATCAAGCCCTACCGCGACCGCGACCTCGCCCGCGCCGTCCGCAAGGCGCTGGGGGGTGCCGCGGCGGATGCCGTCCCGGAGTTGAAGAGCGCCTGACGATTGCCATCTTCGTCGAAGGTCATTGTCGCCCTTTTGCCTCAACCGTGAGCGGGGCCGTGATGTTCAGATGACCATCGCGTTGCAATAAAGGAGTAGCCGACGTGTCCGCTGTCCGCCTGTCCGGGATTCGCCTGTCCGGGATTCGCCTGTCCGGGATTCGCTTGGCCTCGGTCCTGTGCCTTGGCCTGTCCGTCGCCCTGCCCCTGACCTCCGTGCCCGCCACGGCGCAGGTGTTCAGCCAAGGCGGTTACGGCGCGCCGACCCAGACCAACCCGCAGGGCGGCCCGCTCGGCAACGGCGGCAACACCACCACCTTAGGCATCGACAACGACCTGCTGGGCAAGCTGGGCGGGGCCGCCGTCGGGGCGCTCGCCGGGTCGCAGATCGGCAAGGGCAGCGGGAATCTGCTGGCCATCGGCGCCGGCGGTCTGCTCGGCTACTTCGCCGGCGGCTACCTGATGGAGCAGTTGAGCCCGGGCAGCCGCAACGCGGCGCAGACCGCCGAGACCCGCGCGCTCGACGCGCCGGTCGGGCAGACCATCCGCTGGAACAGCCCGGACAGCGCGAACACCGGCGGCACCATCACCCCGATCCGCGCCGGGCGCGATTCCGCCGGGCGGGAGTGCAAGGAGTTCCAGCACAAGGTGACCATCGACGGCCGCCAGGAGTCCGCCACCGGCACGGCCTGCCGCGGCGACGACGGCCAGTGGCGCCTCGCCGCCAACCCGTAACTCCGGTTACAAGCCGGCCTTCACGCCGACGGTATGGACCAGCACCGTCATGGTGTCGGTCGGCACCTCCACAGTCACCGGGACGACCCGCCCGCTCTCCGGCGCGCGGGCGAACCACACGGTCGCCTTGCGCTCCACCCCTTCGGCGAAGAAGCGGTCCCGGTCGCGGTCGCCCTGGAAGCCGGCCACCGGACGGACGGTGACCGCGCAGACCTCCGCCGTACCCGTGGCGATGCGGTAGCGCGACGACGGCAGGTCGCCCTTGCCCTGCGGCGTCATGATGATGTCGTAGCGGCGGCGCCCGTCATACACGGGGTAGCGTCCGCCGCAGCCGCCCGCCCGGCTGGCGGTCAGGATCACCGCCGCCCCGGCGCTCAACGGATCGATGCTGCCGCGGCGGCTGTCCGGCGGCACCCGCGCCGCCTTGTCGGGGCTGAGGGGCGGCTCGGCCGTCGCATCCACCCCATCGGGGCCGAAGGTCAGCGTCATGATGTCCTGCTTGCGGCGCAGGCGCCGCTCGCCGCGGAAGCGGTCCGGCTGGGCGGCGCCGGCCTCAAGCCGTCCGGCGGACTCGGCCTGGTAGCGGAAATTGGTGAAGAGGCCGAGCCAGGGCACCGCCTCCGCCTCCAGGGCCGCCCGGTAGCGGCTGGCGCCGCCCTCCGCCTCCTCGGTCAGCACGACACTGCCGCGCGCCAGGGAGACGCCGCCGCCATAGGCGGCGAAGTCCAACTCCAGCGTCGCGGCCGATCCAGCCGCCGGCAGAAGACACAGCAAGCCGGCGGCCAGGAGAATCCGTTTCACGGCGAACGCCTCACGTCGATGGTCCGCCGTCCGCGTCGACCAGATCCTGGTACTCCGGGTGGCGCTGGATGTATTTGGCCATGAAGGGGCAGACCGGCACAACCTTCCGCCCGCTGGAGCGCGCATCCTCCAGCGCGCCGCGCGCCAGCGCGGAACCGACACCCTGCCCGGCCATGCTTTCCGGAACCTCGGTGTGGGTGAAGACGATGGCCCCGTCGCGCTTTTCGTACTCCACCACCGCGGTGGCGTCGCCCACGGTCAGCTCGTAACGGTTCTTGGCCGCGTTGTTCTTCACGTCCCCGCTCATTCCCCACCCTTTCGCTTGTCGTCGAAACCGATCACCACCCCCTCGTCGGGCCGCAGGCGCAGGGCGCCGGACGCCGGCTCCCCATCGCGGTCGAGATGGGTGGACAGCCGGATATGGGCAGCGTCGGGCACCGCGTCCACCATTCGCTCCGCCGCCGACAGGTTCAGCAGGATGCGGAAACGGTCGCGTCCATGGCGGCGCTCGTAGACCAGGACGTCGTCCTCCGCCGACACCGGCTCGTAGCGCCCGACCGACAGGGCCGGCTCGGCCCGCCGCAGCGCCAGCAACGCGCGGTGCAACGCCAGCATGGAAAGCGGGTCGGCCGCCTGCGCCGCGACGTTCACCCGGTCATGGTCGGGACCGAGCGGCAGCCAGGGTTCGCCGGTCGTGAAGCCGCCCTGCGGACCGCCGTCCCAGGGGATCGGCGTGCGCACCGGATCACGGCCCAGCCCCAGGCCGGGGATGTTCTTCTCCCAGGGGTCCTGCACGCGGTCCGGGGGGATCGCCACGTCGGTCATCCCGATCTCGTCGCCCTGGTAGAGCGTCGGCGTGCCGCGCAGGGTCAGCAGCAGCATGGCCGCCACCCGCGCCTGGCCCTGTCCCAGCCGGCTCGCCACGCGGGAGCGGTCGTGGTTGCCGAGCACCCAGTTCGGCCAGCCCCCGGGCGGCAGGGCGGCCTCGTAGGTGCGGATCAGCGCGGCCAGCGCCTTGGCCTCCCACGGTGTGGACAGCAGATGGAAGTTGAAGGGAAGCTGGAAGCCGGTCAGGTCGGCGCCGTAATAGGCCATGAGCTGGTCGATGGGCAGATAAGCCTCGCCGATCAGCAGCCGGTCGGGGCCGTAGCCGTCCGCCACGCGGCGCATGGCGGTGATGGCGTCGTGCACCTCCGGCTGGTCCACCGTGTGGAGGCGGATCAGCCGGCGGACCGGCGACATGCCCTCCCGCCAGCCAGGGTTCGGCGGGTTGTCGCGGAATTGCGCGTCCTTGATCAGGTGGTGGATGGCGTCCACCCGGAAGCCGTCCACACCGCGGTCCAGCCAGACGCGCAGCGCGTCCAGCATGGCCGCGCGCAGCCCCGGGTTCCGCCAGTTGAGGTCCGGCTGCTCCTTCAGATAGGCGTGGTAATAATATTGGCCGGTCGCCGCGTCCCATTCCCAGGCGCCGCCGCCGAACTCCGACAGCCAGTTGTTCGGCGGTCCGCCATCGGGAGCGGGGTCGCGCCAGATGTACCAGTCCCGCTTCGGGTCGGTGCGCGACGAACGGCTGGCCTGGAACCAGGGGTGCCGGTCGGAGCTGTGGTTGGGCACGAAATCCAGGATCAGCTTCATGCCCCGGCGGTGCAGCTCCGCCAGCAGCCGGTCGAAATCCTCCATCGTCCCGAACATCGGGTGGACGCTCGTGTAGTCCGACACGTCGTAGCCGAAATCGGCCATCGGCGAGGGGTAGATCGGCGACACCCACAGCGCATCCACCCCGAGCGCCTGGAGATGGTCGAGCCGGGAAAGGATACCGGGCAGGTCTCCAACCCCGTCGCCGTTCGAATCCTGGAAGGAGCGCGGGTAGACCTGATAGATCACCCCGTTCTGCCACCACGCGACACCGTCCGCCATGAAGCTGTCCGCCATGAGCGGGTCCTCAGCCGATCAGCAGGGACTCGGCGCCGTCGATCCAGACCGGTGTGCCGGTGATGTGCTTCGAGCGATCCGACGCCAGGAACAGTGCCAGTTCCGCCACGTCGGCGCTGCTGCCCGGCTTGCCACGGGTCAGCGGGATCTCGCCGTCGGGATACTCGGCGGTCTCCTCGGCTTCTTCGGTGTTGCGCGCCTGGGTGTTGTCCTGGATCGCGGTGTCGATCATTCCCGGACAGATGGCGTTGACGCGGATGCGGTGCTTGGCCAGTTCCAGCGCCAGCATCTGGACCATGGCAACCTGCGCCGCCTTGGTGCAGGAATAGGCGGTGGCCCCAGCGTTGCTGAACACCCGCGTGCCGTTGATCGAGGCGGTCACCAGCACCGACCCGCCGCCCGCCTTCTTCAGATGCGGCACCGCGTGGTGCAGCGTCAGGTAGGTGCCGCGCAGATTGATGTTGATGGTGCGGTCCCATTCCTCCGGCGTCAGCTCGTCGATCGGCGCCCAGACGCCGTTGATGCCGGCGTTGGCGAAGACGATGTCGAGCCGCCCGTACTCCTGGACCAGCCGGTCCACCGCCCGCTTCACCGCCTCGCTGTCGGCGACGTCGGCGACCAGGGGAATCGCCTTGCCGCCCGCCGCGGTGATCTCCTCCGCCGTCTTGCGGATCTCGTCCTCGGTGCGGCTGAGCACGCCGACGCTCGCCCCGGCGCTGGCGAACAGGGTGGCGGACGCCTTGCCGATGCCCGACCCGGCCCCGGTGATGAGGGCGACTTTTCCGTTCAAATCCATGATGAAACCGGCTCCGCTGCTTGTGCTGGGACAGCAGAGCCAACCGATGGCGGCCGGGGCGGTTCCCGTCTTTCTACGCGCTTGCGGCGGGAGCGCGGCGGTTGACGAGCCAGATGCCGGCGCAGACCAGCAGCATCGCCGCGGCGAGGCTCACGCTGACCCGCTCGCCCAACAGCAGAGCGCCGGACAGCACGCCGAACAGCGGCGTCAGGAAGGTGAAGGCCGACAGGCGGGCCGCCGGGTAGCGGGCGACCAGCCAGAACCACGCCAGATACGAGGCGAAGGCCACCACCACGATCTGGAAGGCCAGGCAGGCCAAGGCCAGCGGGCCGGGCGCCATCACCCCCGGCTCGCCCATCAGAAGCGAGGCCACCGGCATCACCGCCCCCGACACGGCGAGCTGGTAGAACAGCACCTTGGTCGAGCTGGCGCGGACCAGCCGGCTGCCCTTGATGACCAGGGTGGTGGCCGCCCACAGCACCGCCGCCGCCAGCACCATCAGGTCGCCGACGATCTCGCGGTTCGTCGGCAGGCGCAGCCCGTCGGCGAAGGCCACCGCCACCCCGACGAAGGCGCAGGCCAGCCCGGCCGCCTGGACGCCGCGCATCCGCTCGCCCGGAAGCAGCAGATGCGCGCCGACCGACACCAGGAAGGGGGCTGTGTAGAGGAACAGGATGCTGCGCGACACCGTGGTGTAGGACAGCCCGGCATAGACCAGCAGGAACTCCCCGGCGAACAGCAGCCCGGCCAGCAGGCCCAGCCCCAGCGTGCCGTCCCGCTCGAACAGGCGCATGCCGCGCAGCATCGCCCAGCCCCACAGCAGCGCCAACGCGCCCAGCGAGCGCAACCCGCCCTGGAGCACCGGCGAGAATCCGGTCATGGCGACCTTGATGGCGACCTGCTGCAAGCCCCAGAGCAGGCAGAGCAGGACCAGCGTGGCGGAGGCGGCGCCGTCCAGCTCCGCGCGGCGTTCGGTCATGGCGATGGCGGTCATGATGATGGCTGCGGCGGCGCGGCGGTCCACCGCCATCCCAACCGCAAGTCCTCCCGGTTTTTCTTTCTTCGACGTGCAGAATGGGACGGTGCCGGGAAGCCGGTCAACGAACGCCTGCGAAGGGCAGACCCGCGCGTGGCCTCGATGGCCCGGACGGACTTTTGTGCAATGCGGTACACAGGCATGCCCATAATGCGCAGCTCACCGCCGTCCCAAGGTTCATATTGAACGGGCAATCGACGGCGCCGCCTCTGCGGCACCCAGACCTTCCACAGCAAATCAACACCGGAAAAGGAACGGACGTGATCCACAAGATCATGGACAAGATCGACCGCATCATCGCCCAGAAACGCGAGAGCGGCGAGCTTGATGCTTGGCTTTCCAACGGCATGGCACGCCGTTACTGCCAGAAATTGACGGCGTCACAGAAGCACTATTATCCCGCCCTGCTGCTCTATGTGGAACGGCACGCCGGGATCGGGTGAGGCGGCGTTCACTCCGCCGCTTTGACGACCGGCCCCTCCAGTTCCGACCGGCGGGCGCGCAGGGTGGCGAGCTTCGCTTCCAGCTTGCGGATTTTCCTGTCGAGCTTCTTCGCCCGCTTGCCGTCCTTTTTGGAGACGGTGCCGCCGCGCGCGACGATGCGGGCGTTGATCGCCGCCTTCGTCTCGTCCGGCAGGCGTTTCCAATGCTTCACTTCCGCGCGGGTGCGGAAGCAACCCATGCAGCGGTCCGCCGCGTCGAAGCGGCAGAGCTTCGTGCAGGGATTGCGGGTGTCGTGCGTGCTCATGGCGCCATAGGATGGGGGTGGCATGGCCGAAGGAAAAGCCCCGGCCGCCCATCCTGCGGACAATTCTCAAAAAAGCGGGTCTGCGATCGTCAGGGCGTCACGCGCCCGGACAGGCAGGAGGCCCGCGCCCGCTCGTCCACCGCCATCGCCGCGGCGCCGGCCGCCCCCTCCCCGCCATAGAGCGCGGCGGGAAGCGGCCGGCCGGTGGCCTCGCCCTCCTTGCGGTGCCAGGACAGGATGCAGGAGCACACCCGCACCGCCGCCTCGGTGGAGCCGGCGTTCTGCGCCGCGAAGGGGCTGGCCTCGCAGGCCGCCAGGAAATCCCGGTTCGCGTCGGTCCGCCCACCGTCCGGCGGGTCGCCGCTGAAAATCAGCAACGCCGCCAGGCACGCGAAGAAGAACACGAACAGCAGCGAACGCGGGTTGCGGAACACGGGCGGGACTCTCCTTTCAGGCCGAGCGGATCTGCCGCAGGAACGCGCCGGCCTGCTCGCGCAGGGCCAGCGCCTGCCGGCCGAGGTCGGCGGCGGCGGAGCGCACCTCCGACGCCATGGTGCCGGTCTCGTGCGCGGAGGCCGACACGTCGCGGACGCTGTGGGTCACCTCCGACGTGCGGTCGGCGGCGCGCTGGACGCTGCGGGCGATGGCGCCGGTGGTGGCGTTCTGGCGGTCGGCGGACCCGGCGATGCGACCGACCAGATCGTTGACCGCGACCACCGTGCGCCCGATTCCGCCGATGGCCGTCACCGCGCTGCCGGTCACCGCCTGGATCTCCGCGACCTGCTGGGCGATCTCGTCGGTCGCCCTGGCGGTCTGGTTGGCGAGGCCCTTCACCTCGTTGGCGACGACGGCGAAGCCCTTGCCGGCCTCCCCCGCCCTTGCGGCCTCGATGGTCGCGTTCAGCGCCAGCAGGTTGGTCTGCGCGGCGATGCTCTGGATCAGCGTCACCACCTCCCCGATCTTGCCGGCGGCGGCGGCAAGGCCCTCGACCGTGTGGTTGGTGCGCTCCACCTCCTCCACCGCGTTGCGGACCATGCGGGAGGACTCGTCGATCTGGCGGGACACCTCGACGATGGACGCCGTCAACTCCTCGGTGGCGCCGGCCACCGTCCGCACGTCGTCGCTGGCCTCGCCCGCCGCACCGCTGACCGCGGCGGCCTGCCCGCTGCTGCTCTCGGCGATGCCATGCAGACGCTGGGCGTTGGATTCGAGCTGGGCCGTGGTGGCGCTCAGCGTCTCGACGACGCTCAGCATGGTTCCTTCGAAGCTGCGGGCGACGGCCTTCAACGCGTCGCGGCGCTCCCGTTCGGCGCGGGCGCGCTCCTCCGCCTGGGCGGCGTCGAGCCGGGCGACCCGCTGCGCGTTCTCCTTGAAGACGCTCAGCGCCCGGGCCATGCCACCGATCTCGTCCTTGCGACCGAGCGCCGGAACCTCGACCGACAGGGTCCCCGTCGCCAGCTGCTCCATGGCGCCACGCATGGCGGTCAGCGGGCGGAAGATGCGCCGCGACAGCAGCAGGCTGCCGCCGGCCACCAGCAGCGTCACCACGGCGCCCAGCCCGCCGATCATCGTCTGGGTGTTGCGGATCGGGGCGAAGAACTCCGCCCTCGGCACGCCGACATAGAGCACGCCGACCACCTTGCCCGAGCGGTCCTTGATCGGGTCGTAGGCGGTGTAGAAAGGAACGCCCAGGATGTCGGCCTGCCCGCGGTACGGTTCGCCCCGAACCAGAACGGCGTCGTAGACCGGCCCCTTGGCCAGCTGGGTGCCGACAGCGCGGCTGCCGTCCGGCTTCTGGACGTTGGTGGTGACCCGCGTGTCGCCCATGAACAGGGTGGCGGTGCCGCCGACCAGCGCCTTCACCCGGTCCACCGGTTCGAAGAAACCGTTCAGCGCGCGGTCGCCGGCGTACAGCGCGCCGTCGCGGACGCTGATGTCGCGCCCGTACTGGTTCAGCACGTCCCAGGCGACGCGCATGTTGGTTTCCTGCCGCTCCACCGCCATGCGCTCCGCATAGCGGCTCAGCAACGTTTCATTGACGGCAAAGGTGGCGCTCGTCAACACCACCAACCCGCCAACACACAGCGACACCGTCTTGCCCGAAAGCGACAGCGAGCCGACCCCCGTCAGCAACCCCATGGCGAACCCCCGCGCCCAATGATGCCCATTGAATCCGAGCGTTTCGTACCCCAACGAACCGCCGCGTCCTAAAAGCGTCAAAGGCTCTTAACAAATCGTTCCGGGCCGCATCATGCCTCGCCCGCGGCGGGGCGCGGGGCATCCTGTTTAGAGCGATTCAAATATATATGAACAGCTGTTCATATAGATTGACACCCACACTCTCCGGCGTTACGGTCCGCCCCGTCATTGGGGAGTAGCCACCCTCCTGCGAGAGGGGCGTGCGCCAACAGACTCGGGACCATCCTGCCTCAGGCGGTCCCGTGGCGCACGCGGCAGCCGGACAGAGTCCGGCCGGTTCGGCAAGACCGATGGTGCGGACGCTCCCGAAGGCCAACCGGGGGTAGCCGTGCTGTCGTGTCCGTTTGGCCGGAGTTCGTTGCCATGCTCGGTGTGACCTCCCTCGTCCTCGCCGTCAGCCTTTCCATGGACAGCTTCGCCGCGGCGCTTGGTCGCGGTGCCGTTCAGAAGCGTCCCGGCCTGTCCGAGGCGTTGCGGGTCGGTTTCGCCTTCGGCCTCTGCCAGCTTTCGATGGCCTCCATCGGCTGGGCGGTGGGGTCGGCCTTCGCCGGCTTCGTCCAGGCGGTCGACCACTGGATCGCCTTCGGCCTGCTGCTGCTGATCGGCGGCTCGATGATCCGCAACGCGCTCGCCGGGGAAGAGGACGACGAGGCCGCCGCCGCCCGCTCGGGCTGGCTGGCCCTGCTGACCGTGGCGGTGGCGACCAGCATCGACGCAAGCGCGGTGGGGGTGGGCCTCGCCATGGCGGACGTCAACATCGCGGTGACCGCCAGCCTGATCGGCGTCGTCACCTTCCTGATGGGCTTCGGCGGCGTCCTGCTGGGCCGGGCCGCCGGCCCGCTGCTGGGGCGCCGGGCGGAACTGATCGGTGGCCTCGGCCTGCTCGCCATCGGCACCAAGATCCTGGTCGAGCACACCCTTCTGTAACGCCCGCCCCGTCAGCGGCCGCCGTCCTCAGGCAGCGACCGCGTGGATGGTGTGGCCGGCGGCGACGGCGGCCACCGTCTGGGCGAGCAGGCCCGGACGCTCCTGAACCCGATCGCAGACCGCACTGAAGTCGATGGACAGCGCCCGCTCTCCACGGTCGCTCAGTTCGCCGCAACGCCGCCCGGCGTGCTCCAGGGTCGCCACGGCGGCCCGGATGACCCCGGCCCCGATCTTCAACCGGCTGGCCCGCGCGGCCTCGGCGATGCGTGGCTCGTTCTGCGCCAGCCAGTGGGACAGCCCCTGCGCGGCCAGCGCGAACTCCCGCTCCAGCGCCGCCGGGTCGCACAGCACGGCACCGTTGGGCAGATGGAGCCGGCCGTTGGCCGACGGGAGCGACAGCGCCGCCGCGATGATCGCCGAGGCCAGTTCCTGCCCGGAAAAGGGCGTCGTCACACAATCACTCATCATAAAAGCGTTCATCGGTTCGGTCTCCAGCAGGACCCGGCGCCCAGTCAGGGGGCGGAAAATGTCAGGGCACGGACAATGTCAGGGCACGGACAATTGCGCGCGGGCCATGCCGCCGTGCAGCGTGTCGAAGCAGACCACGCACTCCGGCGAGTCGGCGATGTAGGCCAGGACGTCCGCGTAGGGGCCGTCGATGTGGATGAGTTCCGCCCCACGATCCTCCGCCGCGCCGCGGCTGTGGGTGATCGTCAGCATGTCCATGCGCGGACCGCGCCCGCCGGTGGTCGCCGCCAGCACCGTCGCCCGTTGCCGATGATCGGGCCGCAGGGCGACCACGACGCCGGCGGGAGCGGCATCGTCGACACCGCGGACGGCGTTCGGGCGGCTTCCGGGACGGACGGCGGAAAGGGTCTTGACCATGGCTCACCTCAAGGGCTCGGGCTGGCGGATACGGACGGACTGGCTTGGCGGAAGGGGCGGACAATCGCCCCGCCTCACTGTTGGTATACCGTATCCCAGAACAATCTTAGCTTCAAGGGCGATTTCGCGAAATTTTCATCCCGCTCCGCAGCAAGACACCCTTTGACCCCAGAGGCCGGGCGGCTTTTCCGCAGGGAGGAAAAGCGCAGCCTCCGCGCTGGACAGGCGGGCACGGGCGTGCTCAGAGGATAGGGTCGGTCACTGTCACGGGAATCGGTCCATGGACCCGGTCGCCACTTCCGTCATCCTCGTCCACGGCGCTTTCGCGGACGGCTCCGCCTGGAGCCGCGTGATCCCCCTGCTCCAGGCCCAGGGGCTGGAAGCGATCGCCGTGCAGAATCCGCTGACCTCGCTGGACGAGGACGTCGCCCATGTCCAGCGCGCCATCGACCGCGCCAAGGGGCCGGTGGTGCTGGTCGGTCATTCCTGGGGCGGGGCGGTGATCACGCAGATCGGGACTCAGGACAAGGTGAAGGCGCTGGTCTATGTGGCGGCCTTCGCGCCGGGGGTCGGCCAGTCGCCGAACGACACACTCAAGTCCTTCCCGCCCTCGCCCGGCCTGTCCAGCGTGTCGATGGACCGCGCCGGCTATCTGCATCTGTCGGCGGAGAGCCTGGCGGCGAACTTCGCCCAGGATGTGCCGGCGGCGGAGGCGGCGCTGCTGGCCGCGACGCAGGGGCCGGTCCATGCCGGCTGTTTCCGCACGCGGGTGACCGCCGCAGCGTGGGAACACAAGCCGTCCTGGTACATCGTCGCCAGCGAGGACCGGATGCTTCCCCCGGCCTTCCTGCGGGCGACCGCCGAACGCATCGGCGCGCGGACGGTGGAGGTCGCGGCCAGCCACATCCCGCACGCCTCCCGGCCCGACGCGGTGGCGGCGGTGATCATCGAGGCGGCGGGCGCCCGCTGACGGGCACCCAACCGCTCCCGGTCACGGCTTCAGGGGCACGATTTCAGGGGCACGGTGTCACGGCATCATCCGGCGGCGCAGCAGCAGGCGGGCTCCGGATCGGACTCGTCGTCGTTCGCGGCGACGCAGCCGTGCGCCGTACCCAGCAGCCGGTGGAGATAGTCGTTCCACAGCGACCCGCAGGCCGGGGCCGGCGGAGGAACGAACGGCGTCGGCGATAGGTCCAGCGGAGGCGGTTCCGCGTGCCGGTCGAAGGTCATGGGCGTCTCCTCCAAAATGCCACCCGCCGACCGGCGGGCGTCGGCGCTTGCTGCGCTCTGATGCGCGCCACGATAGCGGAAGTCAGTGTCCTGCACAGCCTGTTCGAAAGCCACCCCACCTCCGGCATAGAGGTCGTCATAGAAGAGGGATCGGCTGGTCAGGCCCATCATTGGCACCGACAGCTGTGCCGTGACGCCAATCCCTTTCGTCTGTTGATGGGGCGCGAAGCTGCATCGACACGGACACTGAACAGGAGAGAGGCGCGTCATGGCGAATCTTCAGAACATCCTCGGCACCCTTCTGGCGACCGGCATGGGAGGGCACAGCCGCCGGAGCCCGCAGGATCTGGGGTCGATCCTGACCCGGTCAGGAATGGGCGGCGGGCCGGCGATGCATGCCCGAAGCGGCATGGGCGTCGGCCCCATGGCCGGGCTGGGCGCGCTGGCCTACCTCGCCTACCGCGCCTATCAGGAGCGTCAGCAGAACATGCCGTCGTCCGGGCAGGCGCCGGCCCCCTCCGGGCAGCCGGGGACCAGCCCGTGGGGGTCCCCGCCGTCCGGTTCGGGCAACACGCCGGGGGGTATCCTCGGCGGCATTCTCGGCGGGGCCGGCGCTTCCGGCGGTGGATCGCTGGGCGAACGGCTGTCCCAGGTCTTCCAGCAGCGCACCGCTCCCCCGCCTGACGCCACCCCTCCGGCGGCCGGCGAAGGCGCCTTTCCGGAACTCGCCATGGAGGACCAGCACGCCCTGCTGCTGATCCGCGCCATGATCGCCGCCGCCAACGCCGACGGCGAGATTTCGGCGGCCGAGCGCCAGCGCGTCATGGCCGCCCTGGACGAGGCCGGCGGCGGCCCGGAGGAGCGGCGAATCGTGGAGCAGGAGCTGTCCCAGCCTCAGTCGCTCGACTCGCTGGTTCGCTCCGTCACCGATCCGGACATGGCGGAGCAGGTCTATCTCGCCTCGCTGATGGCGGTGGACCGCGAGCATGAGGCGGAGCGCGCCTATCTCACCTACCTCGCCACCCGCCTGAAGATCGCCCCGCAACGCGCCGAGCAACTCAACCAGGCGGCGTGACCGCTCCAACCCCCAAAACCCCCTCCCGTCACCGTGCGGGAGGGGCCTTCCATCGACCACACGCTCTTGACCGCACGGCCACACTCGGCGCAGGGTCTTGGCCCACTCTCCGCCACCGGGACCAACACCATGTTGCTCAATGACGCCGTCGACCGCGTGCTCCGCGATCTTGAGAGCTATGGGCGCGACAACGACGCGCGCGAGGGCGACCGCGCCCGCAAGATGCTGAATCTGGAGCGCGAGACGGCGGAACTGCTCCACATCCTGGTGCGCAGCGGGCGGCGGCGCCGGGTGCTGGAGATCGGCACCTCCAACGGCGTCAGCACCCTGTGGCTTGCCGCGGCGTTGCAGGCCATCGGCGCCACCGAGCCGCTGACCAGCATCGAGCGCGATCCGGGCAAGAGCGCGCAGGCCGCCACCAACCTGGAGCGCGCCGGGCTGGCCAGCCGCGTCACCCTTCTGGTCGGCGACGCGACGGAGACAGTGGCCGGGCTGGACGGCCCCTTCGACTGCGTGTTCTTCGACGCCGACCGCTGGAGCGCCCCGGAGCAGCTTCGCCTTCTGCTGCCGAAGCTGGAGCCGGACTGCCTGCTTCTGGCCGACAACGCCCTGTCCCACCCGCAGGAGATTGCCGGCTACATCGCGGCGGTGGAGGCCCTGCCCGGCTTCGGCTCCACCGTCTTCCCGGTGGGCAAGGGGCTGCACGTCGCCTGCCGCCCCTGACCCCACCGGCCGTCAGGCCGTTTCGCTCGCCAGCATCGCCGCGGCCAGCCGGCTGACGGCTGGGTAGTCGGTCTTGCCGGTGCCGAGCAGGGGGATCGCCGCCACCCGCAGCACGTCGCGGGGGATGGCGATCTCCGGCGCGCCCTTGGCCTTGGCCGCCGCCGCCAGCGCGTCGCGGGTCAGGCCGGCGCCGGCGGTGACCAGCACGATCCGCTCGCCGCGCCGGGCGTCCGGCAGGGCAATGGCGGCGTGGGTGGCGTCCGGCGCGGCCTGGAGCGCCAGTTCCTCGACCAGCCCCAGCGGGACCATCTCGCCGGCCACCTTGGCGAAGCGCTTGACGCGCCCGACGATGCGGATGAAGCCGTCGGCGTCGATGTCCACGATGTCGCCGGTGTCGTGCCAGCCGTCCTCCGTCGGCTCGACCACGCCGGGGTTGTCGGCCCGCATGTAGCCTTTCATGACGTTCGGCCCGCGCACCCGCAGCCGCCCACCCACCGGCACGCCGGGGACCGGCAGCAGCTCCGTCTCGATGCCCGGCAGGGCCTGCCCGACCGTGCCGGGGCGGAAGCGGGCCGGCGTGTTGACGGCGATCACCGGGGAGGTCTCGGTGGTGCCGTAGCCCTCCAGCAGATGCACGCGCAGCCGTTCCGTGTAGGTGCGGCGCGTCTCCTCCTGCAACCGCTCGGCTCCGGCGAAGACCAGCCGCAGCGAGCGGAAGTCGTAGGGGTCGGCCGCCCGCGCCCAGGCGTTCAGGAAGAAGTCCGTGCCGAACAGCACCGTGGCGTTGGTCTGGTAGACCAGCTCCGGGATCAGCCGGACGTGGCGCGGGTTGGGGTAGAGCACCGTCTTCACCCCGTTCAGGATCGGCAGCAGCATCCCGCCGAGCAGCCCGAAGGAGTGGAAGACCGGCAGGCAGTTGAACACCACGTCCTGCCGCGTGAAGTCGACCACAGAGGCCACCTGCGCCATGTTGGCGAGCAGGTTGTCGTGGGTCAGCGCCACGCCCTTGGGCGGCCCCTCCGACCCCGAGGTGAAGAGGATCGCCGCCACGTCGTCCGGCTGTCCTTGCGGGGGCAGGAAGCGTTCCGGCGCCACCGAGGCGGCCAGCGCCCGCAGCTTGTCGCCGATGCCCAGCCCGCGCTTCACGTCCTCCAGATAGACGATGCTGTGCTCGGCGGCCAGCGCCTCGACCAGCGGGCCGAGCCGCCCCATCTCCACGAAGCGGGCCGACGTGACGATGCGGCGTAGCCCGGCGGCGCGGCAGGCCGCCTTCACGGCCTCCGCCCCGGCGGTGAAGTTCAGCATCGCCGCCGGCCGCCCGTAGGCCGCCAGCCCGAAGAACACCGCCGCGGTCGGCGAGGCGGTCGGCAGCAGCACGCCCACCGCCTCCCCCGGTTCCGTGCCGCGGGCCAGGATGCGGCCCAACACCAGGGAGCGCGCGGCCAGGGCGCGGTAGGACAGCGTGGTGAAGTCGCCGTCCTGCACCGCCGCCTTGCCCCAGCCGGTCTTCCGCCCGGCCTCCAGCAGGGCGAGCGCCAGCGTGTCCGGCCGCTGCCCGGCGGCGAAGACGGTCTCCGTCATGACGCGCGACAGCCAGGACTTCAACGCCGCCCGCCGCTTCTTGCCGGCCAGCCCCGTCACGTCCGGGGTGGCAACCGGCGGCATGACCGTGATGGTGATGCGCGGGAACAGGCCCAGCCGCAGCCGCCCATGCATCCGCGACAGGATGGAGCGCTGCGCCCCCTCGATGCAGACCGGGACGATGGGGCAGCCCGCCTTGTCGGCCAGCATGCCGGGGCCGCCGTTGATCTTCATCAGCGAGCCGGTGACGGTGATCCGCCCCTCCGGGAAAATGCAGATCTTGTGGCCCTCGGCCAGGGTGCGGGCGAGCAGGCGCGTGCCCATCGGTTTGGTCGGGTCGATGGTCACATGGTCGGCCAGCGCCAGGAAGGGCTTGGCCCATGCCTGCTGCGCGATGAAGCTGTCCACCGCGAAGCGCATGCCCGGCAGGAAGGCGGCGAGCAGAGCGCCGTCCAGGAAGGACTGGTGGTTCGGCGTGACGACGGCCGCCCCCTCCAGCCGCTCCAGATGCTCGGCGCCGCGCAGTTCGACGCGGAAGGCCAGCCGGAAGAAGGCGCGGGCCAGCGCCCGCCCCAGCCCCACCGCGTCGATGGCGAGCGCCAGCACGACGGCGGCCAGCATGCTCGCCCCGCCCCAGGCGGCCACGGTCAGCGGCGTCACGCCCAGCGCCAGCATAGCCGCCGCGATGCCCGAGCCGACCACCATGAACAGCGCGTTTACCACGTTGGCCGCCGCGATCACCCGGGCACGGGCCGAGGCCGCCGCGCGGTGCTGGATCAGCGCGTAGAGCGGCACGGCGAAGGCGCCGCCCGCCGCAGCGATCAAAAACAGGTCGGCCAGCAGCGGCATCGCCCAGGGCTGGGCCAGCAGCGCCAGCGCCGACAGCGGCTCCGCCGACGGCGCGTCGGGCGTCAGGAAAGGCAGCGCCGCCCCGGCCACCGCCGCGACGAGGCCGGCCAGGGCGGCGCGGCGCGCGTCGGCGCGCGACGGCACCCGGTGCCCCAGCCCGGCATAGACCGAGCCGACCGCCACGCCCACGGCGAAGACCGCCAGAAGCAGGGTCGCGCCCTCGCTGTCGGTGCCCAGCGTCTCCCGCGCGATGGCCGGGAACTGCGCCATGACGACGGCGCCGACACCCCAGAAGACCGAGATACCGTAGATCGCCAGCATCGACACGCGGTCCTGCGCGGTGGCGCGCAGAACGCGCAGGGTGACCGACACCGGGTTCAGCCCGACGCGCACCGTCCGGTCGGCGTTGCCCGCCCGCGGGATCAGCAGCGACGCCGCCAGCCCGCCCAGCGCCGTCGCGCCGAGCAGCCCCGGAAGCGCCAGCGGGTGGGCCAGCGCCAGCGAGCCGCCGGCGATGGTGCCCAGCAAAATCGCCACGAAGGTCCCGGCCTCCACCAGACCGTTGCCGGCGGTCAGCTCCTCCGGCTTCAGCAGGTCGGGCAGCAGCCCGTACTTGACCGGCCCGAAGACGGTGGAATGGGCGCCCATGCCGACCAGCGCGACGATCAGCACGCCGAGGTCGGCGCGCATGATGCCCCAGGCGGCGATCGCCATCAGGCCGATCTCCGCCACCTTCACGGCGCGGGCGATCAGCGTGCGGTCGAACCGGTCGGCCAGTTGGCCGGCGGTCGCCGAGAACAGCAGGAAGGGCACGGTGAAGGCCGCCGCGGCGAGCGTCGAGATCAGCGCGCCGTCGCCCGCCGTCCCCGCCATGCCGTAGACGGCCAGCACCGCGATGGCGCCGCGCAGCACGTTGTCGCCGAAGGCGCCGAGGAACTGGGTGACGAACAGCGGCAGGAAGCGCCGCGTCGCGAGAAGGCCGAGTTCGCCCATGGCTCAGGTTTCCTTTCCGGTGGACAGGCCGCGCAGCAGCGTGTCGGCGACCGTGTCGGCCAGCGTGCCGAGCGGGGCCGTCTGCCGTCCGTAAACGTGCGACTGGATGTTGAGGACGATGGCGCCGATCACCGTGTGGGCCAGCGCCTCGCGGTCGGCGTCGACGACGCTCCCCTCCGCGATGCCGTCGCCGACGATGGCGCAGACCACGTCCACCGGCGTCTCCAATCCGTCCGGCACCAGCGGCAGCGCGTCGTGCTGCGACAGCAGGAGGAAGCGCGCGCGGTCCGGCGCCGCCTCGACCAGCCCGAAGGCCCAGGCGATGACGCGGCGCAGCCGCTGCGGCGCCGGCCCGCTCCCCGCCGCCTCGCGCAGGTCATGCGACAGGGCGGTGTATTCGGCGGCGAACAGGGCGGCGGCGAGATCCTCCTTGCTGGCCCAATGGCGGTACAGCGCCCCCTCCGACACCCCGGCGGCGCGGGCGATGTCCTTGATGGTAGTCGCCTTCACCCCCTTCTGGGCGAACAGCGCGATGGCGGCGTCCCGGACCTTGTTGCGTGCGTCGATGCGGGCGTCTTTGGACATGGCGTTCCCGTTCGTGGCGTTCATTATAAGTGAACGTTCACTCACACTCTGCACGGAAGCGGGCCGCGCTGCAAGGGTGATGTGACGGCACCGCATCGCCGTGCGCTTTGCACGGCGAGGGTTTTTTTGGGCAAGATCATTCGCACACACTCTTCAAACACAGGGAAACAGGGACATGGTGAGGACGATCGACGGGACGGAGGCGCTGACGGCCGACATGACCGCGTGGCGGCGCGACCTGCACGCCCACCCGGAAACGGCCTTCGAGGAAGAGCGGACCAGCGATTTCGTGGCGGAGAAGCTGGCTTCCTTCGGGCTGGAGGTTCACCGCGGCCTCGCCAAGACCGGCGTGGTCGGGCTGCTGCGCAACGGCGAGGGTCCGGCGGTCGCCTTCCGCGCCGACATGGACGCCCTGCACATCCACGAGCAGACCAACCTGCCCCACGCCTCGCGCAATCCGGGGCGCATGCATGCCTGCGGGCATGACGGGCACACGGCGATGCTGCTGGGCGCGGCGCGCCATTTGTCGGCGCATCCGAACTTCCAGGGCACCATCGCCTTCGTCTTCCAGCCCGCGGAGGAGAACGAGGGCGGCGGGCGCGTGATGGTCGAGGACGGGCTGTTCGAGAAATTCCCTGTCGAGCAGGTCTACGGCATGCACAACTGGCCGGGGCTGGAGGTCGGCAAGATCGCGCTGCGCCCCGGCCCGATCATGGCGGCCTACGACATCTTCGAGCTGACCCTGACCGGCAAGGGCACCCACGCCGGCATGCCCCATCTAGGCACCGACACGATCCTCGCCGGCACCCAGATCGTCAGCGCCTGGCAGACCATCGCCAGCCGCAGCGTGCATCCCGTCGATTCCGCCGTGGTCAGCGTCACGCAGTTCCACGCGGGCGATACGTGGAACGTCCTGCCGGCCACCGCCGTCCTGCGTGGAACCGTCCGGACCTTCCGCAAGGAGGTGCAGGACATGGTGGAGCGGCGCATGGGCGAACTGGCCAAGGCCATCGCCGGCGGCTTCGGGATCGAGGCGGAGCTGCGCTACGAACGCCGCTACCCCTCCACGGTGAACGAGGCCGGGGCGACCGAGCTGGCCCGCCGCGCCGCCGCCGGAGTGGTCGGCGAATCGGGGCTGGACCTCGACCCGATGCCCAGCATGGGCGCCGAGGATTTCGCCTTCATGCTGCAGCGGCGGCCGGGCTGCTACGTCTGGGTCGGCGCCGGCCCGTCGGACGGCGGGCGGAACCTGCACAGCCCGCATTACGACTTCAACGACGCGGTTCTGCCCATCGGCCTCAGCTATTGGGTACGGCTCGCCGAAACGGTGCTGCCGCGCGCGGCGTGACGGCGGGCGAAATCCCCTCTCCCCTCTGGGGAGAGGGTTAGGGTGAGGGGGTTGGACGTGTTGGTGTGTTCGGCAAAAGCGCATCCCCCTCACCGGCTCTCAGCGGATGCCAGAGGCATCCGCCTGCCGCCGTCAGCGCTGGCCTCTGGCCAGCGCGAGAGGCCCTCCGGGCCACCCTCTCCCCGGAGGGGAGAGGGTTACAAGGGCCACCGCCGTCATTCCGGCAGCTTTGTACAAACCATTCCTATCTCCCTATGGTTTGTGTATGAAACAGGAAAATTACCGCGCCCCGTCCATGGTAATTGCCCGAGTATGCAATTTGTCCCATGATCGGGCCGATTTCACCCGACAGACGTGGGACAAGGCACGGTGAAGGCGATAGAGAAGAAGACCGGTGTTCCTGGAACCGGCGGCATCTGGCAGCGGCCCGACTCCCTGTGGGAGGCCACGGCCCCGCCGCCGCCGGCCCTCCCGACGCTGAAGGACGCGGTGGAAGCCGACCTGCTGGTGATCGGCGGCGGCTTCACCGGCCTGTCGGCGGCCCTGCACGCCGCCGAATCGGGCAAGCGCGCCGTCGTCCTGGAGGCGTCGGAGATCGGACGCGGCGCGTCCGGGCGCAACAACGGGCAGGTCATCCCGACCCTGACCCGCCCCGACCCCGAGGACCTGATCGCCAAATTCGGGCCGGAGCGGGGCGAACGCTTCGTCGCGCTGATCCGCGACAGCGCCGAAACCCTGTTCGCCCTGATTCGCCGCCTGGGCATCGACTGCGCGGCCGAGCAGACCGGCTGGGTGCAGCCGGTCCATTCGCCGGGCCGCATCGCCATCGCCGAACGGCGGGCGAAGCAGTGGGGCAGCCGCGGCGCTCCGGTGGAGCTGCTCGACCGCGCCGGCATTTCGGCGCTGCTGGGCACCGACGCCTACTATGGCGGCTGGATGAACCGCAGCGGCGGCCACATCAACCCGCTGGCCCTGGCCCGCGGGCTGGCCGGCAAAGCGGTGGAGGCCGGCGCGTCGGTCTTTATCAACTCGCCGGTCCTGTCGGTGGAGCGGCGCGGCGACCGCTGGGTCGCCCGCACGCCGGACGGCACGGTGACCGCCCATGCCCTGGTGCTGGGCACCAACGGCTACGCCGCCGCGGTCTTCCCGGAGATCCGCACGGAGGTCGTGCCGGTCCTGTCCTGGCAGATGGCCACCCAGCCGCTGGACGAGGCGCAGCGGCGCAGCATCCTGCCCGGCCGTCAGGCCATGTCGGACACCCACGGCGACCTGCGCTTCATGCGCTACACCGCCGACCACCGGCTGGTCAGCGGCGGCGCGCTGCTGGTTCCCGTCGACGGGGCCGACCGGCTGCGGCGCATCGTCGGCCTACGGCTGGCCTCCATGTTCCCCACTTTGCGCGGGCTGCGGTTCGACCATGTGTGGAACGGGCGGATCGCCATGACCACCGACTACACCCCGCGGGTCCACCAACTCGGCCCCAACGCCTTCACCTGGGCGGGCTGCAACGGGCGCGGCGTCGCTCTGTCCGTCTCGCTGGGGCGGGAGCTGGCCCACGCCGCGCTGGGCCGCGACCCCGCGGAGCTGGCGCTGCCGCTGACCGAGCCGCGCCCTCTGCCCTTCAACGAGCTGCTGCAACGCATCGGCCCGTTCAAACTCCTGCAATACCGCTGGAACGACATCCGGGAAATCTGACGATGACTGAAGACACCAAGGCGCCCGCCGCCCCGGACCACGCCACGCAGCTGCGCAACGCCTACGCCATGCGGGCCGCGTCCTACGCCCACATGTTCGACGTGCTGCGCGAGCGCTACGGCACCGAGACGGCGCTGGACATCGGGCGCGAGGCGACCCGCCGCCTGGGCGAGGCGATGGGCGTGAAGTACGCGGCGCACGGTCCCGACGACCTCGCCGGCCTGTGCCATGCCTTCCTCGACGGCATCCCGAACCGCGATTCCATGTTCGCTCCGGAAATCAAGCGCTGCGACGGCGACGCGCTGGAAATCCATTTCCACCGCTGTCCCCTGAAGGAGGCGTGGCAGGCCCAGGGCAAGTCCGACGAGGATCTGGAGCTGCTCTGCAACATGGCCGGCGCCATCGATGGCGGCCTGTTCGAGGCGGCCGGCTTCGTCTTCCGCGGCGAGACCTGGAAGCCTGGCGACGAGGGCTGTTGCCGCCTGAAGGTTCTCCCCGGCCCGAAGGCCGCCTGACCCGCCGAGTAAGCCTCCCAATCGTACGATGCTGCCCAACACCGGCCTCGAAGCCGGCCTTCACAAGAAAGGTTCACACGCGATGACCGCCCTGAAGACCGCCTCCCTCGCCGCCCTCATGACGGCCGCACTGGCCGGCACCACCCTGGCCGCCGACACCGTGAAGATCGGCTACCAGCTCCCGCTGACCGGCGAGACCGCCCAGTACGGCCAGGACTTCCGCAAGGCCGCCGAGATCGCGCTGACCGAGTTCAACGCCGCCGGCAAGCCCTTCAAGGCGGAGATCGTCTTCGAGGACAGCCGCTCCGACGCCAAGGAAGGCACCAACATCGCCCGCAAGTTCGTGGACGACAAGGCGATCGTCGGCGTGCTGGGCGACTTCACCTCGGGCGTGTCGATGGCCTCGGCGCAGGTGTACAAGGACGCCGGGATGCCGCAGCTCTCGCAGACGGCCTCGCACCCCGACTACACCAAGATCTCCAAGTACCAGTTCCGCAACATCGCCACCCAGGCGCAGGAAGGCCCCTACAACGCCAAGTGGATGCTGTCCAAGGGCTACAAGAACATCGCCGTCATCGCCGAGCAGACCGACTGGGGCCAGTCCGTCGTCTCCGGCTTCACCGACGGTGTGAAGGCCAACGGCGGCACGGTCGTGTTCTCCGAGTTCTTCAACCGCGGCCTGAAGGACTACCGCTCGCTGATCAGCAAGCTGGAGCGGGCGAAGCCGGACGCCATCTACACCGGCTTCTTCTATGAGGACGGCGCGCAGTTCCTGCGCCAGGTGCAGCAGCTCGGCATCAAGACCCCGGTCTACTCGACCTCGGCCGCCTACAGCCCGAAGCTGATCGAGCTGGCCGGTGAAGCGGCGGAGGGCGTGCACCTGACCTCCAACTTCCTGCCGACCGACCCGGCCCCGCACATCCAGCATTTCGTGACGGAGTGGAAGGCCGCCTCCAACGGCGCGGTTCCCGGCCAGTTCCCGGCCCAGGCCTATGACGCCGTGCGCATCATGCTGGCCGCGGTCGAGAAGGCGTACCCGAACCCGACCCGCGAGAAGGTGCGCGACGCCCTGGCCGAGACGAAGGACTTCGCCGGCGTCACCGGCAAGACCAGCTTCAGCGCCGACCGCGAGGCCGAGAAGGAGCTGGTGAAGGTCGAGGTCAAGGGCGGCGCCTTCGTGCCGGTCGCCGACTGACCGGCGCGCCCCCTTCCGACCCGATAGCCTAACGATCTCCAGCGAACGGCCCGCATGATCGACCCTTACTACCTCCAGCAGCTCGCCATCGGGCTGTCGCTGGGGATGACCTACGCGCTGATGGCAATCGGCTTCACGCTGATCTTCGGCGTGCTGAACGTCGTCAACTTCGCCCATGGCGAGGTCTACACGCTGGGCGCCTTCGCCGGGCTGGTGCTGATCTCCGCGACGGCCCCGCCGATCTTCGCGGTGATCTTCATCGCCCTGGCGATCGGCGCCATGGCCGGATTCTCGCTGGAACGGATCGCCTTCAAACCCTTCCGCCGCTTCACCGACGAGGCGTCGCTGAAGTCGCGGGCGATGCGCGAGTCCACCCTGCTCTCCTCGCTCGCCGTGTCCATCGTGGTGCGCGAGGCGCTGGAGATCGTGTTCGGGTCGCAGATGCGCTCCGTCCCGTTCGAGTATCTCATCAACACGCCGGTGCGCATCGGGCCGGTGATCCTGGTGACCGGCGACTTCATCATCTTCGGCGTGGCCGCGGCGATGCTGATCGGTCTCCAGTATCTGCTGACCCGCACCCGCATCGGCCTGTCGATCCGGGCGGTGTCGAACAACCCGCTGGGCGCCAAGTATGTCGGCATCGACACCGACCGCACCATCATCATGACCTTCGTCGTCGGCTCGATGATGGGGGCGGCGGCGGGCATCCTGACCGGGCTCTATTACGGAGCGATCTTCCCCGCCATGGGCTTCGTTCCCGGCATCAAGGCCTTCGTCGCCATGGTGATGGGCGGGCTGTCCTCGATCCCGGGTGCGGTCATCTGCGCCCTGATCCTGGGCATCTCGGAGAGCATGGCGACGACCTTCGTGTCGTCGGGCTGGTCGGACATGGTGGCCTACGGCTTCCTGATCCTGACCCTGATCTTCTTCCCCAACGGACTGTTCGGAGCGCGCCGTGAACGTGTCTGACCTGTCGGCGCCGCCGCGCGGGCGGGGGTTGCTGATACCGCTCCTGCTCGCCCTGCTGGTCTTCGTGGGACTGCCGGCCATGCTGGCCGGCTTCGACCGCGGCTATTTCTACCAGATCGCCAATCTGGCGCTGATCTTCATCCTGCTGTCCGCCTCCATGCATCTGGTCACCGGGGTCGCCGGGCTGCTGCATCTCGGGCACGCCGCCTTCTACGGGGTCGGCGCCTACACCGCCGCCCTGCTCTCGACCAAGTTCGGACTGGGCTTCACGGTGACCCTGCCGCTGTCCGGTGTGGTGGCGGCGCTGATCGCCTTCCTGGTGGCGCTGCCGACCATGCGGCTGGTCAGCATCTATTTCGCCGTGGCGACGCTGGCCATCGGGCAGATGCTCTATCTGGTCATGCTGAACTGGGTGGAGTTTACCAAGGGCCCCAACGGCATCATCGTCACCAAGGGCCTGGAGCTGTTCGGCTTCAGCCTGTCGGGCCGGCTCGCCACCTATTACACGGTGGCGACGGTGGTGGCGCTGTGCGTGCTGGCGATCGGGCGGCTCAGCCACTCCTACTACGGCAACGCCCTGCGCTCGATCCGCGAGGACGACCAGTGCGCCGACGCCATGGGCGTCAGCACGGCGCGGCTGAAGATGGAGGCCTTCACCCTGTCGGCCTTCTTCGCCGGGGTGGCGGGCAGCCTGTGGGCGCACATGACCGGCTACATCTCGCCGGGCGACTTCAAGTTCTCCGAATCCATCCTGATCCTGGCGATGGTGGTGGTGGGCGGCCTGGGCAGCCTGCCCGGCGCGGTGATCGGCGCGCTTCTGCTGATTCTGCTGCCGGAAGGGCTGCGCGCCTTCGGCGACTTCCGCAACATCATGGTCGGTCTGGTGATGTTCCTGTCGATCCTGCTGCTGCCCAAGGGCCTGCTGGGCGAGGTCTCCGCGCTCCAGCTCGCGCGGCGCCAGCTGGGTGCGGCGTGGCGCAACACCGTGAAGGGCGAAGGGATCGGCTGGCGATGACCCATCTTCTCGACATCCGCAACGTCAGCCGCCGCTTCGGCGGCGTTCTGGCCGTCAACGACGTGACCGGCCATGTGGACGAGGGCGAGCTGGTCGGGCTGATCGGCCCGAACGGCGCCGGCAAGACCACCCTGTTCAACCTGATCTCCGGCTTCACGCCGCTGTCGTCGGGCACCGTCTCCTTCGACGGCCGGACCATCAGCGGGCTGAAGACCAACCAGGTGGCCCGGCTGGGCATCAGCCGCACCTTCCAGAACCTGCGCGTCTTCCCGAACATGTCGGTCTTCGACAACGTGTCGGTGGGTGCCGTGGGCGCGCTGCCGCAGGGGGCGCTGGGCGCGCTGTTCGGTTCCCTCGCCGGGGGCGGCGCCCGCTCCGCCGAGATCAGCCGCCGCACCTGGGAGGCGCTGGAGGCCGTCGGCCTGACCCATGTGGCGGGGGAGTTGGCGGCCAACCTGCCCTACGGCCAGCGCAAGTATCTGGAGATCGCCCGCGCCCTGGCGATGCAGCCGCGCTTCCTGATCCTCGACGAGCCGGCCGCCGGCCTCAACGACACCGAGACGCGCGCTCTGGCCGACTTCATCAAGCGGCTGCACGGCACCGGCCTGACCATCATGCTGGTGGAGCACGACATGACCCTGGTCATGAGCATCTGCCAGCGCATCCTGGTGCTCGCCTCCGGCCGCAAGATCGCCGACGGCCCGCCCGACGCCATCCGCCGCGACCCAGCGGTGCTGGAAGCCTATCTGGGGGTGGACGCATGAGCCAGCCGCAAGCCAACGGCCCGATCCTCGCGATCGAGAACCTGCACGTCACCATGGGGCCGCAGGAGATCCTGCACGGCATCGACCTGACCGTGGCGCAGGGCGCCATCGTCGCCGTTCTGGGCTCCAACGGCGTCGGCAAGACGACGCTGATGCGGGCGATCTCCGGCGTCTACCGGGCGAGCCGGGGCGGCATCGCCTTCCGCGGCGAGCCCATCGCCAACCTGCCCGCCCACCGCATCGTCAAGCTCGGCCTGTCGCAGGCGCCGGAAGGCCGCCAGATCTTCTCCAACATGAGCGTGCGGGAGAATCTGGTGCTCGGCGGCGGCGACGTGGGCCTGGGCGAACTCGACCGGATGCTCGACATGTTCCCGGTCCTGCGCGAGCGTCTGCGCCAGAACGCCGGGTCGCTGTCGGGCGGCGAGCAGCAGATGCTGTGCATCGCCCGCGCCCTGATGCGCCGTCCCGCCCTACTCCTGCTCGACGAGCCGTCGCTGGGGCTGGCCCCGATGGTCGTCGCGCAAATCTTCGATCTGGTGCAGCGCATCCGGGCGGAGGGCGTGTCGATCCTGCTGGTCGAGCAGAACGCCCGCGCCGCCCTGCGGGTCGCCGACCACGCGGCGGTGATGGAGGACGGGCGCATCGTGCTGGCCGGCCCGGCCGCCCAGCTCCGCGACGATCCCCGCATCGCCGAGGCCTATCTCGGCGGCCACGCCCACTGACGGAGACCGTGATGACCGAACCGACCGACACGCCTGCGGCCAAGCCCGCGATGGGCATGCTGGAGCGCCGCGGGATCGAGGCGGCGATCCTGAAGCCGGTCTATGAGGAAATGGCTGCCCGGCTGGGCGAGGCGGTGGCGCAGGAGATCCTGGGCGCCGCCATCACCCGCGCCGCGGTGGAATCCGCCGCGGCCTTCGCCGCCACCGAGCCGAACGGCACCAGCCTCAAAAGCTTCGCCGACCTGCAGCCGCTGTGGACCAAGGACGACGCGCTGCGGCTGGAGGTGCTGCACCAGGACGAGACGCGGTTCGACTACAACGTCACCCGCTGCCGCTACGCCGAGATGTACCGGGAGATGGGGCTGGGTCACATCGGCCACCTGCTGTCCTGCAACCGCGACGCCGCCTTCTGCACGGGCTACGACCCGTCGATCACGATGGAGCGGACGCAGACGATCATGCAGGGCGCCAGCCATTGCGACTTCCGCTACCGCGTGGACACGCCGCAGGGCTGACGGGGGAAAGCCCGAAACGACGACGGCCCAGCGTTCCACACGCCGGGCCGTCGCTTTTTCAGGACAGACTGCGGTTCGTCAGGCGGCCACCGGCTGAAGCCCGCGGGTGAGCTGGGCGAAGACGTCGCGGAAGCGCGGCTGGGCCACGTCGCTTTCGGCGAAGCGGACATGGACCGCCGCCTTGTCGATGGCCCGCACCTCGAAGGCGACGGTCAGGCCGAAGCGGTCGAGCCGCAGGGTGCCGCGGTCGCCCACGCCGAGACCGGCGATCCCGTTCAGCATGGCGCCGCCGTTCGACAGGTCGGTCAGGGTGCCGGACTGGTCGCGCCCGTGCACCACGGCGCTGCACGCCTCGTTCACCCGGTAGCGCGGGCTGCGGCGGCGGTCGGCGTCGGTCGTGGAGGTGCGGACGACGCGCACCAGCACCCGGCGCAGCTCGTCGATGCTGGTCGCCACCTCGTCCGAACCAGCCCGCACGCCCGACGCCTGCGACCCGGTCTGGTCGGCGTCGCTGGAGACGGCGGCGATGCGCACCGACACCTCCTGCGCGGCGTTGGAGGTTTCCACCACGTTGCGGCTGATTTCCTGGGTGGCGGCGGCCTGCTCCTCCATCGCCGCGGCGATGGCGCTGGAGATCTGGTCGATCTCGCCGATGGTGTCGCCGATCTCCGCCACGGCACCCACGGCGGTGCCGGTCACCCCCTGGATCTCCGCGATCAGGCGGGTGATCTCCTCGGTCGAGCGGGCGGTCTGGTTGGCGAGGTTCTTCACCTCCTGGGCCACCACTGCGAAGCCCTTGCCGGCCTCGCCGGCGCGGGCCGCCTCGATGGTGGCGTTCAGCGCCAGCAGGTTGGTCTGGCTGGCGATGTCGGTGATCAGCTTGACAACCTCGTCGATGCGGCCGACCGCCTCGGACAGCGACTGGATGGTGCCCTGGGTGCGCTGGCCATTCTCCACGGCGCGGCGGGTGACCGCGCTGGAATGGGCGATCTGCGCGGAGATTTCGCGGATCGAGGCCGCCAGCTCCTCCGTCGCCGCCGCCACGGTCTGGGCGTTGGCCAGGGCCTCCTCAGCCGCCGCGGCGACGTTCTGCGCGTTGACACTGACCCGCTCCGCCGAGGTTGCCATGGCGTCGGCGTCCTGGGCCATGCCGCCGGTGCGCAGGGCGACCTGCTCCACGGCGTGGCTGGCTTCACGCTCCACCGTCTCGGCCATGGCCTGGAGGGCGGTGATGCGCTCCTCCTCCGCCTGGCGCTGACGCTCCGCGCGTTCCTGGATGGAGTAGCTCAGCTTCGCCTTGACGGCGCGGATCTGCGAGCGGATGCGGGCGAACTCCGCCACGCCGGAGCTGGGGACGTTGGTCATCAGGTCGCCGCGGGCGATGGCGTCGAGATGGGTTTCGACGAGCCCGAGCGGACGGCGCACCGTCCCCAGAACGCTGAGCGTGCCGACGCCGGCCACCAGCAGGCCGAACAACATCAGCCCTGCGAAGATTTCGACGCTGTCGCTGCCGGTCAGGCTCAGCCAGCCGAGGACCATGACGGTCAGCAACAGCAGGCCGGTGGTTGCCAGGATGCGCCCGGCGATGCTCGACGTCAGATTGCCCAGCCAGACCCCGAAGCCGCGGCGGACGATCTGGCCGTCCAGCAACCCGTACTGCTGGCCGCGCCCGGCGCGGATCTCGGCGTAGATGCGCTCGGCCTCCGCCACCGCCTCGCGGGTCGGCTTGGTGCGGATCGAGATGTACTCCGTCACCACGCCCTTCTCGGTGATCGGGGTGACGTTCGCCTTGACCCAATAATGGTCGCCGCTTTTGGACCGGTTCTTGACCAGCCCTTCCCACGGCCTGCCATCCTTGATGGTTTCCCACAGGTTGGCAAAGGCCACCGGGGGCATGTCCGGATGGCGCACAAGATTATGTGGCGAGCCTAATAATTCCGTTTCTGAGAAACCGCTAATATCAACAAATGCTTTATTGACGAACGTGATCTTGCCGCGGGTGTCGGTCCGCGACACAAGCAGCATGTCGTCGGCCATTTCGATTTCGCGGTTCGTAACCGGTCCATTGTCGCGCATAAGCCAGCACCCCGTCGCGGAGAACACGCACAAACACTACTTAAGTGCTACTTCTACTGTATTAATGGCCGAAAAACATCACCATATTGTCGCACCGTACCAGCCCGTCGCCAGCCTCGCTTGAGCCGGAGCCCACCCGCTAGAGCCCTGCAAACGCTGAAAAAATCATCGATTTATCTTGCATTTTAAGCGTATTCGCAGCGCTGCTTTCCCCTATTGTGGATTCTACGGAGTCCGCCTCGATCCGGAGCGGAGACGCGGGCCGGTCCCCGATCCCGCGAGTTGCGGCGCAGGGACGGGGGCGGCACCATCCTCCACGCGCACCGTTGGAACGGACATCCCTCTCAAACCGCAACAGGACAGCCACGATGACCGACACCGCCACGCCCGTCCGCCTTCTCGGTCTTTCCGGCAGCATCCGCCGCCACTCCCACTGCACCGCGGTGCTGAACACGCTCGCCAACTCGCTGGGCAGCTCGGCGGACGGCAAGGCGCAGATGACGCTCTTCCCGCTGAACGACATTCCGCCCTACGATCCCGACCTGGACGCCGAAAACACCCCGGCCCCGGCCAGCGCCCTGCGCGACGCCATCGCCGCGGCCGACGGGCTGGTCATCATCTCCCCGGAATACAATTACGGTATGTCGGGTGTGCTGAAGAACGCGCTGGACTGGGCGTCGCGCCCGGCCATGAAGTCGCCGGTGCGGGGCAAGCCGATCCTCATCATGACCGCCTCCCCCGCCTTCACCGGCGGTGTGCGCGCCCAGCACGAAATGCGCGAGACGCTGTCCGGCATGATGGGCCGGGTCATCGCCCGCCCGCAGGTGGTCATCGGCATGGTGCACGAGAAGATCAAGGAAGGCCGATTGGCCGACCGGGCCGCGCTGGACTTCGCGCTGGCCGCCATCGACGACCTGCTGGCGGAAATCGCCCTGCTGCGCGGCGCCAAGGGCGCCTAAACCGCCGGGGGGACGGGCCGGGCGCGCGGGGCAGCCGCGCAAAGACCGATGGGGCTGGCCCAAGCGTGCCGATATTAGTATATCAGCACGCTTCTTCCACGGTCCCCTGTGTCGATCATGCCCCTGACCCTCCATCTTCTGCCGCTCGCCGCCACCGTCGCCCTGCTCGTGTCGCGGCGCGTCAGCATGCTGACCGCCGGGACCGCGGGTATGGCGCTGGCCGCCGGGGTGCTCATGGCGGCCCTGATGGCGGCGCAGCCGAGCGGCGCCACCGCTCCGGATTGGCCGGCCCAACTGCCCGGCCTGCTCCCCGCCGTGGCGCTGAAGGCCGGCGAGGGAGCGTGGCTGGCGTGGCACGCCATGTCGATCATCGCGGCGGGCCTGCTGTTCCACCGCGCCTTCGAGGCGCGGGCCGTCAAGGCCGAGGCGCAGGTCGAGGCGAAGACCCCGGCCGAGCGCCGCCGCGCCGTCTTCGTCGCCTGCCTGCTCGCCGGCCCCTTCGCCGAATCGGTGACGGGGTTCGGCGTCGGGCTGGTGGTGGCGCTCGCCCTGCTGCGCCCGCTGAACCTTCCGCCGGCCCATGCCGCGGCGCTGGGCCTGTTCAGCCAGATGCTCGCCCCCTGGGGCGCGCTGGGCGTCGGCACACGGGTCGGGGCGGAGCTGATCGGCGTGTCCTTCACCGAGCTGGGGACGGCCAGCGCCGCTCTGATGGTGGTCGTGCTGCCCAGCCTGCTGCTGGTGTTCTGGCGGCTGATCCACGGTGCCGGGCTGACCTCCAGCCTGACCGACCGGGTCCGGGACGTTGCCCTGATGCTGGCGCTGGCCGGGCTGCTCTGGCTGACCAACCGTTTCGTGGCGCCGGAGTTGGGCGGCGGGCTGGCGACGGCGGTGCTTCTGCTGGCGGTGGAGGCGCGACGGCTGCCGCGCGACGCCGCCGGCCTGTCGCGGCTGCTCACCCTTCTGTGGCCCTATGTGGTTCTGGTCGGCGGGCTGATGGCAACCCGGCTGGTGCCGCCGCTGTCGGGCTGGACGGCGAACTCGCTGGTCCTCGACCCGTTCGGTGGGCTGGCGCCGATGCCCCTGCTGCGCCACCCCTCGACATGGCTGGTCGCCATCGCCCTGGTCATGCTGGCGAGCCTGCCGCGCGGGCGTGCCCTGGCGGTGGCGGGTCCCGCCCTGCGCGCGGCGCTGGTGCCGATGGCGGCGACGCTGGTCTTCGTGGAGCTGGCCGCCTTCATGGCCGCCTCCGGCGGGGCCACGGCCTTCGGGCAGGCGTGGCAGGCGGTGGCGGGCTCCGCCGCCGTGCTGGCGGTGCCGGTGCTGGGGGCGGCGACGGGGATGCTGACCGGCTCCAACACCGCGTCGAACGCCCTGATGATGCACATCCAGGTCAATCTGGCGTCGGGCAGCGGCCTGCCGTTGATCGCCGCCGCCGCGATCCAGGTCGTGGCCGGCAGCGTCTGCACGCTGCTCACCCCCGGCCGGATCGTGCTGGCCTCCAGCCTGCTGGGGCTGACCAAGGCGGAATCCGCGATCTACCGACTGGCGCTGCCCATCGGCCTCGCTTCCACGGCGTCGCTGCTCCTCGTCGTCGTCGCCTGGGTCTGGCTGGCTTAAAGCGGATCGCGATCCGCTTTGGACCGCGACGGCGGTCCCGGTCGCACATGCGACCGGAGCCCGCCGGCGAATGAGGCGATGTGAGTTTAAAGCGAACGAAAGTTCGCTTTAAGGTTCAGTCCTGGGGTTCCGGCTCGGCCGCGCGGTCGGGGAACAGTTCCTCCACCCGCACGCCCGCCTCCCGGCAGATGCGGGCCAGCCGGTCGGAGGGCAGGACGTCGGTGACGAAGGTGTGGACCTGTGAGATATGGCCGATGCGCACCGGTGCGGTGCGTTCCAGCTTGCCGCGGTCGGCGACCAGGATGACGTGGCGGGCGTTCGCCATGATCGCCTGCGACACCCGCACCTCGCGGTAGTCGAAGTCGAGCAGCGCCCCGCTCTCGTCGATGGCCGAGGCGCCGATCACCGCGAAGTCGGCCATGAACTGGTTGAAGAAGTCAATGGCGGCCTCGCCGACGATGCCGCCGTCCGACCGCCGCACCACACCGCCGGCCACGATCACCTCGATGTGCGGCTCGGGGCGCAGCAGGTTGGCGACGTTGATGTTGTTGGTGATGACCACCAGCCCGCTGCGTCCCTGGAGGGCGCGGGCGACCTCCTCCGTCGTCGTGCCGATGTTGATGAAGAGGGAGGAGCTGTCGGGCACCAGCTCCGCGGCGCGGCGGCCGATGGCGCGCTTCTCGTCCTGGGCGATCAGCCGCCGCGCCTCGTAGCCGAGATTCTCCACCCCCGACCCGGCGACGGCGCCGCCGTGGACCCGCTGGAGCAGGCGGCGGTCGCACAGCTCGTTCAGGTCCTTGCGGATGGTCTGCGGCGTGACGTTGAAGCGGGCGGCCAGATCGTCGACCAGCACGCGCCCCTGCTTGCGGGCGAGCGCCAGGATGTCGGTCTGCCGGGGAGTCATGATGTCCATGGCGGCATTCAAGCCGACCGTCGCTTCGCCCGCAAGTTCATTTGAAAGCAAACCAGGGCGATCCACCCCTACGCTCAGAGCCTTTGCCCGTCGGACCCGAAGAGATGCGCGGTTTCACCCCGCAGGTTCAAGCGCAAGCGCTCCCCCGCCGCCACCGGCCGGTCGCCGTCGAGGCGGACCAAGAGCCTTTGCCCGTCCTCCAGCGCGGCGTGGCAATGGGTCTCGCCGCCCAGCCGCTCCACGGCCAGGATGGTGGCGAACAGGCCGGCTCCTCCATCGGCCAAGCCGACATGCTCCGGCCGCACTCCAAGGGTCAACGGCGTGCCCGCCGCCGGCGCGGCACCATCCACAGCAATGTCCAGAGGCACCCCGCCGGGCAGCCACACCCGCACCGACCCATCCGCCCGCCCCTCCGAGACCACATCCAGGAAGTTCATAGCCGGCGAGCCGATGAAGCCGGCGACGAAGCGGTTGCGCGGTCGGTGGTACAACTCCAGCGGCGTGCCGGCCTGCTCCACCCGTCCGGCGTTTAGCACGACGATGCGGTCGGCCAGCGTCATCGCCTCCACCTGATCGTGGGTCACGTAGATCATGGTGGCGCGCAGGTCGGCCTTCAGCTTGGCGATCTCCAGGCGCATCTGCACGCGCAGGCCGGCGTCAAGGTTGGACAGCGGCTCGTCGAACAGGAAGACCTGCGGCTCGCGCACGATGGCCCGCCCGATGGCGACCCGCTGGCGCTGCCCGCCCGACAGGTCGCGCGGCTTGCGGTCGAGCAGGTCCTCGATCTGCAGCAGACGCGCGGCGTCGCGCACCCGCTCCGCGATGGTCGCCTTGCCGGTCCGCGCCAGGGTCAGGCCGAAGGCCATGTTGTCGTAGGCCGTCATGTGCGGGTAGAGCGCGTAGGACTGGAAGACCATGGCGATGCCGCGCGCCGCCGGTGGCCGGTCGTTCACCCGCTGCCCGCCGATGGACAGGTCCCCGCCACTCGGCTCCTCCAGCCCGGCGATCAGCCGCAGCAGCGTGGACTTGCCGCAGCCGGACGGCCCGACGAAGGCGACGAACTCGCCGTCCGCGACCTCCAGGTCGACGCCGTGGATGACCTCGATCCGCCCGAAGCTCTTGCGCACCCCGCGCAGCGTGACGCCCGCCATTGCCCTACCCCTTCACAGCGCCGGCGGTCAGGCCGGAGACGATCCGCCGCTGGAACAGCAGCACCAGCCCGATCAGCGGCACCGTCACCACCACGGACGCCGCCATGATCTGGCCCCAGGGCAGCTCGTACTGGCTGGCCCCCGACATCAGCGCGATCGCCACCGGCACGGTGCGCGCGTCGTCGGTCAGGGTGAAGGTCAGGGCGAACAGGAACTCGTTCCAGGCGGCGATGAAGGCGAGCAGCCCGGTCGCCGCCAGCGCCGGCCCCATCAGCGGCAGGAACACCCGCGTCACGATCACGAAGGGGCCGGCCCCGTCCACCATGGCGGCCTCCTCCAACTCTTTCGGCAGCTCGCGCATGAAGGTGGTCAGCACCCAGACGGTGAAGGGCAGCGTGAAGATCAGGTAGGACAGCACCAGCGAGCCGATCCGGTTGTAGAGGCCGAGCCAGCGCACCAGCTCGAACAGGCCCGACAGAACGGCGACCTGCGGGAACATCGACACGCCCAGCACCACGAACAGCAGCAGCCCCCGCCCGCGGAAGCGCACCCGCCCCAGCGCGTAGGCGGCCAGAACCGCCAACCCCAGCGACAGCGCGACCACCGCCGAAGCGGCCATCAGCGAATTCAGGATGTTCCGCCCGAAGGGCTGCTCGTTGAAGATCGCCGCGTAATTCGCCAGCGAGGGATGCGACGGCCAAGCCTCCACCGTGAACAGCGCGCTGCCCGCCTTCAGCGAGGTGACGATGGCCCAGGCGAAGGGAAACACCGCCCAGGCGACGATTCCCAGGACCATGAGAGCAAAGACGATCCGTCTCAGGCCCATCCTCTCATCTCCCCGCATCGACGCGGACGCGGCCGAGCGTCACCGCCAGCACGGTCGCCACCGCCAGCACCAGGACCAGCAGGGTCGCCGCGGCGGAGCCGTAGCCCACGTCCTGGAAGTCGATCAGATATTGCCGGGCGTAGACCGACATCGACATGGTCGAGCGGCTGTTTCCGGTCAGCACATACATCAGGTCGAACACGCGCAGCGCGTCCAGCGTGCGGAACAGCACCGCCACCATCAGCGCCGGACGGATCAGCGGCAGGGTGATGCGGACGAACACCTTCACCGGATGCACCCCGTCCACCCGCGCCGCCTCGTAGAGGTCGCGCGGCAGCATCTGGAGCGCGGCCAGGATCAGCAGCGCCATGAAGGGCGTGGACTTCCAGACATCGACCGCGATCACCACCGGCAGGGCCAGATCGGGGTCGGCGGTCCAGGCCCGCGGTTCGGCGATCAGCCCCAGCCCCATCAAAATCGCGTTCACCACGCCGTAAAGGTCGTGGAACATCCACCCCCACATCTGGGCCGACACCACGGTGGGGATCGCCCAGGGAATCAGGACGGCGGCGCGCAGCAACCCGCGCCCCGGCAGATGCGCGTTCAGGATCAGCGCGATGCCCAGCCCCAGCGCCGTCTCGATCCCCACCGACACCACGGTGAAGACCAGCGTGTTCCACACCGCCCGCCACCAGACGGGGTCGCGCACCAGCCATAGGTAATTGTCCACCCCCACCCCCTGGAAGCTGTCCAGCGTGGCGAGCGTCGCGTCGGTGAAGGAGAAGAAGACGGTGCGGACCAGCGGCCAGCCGGCCACCCCCGCCAGAACGATCAGCATCGGCAGCAGGAACAGCCACGCCGCCCGGCGCCTCTGCCGCTCCAGGCTGGAATGCGGAAGACCGCTCACCAGCGCCCTCCCCGACTGATGCGGACCAGAGCCTCCTTGAGGTCCGGCAGCATCGCCTTGGCGTCCTGCCGTCCGGTCAGCACCTCGTGGACGTTGGCGTAGAACTCCGCCGACACCTGATTGTAGCGCATGCCGGTCGCCTGGGCCGGGCGGTTGACCGCGTTGGCGATGGAGTCGGCCAGCGCCGCGAAGAAGGGGTTGGCGGCCAGCACCTCCGCGTCCTCGTAGAGCGCCGGGATGGTCGGGTTGGAGGCGCCGTGGATGGCCCGGCGCTTCTGCTCGGCCAAGCCGGTCAGGTGCAGCGCCAAGTCCGCGGCCTCGTTGGGATGGGCGGAGAATTTGCTGACCGCCAGCAACTGCCCGCCCAGCGTGGCGGTGTGGCGCCCCTCCGATCCACCCTTGGGCAGCGGCACCACGGCGACCTTGCCGCCGACCGCGCTGTCCGCCGCGTTGACCAGCGTCCACGCGTAGGGCCAGTTGCGCATGAAGACCGCGTTGCCCGACTGGAAGACGCCGCGCGCCTCCTCCTCCATGTAATTGAGGACTCCGGGCGGGCTGATCGAGCCGACCCAGCCGTGGGCCATGGCCAGCGCCTCGGCGGCCTGCGGGTTGTCGATGGTGATGGCGCCGTCGGGGGCGACGATGGTGCCGCCGTTGCGGCTGGCGATCCATTCCAGCGCGTTGACGGTCAGCCCCTCATAGGCGCGGCCCTGCCAGACATAGCCCCACATGCGGTCGCGCCCGGCGGCGCGCTCCGCCCGCTGAATCATCGCGGCGGTGTCCTGAAGCTCCTCCCAGGTCTCCGGCACGGGGCGCCCGTGGGCCTCCAGCAGGTCCTTGCGGGCGTAGAGGACCCCGGCGTCGGCGAACCAGGGCATCGCGACCAGCCGCCCCTTGACCGTCGCCGCCTCGATCATCGCCGGAAGATGTTGGCGGACGGTGTCCGGCCCGGCGCGGTCCTTCAGGTCGATGAAGTAGTTGCCGAGGATGCCCGGCCAGACCACGTCGATCTGGAACACGTCGATGTCCGGCGACCCGGCGGCGAGGAGCTGCTGGTAGAGCGCCAGTTGCTCGCTCGCCCCCTTGGGCGGGGAGACGAAGCGGACCTCGTTGCCGCTACGCCGCGCCCACTCCTGCGCGCCGTCGCGGCACAGGTCGAAGCTGATGCCGAGCCCACTGCAGGCGAGCGTCACCGTCGCCCCGGCGGCGGGCAGCGCCGAGACGGCCGTCAGCATCCCCGCCAAGAGCAACGCGCACCGCCGCGCCATGGAATCCCTTCCATTCCCGGTTGATCCAGGTCCGGAAGGGAAACTCCAATGGCCGCGGTCGAGTTCCCCGGCGCTTATGCTCCGGCCCGTCAGGCGGGCGTGGCGGCGTCGCGGCGGCAGTGCAGCAGGCTGAACAGGCCGAAGGGCGGAACGGTCTGCAACTCCTCCACCGTCAGACGGGAGCCGGACATCAGCGTGTCCAGCGTGAAGTCGGGACGCCAGCCCAGCTTCTTGGAGAAGGGGGCCATCCAGTTTTCCACCGAGCGGCGGATGCCCGGCTTGTCGGCGGCGAAATGGTTGACGATCAGAATGTCGCCGCCGGGACGGCAGACACGCTCCAGCTCGTTCATCGTGCCCTGCGGATCGGGAACCACCGTCATCACATACATGGCAACCACGAGGTCGAAGCTGCCATCGGCGAAGGCCAACTTGCCGGCGTCCATCTCCAGCAGCCCTTCCACATTCTCCAACCGCTCGCGGTCCACCCGGTCCTGGGCGACGCGCAGCATCTCCGACGACAGGTCGATACCGACCACGCTGTTGTCCTTGCGGTAGTCGGACAGGGAGATGCCGGTGCCCACGCCCACCTCCAGAACGCGCAGGCCGCCCCGCCGGTTGATCCACTTCACGGCGGCGTGCCGGCCCGACGCCAGCAGGTTCCCGAAGACGGGGTCGTAGAAGCGCGCGTAGCGCCGGTAGGCGGCGCGGATGGAGTCGGCGTCCATTGGGTCTTCCTCACGATTCCTGGCGCAGATTTTTTCGGCCGCGACCATAGCGGCCTTTCGCACCACAGGAAAGCCGCAGCGCGTCCCCCTTGTTCCACGCCGGGCCGCACTTCCGTGTCCATTTCGAAGCGTCATCACATGTGAAGCACGGCGGTTGACACCACCATCAACATGACTCATGGTGCCACCGCGATCACCCCAAATAAGGGATGCCCCCGTGGCCCACGAGATGAGCGGCGAGGAGCTGCGCCGCTACCGCGAACAGCGCGGCATGAACCAACAGGCTCTGGTCGGCTGGCTGAACGAACGGCTGAACCGGCGCTACGACCGCGCCAAGATCTCCCGCTGGGAAACCGGGGCGGAGCGGATTCCGCAGAACGTCGCGGGCGCCCTGAAGACCGCGACGGAACCGGTGGGCATCCCCGCGGCGGCGGCGGTGCGGGCGGCCCCGGTGGTGTTCTGCGCCGCCAACCAGAAGGGCGGAGTCGCCAAGACGACCACCTGCGTCAACGTCGCGTGGCTGCTCGCCGGCTCGGGACGGCGCGTGCTGCTGATCGACTGCGACCCGCAGGCCAACGCCACCGTGCATCTGGGCGTCGATCCCCACGAGCGGGAGCTGGCCAAGGCGACCCTGACCCACGCGCTGAAGGCCAGCCGCCCGATGAAGGAGTTCATGACCCCGGTCTGCGACGGGGCCTTCGACCTGCTGCCCTCCTCCATCTCGCTGGCGGCGGCCGACCGCGAGCTGCTGCGCCAGCCCAACGGCACGCTGATCCTGCGCGCCAAGATCGCCCAGCTCGCCGGCCAGTACGACTTCGTGGTGCTGGACTGCCCGCCGCATCTGGGCGAGCTGACCGTCTCGGTGCTGAACGCCGCCGACCAGCTGCTGATTCCGACCCAGACGGAGATGCTGTCGATGATGGGCATCCCGCAGCTGTTCGAGACCATCGCCGGCGTGCGCGAGCTGGTGAACCCGCGCCTGCAGATCCTCGGCGTCCTGCCGACCATGTACAGCCCGCGCCGCCTCCAGGACGAAACGGTGATGAAGGAGCTGCGCGAGCTTGCCGCGGCGGAGCAGCTCCACCTCTTCTCCCCGGTCAAGCGGGCCGCCGATTATTCCAAGAGCGTGATGGCCGGGCGCCCCGGCCTCGCCTACAACCCCAACTCCGCGGGCGCGGAGAGCTACCGCGAGATCGCCGACGCCCTGCTGGCGCTCGCCGGGGAGGAGATGCGCCATGGCGCGTAAGCTCGACACCTCCAACGCCGGCCTGTTCAAGCGGGCGCTCAGCCGCACCGGCAGCGGCGGGGGCAGCAACGCCGCTCTGTTCGGCCTGTCCGGCAAGATGCGCCACCGCGAGATCCCGCTGGAGCAGGTGGAGCCCAACCCCGACCAGCCGCGACGCAACGCCCGCGAGGCCGACATCGCGGCGCTGGCCGCCTCGATCGGCGAACGGGGCCTGCTGCAGCCGATCAATGTGCGGGAGGTCGCCCCCGACCGCTTCCAGATCGTGGCCGGGGAACGGCGCTACTGGGCCTTCCGCACCCTGGAGCGGGAGACCATCCCGGCGCTGATCATCGACACCGACGACGTGCAGGCGCTGGCCCTGATCGAGAACGCGCAGCGCGTCGACCTGCACCCCATCGACCTCGCTTTGACGCTTGCCAGGCTGATCGGCGACAAGGGGCTGACGCAGGAGCAGGCCGCCGTCCTGATCGGCAAGTCGCAGGAGTATGTGGCCCGCCTGCTGGGCATCCTGCGCCTGCCCGCCCGCATCCTGGAGGAGGCTCCGGACCGGCCCGCCGTCTCCGTTTCCCTTCTCATGGAACTGGCGGAACTGCCCGACGAGGCGATCCAGCTCGCGCTCTGGAAACGGGCCGGCGACGGCCTGACCGTGAAGGACGTGCGCAACGCCAAGCAGGAGCGCAAGGCGGCCCTCCCGGCCACCCCGTCCGCGGCACCCGCCCTGCGGGCGTTGCGCAGCAATGTGGACAAGATCCACAGCCTGCGCGCGTCGGGCCATGCGCTGGCCGAGGACCAGCGGCGGGAGCTGCGCGATCTGCGGGACGCCATCGACGCCCTCCTGAGCGAGTGAAGACCAGGAAAAAACATCCAGACAGGAGATTTCTTATCACGAACCCGCGTCGATAGCGGTCATTGGACAGAATTCGACTCTTGCGCGATGCTTGGCGGTGTTCCGCCATCCGTCTCCAGAAGGGTGCAACCATGTCCGATACCGCCGTCGCCAACCCGACCGCCTCCACCGCCCCCTTGCCGGCCGTCCAGGCGCCTGCGGCTCCATCCGCGCCTCCGCCGAGCGGCGCCGCCGTCATCCAAAACGAGCAGGGCAAGGCGAACTCCCTGCTGAACACCATCGCGGACAAGCTGGACCGGCTGGTCACGCTGACGGTGGTCACCGCGATCGCCGACATCGACGTGGTGCAGGACGATCCCAATCAGGTCGGCTTCACCTGCCGCCCGAAGTCCGGCACCACCATCGAGGCGTTCCAGACCCAGGTGAACCTCGTCACCGGCGACATCGAGAACCTGATCAGCCGCGATTTCGCGACCAACACCGCCTATCACAGCCTGACCGAGTTCCATCTCGCCCAGGTGACCAAGAGCAGCGACATCGTCAGCACCAACCTGAAGGCGATCCGCGATCTGGCCGTCCAGATCTCCGGCCGCCCGAGCTGACCCGCAGGCGGACCGCGGCGAGGGCGTTCCTTTCCCCGCCGCGGCCCGCCCCCACGCCCTCCCCAACTCAGCAAGGTGGCCGATGTCCCAGTTCGTCGATCTGGCGCGCAACCTTCTCGCGCTCGAAATCAACACCGTGCTGAAGACCGGCATCTCGGCGGAAAAGATGCCGATGGCGGGGGACGCGCTGATCGATCTGGCGCAGGAGTATTATGTCTTCCTGTGCGAGGCGCTGGAGGTCTTCGGCAGCCGCGAGACGGCGATCCTCGCCCCCTGGGCCGGCCCGATCTCGGACAGCTTCCATTGGGGGATGGCGCCGTTCGTCCCGCCGTCCGACACCGCCCGGCCCGACCGCTACGACCCGTTCTTCTTCAGCCGCGACCTGCCGGGCAACGACCCCGCCCGCGGCACCACGCTGAAGGTCTTCGACGATTTGCGCGAGGTGGCGAGCTGGCTGCGCGAGATGACCGACCGCACCCTGGACGCCGCGCGGCAGCCCGGCGCCACCGCCGACCTGGTGTCCGCCGCGGCGCTGATCGACCAGGACACGCTGCCGATCCTGATGCGCATCCAGCGCAATTCCGACCAGATCAACGACGTGCTGCGGCGGCGCGGTCTGGACACCGTCAGCTATCTGCGCGGCATGGACGAGGAGGTCCGGCGCATGCCGGCGCTGAAGACCGCCGACGTGGTGACCATCCGCAAGGCCTGGGACGTGGGGACCGAGCTGGTGGTCATGCAGTCGACGATCCAGATCGACGGCGACGTGGTCACCCGCCTGCTGAAAGGCCGGGACAACGCCGGCAGCAGCGTCGTGATCGGCGTCCACAAGGACGCGGTGGACGTCTCCTTCCGCTACTGGAGCTTCCTGATCGACGCGTTGGGACGGTTCGCGGGAAAAGCCGTGAACACCCTGGTGGGAGACACGGGGTAGCCCGCTGCGCCGACGCTTCCTCAGCGACCTGCCGCATGGCTTCACCTGGAGGCGCGACGCCCTGGCCGAGATGGTCGGGCGCCTGCGCCGGGGCAAGGCCGGCCTGATCCCTCGGCGCGGGCATGGCATCGCCCTGGCTCTCCAGTTCTTCGTCCAGGGGGGGCGGACGATCGGCCTGCGCGTGCCGGTGGCCGCGCCATCCCCCAGCGGCCTGCGCACCATCCCGGTCCGCGTGTCGATCCAGCCCGACGGCGACGTCCTGGTCGCGCTGCCCCGCGCCGCGGTCGAGGACGGGCGGTTCGACGCCGCCGCGGCGAGGCGCCTGATCGCGCAACTGCGCCGGCTGGTCGGCCGGCTCACCACGACGAACCCACTGTGGGGCATCGACGCGCTGCAAGCGCTGGGGGAGGCCGTCACCGCCGTGGCCGGGCTGTGCAGCGGCGGCGTCCTGCTGTGGAACGGCTTCGAGCAGATGACCGCCGGGCGATGGGCGCACAGCGCCGCGACGCTCGCCCTTCTGGCCGCTCCGGCCGCTCTGGCGAAGCTGCGGCCCTGGCTTCTGGGGGCGGTGGCGCCCCGGCTGTTCCCGCTCGCGCTCAAGGCCGGCGAGAAAATCCTGCGGATTTGAGCCGAATCCGACTGGTCACACCACTTGGTGCGGTGCAGTAAGGCCCTGAAAAGTCATTTCTTATTGACATTCCTGTGAAAAATCGCACCCGCTCGCATCTGCGATGTTGCAGCGCATTGGCCCGGAGCCGGACTTGTTCTATGTTATGCCTGCCGCCGCGGTTGATGGCCCCCCCATAAGGACCATTGGCACGACAGCATCCGTAACAAGAAGCAACCCCTTTGCTTCTGCGGTCCACCAGCGGGCTTGCCTCACCAGGAGCTGGCCGTTTCTATTACTGGAGCGATTGTAATGTCTCAGAAGATCGCGCTCGTCACCGGTGCCATGGGCGGTCTCGGCACCGCCATCTGCCAGGCCCTGGCCAAGGACGGTTGCATCGTGGCGGCGAACTGCCTGCCGAACTTCGAGCCGGCCGCCGCCTGGCTGGGCCAGCAGGAAGCCCTCGGCTTCAAGTTCTACGTGGCGGAAGGCGACGTTTCCGACTTCGAAAGCTGCAAGGCGATGGTCGCCAAGATTGAGGCCGACCTCGGCCCGGTGGACATCCTGGTGAACAACGCCGGCATCACCCGCGACAAGTTCTTCGCCAAGATGGACAAGGCGCAGTGGGATGCGGTCATCTCGACCAACCTGAGCAGCCTGTTCAACGTCACCCAGCAGGTGTCGCCGAAGATGGCCGAGCGCGGCTGGGGCCGCATCATCAACATCTCCTCGGTGAACGGCGTGAAGGGTCAGGCCGGCCAGACCAACTACTCGGCCGCCAAGGCCGGCGTGATCGGCTTCACCAAGGCGCTGGCCGCCGAGCTGGCCACCAAGGGCGTCACCGTCAACGCCATCGCCCCGGGCTACATCGGCACCGACATGGTCATGGCGATCCGTGAGGACATCCGTCAGGCCATCACGGACAGCGTCCCGATGAAGCGCCTGGGCCGCCCGGACGAGATCGGCGGCGCGGTGTCCTACCTCGCTTCGGAGATCGCCGGCTACGTCACCGGCTCGACCCTGAACATCAACGGCGGCCTGAACTACCAGTAAGCCACTGGGAGCAAACGGCTCGTTGAACCACACGGCCCGTTCCCGGTTGCCAAGCCGGGAGCGGGCCGTGCGCCTTTCGCTCCTCGAAGCATCCCTTCAAAGTAAAACGCCCGGGATCGGGCGGACCGTTCGCGCCATGCACCTCCCCTTTGTGCCATGGCTTCGGTAACGGCCGATCATCTGAACAGTATACTCCCGCAGATTTCCTGTTGAATCCGTTCGGGCCCCTGTATCCGCGGCCCCCAACGGGTATGCTCCCCGGCAGCACGCAAGTTGCGTCCAGAGGCCGCACCGCGCTCGTCTTCCGGAATCAACAGACGTCGAGAACCTGCACATGGGCACATCCCATGCAGGAAGGGAGGAATCGTGCCTGAAACGCCGATAAAGCACACTCTGCCGGGGGACGGGCAGGCCCGTCACAGGTCCGGGGCCGACTACGTCTATGGGATCGACATGGTGCGGTTCGCCGCGGCTTTGCTGGTCACCGGCTTCCACCTGACCTGGCGCGACCCGGCGGTCGCCGACATCATGTGGTCAGGCTGGGCCGGGGTGCAGGTCTTTTTCGTGGTGTCGGGCTTCGTCATCGCGAATTCGGCCAACAACGCCACCCCGGTCGCCTTCATTCGGTCGCGTCTGCTGCGCCTCTATCCGGCGGCCTGGGTCTGCTCCATCCTGTGCCTCGTCGCCCTCGTGCTGATGCCCGGTCCCGATCCGGATTTGGCGCGGCGCTTCATCGCCTCCTTCACGCTGGCGCCCGCCGGCCCCTACATCGCGTCGGCCTATTGGACACTGCCGGTCGAGATCGCCTTCTACGGCGCGGTGTTCCTGCTGCTGTTCAGCGGGAATTTCCACCGGCTGCCGCTGTTCGCCCTGGCGCTGACCGCCGCCAGTTCGGCCTATCTCGGCGTCTACAGCCTGCATGTCTTCGGCGTCGTCAACCTGCCGTTCCTGGAGTTCGAGTACGGCATGCTGAACATGACGCTGCTGCGCCACGGCGTGTTCTTCGCACTGGGCATCTTCCTGTGGCTGTGGTCGCGCGGCAAGCTGACCCGGACGGGCATGGCCGCCGCCCTGCTGGCCTTGATCGCCGCGCCGCTGGAGATCACCGCCCGCTCGGTGGAGTTCGTGGAGCGCTCGCCCGTCCCGCTGAACCTCGCCGATCTGTGGATGAACCCGCTGCTGATCTGGGGCGCGTCGCTCGTCGCCATCGTCGCCTCGGCGCGCTGGCGGGCGGAGATCGCCGCGCTGCCGCCGTCCCTGCTGGCCCTGCTGCGCATCATCGGGCTGGCCACCTACCCGCTCTACCTGCTGCACGAGGTGATCGGCGGCTTGGCCAAGGCGCTGGCGATGCAGGCCGGGGCCTCCTCCATGGCCGGGGCGGTGACGGGCGGTGCGCTGTCCATCGCCGTGGCCCTGCTGGTCGCCGCGGTCCTGGAACCGGCGGTGCGCGACCGGCTGCGCCGTCTGCTCGACATCCCGCAGGCCGCCTTCTCGGCCCGCCCCGCCTTCAGCACCTTCTACCGCTCCGGCGGAACCGTGTGACCAATCATCTGACCGTTACCAAACGCTTCCACAAAAAACGATCGCCGTGAATTCCAGGGGAGAAACCTGAATGTACACCGACGCGCTTGGTGGCGATGTCCTGTGCCCCGCGTCCTCCATCGAGATCGACCGGGTCGACCGCAGCGGCTGGTACGCCATTCTCGATGGTTTCGATGACGCCAACATCTTCCAAACCTGGGATTATGGCCGCATCGCCCACGCCGGGCGGGAGTTGAGCCACCTCGTCGTGCGGCGCGACGGTCGTCCGGTGGCCGCGGTGCAGGTGCTGCTGCGCCGCGTGCCGGGCATCGGTGGCTTGGCGCTGGCCATGTGGGGGCCGATGTGGCACCCGCGCGGCCAGGGGCCGGACCACGCCGCCCTGATGACCGCCCTGCACGCGCTGAAGGCGGAATACACCGATCGGCGCGGCCTGCTGCTGCGCCTGCTGCCCCACGTCGCGCAGGCGGACGGCGAGGCGGTGACGGAGGCCCTGGCGTCGCTGGGGATGCGGTTCCGCGAGGAGAAGGCCCCCTACCGCACCTTCATCACCGACCTCAACGCCGACGAGGCGGGCCTGCGCTCCAACCTGTCGCACCACTGGCGACGCGGGCTGAACAAGGCCGAGCGGATGGGGATCGAGGTCGTCGAAGGCTCCCATGCCGAATTGCTGGAAACCATCGACGACATCTTCGTCGAGACGCAGCGCCGCAAAGGCTTCAAGGCCTACGACAGCCGCACCTTCACCCGCATCAACGAGGCGCTGCCGCCACGGCGCAAAATGCGCGCCTTCCTCGCCATGCACGAGGGGCGGCCGGTGGCAGGGGTCGTCGTGTCGCTGTTCGGCACCACCGGGCAGATGCAGAATTCCGCAACGCTGGAGGCAGGGCTGCGGGTCAACGCCGCCTACCTGCTGCAATGGCGGGCGCTGCTGTGGATCAAGGCGAACGGCGGGCTGCGCTACGACCTGCACGGGGTGAACGCCCAGACCAACCCCGGCGTCTATCAGTTCAAGCGCGGCCTCGCCGGCAAGCATCCGGTCGAGACGGTTCATCTCGGCACCTTCGAGACGCCCGGCCCCCTGCCCAGCCGCCTGCTGGTCCAGGGAGGCGAATCGATGCGCATCCACGCCGAGCGCTGGAAGACCCAGGCCGGCGCGATGGTGAACCGGCTGCGCAACTGGAAACCGCCCCAGGCCGAGCCCGCCCCGGCGGAGGAGATGGACGCATCCGACGCCGCCGTCCTGGCGAAGGCGCCCACCGGCCCGGCGTGAGGTAAGCGGCACCGCCGTGTTATGATCGGCCTGGAACGGAGGCCGACCCATGACCAGCGCTCCCCTGATGATGCAGGAGGCCGCCGCCGCCCCGGCGGCGGTTCGCCTTCTGCTGGACTCCGACGCCGCGGCGGTGGCCGCCCTGGCCGACCGGCTGCGGGCCGCGCCGCCGCCCTTCGCGATGACCATCGCGCGGGGCAGCAGCGACCATGCCGCCGGCTACGCCCGCTACCTGTTCGAGACGGCGCTGGGGCTGGTCACCGCCTCGGCGGCGCCGTCGGTGATCACGGCCTACGGCGCCGCTCTGCGGGTGAAGAACGCCTTCGTCCTGGCCATCTCCCAGTCGGGCCAGAGCCCCGACCTTCTGAGCGTCGCGGACGCGGCGCGGGCCGGCGGCGCCCTGACGGCGGCGTTGGTCAACGCGGAGGACTCGCCGCTGGCGGAGCGGGTCGCCCATCCCTTGCCCCTGCACGCCGGGCCGGAGTTGAGCGTCGCCGCGACCAAGAGCTTCGTCGCCAGCCTCGCCGCCATCGCCCGGCTGACCGCCGTCTGGACGGCTGACGAGGCGCTTCTCGACGCGCTTCCCCGGCTGCCCCACGGGCTGGAACGGGCGGGTGTGGCGGACTGGTCGGCGGCGCTGCCGGTGCTGGAGACGGTGTCCAGTCTGCTGATCGTCGCGCGGGGGCGCAGCTACCCCATCGCTCAGGAAATGGCGCTGAAGTTCAAGGAAACCGCCGCAGCCCACGCCGAACCCTTCAGTGCGGCGGAGGTGATGCACGGCCCCATGGCACTGGTCGAGCCGGGCTTCCCCGTGCTGGTGCTCGCGGTGCGGGACGAGACGCTGGACGGTGTGCTGGAGACCGCCCGCGCGCTGAAACGGGCCGGCGCCCATCTGCTGGTCGCTTCCGCCGAGGAGCGGGCGCTCGCCCTGGCCGACACCCCTCTGCCTCTGCCGCCGCCGCTGCACCCGGCGCTGGACCCCATCGTGGCGATCCAGGCTTTCTACCCCTTCATGGCCCGGCTGGCGGTGGCGCGCGGCTTCGATCCCGACCGCCCGCGTCATCTGCGCAAGGTCACCCGGACGGTCTGAACGGCCGGAGAATCCGAAGGGATTGCCTCGAATTCGCGGTGATCATTTCGGCGCCGCCGCCACCGCCCGTTGACGTGATCCGACCGGCTCGCGCTAGGCTTGCCGAAACCATGGCTTGGCAGCGAAACGGGACAACAGCATGACCATCGGCATCGGCGCGGACGACCTCCTGCGGTTTGAAAGTCTGGGCGACAACTGCGAATTCGGCTTCGTCCTGCGCCGGTTGTCCTGCGAGGCGGGGAGCCTGTTCCGCTGGGCTTCCATGAAGCCTGACCAGCTTCTGACCAAGCTGCGCGCCAATTTCGACGGCATGTACCGGTTCGAGAACCTGTCGCCGCTGCGCACCGGCATGGTGCTGGATTCCGCCTACGGCATCGGCTGGCACAGCGACATGAAGTCCGACCTGACCGGCGGGCGGCTGGTCTTCCGCGACGACGAGGCGACGAGGCGCGCCCTGCACCGCCGGGAGACGCGCAAGATCCAATATCTCCAGGCCAAGTTCACCGCGCGGGCGGTGATGGGCGGAGTGATCTTCGTCGTGAAGTCGAACCCCGGCATCGCCCCCGCCACCATCGACGGGCTGCACGAGGCGCTGGCCGCCCTGGCCGGCCACGACGACTTCGCCCTGCTGGAGGTCCAGGAGACGGACGATCCCGCCCGCATCGGCCGCGTGGACTGGCACCGGCCCGGCCTGATGCGCGGCTATGTCACCCGCTTCGCCCCCTACCATCAGGCGGACGACATCGACGCCGCGGCGTGGTTCTCCATCGTCCAGGCCGCGCTGCGCCTGTTCCCCTGCCACGACTGGACGCAGCGCCACGCCGCCCTGCGCATCGGCGCGCCGGACGCGCTGGTGCAGCTCCGCTTCCCCTTCGGCCCCGATCAGGACATGAGCAAACCCATCGCGGGCGACCTGCGCGCGGGGACGGTCCGTCTGCTGAACGGCAACAGCTGGTGCCGCCCCTATGAGGGGCTGTTCCGCCTGCACGGCCCCGATCCGGAGCGGCCCGGCGCCACGCTGCGCTGGACGGGAGTGCACGCGCCCGGCCCCTTCCATCTCGGCGCCAGCCTGCGCTGCCCCCTGCGGGATTCCGTCCCGCTCCGCGTCGCGGTCGCCATCGCCGCGGAGGACGGCGCGACGCTGGCCGAGGAGCGGTTCGAGGTGCATCCCGGCCGGGCGACCGACCTCGTGCTGGACGCCCCCGCCCCGAAGGGACCGCTGACCGTCTCGCTGACCGTGAACGCCGTGCGCCCGCTGGCCGAGGGGGAGCGCGCCGTGCTGGACCTCTCGCCGCCCGCCCTGCACCCGGAGCCGATCCCGGCCGTCGCCCTGCCGGCGAAGGCGGCGTGAGTCGGATCATCAAAGCGGGATGGGCCGGGGTGGCCACACTGCTGACGTTCCTGGCCGTCCCGGCGCACAGCGACACGACCATCGGTCCGCGCACGCAGCCGCCCTATCCGGACTGGCTGACCAAGCGCATGGAAACGCTGCGGCATCAGAACCCGAAGGCCATGCTGCTGGGGGATTCCCTGGTCGCCGGCTGGCCGGCCGACCTCGCCCGACGGCTGTTCGACGCGGAGCCGATGAATTTCGGGGCCGGCGGCGACACGACCGGGAACCTGCTGTGGAGGGTGCGGCAGTCCTTCGGACCGGGCATGAAGCTCAGGTCCGCGCTGGTTCTGGTCGGGACGAACGACCTGCCGAACCGCACCGCCGCGGAGATCGCCGGCACCATCGAAGCGATCACCACGGACGTGAAACGCTTCGCCCCCGGCACCTGCGTCACGCTGCTCACCCTGCTGCCGCGGCGCGACGGCAACGCCGCCTTCGCCGAACGCATCATGGACGTGAACCGGCGGCTGACCACCCTCGCCGGTCCCGGCCTGCGCGTGGTGGATGTCCATACCGCGTTGCGCGACGCCTGCCCGCCGGAGGGCGCCTGTCCGCTCTACAAGGACCCGGTGCATCCGAACCGCGCCGGCTATGAACGGCTGACCGCCGCTATCGGCAAGGCCGGTTGTGGATGAGAGGGGTGCTTCGCAGTATCCGCTGGCCAGTCGTTGCTGCCGATTACAGCCCTCTCCCCTGCAGAGGGCTTTGCGCGATGGCCGAACGCGCTCAGTTGTGAATCCCTCCGGAGGGGAGAGGGGAATTGCCCCCTCACTTCATCGACGGAAAGGAGAACTGCGCCCCTTCGCGCACGCCACCCGCCGGCCAGCGCTGGGTGATCGTCTTGCGCCGGGTGTAGAAGCGCACGCCGTCCGGCCCGTAGGCCGCCAGATCGCCGAACAGAGACCGCTTCCAGCCGCCGAAGCTGTGGTAGGACACCGGCACCGGCAGCGGCACGTTGACGCCGACCATGCCGACCTTGATCGCGTCGGTGAAGTAGCGCGCGGCCTCGCCGTCGCGGGTGAACAGGCAGGTGCCGTTGCCGTACTCGTGGGCGTCGATCAGGTCCATGCCCTCCTGCATCGTGGTCACGCGAACGACGCAGAGAACCGGGCCGAAAATCTCCTCGCGGTAGACGCTCATGTCCGGCGTCACCCGGTCGAACAGGCAGCCGCCGAGGAAGAAGCCGCCCTCGTGCCCCGGCACCACCAGCCCGCGGCCGTCGACCACCAGCTCCGCCCCTTCGGCGACGCCCTGGTCGACCAAGCCCTTCACCTTCTCGAAATGGGCGCGGGTGACCAGCGGACCCATGTCGCAGCCGGAGCCGGTCCCCGCCCCGACCTTGAGGGCGCGCACCTGCTCCGCCAGCATCGCCACCACGCGGTCGGCGGTTGCGTCGCCCACCGCGACGACCACGGAGATGGCCATGCAGCGCTCCCCGCAGGAGCCGTAGGCCGCGCCCATGATCGCGCTGACCGCGTTGTCGAGGTCGGCATCGGGCATGACGATGGCGTGATTCTTCGCCCCGCCCAGCGCCTGCACCCGTTTTCCATGGGCGGTGCCGGTGGCGTAGACATATTCGGCGACCGGCGTCGAACCGACGAAGCTGACCGCTTGAACGCGCGGGTCGGTCAGCAGCGTGTCCACCGCCTCCTTGTCGCCGTGGACGACGTTCAGCACGCCCGGCGGAAGCCCGGCCTCCTGCGCCAGCTGCGCGACGAGCAGAGAGGCGCTGGGGTCGCGCTCCGACGGCTTCAGGATGAAGCTGTTGCCGCAGGCCACGGCGACCGGGAACATCCACAGAGGCACCATGGCCGGGAAGTTGAAGGGCGTGATGCCCGCCACGACGCCCAGCGGCTGGAACTCCGACCAACTGTCGATGCCCGGCCCGACATTCTTGGAATGCTCGCCCTTCAGCAGGTCGGCGATGCCGCAGGCGTATTCGACATTCTCCATGCCGCGGCCCAGCTCGCCGCGGGCGTCCTCCAGCGTCTTGCCGTGCTCCCGTGTGATCGCCGCACAGATGCGGTCGGCGTTGTCCTCCAGCAACTGGCGGAAGCGGAACATCACCCGCGCCCGCTTGCCCGGCGGCGTCGCCCGCCACGCCGGGAAGGCCGCCTCGGCGGCGGCGATGGCCGATTCCACGGTGGCCCGGCCGGCGAGCGGGACGCGGCCCACGGTTTCGCCCGTTGCCGGGTTCACGATGTCGGCGCTGCGGGTGTCGGCAGGGGCGTCGACCACGCCGCCAATGAGATGCGGAACGAGGGTCATGGCTTTCCCATCCTCACGCGGTTGCCTGGATGGCGTCGGCGACGGCGTTCATCAGCCGGTCGAGGTCCTCGCGCTCGCTGATGAAATGCGGGCCGAACTGCAGCGTGTCGCCGCCGAAGCGGACGTAGAAGCCCGCTTTCCAGCACGTCATGGCGATCTCGTACGGGCGGCGGGCCGGCTCGCCCGGCAGGGCCGCGATCTGCACCGCGCCGGCGAGGCCGTAGTTGCGGATGTCGGTGACGTGGCGAAGCCCCTTCAGCCCGTGCAGCACCGTCTCGAAATGCGGAGCCAGATCCGCCGCCTTCTCGGCCAACCTGTCCCGCTCGAACAGTTCCAGCGCGGCGAGGCCGGCGGCGCAGGCCACAGGATGGGCGGAGTAGGTGTAGCCGTGCGGGAACTCGACCATGTAGTCGGCGCCGCCATTGTCCATGAAGGTCTGGTAGATCTCGTGGCTGGCGACCACCGCGCCCATCGGCACGGCGCCGTTGGTGAGGCCCTTGGCGACGTTCATGATGTCCGGCACCACCCCGAAGGCGTCGGCGCCGAAGGCGGCCCCCATGCGGCCGAAGCCGGTGATGACCTCGTCGAAGATCAGCAGGATGTTGTGCTTGTCGCACAGCGCGCGCAGCCGCTGCAGATAGCCCTTGGGCGGCGGCAGCACGCCCGCCGAGCCAGCCAGCGGCTCCACGATCACCGCGGCGATGTTGGAGGCGTCGTGCAGCGCGACCAGCTCCTCCAGCGCGTCGGCCAGTTCGGCCCCCTGCTCCGGCAGGCCCTTGGTGAAGGCGTTCTGCGGCAGCAGCGTGTGTGGCAGATGGTCGGCCTCGACGCCCGAGCCGAACAGCTTGCGGTTGCCGCCGATGCCGCCCAGGCTGATGCCGCCGAAATTGACGCCGTGATAGCCCTTGGACCGGCCGATCAGCTTGGTCTTGGCCGGCTGGCCCTTCAGCCGCCAATAGGCCCGCGCCATCTTCAGCGCCGTGTCGGTGGCCTCCGAACCCGAATTGACGAAGAACACGTGATCCAGCCCGGCCGGCGTCATCGAAGCCAGCTTGTGCGCCAGCTTGAAGGCGGCGGGGTGGCCGAACTGGAAGGCCGGGCTGTAGTCCAGCTCCCCAATCTGGCGGGCGACGGCCTCGCTGATTTCGCGGCGGCTGTGCCCGGCGCCGCAGCACCACAGGCCGGACAGGCTGTCATAGATCTTCCGCCCCTCGGCGTCCCAGTACCAGGCGCCCTCGGCCCGGGCGATCAGGCGCGGGTTCGCCTTGAACTCGCGGTTCGCCGTGAAGGGCATCCAGTGGGCGTCCAGCTCCGCACGCGTCAGCCCGGCGGTCGGGGCGGTTCCGGCTTTCTGGCTCTCGTCCAACGGCGGCATCGGGCGGCACTCCTGCTGGCTGGGATGGGCTTCGGAAAACAGTGTGCGCCGAGGCTTGGTTGCGGTTAAATCCAAACCATTCAAACCTTACGCAAGCATCTGCTTACCTATCCATGAGCAAGCAAGCCCGTCCCCTGAGCGGCCTCAACGACGCCGACCTGCGCCTGCTGCGCGTCTTCAAGACGGTGGTGGAGTGCGGCGGTTTTTCCGCGGCGGAGGTGGAGTTGAACATCAGCCGCGCCGCCATCAGCCTGCACATGGCCGATCTGGAACGGCGGCTGGGGTTGCGTCTGTGCCGGCGCGGGCGGGCGGGGTTCCTGCTCACCGACGAGGGGCGCATGGCCTACGAGGCGGCGCTGCGCCTGTTCGCCGGCCTGGAGAGCTTCCGCAGCGAGATCAACGCCGCGCACGGGCGGCTGCGCGGCGAATTGAACATCGGCATCACCGACAACCTCGTCACCATGCCGAAGATGCGGGTGACCGACGCCCTGCGCGGCCTCAAACAGCAGGGGCCGGAGGTGCGGGTGAACATCCGCATGATTCCGCCCAACGAGATCGAGCGCGGCGTGCTGGACGGGCGCCTGCACGTCGGCGTCGTGCCGGCACGGCGCGCCCTGCCCGGCCTGGACCGTCTGCCGCTGTACCAGGAGGAATCACACCTTTACTGCGGGCGCGGCCATCCGCTGTTCGATGCGGAGGCGGTGCCCGACGCGGCCGTGGAGGCCGCCGACGCCGTCGCCCCGACCGAGGCGCAGCAGGTGCCGGAGGCGGCGGGGGTGCAGCGGGCGCTGACCGCCACCGCCACCGCGACCGACCGCGAGGGCGTGGCCTTCCTCATCCTGACCGGCTGCTACGTCGGTTTCCTGCCCACCCATTACGCGCGGCAGTGGGTCGAGCGCGGGGCGATGCGCGCGCTTCTGCCGGAGCGCTTCCATTACGCCCAGGAATTCCAGGCGGTCACCAAGACGGGCACGCAGGCCAATCTGGTGCTGGAACGGTTTCTCGACCTTCTGAGACGAACAGGAATGGAGGGGGTGGAAACGAAGGGCGTGGGCGGCCCCCAAAAATCGGGGTGATTTCCATTGACGCCGGCTCGGTCGCGCCCCACCGTAATTGAGGGGAATACGAACAAAGAACCGATGGGGGAGCACGGCCATGGTGATGCTGACCGAACAGTTCGTCATCGACTATCTGCTGTTCGCCGCCGTCCTGCTCACCGTCACCTGTTCCCTGCTCGGCAGCTTCTTTCTCAGCGCGCTCAGCCGCCAGACGGGCGCCCTGTCCCGCCTGCTGCTGTGGAGCGTTCCGGCGACCCTGCTGAGCACCGCCCTGTGGTCGCTGGCCATGCCGATCAATCAGGCGCTGGTGGTCGGCGTGGCCACCGCCGGAGCGACGCTCGTCGGGCAACATCTTTTGCCCTTCGGCCCGGTCGGTCCGCGCGGGGTCTGGTCCTGGGAAGCGCTGCTGTTCCGCGGCCTGTCCTGGACCGGGCGCACCGCCCTGATGCTCGCGCCCGCCGTGTGGCTCGGCGGCATGCCCTCCTGGATCCTGTGGTTCGCCCTGGCCGGCCCAATGAACGCGGCCATCTTCGCCCTGTGCCAGCTGCGCGGCACCAACCCGGCGCTGCGCCGGTCGGTGGAGCAGGGCGACGTCCTGTGGGGCGGGGCCCAGGGGGCGGTTCTGGGCGGCCTGCCGGCCTTCCTGATGCTTTTGTGAGCCCCCGAGAAATCGGGGATGAATCCACCGTACTCATACGAAAATGTACCGGGTGGGTCTTGCGTGGGCGGGACGACCGGGCCATCTGTGCGGGACTGGCTCCGGGCCCCTCTGGCGGTCCACTTGGTACGGACCGCGATGTCGGAGCCCTTCACTTGAGCGGACGGCGCAGCCGTCCCCTTCTGGAGGGTCCGTATGACCGCTACCTCTTTTTCTTCGTTCCGTTACGGTTCCGCCTACGGCGAGACCGCGCATCTCGCGGCGCGCCAGCGGCTGGAATGGCTGGCGCGGATGATGGACAGCGCCGTCCGCGTGCCGGGCACCAACATCACCTTCGGCGCCGACGCCGTGCTGGGTCTGGTGCCGGGCTTCGGCAACCTCGCCACCACGGCGGTGTCCGGCTATCTCATCCGCGAGGCCTGGAGGCTCGGCGTGCCGCGCGGCAAGCTGCTGCGCATGGTCGGCAACGTGGCGATGGACAGCCTGATCAGCGCCGTTCCGGTGGCCGGCAACATCGCCGACGTGTTCTGGAAGGCCAACCGCAAGAACATGGCGATCCTGGCCGAGCATCTGGACGGTCCTCACTCGCAGGGCGGCCGGACCCACCGTCGCCGCTCGACGCCCTACACCATTGACGGCGAGTGGCGCCGGACACGGTAACGGGACGCGTCACTCCCCACCGAACCGGATGCGGTGGTTCTCCAGCATCAGCTCGTCCAGCCGGCGGCCGGCGGTGAAGCCCGCCTGCCCCGGCGGGACCGGCGTGCCGGCGGGAAGCCGCGGGCAAGGTTCGGCGGCGCCGATCACCTGAACCACCGGGTAGCGGGCCGTGTAGATGGGCAAGTCCATGTCCTCGCCCTCGTCGGACAGGCCCTTGCCCCGGACCTTGGCGCTCGCCTCCTCGATCTCCATGCCGACCACCATGGTCGCCTTGATCTCCTGCGCCGTGCTGGCCCGCAGGTCGGCGCTGCGCCCCGGATAGAAGCGGTCGACCATGGCGTCGAGCGCGCGGGCCTTGGCCTTGGCCTCCTCGACGATGCGGGCGGTGCCGAAGCACATGGCGGACCGGTAATCCGCCGAGTGGTTGAACCCGCTGCGCGCCAGCACGAGGCTGTCGAGATGCGTGACGGTCAGGCAGACCGGCAGGCCGTCGCGCTGCGCCCGCAGCATCCGGCTGGCCGCGGACCCGTGCCAATAGAGATGCTCGCCCTCCCGCCAGAAGGCCGTGGGCGTGCAGTAGGGTTGCCCGTCGATCACGTAGGCGATGTGGGCGATCATCGCGCCGTCGAGGATGGCGTGGACCGTTTCCCGGTCGTAGCGGGCCCGCTCGTGCAGGCGCTTCACCCGGTTGCGGTCGGTGACGGGATAGCTTTCGGACGAAACGGCCTCGGACATCGCGGAATTCTCTTCGCGGCGGTGGACAACGGCGCCATTAGAGCCTAGCCATTGGTCCGGCGTGAGAGCCAATTCCGACCTTGTCGACTGGACCAATCCGATGCCCGCCGATCTCTCCGACCTGATGCTTGTCCCCATCGACCGGACGGGTGGGGAACCGCTGCTGCGGCAGGTCTATGGCGCGTTGCGCCGGGCCATCCTGTCCGGCGCCCTGCCGCCCGGAGGGAAGCTGCCGCCGACGCGTGCGCTCGCCGAACGGCTCGGCGTCGCCCGCAACACGGTGGTCGCCGCCTATGAGCAGCTTCTGGCCGAGGGCTTCATCGAGGGGCGCGTCGGGGCGGGCAGCTTCGTGTCCGGCGACCTGCCGGACGGGCTGGAGATCCCACCGCCGGAACCGCCCCGCCGCGCGCCCTCGCCACCGCCGGCCAACCCCTTCGGCGCTCTGCCCTTCAGCACGGGGCGTTGCGCGCTGGATGAGCGCAGTTTGCGGATCTGGCGCAGCCTGACCCTGCGGCACCTGCAACGGCCCGATCCGGAGATGCTCGGCTACGGCGAGCCCGGCGGACCGCCGGCGCTGCGGGAGGCCATCGCCCGCTATCTCCAGACGGCGCGGGCGGTGCGCTGCGAACCGGAGCAGGTGGTGATCACCGCCGGCGCCCAGCAGGCCATCGACCTCGTGCTGCGGGTGCTGCTGCGGCCGGGTGATCCGGTGTGGCTGGAAGACCCCTGCTACCCCGCGGTGCGCGCCGCGCTGGAAGCGGCACGGGCCCACATCGTGCCGGTGCCCGTCGATGGGCAGGGGATGGCGGTGGCGGAGGGAGTCGCCGCGGCGCCGGACGCCCGGTTGGCCTACGTCACCCCGTCCTCTCACTACCCGCTGGGGGTCGTGCTGTCGATGGCGCGGCGGATGGAGTTGCTGGCCTGGGCGCGCACGGCCGGCGCCTGGGTGCTGGAGGACGATTACGACAGCGAGTTCCGCTACGCGGGCCGTCCACTGGCCTCGCTCCAGGGGATCGACGGTGGCGGGCGGGTGATCTACGTCGGCACCTTCAGCAAGGTTCTGTTTCCCGGCCTGCGGCTCGGCTACGCCGTCCTGCCGCCCGAGTTGTTGGACCCGGTGCTCGCTATGCGTCGCCTGACCGACTGGCACCCGGCGACGCTCTACACGGGCGTGGTGACGGATTTCCTGAACGGGGGTCATTTCGGCCCGCATCTGCGCCGCATGCGCCGCCGCTACACGGCCGCGCGGGACGCGCTGGCCGATGCCATCGGCGCCCATCTCTCCCCCTGGATGGAGGCGGAGGTGCCGGAGCAGGGGATGAAGCTGATCGCCCGGCTGCGCCCCGGCCTGTCGGACCGCGACGTGGAGGCGGTGGCGGCCCGGCACGGCATCGCCGTCCGCCCGGTCAGCCCGATGCACATCGCCGCTCCGCCGTTGCAGGCGCTGATGCTGGGCTTCACCGGGCACGAGCCGGGCGCCCTGCGCCACGCCGCCCGCGAACTGGCCGCAGCGCTGAGCGCCGCGCGATTAGACGTCTAATCTCCGTTTATCGACGCAAAATGGTTAGCCCCAAAAAGACCAGCCCCACCAATGCGCTTTGGGCTGCGGTCCCCCCTGGCTTTCCCCGGCCGCGCGCCGACCTCGGCCTTATGGGGTAACCCCGATACCCCCTTTTCGGACCGCTCCCCTCCGGTCGTTCGGCGCGCCCTACCCCCGATACCCTGTGCAAGGCAGGCCCCAACCTTGCGACGATCAAGCTGCACGCCTGTTGAGGGGTGGCGCCGGTCCTTCGCCCTTTTCGAGCGTTTTTTGCCGGCGTCCAGTCCATTCGAATACGGAGATATTTCTTACAATGTGCGGCATCAGCGGGGAAATCCGCTTCGATTCTCGCCCGGCCTCCGCGTCCGCGGTCGGCTCGATGACCGAAGCCCTGGCGTTGCGCGGCCCCGACGGGCAAGGCGTCTTCGCCCATGGCAGAATGGCCTTCGGCCACCGGCGGCTGAGCATCATCGACCTGTCCGAGGCGGCGCAGCAGCCGATGACCGACCCCGAACTGGGCCTCGGCATCGTCTTCAACGGCTGCATCTACAATTACCCGGAACTGCGGGCGGAGCTGGAAGCCAAGGGCTACCGCTTCTTCTCGCACGGCGACACCGAAGTCCTGCTGAAAGCCTATCACGCCTGGGGCCGCCGCTTCGTCGAACGGCTCTACGGCATGTTCGCCTTCGCCATCTGGGAGCGCGACAGCGGGCGCGTCACGCTGGGCCGCGACCGGCTGGGCATCAAGCCGCTCTACCTGTCCGAAACGGCGGGGCGGCTGCGCTTCGCCTCCACCCTGCCCGCCCTGCTGGCCGGTGGCGACATCGACACGGCGATCGACCCGGTGGGGCTCTACCAGTATATGAGCTTCCACGCCGTCGTGCCGGCGCCGGGGACCATCCTGAAGGGCGTGCGCAAGCTGCCGCCGGCCACCCTGCTGACCCTGGAGCCGGACGGGCGCCGCATCGAGGAAACCTATTGGGAGCCGGTCTTCGGCCCGCAGCCCGGCGACGAACGGATGTCGGAGGGCGACTGGCAGGACGCCGTGCTGTCCACGCTGCGCAAGGCGGTGGAGCGGCGTCTGGTCGCCGACGTGCCGGTCGGCGTGCTGCTGTCGGGCGGGCTGGACAGCTCGGTCATCGTCGCCCTGCTGGCCGAGGCCGGGCAGACCGGCCTGCAGACCTTCTCCATCGGCTTCGAAACCGTGGGACAGGAGAAGGGCGACGAGTTCCAATATTCCGACCTGATCGCCCAGCGCTTCCAGACCGACCATCACAAGCTGTTCATCGACAGCAACCGCGCCCTGCCCGCCCTTCAGGACTGCGTGCGGGCGATGTCGGAACCGATGGTCAGCCACGACGCCATCGGCTTCTTCCTGCTGTCGCAGGAGGTCGCCAAGCATGTGAAGGTGGTGCAGAGCGGCCAGGGCGCCGACGAGATCTTCGCCGGCTACCACTGGTACCCGCCGATGATGGAGGCGGCCGACCCGCTGTCTACCTACGCCAAGGTCTTCTTCGACCGCAACCGCGCGGAGATGGCCGAGGCGCTGAACCCGCAGTATCTGGCCGACGAGGACGCGGCGAGCGCCTTCGTCGCCGCCCATTTCGCCCGGCCCGGCGCCGACCGTCCGGTGGACAAGGCGCTGCGCCTCGACACCACGGTCATGCTGGTCGACGACCCGGTGAAACGGGTCGACAACATGACCATGGCCTGGGGGCTGGAGGGGCGCGTCCCCTTCCTCGACCACGATCTGGTCGAGCTGGCCGCCCGCGTCCCGCCGGAGCTGAAGGTGCGCGACGGCGGCAAATACGTGCTGAAGGAGGCGGCGCGCAAGGTCGTCCCCTCCGAGGTCATCGACCGGCCCAAGGGCTATTTCCCCGTTCCGGCGCTGAAGTACCTGCGCGGCCCCTATCTGGAGCTGGTGCGCGACGTGCTGAACCAGCCCGCCGCGCGGGAGCGTGCTCTGTTCCAGCCGGCCTATCTGGACCGGCTGTTCAGCGATCCGGAAACCCACATCACGCCGCTTCGCGGTTCGAAGCTCTGGCAGGCCGCCCTGCTGGAGTTCTGGCTGCAAACCCACGGGATCTGAACACCGCATGATGACGATGCAGAATCGCACCCAGACGCCTTTCCGGATCGAACGCGCCCTGGTCTCCGCCCTGATGGACGAAGATTCACCGCGCCCGAACCGCCGGACGGGGGCAGGGTTTGGGCCGACGCCGCGCGCGGTGGTGAATTGCGGCTGGGGCCGCCTGCTGTTCGCCAACACCTTTCCCGACGTCGGCGAGCTGATCGCGGCGATGCGTCAGGAGGGGCCGGGGCGGCGCGACATCGCGCTGTACCTGGAGGACCCGCATGTGGCGCTGGCCCAGGCGCCGACCGAGCTGTTCCTCGACCCCTCCCACACCTACCGCCTGCGGCTGGCCGGCTTCCGGCCGGGCGGCGAGACGCGCGGCTTCGCCATCGAAAAGCTGCGCGGCCGCCAGGACGTCGACGCCGTGAACCGCATCTACGGCGCCCGCGGCATGGTCACCATGGACCCGGAATTCTGCTGGTCGGAGCGCGACAGCCGCGTGCTGACCCACCTGATCGCCACCGATCCGGTCAGCGGGGCGGTCATCGGTTCGGTCACCGGGGTGGACCATGTCCGCGCCTTCAAGGACCCGCAGAACGGTTCCTCCCTGTGGTGTCTGGCGGTCGATCCCCAGGCGGCCTATCCCGGCATCGGCGAAGCGCTGGTCCGCGCGCTGGCCGAGCATTTCAAGGACCGCGGGCGCAGCTTCATGGACCTGTCGGTCCTGCACGACAACGCCAACGCCATCGCGCTCTACGAAAAGCTGGGCTTCCGGCGGGTGCCGGTCTTCGCGCTGAAGACCAAGAACCCGATCAACGAGAAGCTGTTCGCCGGCCCGGCGGTGGAGGCCAGCCTCAACCCCTACGCCATGATCATCATCAACGAGGCCCGGCGCCGCGGCATCGGGGTGGAGGTGGTGGACGCGGAGTCCAACCTGTTCCGCCTGAGCTTCGGCGGGCGCAGCATCCTGTGCCGCGAAAGCCTCAGCGAGCTGACCTCGGCGGTGGCGCTGTTCCGCTGCGACGACAAGGCGGTGACCCGGCGCACGCTGCTGCGGGCCGGCCTGTCGGTGCCGGACCAGATGACCGCGGACGGCATGGATGACAACGCCGCCTTCCTGGAGCGCCACGGCAGCGTCGTGGTGAAGCCCGCCCGCGGCGAGCAGGGCCAGGGCATTACCGTGGATGTGCGCGACGCGGAGACTCTGGCCTGGGCCGTGGGAAAGGCGAAGAAGATCTGCGACACGGTCCTGCTGGAGCAGTTCGTGCAGGGCCAGGACGTGCGCATCCTGGTCATCGACTACCGCGTCGTCGCCGCGGCGGTGCGCCGCCCGGCGGAGATCGTCGGCACCGGCGAGCGGACGATCTCGCAGCTGATCGAGGCGCAGAGCCGCCGTCGCGCCGCCGCCACCGGCGGGGAAAGCCGCATCCCGATGGACGAGGAGACGGAACGTTGCGTGCGCGACGCCGGTTTCTCCATGGACTCGGTCCTTCCGGAGGGGCAGACGCTGGCCGTGCGCAAGACGGCCAACCTGCACACGGGCGGCACGCTGCACGACATCACCGACCGCCTGCACCACCGCGTGGTGGAGGCGGCGGTGGAAGCGGCGCGCGCGCTCGACATTCCGGTGGTCGGCCTGGATCTGCTGATCCCCGACCTGATGGGGTCCGATTACGCGATCATCGAGGCGAACGAGCGGCCCGGCCTTGCCAACCACGAACCGCAGCCGACCGCCGAACGCTTCCTCGATCTTCTCTTCCCCTACTCCGCGGTCGATCCGCGGGCGTGACGTTCAGGAGGTGGTATGGAGCAGGCAGCCTTGACGCGGACCGGAATCGTCCGTCCGGTCATCGACATGGACTATCTGACGGGCCTTCTCCGCCGCCTGCTGGAGATCCCGAGCCCGACCGGATACACCGACCAGATCGTGCATTTCTGCGGCGACGAGCTGCACCGTCTGGGCATCCCCTTCGAGCTGACCCGGCGCGGCGCGATCCGCGCCGATCTGGCGGGGCGGCAGTACAGCCCCGACCGCGCCGTGGTCGCCCATCTCGACACGCTGGGCGCCCAGGTGAAGATGCTGAAGCCGAACGGCCGGCTGGAGGTCGTGCCCATCGGCACTTGGTCGGCGCGCTTCGCCGAAGGGGCGCGCTGCACCGTCTACACCGACAAGGGCAGCTACCGCGGCACCATCCTGCCGCTGAAGGCGTCCGGCCACACCTTCAACGAGGAGATCGACACCCAGCCGGTGGCCTGGACCAACTTGGAGATCCGGGTGGACGCCCGTTGCGAGACGCTGGCGGAATTGCAGGTCCACGGCTTCAACGTCGGCGACTTCGTGGCCATCGACCCGCAGGCGGAATTCGACGCCAGCGGCTTCATCAACTCCCGCCATCTCGACGACAAGGCGGGTGTGGCGGTGATCTTCGCCGCCGCCAAGGCGGTGCTGGACGCCAAGCTGCCGCTGCCGGTGGACTGCCATCTGCTGCTGACCATCTCGGAGGAGGTCGGCTCCGGCGCCTCGTCGGTGCTGCACAAGGACGTGGCGGAGATGGTGACCATCGACAACGGCACCACCGCCATGGGCCAGAACAGCCGCGAGTTCGGCGTGACCGTCGCCATGGCCGACAGCACCGGCCCCTTCGACTATCACCTGACGCACAAGCTGCTGTCGCTGTGCCAGCAGCACGAGATCGAGCATCAGCGCGACGTCTTCCGCTATTACCGCTGCGACAGCGCCGCCGCCATCGAGGCCGGCAACGACATCCGCACGGCGCTGGTCTGCTTCGGGATCGACAGCTCCCACGGGTACGAGCGCATCCACGCGGACTCGCTGCGCTCGCTGGCCGAGCTGATCGCCCTCTACATGCAGAGCGACGTGGCGATCCCGCGCGACCGCGTCGGCATGGGCCCGATGGGCGCCTTCCCCTGGCAGCCCACCGCCCCGGCGAAGGTTGAGGAGTGACCCCATTCCTTCTCCCCCCTGGGGAGAAGGCCAGGATGAGGGGGCGCCGAAGGCGATCCACTTTGAGCAGTGGAGGTTATCCTCCGCCCTGTCGGGCGTAAATCCCCCTCACCCAAACCCTCTCCCCAGGGGGGAGAGGGCGTCACACCGCCCCCCTCAATCCCCCGCCGCCAACTCCGGCCGGGGCGGCCCGACGGGGTCGAGCGGGGTGACGGTCGGCGTCGTCTGGGGCAGCGGGCGGAAGCTCGCTTGCGCCTCGGCCGGCGGCGGCGGGCGCATGCGCGTGCGCCACAGGCCGTAGAGCGTCGCCGAGCCCGCCCCCGCCGCGATGAAGCCGAACAGCGCCTCCGGCCCGGCGAAGCCCATGGCGGCCGAGGCCAGCGGCGGCCCGATGATCGCTCCCACCGAGTTGGCGAGGATCAGGCCGCCGCTCACCGACACCACGTTGTCCGGCCCGGCGTGGTCGTTGGTGTGGGCGGCGCAGACCGGGTAGAGCGTGAAGGCCAGCCCACCGAAGAACGGCGCCACCAGCAGCAGCGTCTCCTGGCGCCCGCTGCCGTCCGCCAGGATCATGCCGACGCTGACCAGCGCCAGCGCCGCCGACAGACCGATGATGACGGCGCGCCGGTCGAAGCGGTCGGACAGCCGCCCCAGCGGCCATTGCAGCGCCACCCCGCCCAGGATCAGGGTGCTCATGAACAGCGCCGTCCCCGACACCCCGATGCCGGAGGCCGCGCCGAACACCGGGGCGAGGCCGTAGATCGAGCCGGTGACCGTCCCGCTGATGAAGACGCCGACGACTCCCAGCGGGGACGCCTCGTACAGCCGCCGCAGGCCGTAGGATTCGACGTTCGGCAGGGTCGGCGGCGTGGTCCGCGTCAGCGCCACCGGCACGAGGGCGAGCGTCAGCAGGATGGCGATCAGCATGAAGATGCGCACGCCCGTCTCGTCGTCCAGCTGCAGCAACTGCTGGCCCACCGCCGAGGCGGCGTAGAGCGTGACCATGTAGAGCGACAGGATCTGCCCGCGCGTCTCGTTGTTGGCCGTGCCGTTCAGCCAGCTTTCGATGCAGATGTAGAGGCCGGCCATGCAGAAGCCCTCGGCCAGCCGCAAAACGGTCCACACGGGAACCGCTTCGAACAGCGCATGCGACAGTGCCGCCGCCGACAGGACGGAAGCGAAGGCGGCGAAGGCGCGGATGTGGCCGACCCGCGTGATGACCCGGTGGGCAAACAGGGAGCCGCCGGTGAGCCCGGTGTAGAAGGCCGCGGTGATCAGGCCCACCGCGACCGCGCCGGACTCCGTGCCGGCCAGCCGCAGGCCGATGAGCGTGCTGAGCGCGCCGTTGCCCAGCATCAGGAAAGCGACCCCGAGCAGGAGCGAAAGTACCGACCGTGCAACCTGCGGCATGTGTCCGACCACCCGTTCCCTTCACGACAAACCGGCGCCGCAGCCGGGAGGCCACGGCGCCGGCCCTTGGATGGCACCCGCCGGACGGCGAATCAACCCTTGTAATTCGCGGAATCGGTGGCGTCCCAGCCATTCCACAGAAACGCAGAAGAGGTACCGCTGGGGGAGCAGCGATACCTCTTCCGGTTGAGCGCTTGGTCGTCTTGGGGCGGCTTGCCCGGTGTCCGGCTATTCGGCCGGGGTGGCGATCAGCGTCTCAGGCAGGGTGTCCTTGCGGATGCGCAGGAGTTCCTTCCACTTCTTGAGGGCGGCGATCAGGATCACGAAGCCCAGCGACAGCATGATGATCGAGATGCCGGCGTTGAAGACGTTGTAGCCCTTGGCCAGCGGGTTCAGATAGACGTTGGTGATCATCCAGTAGCCGGCGTAGTTCACCGTCACGAACAGGTAGGCCAGCGGGACGAGGCAAGTCAGCATGTAGACCCGTTTCTGGCCGAGGCGCAGGATGATCGTGGCGCCGATGATCAGGCCGACCGAGGCCATCAGCTGGTTCGACACCCCGAACAGCGCCCACACCGAGTTGATGTCGCCCGACGTCAGCAGGTAGCCCCAGGCCACGCAGGCCAGCACGCTCGCGGCGATCGAACCGGGCACCCAGTCGAGACGCTTCAGCGGGGCATAGAGGTCGCCACCCAGGTCCTGGATCAGATAGCGGGCCACGCGGGTGCCGCTGTCCACGGCGGTCAGGATGAACACCGCCTCGAACATCACGACGAACTGGAAGAAGTAGGAGGCCAGCGTGCCGAACCACGGGATGCGGGTGAAGATTTCCGTCATGCCGACGGCGAGCGTCACAGCACCACCGGTGCGGCCGTAGAGGTCGAGACCGATTTCCTGGCTGAGCCGCGGCAGATCGACGACCTGCATGTTCAGGGCCTGGAAGGCGGCGGGCGAGGAGTTGATGGCGAAATAGTCGGCCGGGTGCAGGGAGGTGGCGGCGATCAGCGCCATGACGCCGACCACGCATTCCGCTAGCATGCCGCCGAAGGCCACGGTGCGGATGTCGCTCCATTTGTCGATCAGCTTCGGCGTGGTGCCCGAGCCGATGAAGGCGTGGAAGCCGGAGATGGCGCCGCAGGCGATGGTGATCGAGATGAACGGCCACACCGGGCCGGCCAGCACCGGGCCGCCGCCATGGATGAAGTCGGTGAGCGCGGGGAAGCGGATTTCCGGGTTGATGAAGACGACGCCGACGACGAGCGCGCCGAACACGCCGATCTTCATGAAGCTCGACAGGTAGCCGCGCGGGGTCAGCAGCATCCACACCGGCAGCGCCGTGGCGAAGAAGGCGTAGATCGGCAGGATCAGCGCGACCGTCTCGGCGTGCAGCGTCAGCCAGCTGCCCAGCACCGTGCCCTGGATGTAGGGACCGGCGAAGACGGAGGCGGCGATGGCGGCGATGCCGACCTGGGTGGCACCCTTGGACGAGCCGGTGATCTTCTCGTAGAGGCCGAGCGCGACGGCGATCGGAATCGTCATGAAGACGGCGAAGGCGCCCCAGGCGTTGCGCTCCAGCGCATGGACGACGACCATCGACAGGCCGGCCATGGTGATGGTGATGATGAACAGCATCGCCAGACCGGTGCACCAGCCGGCGACCGGGCCGAGTTCGGCCTTGGCTACCTCCGACAGCGACTGGCCCTTATGCTTCATCGAGGCGAACAGCACGACCGTGTCGTGCACCGCGCCGCCGATGACGCAGCCGATCAGCAGCCACAGGAAGCTCGGCAGATAGCCGAACTGCGCGGCCAGCACGGGGCCGACCAGCGGGCCGGCGGCGGCGATCGCCGCGAAATGCTGGCCGGCGTTCACCCACTTCTTGGTGGGAACATAGTTTCGCCCGTCGGCCAGGATGTGGGACGGCGTCACCTCGGAATCATCGGCACGGAGCACCTTGCGCACAAAGAACACGCCGTAGAAGCGGTAGCAGAGGGCGAGGATGCAGAGTGTCGCGATCACAAATGTTAGGGCGTGATCCATGACAGCTCTCCTTGGAAGGAACTGCCGTCACGGTAGGCCGGGTTTCACCCTTCGTGTGGTGCTCTCCCCGGAGCGGCGTCCTGGCGTGGCGAGCGGTCGGAATGCGGGGATGAGCGGTGGGGGTTTTCCTAACCCTCTCCCCTCCGGGGAGAGGGTGGCCCGCAGGGCCGGTGAGGGGGTTGCGCTTTTGCCGGACGCAACGCCATGCGCACCCCCCTCACCCTAACCCTCTCCCCGCTTTCGGCGGACCAATGGTCCGCCTGTCGCGTCAGCGCAAACGAAGTTTGCGCGTGAGCGGAGGGGAGAGGGGACTTTTATGATTCACCCGATGCCCAGCCGCTCCTTCAGCGGGCCGAGGAAGCGGCGGCTGACCGGGATGCTCTGGCCGCCGAGCGTCTGGATTTCCGCCAGACCGTTGTCGATCAGGCGGATTTCCCGGATGCGGTCGGGGTTGACCAGATATTGCCGGTGGCAGCGCACCAGCGGCGTGCGCTCCTGCAAGGTCAGCAGGGTCAGCTCCGTGAAGCGCTCCTCCCCATCGGCGCCGACGACGAAGACGCCGCTCGCCTTGGAGGCCACGCATTCCACCTCGTCGAGCTTCAGCAGGGAGATGCGGTTGTGGCCGGTGCAGGGGATCAGCCGCAGCGGGGCGGCGTCCTTCAGAACGGCGAGGTCCTGCGGCGCCCGCTCGCGGCGCAGCCGTTGCAGCGTCTTGGCCAGCCGGGCCGGGTCCGCCGGCTTCAGCAGATAGTCGAAGGCGTGCTCCTCGAAGGCCTGGACGGCGTATTCGTCGTGGGCGGTCAGGAAAACGATGCGGGGCATCCGCTCCGGGTCGAGCATGCTCAGCATCTCCAGCCCGCTGACGCGCGGCATCTGGATGTCGAGGAAGACCACGTCGGGCGGCTGGCGGTTGATGGCGCCGATGGCCTCGATGGCGTTGGCGCATTCCCCGGCGACCTGGAGGTCGGGGAACTCCTCAAGAAGGCGCCGCAGCTCCTCGCGGGCCAGCGGCTCGTCGTCCACGATCAGGACGGTCATCATGGCGCGGTCTCCGCGACGGCAGGGATGTCCAGGGGAAGGCGCAGGGTGATGCGGGTGAAGACGTCGGCCTCGCAGGCGACGTCCACCCCGTAGCCGTTGCCGAAGCGGTTGCGGACGCGGCGGTCCACGATGGACATGCCCAGCCCGTCGCCACCCGGCTTCTCCTCGTAGAGGCCGGCGTTGTCCTCCACCGACAGCCGCAGGTCGCCGCCCTCCCGCCGCGCCGCGATGCGGACATGGCCGGGGCCGAGGAGTTGCGAGGTGCCGTGCTTGATGGCGTTCTCCACCAGCGGCTGGAGCAGGAAGGCCGGCAGCCGGGCGTGGCGCAGCGCGTCCGGCACGTCGATCTCCACCGACAGGCGCCCGGTGAAGCGCGCCAGCTCGATCTGGAGATAGGCGCTGACATGCTCCACCTCGTCGGCCACCGTGGCCTCCTGGCTGGGGCGCTTCAGGTTCTTGCGGAAGAAGACCGACAGGCTCTGCACGAGCTGGCGCGCCCGCTCCGGGTCGTTGCGGATCACCGCCGAGATGGTGTTCAGCGCGTTGAACAGGAAATGCGGGTTCACCTGGGCGTGCAGAAGCTTGATCTCGGACTGGGCGAGCAGCGCCTTCTGCTGTTCGTAGCGCCCAGCGAGGATCTGGCTGGACAGCAGCCGGGCGATGCCCTCCCCCAGCGTGCGGTTGATGGTGGAGAACAGCTTGGTCTTCGGTTCGTACAGCTTCACCGTGCCGATCACCCGGTCGTCCTCCCCGACCAGCGGGATCACCAGCGAGGCGCCCAGCCGACAGTTCGGGTGGATCGAGCATTTGTAGGACACCAGATTGCCGTCGGCGTAGAGCACCTGATTGTTGGCGATGGCCTGATAGGTCTGGGGCGAGGTGATCGGGGTGCCGGGCAGATGGTGGTCGTCGCCGACGCCGATGAAGGCCAGCAGCTTCTCGCGGTCGGTGATGGCGACCGCGCCGACGCCCGTCTCCTCGTAGATGATGCGGGCGACCCGCATGCTGTTCTCTTCGTTGAAGCCCTGGCGCAGCACGCCGTCGGCCCGCGCGGCGATCTTCAGCGCCTTGGCGGAGAAGGCGCTCGACTGCTTGTCGATCAGGGCACGGCGGTCCATCAGGATGCGCATGAACAGCCCCGCCCCCAGCGTGTTGGCGACGATCATCGGCAGCGCCACCACCTCGACCAAATGGACCGCCGCGGGGAAGGGCTTGGCCACCAGCAGGATGATCAGCATCTGGGCGATCTCCGCCACCAGAGTGACGGCGCCGACGCGCAGCGGGTCGAACAGCGGCTCGATGCGGCCCTGGTTGACGAAGTGGCGGTGCACCAGCCCGCCGATCAGCCCCTCCGTCACCGTGGAGATGGCGCAGGCCACCGCCGACATGCCGCCCAGCGAATAGCGGTGCAGCCCGCCGGTGAAGCCGACCGCCAGTCCCACCGACGGACCGCCCAGGATGCCGCTCAGCACGGCCCCGATGGCGCGGGTGTTGGCGATGGAATCGTCGATCTGCAACCCGAAATAGGTCCCCATGACGCAGAACATGGAGAAGATGACGTAGCAGGCCAGCTTGTGCGGCCAGCGCACGGTGAGGTGCATCACCGGCAGGAACAGCGGCGTCCGGCTCAGCATGTAAGCGATGACCAGATACACGCACATCTGCTGGAGCAGCAGAAAGACGAGGCTGAGATGCTCGACGGTCATGGGGACGGGCACGGGCAGCGGACGGCGGGATTGCCGGCCCGCAGGCTACCCCCGCCCGCCCCGCCGCGGTATGATTCCAATCAATGGATGCGGCCGGGGATGCGACCGGCGTCCCCGGACCGCCGCGACGGCGCTACGCGGCCAGCGCGGGGGCCTGCTCCACCGCCGTCGGTGCGGTGCCCATGTTGGCGGGCGGCAGGCGCAGACGGCTCGCCAAGCCTTCCAGGGAGTCGTGCAGGCGGCGGCAGGGGGTGCCGTCCTCCCCCGGCTCGTAGATGCCGACGAAGGGCGCGCCCGGCTGGTTGGGGTCGAGATGCAGCTCGACGATGTGGGTGCGCGACGTGCAGCCGCGGACCAGCGGATCGGCGGGAATCACCGTCCAGCCGCGCCGCAGGCAGCGCTCGGCCAGCCCCTCCAGATAGAGCGAGGCGGACGGAACGCGCTTCAGCGCCTTCAGTTCGGCGATGAGCTGGCGGACGTTGTCCACCTGCTCCAGGAACAGGCCAGCGGCGTGATGGGTGTCGCGAATCACCAGTTTCAGCATGGGTTGGAACCTCCTCTGCGCGCACGGCTCCGTCACCCGCGGGGGCGCATCGGCAGCCTTCGCGGCGCCACGCTCCTTGGGCGGAAGCCTGCGCGTTGTTCGTTCGGGTGGGAAGCGTCGGGCGGGACGCGGTTCCGCTATTCGGCGGTGCCCAGATCCGTGTCGGCCAGATCGGGCTCAGGGCGCTCGGCAACCGTCACCGGCGGTTCGGATGCGGGTTTGCGGTCAGGGTAGAGCGTGGCCACCATCTGCTCCAGCCGGTGCCTCAGGGACCGGTTCGGCTGGTCGGAGGGCCGGGCTTCGACACGGACGTTCACAACGCCGTCCTCGATCATGCCCAGTTCGCTGGCGGCCTTCCGGGACAGGTCGATCACCCGCCCTTTCACGTAGGGCCCACGGTCGTTGATCACAACGTCGACGCTGCGCCCGTTGTCGGCGTTGGTCACCGTCACCCGGCTGCCCAACGGAAGCCGGCGGGACGCGGCGGTCAGCCGGTTCTGGCTGAATCGCTCCCCCGATGCCGTGGTCCGGCCATGGAAGAAATCGGCGTAGTAGGACGCCTTGCCCTTGTGAACATAGACCGGCTCGATGTCCGGAACGTCCGGCGCCGATGTGTCTTCGAACGCGGTCTCCTGCGGCACCGGGTCCTGCGGCACTGGCGGGACGGAGGCAATCTGTGCACTGGTCGAGCATGCCCCAACAGAAACAGCACAGATTGCGAGCGCAACACAGCCATACCGCACTCTTTTTCTCCCCCGTTGTTGTTCGGCAGCAACGGTTGCGGAATCTCTCCACCCTGTCAATCCGCGAATCCACACCTATGCTGTGACAGGATTGTGTCTTAATATTAATTAACGATTTTGTTTCCTGTTTATCAGGAGAGCGATGGCGATAATCGCAATTTTTACTTATGAATACTGCTTTTGTGCCTTGCCTTGAAATCCCGCCAGTCATCCCCGCCATGGCTCCGCCCGCCATCCTGGGGACGAGAAGACGTGTGGAGAAATTCTCGGCCCATGCGCAAAACACTGAAAATCCGTAGAGAAAATTCCCTCTTCCGGGTTTGTGAATGCCCTCTGATCCATTGAACGCCGCCTCGCCGTTCGTCATAAGTACTGAGCGATTCAAAGACGAGCGCCGATTGTTTTCGCCAAACATCACCGAAATTCGGAACGAATTTAGCGCAACACTGATCCACTCAGATGGGGCACGCAGACATGGACGCGTTTCGGATTCCCGATGCTGGCGAAAACGGGGACGGAATCGGCGATGATTGGTCAGGTTTCGATGACGCGGTTGCAGGCCCGGCGATGGAGACGGCGCGCCGGACATCCGGCGGTGCCGACGACCCGCTGTTCCTCCGCGCCTTCGACAGCGGGCGCCGCTGGGGCACGCCGCCGGACGGCACCACGACGGCGCCCTACACCCTCACCTACGGCTGGGTGGTGGACGCCGGCCTCCGCTACGTGCCCGGCTTCCGGCCCCTCAACGACAGCCAACGGGCCATGGCGCTGCAGGCGATGGGGGAATGGAGCGCGGTCGCCAACCTCGCCTTCGTGGAGGCGGCGGACCCCATGACCGCCAATCTCCAGTTCCACATGAGCCAACTGGACGTCTTTCGCGCCTCCGGCATGGCCTACTACCCCAACGCCGCGGGCTCCTACATCTACCTCGACCCCGAAGCGGCCGGTTACCGGACCTACATCCATGAGATCGGGCATGCCCTCGGGCTGAAGCATCCCGGCGACTACAACGGCACCGGCGGCGGCACCCCGCCCTTCCTTCCCCCGTCCGAGGACAACCGGACCAACACGATCATGTCCTATTACGGCGTCTGGCCCGGCGGGCTCGGCGTCTACGACGTCGCGGCGATCCAGCGGCTCTACGGCCCCAACCCCACGGTGCGCGCCGGCGGCGACCTCTATCTCCTGACGCCCGGGGAGCCGGGGCGTTACCTCTGGGACGGCGGAGGCAACGACACGCTGTCAGCGGCGGGGGCGACCGTCCCCGTCACCATCGACCTCACCGGCGGCTGGGGATGGTTCTCGGCGCAGGACTCGTCGATCCTGGCCCGGAACCAGTTCTTCGTCGGACACGGCACCCGCATCGAGACCGTCATCGGGGGATCGGCGGGCGACCGGCTGACCGGTTCCGCCTTCGCCGACCGGCTGGAGGGCGGAGCCGGCGACGACACGCTGGCCGGCGGAGCGGGCGACGATCTTCTGGACGGCGGCCCCGGCAACGACACGGCGCTGTACGACTTCCCCTCCGCGAACGCCTTCGTGACCAGCGATCCATCGGGAAGCACAACGGACGTCATCGTCATTGGAGCCGGCGGCACCGACCGGTTGCGTGACGTTGAGCGGCTGGTCTTCACCGACCGCGTCGTCACCCTGCGGGAAGCCGCCACCCCCCTGTCCCGCGCCGCGCCGGACCAGCGCGCCCTCGTTCAGGACGCCACCCGAAGCTACGAGGTGCGGATGGAGCCCTACGCCGGCCCGGTCGCCGGACTGCACAACCAGTTTTTGGGAACCGCGGCGGGCGAAGCGGTCATTGGCAGCGAGCAGGGCGATTTCATGAATCTCCTCGGCGGCAACGACGCCGCGCAGGGCGGAAGTGGAGACGATGTGCTGGACGGCGGCGAGGGCTCCAACTTCCTGACCGGCGGAGCCGGCACCGACACCTTCTTCATCGATGGGCGTGGCGACGGCGTCACATGGTCCACCGTCACCGACCTGCAGCCGGAGGAGTGGACCATCGCCTGGGGCTGGACCGACGCCGTCTCCCGCGTGACCTGGGAGGATCTGGCGGGCGCCGACGGCTACCAGGGGGCCACCGCACGCATTGATCTCGACGGCAACGGCGCCACCGACCTCAGCCTGACCTTTAGCGGACAAACCCCCGGCGGACTGGTCGCCATGCCCGGACAGGTGGGGGCCGACGGCTACCTTGCCCTTCGGATCGGCTGACGGATTTCCGCGGATTGGAAAAAGCGGCGCCCCGGAGGCGGCAGCGGCGCCACTCTCGCGCAATCTGTGCGGAACCGATACCCAGGGAAGGACCACGACCATGAAGCAGGTGATGTTCGTCGAACTCGGCATGGGCGCCGATCTGCACGGTCAGGACGTGACCAAGGCCGCCGTGCGCGCCGTGCGCAACGCCATCGAGCGCAACTCCATGCCCGGCATGCGGGCGTTGGTCGATGGCGACACCAGCCGGATGCAGGTCCGCGTCCATCTCGCCGTTCCGGCGGACGCCGACCGTCTGGACCTGGAGGCCGTGCGGGCCGTCTTCCCCTACGGACAGGTGTCCTTCAACGTGGTGTCCGGCGGCATGCTGGCGCCGAGCGGCATCTTCCTGGCCGACAAGAACGACCGCAACGAGATGATCTACATCGTCAACGCCGCGGTGGAGGTCGGGGTGTAAGGTTGCCCCCGCCCCTTTTTCGTGCCAGCGTCGGGGCATGAAGCGCGCGCTCCGAACCACCCTGATCGCCGTCGGCATCCTGGCCGGCGGCCTTGTCACCCTGACCGTGGGGGTGGTGGCCGCCCTGCCGGTGATCGCCGGCCACATCCCGCTGGAACTGTCCCGAGTCGTGATGAGCGACGGGCGGCGGCAGGTGGAGATGCAGGGCATGGTCCATGTCGCCAAGCCGGAGTTCTACAGCGGCATCGCCCGGCACATCGCCCAGCGGCGTCAGGAGGGTTGGCTGGTCTTCTACGAGGAGGTCCGCCCCGACGACTCCTCCAACCCCGCCGGGGTGGCCGACGTGCTGCGCCGGCTGGGGGCGGACTGGAATCCGGACAGCAAGCAGCATCCCTATGAGATGATGGCGAGTCTGCTCGGCGACGGGCTGGTGCTTCAGGACAACCGCGCCCTGATCGGCCCGCCGGGGCCGGACGCCCGCAACGTCGACGTCACCCTGTCGCAGCTTCTGGCCGCCCTGCCCCCCGACGACCCGGACGAGGCCGATCCGGACACCATCGATCTGGCGCAACTTCGGGACGAGTACGGCAAACTGCCGGGCTGGGTGCAGAGGCGCGTCCAGGCGGCCATCCGGATCATGCTGGCCACCACTGCGTCGGGCTCCATGGTGCGCGAGGCCCTGCCGCCCGCGCTGACCACCCTGCGCGAGGACAAGGTGGTGGCGGCCATCAAGGCCGAGCCGGACCGCAACATCCTGATCCTCTACGGTCAGGTGCACATCGGCCACATCCAGACCATGCTGAAGGAGGCCGACGCGCGGTGGCGGACGGTTTCTTCCAAGGCGATCCAGGCCTTCTGAGCTGTCGCCGGATGCCGGATCACCAGATCTTGCGGGCAAGATCCTCGCCGCGGGTGGCGAGTTCCTCGAAACGGCGGCGCGCCTCATCCTCGGCGCTCCAGCCGCCGGGGGCGATGACGGCTTCGGCGGCGTCCGGACGGTCGGGCACGCCGGGACGGTTGCCCGCCTCCCCGTGAAGACCGTAGACTTGGCCGTCGCGCGCTTCGATCACGGCATAGCGGCCGTCCCGCTCCACGAGCCGGAAACTGCCATGTTCCGATACGGTCCGGACCTTGGGCATTGCAATCTTCCCTTGCGGTTCACATGTCACGCCCCGAACAACCGCCGCGATGCCCATTTGTCGCATGGCAGCAATATAGCACTTTATGGGTGCAAATGAGAGTCGTTCGCACTATACAGGAAGGAAGTCAGCCGCAAAGAAGTTTGAACCGCCAATGTTCACAGCGCTTCACACCCGTTCCATCGCCGCGATGGCCGCCGCCGGCACCTTCCTGTCGAGCGGAGTTGGCTGGGCGCAGGGCACCCCCGCCACCAACGGCGCCGCGCCCGCGGCACCGGCCCCCATGGCGGCCCCCATGGCGGCGCCCGCCGCCGACACGCTGACGGCTCCGCTGGCCGCCCCGGACGCCGCGGCTGGCGCGGCCGCCGGGCTGGACCACATGACCGCCGCGACGGCGATTCTTCCGCACGACCTGTCCCCCTGGGGGATGTTCATGGCGGCGAGCCCGGTGGTGCAGGCGGTGATGATCGGGCTGGCGCTGGCCTCGGTGGCGACCTGGACCATCTTCCTCGCCAAGTCGCTGGAGCTGTCGAAGGCCAAGCGGAAGGCGCGGGCCTCCCTGGCGGCGCTGGAGCAGGCGCGCTCGCTGACCCAGGCGGCGGAGAGCATCGGTTTCGAGAAGACTCCGGCCACCGCCTTCCTGCGCGCGGTGATCGCCGAGGCCCACCAGTCCGCCGACGCCCCCTCGCAGGACGGCCTGAAGGAGCGCGCTGCCTCCCGCCTGGAGCGGATCGAGGCGGCGGAGGGGCGGCGCATGATGCGCGGCACCGGCGTCCTGGCCAGCATCGGCTCCACCGCCCCCTTCGTCGGGCTGTTCGGCACGGTGTGGGGCATCATGGTCAGCTTCATCGGCATCGCCAAGTCGCAGACGACGAACCTCGCCGTGGTGGCGCCGGGCATCGCCGAAGCGCTGCTGGCGACGGCCATCGGCCTCGTGGCGGCCATCCCGGCGGTGGTCATCTACAACGGCTTCGCCCGCTCCATCGGCGGCTACCGCGCCCAGCTCGGCGACTCCTCGGCGGCGGTGCTGCGGCTGCTGAGCCGCGACATGGACCGCCGCGCCCTGCCGCGCGCCGTGTCCAAGGCGGCGGAGTAAGGCCATGGCGGCGCGTCTCGACGACGGCGACGATCTCACCGAGTCGCACGATATCAACGTCACGCCCTTCATCGACGTGATGCTCGTGCTGCTCATCATCTTCATGGTGGCGGCCCCGCTGGCGACGGTGGACGTGCCGGTGGACCTGCCGGCCTCGACCGCCCAGCCGCAGCCGCGGCCCGACAAGCCGCTGTTCCTGACCATCCAGGCCGACAAAAGCCTGTCGGTGGGCGACACCCCGGTGGCGCGGGAGTCCCTGGCGGCGGCGCTGGACGGGGTGACGAACGGCGACAAGGGCGCCCGCGTCTTCCTGCGCGCCGACCGCAGCGTGGATTACGGAGCGCTGACCGAGGTGATGAACGCGCTGCGCGCCGCCGGCTATCTGAAGATCGCCCTGGTCGGGCTGGAAGGCGCGGCCGCGAAATGAGCGTGGCGACCTTCGATCCAAACGACCTTCCGGACGGCGAGGAGCGCACGGCGCCCGCCCTGGCGCGCTGGGGCGGCAGCCTGGCGGTCGTGCTGGGCGCCCATGCCCTCATCGCGCTCGCCGCGCTGTCCTGGCACGTCGCGATGGAAGAGGCGCCGGCCATGGCGCCCGCGGTGATGCTCGATCTGCCGCCGATGCCGGAAGCGCCGGCCGCGGAGCCGCCGCCGACGCTGGAATCGATGCTCCCCGAACCGGAGCTGCCGCCCGAGCCGGTGATCGAGCCCGAACCGGAACCCGAGCCCATCCCCGAGATCGCCCCGGAGCCGCCCCCGCCCGTGCCGGCGGAGGTCGCCCTGCCGGAACCGCCGCCCAAGCCGAAGCCCAAGCCCAAGGAAGAGCCCAAGCCGAAGCCCAAGGCCGAACCGCCGAAGCCGCGCCCGCAGCCGCAGGCACAGCCCAAGCCGGTGACCGAAGCCCCGGCCAACCCCGCTCCCGCCGCACCGCCCGCGGGCGCGCCGGCCCAGGCGGCGCCGGTGCCGCGCAACAGCAACGCGCTGCCCACATGGCACGGCGCCGTGCTCGGCCATCTGGAGCGTTACAAGCGCTACCCCCGCATCGCCCAGATGCGGCGCCAGCAGGGCGTCCCGCAGGTGGCGATCACCATCGACCGGCAGGGCCGGGTGGTGTCGGTGCGGCTGCACAAGGGCTCCGGTTTCGAAGCGCTGGACGAGGAGACGATCGCCCTGGTCGAACGCGCCTCCCCGCTCCCGGCCCCACCGCCGGACGTGGCGCAGGACCGCATGGAGCTGGTGGTGCCGGTGCAGTATTTCCTGCGCTGAGCCGCCGTTCGACCACTCAAGCGTCGGAGAGAGGGATGCGCATCACGGTGTGTGCATCCACAGGCGCATGAGTTCCGGAACCGTCCGGATGTCGAGCTTGCTGAGAATGTTCGCCCGGTGGGTCTCCACCGTGCGGACGCCGATCCCAAGGCGGATCGCGATGGCCTTGTTGGCGCAGCCCTCCACCATCAGCGCCGCCACATCCCGTTCACGGGGGCTGAGAAGGGCCAGCTTCGCCAGGGCGGATTCCGCGGCGGAGCGGTCCCGGCGCTGGTGGGCGTCGCGTTGCAGGGCCTCGTGGATGCGGCGCAGGAAGACGCCGTCGTCGAACGGCTTTTCCAGGAAATCGACCGCCCCGGACCGGAAGGCCGTCACGGCCGAACTCACCTCGCCATGGGCGGTGATGATGATGACCGGCAGCCCGCAGCCGCGCCGGGACAGCTCCTCCTGAAGCTCCAGCCCGTCCATGAAGGGCATGCGGAGGTCGGCCACCACGCAACCCGGCTGCTCGGGGCTGTAGCGGTGCAGGAACTCCAACGCGTTGACGAAGGTGCGCACGGACAGGCCGGCCACCTCGACCAGAACGGAGAGCGCGTCGCGGACCGCCTCGTCGTCGTCGATGATGAAGACGGTCGGTTCGCCGGTGAAGGAATTGTTTGTCTGGGTCATGGCACGGCCGGGTGTCGGGACGGGGCTGCGGGCAGAAAGACCTGGAAAACGGCACCGGTCGCGCCGGTGCGGCCGAGCCACAGCCTGCCGCCGTGGCTTTCGACGATCGAGCGGCAGATCGGCAAGCCGAGCCCCATGCCCGCCGGCTTCGTGGTGGCGAATGGCGAGTACAGGTGGTCGACCATGCCCGCCGACACGCCGGGACCGCTGTCCTCGACCTCGAAGGTCAGGCCGTTCGGCGGCGTGGCCCGGACCCGCAGGACGACCTCGCGCACCGGGCTGTCGGCCGCGGCGATGGCCTCGATGCTGTTGTGCACGAGGTTGAGGAGGACCTGCTCGATCTGGATGCGGTCACACAGCACGAGGGGAAGCGGCTCCGTCATGTCCACCCGGAGCTGGACCCGGTTGTAGGCCGCGTCCCCCCGCACCAGCGTCAGCGTCTCGCGCAGGATCTCGCTGGCCGGTTCCGGCGCCAGTTGGAGCGACCCTTTGCTCAGGAAGGTGCGCAGCCCGCGGATGACCTCGCCCGCGCGCTCCGCCTGGATCACCGCCTTGTCGATGAGTTCGTGGGCGCGCGGCGGCGTGTCGTCGCCTTCCAGGAGACGCTGGGCGGCGCGCGCGTAGCTGATGGCGGCCAGCAGCGGCTGATTCAGCTCGTGGGCCAGGGCGGACGCCATCTCTCCGGTCACCGTGAGGCGGGAGAGATGGGCCAGCTCGGTCTGGTGTTCGCGCAGCCGGGCCTCGACCTCGCGCCGCTCGCTGACCAGGGCGCCGAGGAACAGGGCCGTGATGGCCAGGGCCAGCATCAGCGTCTGGTGGTAGACGACCGCCCCCAGGGGAAGGCCGATCGCCTGAAGCCCGGCGATCAGGCCGCTCTGGATGGCCAGCGCCGCCAGCACCGCCCCCGGCAGGCCGTGCGACACGGCCACCCAGACGAGGGGCAGGAACAGGAGGTAGAACAGGTTGAACTGACCGTCGCCGATGGGCAGGAAGACCAGCAGGAGCGCAGCGGCGATGGCCGCCGTCTGGGCGGCGGTGGGTGTCTTCGGCACGCTCCAGGCGGGCGTCTTGTCCGGCCGGTGCAGCAGGAGGACGAAGGGCGTGACCACGGCGATGCCGATGGCGTCGCCCAGCCAGTATTGGAACGCCAGCGTCGGCAGGTCGGCGGCTGGCAAGGCCCCGTCCTGGACGAACACGCCGACGAAGACGGGGGCCACGACGGCGGCGCTGAGAAAGGTGACGCCGACCAGCCAGCCGACATCGCGCACCCGGTTCAACGCCAGACCGATCCCCACCCGGTGGCGCAACACATGGGCTGCGGCCCCGTAGCCGGCGACGATGGCGAGATTCGAGAGCAGCAGCGAGGCGATCGAGGCGGGATGCCCCCGAACCACCAGATCGGCGAGGATCAGCGTGGCGTAGACCATCGGCAGGCCGCGCGCGCCGGTCCACAGCAGAAGCGCCATGTAGAGCCCGGCCGGCGGGTTCCACGGCGTGATGTTGAGGCTCGGGCGCGGGTGGATGAAGGTCAGCCAGTCGATGGGCAGATAGGCCGCCAGGAAGGCAAGGGACAGCAGGACCATGTCCCGGCCGGTCAGGATGGCCGGCGCTCCCGATGCACGGCTGGCGGATGGAAAAGGCATCTCAAAACAGTCTTTCGGGCTGCAAGGGCGGAACGGCGCGGGTGGACGAGGCACGGACTATACACGTCCCCCCGGCCCGTTCGCCCATCGCATGAGCGCCCATGCGGTGGACGGGGAGCCCGGCGGGTCCCCGTCCCCGCGACGCACGGATCAGCCGACGAAGAACGGCTGCGTTCCGTGCGCGGCGATGGCGTTCGACAGCCGCTCCAGCGCGTGGGCGTAGGCCGCCGTGCGCATCGGGATGCGTCTGGCCGTGCCCATGTCCCAGACCCGGCGGCCCTCGGTCTCCATGATCACGCGAAGGCGCTCGTGAATCTCGTCGAGGCCCCAATAGTAGCCCTGGCGGTTCTGCACCCACTCGAAATAGGACACCGTGACGCCGCCGGCGTTCGCCAGGATGTCGGGCAGGACGATGACGCCGGCCTCGTTCAGGATGCGGTCGGCGTCCGGCGTGATCGGGCCGTTGGCGAGTTCCAGGACGACGCGGGCCTTGATGAGCCCGGCGTTGCCCTTGTGGATCTGATCCTCCAGGGCCGCGGGGACCAGGATCTCGCAATCGGTGCCCAGCAGCTCGTCGCCGGTCACCGCGCGGGCGCCGTTCCCGGTATAGGCGGTCACCGAGCCGCCGCGCTCCTTGGCCTCCTGCACGGCCCGCGGGTCCAGCCCGTCCTCGCAGACGATGGCGCCGCGGGAATCGGACAGGCCGACGATGCGGTAGCCGTCCGCGTGCAGCAGGCGGGCGATGTGGAAGCCGGCGTTGCCGTAGCCCTGGATCACCACCCGGCGGGCCGATCCGGACAGGCGCAGATCCTCCTCCAGATGCTTGATCAGGTAGTAGCCGCCGCGCGCCGTCGCGTCGTCGCGCCCGAGCGAGCCGCCGAGCGGCAGCGGCTTGCCGGTGATGACCGCCGGGCTCGGCTGGCGGACGATGGAGCTGTACTCGTCGGCCATCCACCCCATGATCATGGAGTTGGTGTAGACGTCCGGCGCCGGGATGTCGCGGTCGGGTCCGATCATGCCGGCGAAGGCCTGCACATAGGCCCGCGACAGACGCTCCAGCTCCGACTTGGACAGGCTGTGCGGATCGACCTTCACCGCGCCCTTGCCCCCGCCGTAGGGCAGGTTCATCACCGCGCACTTGAAGGTCATCCAGAAGGCCAGCGTGGTCACCTCCTCCACGTTGGAACTCGGGTGGAAGCGGATGCCGCCCTTGGTCGGGCCGCGCGTGTCGTCGTAGCGGCACCGCCACGCCGGGAAGGAGCGCCGCGATCCATCGTCCATGCGCACGGACAGGCGGACGCTCAAGGTTTCCTTGGCGTATTTCAGTTTTTCGAGAACCTCGGAATCCACCTCGACGTGCTTGGCGGCTTCATCCAGGCGGCTCAACGCCCCCGAAAGCAGATCGTCCATTCCTTTTCCCCATGGTTTCGGTCAGGCGCACCGAAGGTTGGCCGCATCTCCTTCCTGGAAGGTTCTGCTCACTTCCCCTAAGGCATAGGACGGCTTTTCTACTGGGGAATAACCCGGATCAAAATATCCGTATTACTACGGAAACCTAGTAACACATTGAAAAACAGTGATAAATTTTTTACAGGTCGGCCTGCGTCCTGTGCTCCGTAATCATACGGATGGTCGCGGACAATGACCCTGGGCGAGAGTTCATCCGGGCTTGAATCACCGCCGCCACGCAGTCAAGGACGCATCGATGACCGAGGAAACCGATCGGCCGCTGATCTGGATCGGACGCATGGATTACGGTCGCCTGCTGCGGGCGATGGACCGGCTGGCCGTGCAGGCCCCGGAGGTCTCGGTGTTCCTGTCGCGGGAGTTGGAGCGGGCGATCGTCCGCCCGGAAGGCGACCTCCCCCGGACGATCGTGCGCATGGGCAGCCGGGTGCTGTTTCGTCGCGACGACGGCATGCCGCCCGAATGGGGGGAACTGGTCTACCCGGATCAGTCGCCCAAGGACGACCAGATCACCGTCGCCTCACCACTCGGGGTGGCCCTGCTCGGTCTCCGAGAGGGGGCCCACATGCCGTACAGCGACACGGACGGCATCACACGCCGGCTGATGATCGAGCGCATTCTCCCGGCCTGAGCCGCCTCCCCCGGAAGCGGACCCGCGTCGCTCTTCATTTGCAAATGCGAATGAATCGCATTATTAGTGGAGCATGTTCCGCTCCACGGCCCCGCTTGGCTCCGGACGGAACCGGAAACCCAACAGCCGAAGCCGATCGGGGGCGGAGACGATGTGTGAGCGTTGTCGGAAGACCGTGCCATCCTGTGCACTGGGACAGGCCAAGCGCCGGAAGCTGTGGACGATTCCCACGGAGTATCATTGCTCGATCGTGGGCACCTGCCTGTCGTCGGAGGATGTGGCGTGGCTGTGCCGGCGGCTGAAGCTGGTTCCCACGGCGGACGCCCGCCCCTACGACATCCACCGCTATTTCGTGGAGAAGGCCGCGGAGGACGGGCCGGAAGCCCGGCTGATGCACAAGCGGCTGGACGAGACCTTCGCCATCGCGGTGAAGCGCTTCGCGCGCGAGACGACCGAAGAGGGGTGGATGGCGCTGTGGACCGCCGCGGTGGCCTCGGGCGACGTCGCCGCCGCCTACTGGGGCGTGCTGAGCCACGGCGCCATGCCCGACGCGGTGCGGGTGCGCGCCTTCGCCGACGTGCACATGCTCTCCCACATCATGGGGGGCGAGAACCGCCGCCAACTGCGCGAGAACCGCGATCTGGCGCGGCGCTGCGAGGAGCTGACCGCCCGGCTGGCGAAGCAGGAGCGCGCCGCCGCCGAACGCGTCGCCGAGAAGGACGCCCGCATCCGGGAGCTGGAAGCACAGCTCGCCGCCCAGCGGGCCGCACCCGCGGTTCCGGAAACGCCCAACGTTCCGAAAACCCCGTCGGTCCGGGCGCCGGGCCAGGCGCGTCTGCTGCGCACCATGGACGCCCTGCACCGCCGCGTCGCCAGCGAGCGCATGCGCGCCCGCCACGCCGAGGCCGAGGTCGAGCGGCTGCGCCGCCTGCTCGACCCGCCGGCCGCGCAGCTCCGCCGCACCGCCGCCGCCGGGACGAACGCCCCGACCGATCTCGGCGGGCGGGCCATCCTCTATGTGGGCGGACGGACCAAGAGCCTGCCCCACCTGCGGGCGGCGGTGGAGACCCGCAACGGCTGCCTGCTTCACCATGACGGCGGGTTCGAACAGACGACCCGCTGCCTGGAAGGGCTGGTCGAGCGCGCCGACGTGGTGGTCTGTCCGGTCGACTGCGTCAGCCACGACGCCTGCCTGCGGGTCAAGGGGCTGTGCCGCCGCATGGGCAAGCCCTTCGTTCCCATGCGCAGCGCCGGCGCCACCAGCTTCGCCCGCATCCTGCACAGCTTCGGCCAGGACGGCGCCGGGGAGGAGTCCGCTCCCCACTGAGCACCGCCCGAGCGCTTGGTCCCGAGCGCCTGGTAAGGTCGCACCCGTTGCGGTCAGGCGCTGCGGACGCCGGCGAGGAAGTCGCCGACCTCGCCGGTCAGCCGCTCCGCCTGCTGCGACAGCTCCTGCGCCGCGCTCAGCACATGGGTCGCCGCCGCCCCGGTGTCGTTGGCCGCCTGCTGCACGCCGGCGATGTTGGACGCGACCTCCTGCGTGCCGACGGCCGCCTGATGGACGTTGCGGGTGATCTCCTGGGTGGCGGCGCCCTGCTCCTCCACCGCGGCGGCGATGGCGGTGGCGATCTCGTTCACCTCGCCGATCACACCGGCGATGTCCCGGATCGCCTCGACGGCGTCGCGCGTCACCGTCTGCACCTGGGCGATCTGCGCCGCGATGTCGTCGGTCGCCTGGGCGGTCTGGCTCGCCAGCGTCTTCACCTCGTGCGCCACGACGGCGAAGCCCTTGCCGGCGTCGCCGGCGCGGGCCGCCTCGATGGTGGCGTTGAGGGCCAGCAGGTTGGTCTGGCTGGAGATCGCCTGGATCAGCCCGACCACCTCGCCGATGCGTTGGGCGCAGCCCGCCATCAGCCGCACCGTCTCGTCCGTCCGCCGGGCGTCCGCGACGGCCCGCGTCGTGATGGCCTGCGACTGGGCGGCGCGGTTGCCGATCTCCCGGATGGAGGCGGTGAGCTGTTCGGTCGCCGCCGCCACGGTCTGCACGTTCGTCGAGGCCTGTTCCGACGCGGCGGCCACGGCGAAGGACTGCTGGTCGGTCTGCCGGGCCGCCGCCGACATGGAGCCGGCGGTCGCCTCCATCTCCGTCGCGGCGGAGGACAGGGTGCCGACCAGCCCGCTCACCTTGGCTTCGAAGCCCCGTGTCAGCCGGTCCAGATCGGCCGCCCGCCGCTCGCGCGCCTCCCGGTCGCGCCGCTGCTCGGCCTCCAGCCGCTCGCGGGCGACGGCGTGCTCCTGGAAGATCGCGACGGCCTGCGCCATGGCGCCGATCTCGTCGCGGCGCCCGGTGCCGGGGATGGCCGCCGTCAGATCGCCATCGGCCAGTTGCCGCATGGCCTCGGTCATCGCCGTCAGCGGGCGGACGATCCGCCGGATCACCAGCAGCGAGCCTCCGATGCCCAGAATCAGGCTGAGCGTGAGCACGGCAAGGCTGACGAGCAGGTCGGTGCGCGCCTCCTCCGCGGCTTCCGCGACCGCCGCGTCGATGGCGGCGCCCACCGTTCCGGCCAGCCTGAGGATGGAGTCGATGCCCATGGTCGCCCGGCTCATCCAGTCGTCGACGGTCAAGGGATAACGGCCGTCCGCCCCTCCCTTCTGCACCGCCTGCCGGGTCTCGGCGAACGCTTGGAAATACGCGGTTTCGACCCCGTCGATGGCCCGCGCGAGGTCGGGCGCGATGTCCGGCCGGGTGCGCAGGGCGCGGATGCCGTCCCACGCCTGTTCCAACCGCCCGCGGGATTTCGCAAGGGCTTCGGCCTGTCCGGGGGCGACCGGTCGCCCACTGGCGATGAGGGCGCTGAACAGACCACGCTCCCGCCCGGCGTGTTCGGCCATGTCGGCCGCGTAGCCGCGCAATTGGACAAGTTGCAGCGTTGCCGGTTTCGGCGGCGGAGCGACCGCCTCCAGCAGCAGGCGCAAGGCGCCGATCCGTTCGATATGGGCTGTGATGGTGCCGGCGAAGCCCGACACCACCTGCGGCGGACGCCCGCCGGCGTCGCGGGCCAACGCCTCGTCCACTCTGCGCCGGTCGTCCCGGAAGGAGGCCGACGATGCCTCCACCTCGTTCAGGCGCGGACCGTGCGGGACCATTTCGGGAATGGTGGGAAGCGCCTCCAGCGCGGTGCGCAACGCGGCGTCGGCGGCATCGCGGCGCTGCTGCAGCCGGGCGAGCCGTTCAGGGGGCAGCGCACCGGCCCCGTTCAGCGCTCCGTTGGTGGCTCCCCGCTCGAGGGCGAACTCTCCGGCGGCGACGACCAATCCACCAGCCACCCGATTGACGTTCCGGTAAGCCGACGCCGCTTCGACGCCGCGAAGGGCCACGAGCGCGGCATCTCCCGCCATGAAAATTCCAAGCAGGGCAAGCCCGCCAACAATCACCGGTAGAGTGACTTTGATGGACAATAATCGCATCACAGAATCCTCGAAAACGGACAGCATTGTCCGATTCAAAGGCAGAGCAAGACGTCTTTCCTTGATTTCGGTCAAAGAACCTTGAAACGCCACATCAGGAGCGTGTTCTCCACAAAGTTCCAAAATTGACGATAGATATTGCTGATTTTCTTTTAGAAAATTTCCACATGGCGTTTGAAAATGACAGGCTGGGGTGCGGCTAAAGTTGCGGGGTGCCGTTCCGCCCTGTGCTACAGTGCCGCCGGAAGGAGCCGTCATGCCGTCTGAACACCCGTCGCCCGAAACCTCTCTGCCCAGCCAGGACGCCCCCGAACCCCTCTTGAAGCTGGGTGATGCGCCGCGTCCGGCCGCCATGCCAGACAGCCTTGCCGCGGAGGTCGCGGGCTGGCGCTTCGTCCTGCGCAGCCCGGTGGCCGCCAGCTTCTATTCCAAGCCGGGAACGCCATGGCTGGCGCCGCCGGAGGGCTGCCTGCGGGCCAGCGACCGATGGAATCTGGGCGACGCCTTCTCCACCGACCAGCCCGTCGAGAACGGCGCGCAATGGGCCGCCGCACGGTTCGAGGGCGGGGTGTGGCGTGTGGAACGCTGCGTTCCCGCCGCCGCGCGCCCGGCGGCGCGCGACCTGCTGCGCCTGCGGGTGGAGCGGCTGACCGCCGCCCGCCGCTGGACGCATGGCGACCTGGAGCTTCTGCACAGCCTGCTGGACGGCGGGGCGATGGCGGAATCCGTTCTGCTGGCCGGCGACGAGGGGCGGGCACGCTCGCTGCGGTCGCTGAAGGCCCTGGGGCTCGCCGGAACGGCCTCCGCGGACGATCCGGAACTGCCCGACGAAGCGAAGGCCCTGCTCGCGGCCGGCGCGGGGAGCGTCGTCTGGCTCGACGCCGACGCGCGGGAGATCGCCGACGGCATCCTGTCCTGGCACGCCAGGAAGCAGGCGCGCGCCGCCGCGCGGGTGAGCCGGGGCGCCGAAGCCAAGCAACGCGGCGAGGACATCAAGGACGCCCTGACCAAGGCGGTGCAGCGGGCCTTCCCACGCATCCCCAAGGAGGCCGCCGCCGCCGCCGCCGCCCGGCTGGCGCCCGGCGTGAAGAAGCTGGGCCGCATGCCAGCGCTGCAACCCATCGTCGACGCGGTGGCGGAGGTGCGGCTGGAGCGCTGGCGGCAGGCCGTGGCGTCGGACCCGGAGGTGGCGAAGCGCTTGGCCGCCATGGAGGCGCGCGGCGACGCGAACCGTGCGCTCAAGCGCTACCGCGACCAGCGGGCGGTCGAGCGCGCGGAGGCCGAGTTGAAGGAGTGGCGCGGCGACCTCGGCCCCGTGCTGTCCCGCCGCCTGGGCTGGTGACGGAGGTAAGGCGGCGTCAGCGTGCGCTGGGGAACCACTCGGTGTGGCTGTCGCCGCTGCGGCCGTAATAGACGACCCGACGGCCCAGGAGGCTGACCGTCCAGCCGGCGCAGCCGGCCCGCAGCACCCGCTCGCAGAAGCCGCCGTAACGGATCGCTCCGGACTGGATGGCGCGGACGGCGGCTTCCACCCCCTCCGCCGAAAAGTCCAGGGCCGGCGGCAGCGGGGAAGGTCGGGCCTCCAGCCGCTCCGTCGTCCCGTCCGGGAAGTAATAGGTGGTTTCCGCGCGCACGAGGTCGGTGTGGTAGCGCTCCACCCCCGCGACGGCCAGCGCCGCGACAACCTCGGGGAAGGTGGTGCGCTCCTCGTCCGAAGCGCGGCTGCACTCCCGCAGGATGGCCGTGATTTTGGAGTTCATGACATTTCCTCCGTGCAAGCGCGCGCGTCGCGGTCAATCGATGGGAATGGAGCGCAGCCCCATCCGGCGGACGATGCCCTTCAGAGTCTCCTCGATCCGTGCCCGCTCGGCGGGGTCGAGGTGGCCGAAGAAATCCGCGTCGTTGCGGTCCGCCAGGGCGGCGAGGTCCGGCACCAGCGCCCGCCCCTGCCGGGTGAGCGCCAGCGTCTGGCAACGCCGGTCGTCCGCATCGGTGGTCTGGGTGAGCAGCCCCTTGGCGGCGAGCCGGTCGGCCAGTTTCGAGATGGCGCCCCGCGTCATGCCCAGCCGGTCGGCGAGAAGGCTGGGCGCAACGCCGTCGCGGCTGTGGAGGTCACGCAGGACCACCCATTCGGCGACGGTCACCCCCCGTTCCGCCAGCTTCGCGGCGAAGGCGTGGGACACATGGTTCGACACGAAGCGCAGCCAGTAGCCGAGATGCGCGTCGAGGGGGCTGATGGTCGATTCGGGCAACCGGCACTCCCGCTAGTTTCCTAGGAAACTATAGCGTGATGGTTTCCTTGTCAACTGTTGGGAAAAACGGTTCGACATCGCGGTGAAGCACTCTGTCACCAAGGCCCATCCGGCAGCGGGGACGGCGCGATCCAGACTTGGCACGTGAGACCAGCAAGGATTGACGATCTGTCTGGTAATTTCTGTTCCGCAAATGCTTCTGAAATTTACCAGGGACGAGTCAAAACTGATGATGCAGGACTGATTTGGCCAGAGATCCGCCATTGTATATTACAAACGCCGTAAACGATAAGATTATGACCATTTGACGCGCCACTATGTAACAAATTTATTTGAAATCCATGATTAGTGGCATCTAAATCAATCCCGCGTACCTTCCAACGGCCATTTCCACAAGCCCCCTGGTGATGCCATGTTCAGACTCCTGTCAACGAAGCGCGCGGAAGAAACAGCCAAGCTCGCGGCGCTGGATGCCGCGCAGTCCATTGTCGAACTTTCGCTGGACGGAATTGTTCTTTCCGCAAACGACACATTTGTTGCGGCGCTCGGCTGCAGCCGGGACGCGGTCAAAGGCCGGCAATGGTCATCGGTTCTTTCCCTTCACGGCGAGGGAGGCGGCAACCCGAAGGGCTTGTGGGACGCGCTGCGGCGGGGCGAACCGTGGTCCGGGGAATGCCTGCTGCTCGGCGCGACGGGGCGGGAGACGTGGGTCCAGGCGATCTTCGCGCCGATCCGCGACCGGGGGGGCCGCACCACCAGGATCGTGGTCTGTGCGATCGACATCACCGCCGTCAAACGCCACGCCGCCGACCAGGAGGGGCAGATCGCCGCGATCAACAAATCGCAGGCGGTCATCGAATTCGACATCACCGGCAACGTCCTGACGGCGAACGCCAACTTCCTTGCCACCATGGGCTATCGGCTGGACGAAATCGCCGGCCGGCACCACGCCATGTTCGTGGCGCCGGAGGAGCGCAACAGCGACGGCTACCGCCGGTTCTGGGACGCGCTCCGTCGCGGCGAGCATCAGACGACCGAGTTCCGACGGTTGCGCAAGGATGGCGGGGATGTGTGGATCCAGGCCAGCTACAACCCCGTCTTCGACCCGCAAGGCCGCCTCGTCAAGGTCGTCAAGTTCGCCACCGACATCACGGAGCGGGTGAAGGAGCGGCTGAACCGCGCCGGCGTCGGGCGCACGGTGGATGGCGACCTCGGCCACATCAGCCAAGCCATCGCCGATGCCAACCGGCAGGCCGCCGCCGCCGCGACCGCCGCCGCCCAGACCAGCCACACCGTGCAATCCGTCGCCGCAGGCGCCGAGGAACTCGTCGCCTCCGTCAACGAGATCAGCCAACAGACCGCCACCGCCTCCGTCATCTCGAACGAAGCGGTCGGCGAGGCCGAACGGATCGGCGCGACCGTCGAGGAGCTGGTGGAGGCCGCCAAGCGGATCGGCCTGGTGGTCAAGATGATCTCGGACATCGCCAACCAGACCAACCTGCTGGCGCTGAACGCGACCATCGAGGCCGCGCGGGCCGGGGAGAACGGCAAGGGCTTCGCGGTGGTCGCGACAGAGGTGAAGGCGCTGGCGACCCAGGCGGCCAAGGCGACGGAACAGATCACCTCGCAGATCGCCAACGTACAGGGGGCCACCGATTCCGCCGCCCGCGCCATCAGTTCGATCGGCGGGACAATCCGCAAACTGAATGGCATCTCCACTGCCATCGCGTCTGCCACGGAGGAGCAGAGCGCGGTGGTCCGCGACATCTCGGCCCACATGCAGCTCACCGCCGACGCCATCACGACCATCAGCGGCAACATGGCCGGCATCGCCCGCGCCACCGAGGAAGCCGCGGAATCGACCGGAAAGGTCAAGGCGCTGTCGCGCACCCTGGCGGCCTGACGATCGCCAGGGTCGGTAAAACCCGAAGGAAACACCGGCGACGGGCGATCCGCAAGACACCATCCCGGCGATATGCTCCAGAGATAAAACAACTTATGAGGTTAATACCAGCTTGACCGGTCTTTTCTTGATGGTATTGTCTCGAAGAAGCCGGAAAATGGTCCGGTGAAAGCGTGGAAGTTCAATCCAGGCGCTCCGTATCCGCGGCGCCGAAACGCCGAACGGGCGCCGCGCTCCATCGTTCCGCTTTGCCGAGGCCGCTTATGCACCGCCTGATGCCGTTCCGCACCGTCGCGACCCTGTGGCTTGCCATCCTGCTCTGCGTTCTGGCAACGGTGTCCGCCCGTGCGGACGAGGTCTACCGGGTGCTGACCTGGAGGATGGCGCCCTACGCGATGGTGGATGAGCAGGGCACGCTGACCGGCTTCGAGGTGGAGATCGCCCGGGCGCTGTGCGACACCATGGGCATCCGCTGCGAGATCACCGCCCTGCAGTTCCCGGAGGTTCTGGACCTGCTCGACCGCAACGCCGCCGACTTCGCGGTCGCCAGCATCCTGAAGACTCCGGAGCGGATGAAGAAATACCTCTTCACCGACCGCCACAAGAGGTCCAGCTCCAGCTACATCGGGCGGGCCGGGGAATGGACGCCGGGCGTGGCGCCGGATCTGGCGGGGAAGCGCGTCTCCGTCACCCGCGGTTCGAAGCAGTATGATTACCTCGCCGCGAAGAACACCGGCTGCACAACCGTGATCTACGACGATCAGGCGGAGGCGCTGCGCGCCGTCATCGATGGGCGGGTCGATCTGGCGCTGGCCCCGACCGCCGTCACCGTCCACCTGCTGACCAGCGCGGAGGGAGAGGCGCTGGAGGTGGTGGGCGACCCGCTGACCGAGAGCGGACTGGGCGGCGAATCCGCCATCGCCCTGCCGCTGGGGCGCGAGGAACTGCGCGACCGCGTCAACATGGCCCTGCGCGCCATCCTCGCGGACGGGCGCTACGACGCCATCAGCTCCCGCTTCCTGCCCTTCCGGATGTACTGAGGCCCCGATGGGTTTCCGCATGCGCTTCCCCGCCGCACCGGTCCTTGCGATCATCGCGGCCCTGTCCGCCGGACTCGCGCTGGCCCAGACGGCACGGGCGGACGCACCGCCGCCGGCCGGCAAGCCGTTCCTGCGCATCGTGGTCATCGACCATTCGCCGCCCTTCAGCGACCGTAACGCCGACGGGCTGCTGGTCGGCTTCAACATCGATTTCGGGCGCGAGCTGTGCCGGTCGATGGACGTGGTGTGCAGCTTCGACGCGGCCCCCTTCAAGCAGATCATCGACGACGTCGCCGCGGGACGCTTCGACATCGGTTTCGGCAACGTCCTGCGCACGCCGGACCGCGAGCAGCGGCTTCTGTTCTCGATCCCCTACTGGCGATCAAGCACCAGTCTGGTCGGACGGCGGGGCGTGCCCGAACTGGGTCTGGAGGACGCGGTCCGCAGCCGGCGCATCGCCGCCATCCGCGGCTCGCGGCAGCACGCGGCCCTGCTCCGCCTGGCCGGCGCCGATCCGGCGCTGAACGCCAACGTGATTCCCGTCTCCACACTCGACGACCTGTGGGAAGCCATGCGCAGCGGTCAAAGCGACATGGCCATCGGCCCGACGCTGAACGTGGTGCATTTCCTGCTGTCCGATTCCGGGGATGGTTTCGAAACCATCGGCACCCCGATGTCGGAGGATGGGCTGGGCGGAACCGTGCACATCGTCTTCCCGCCCGAGCGGCACGCGCTGAAGGAGTCGGTGGACCGGGCGCTGACGGCCTTGCGCAACGACGGCACCTATCAGCGGATCAACCGCAATTACTTCCCCTTCGACATCTACTGATCCGGAACCGGCCATGACGCCCGCCCGCGACCGCAGGCATCCCCGCGTACGGCTGCAGCCGGCGATTCTGACCGGCGGCGCGATCCTGCTGGCGCTGATCGGCCTCCTCTTCCTCGGCATCGTCGCCGAACAGGGCAAGATGGAACGGCTGGCCGCCGACAGCCAGGACCGCATGGTGCCGCTGATCCTGGAGCGCCAACGCGCCGTCGTGAATCTGGAGCGGCTGAAGCAGTCGGGGGCGATCGTCCTGTCCGCCGACGACGCCCGCCGCCGCCGCGAGGCCCTGCTGGCCGCCCAGGCGCTGGCCTTCCACCCGACCTTCCAGTTCGATCCCGCGCTGAAGCGGCAGGTGACGGACGCCTACGCGGTGATCCGGCAGGTCTCCTCGGCGAAGGCGCGGCGGTTGGAGAGTCCCCCCTCCGGCGATGCGGTCGCGCCCGCCGAGGAGGAGCGCCTCGCCGAGAAATGGGCGCAGACGCTCGTCGAACTGAACACGGTCGGCGACCGGCTGCTCGTCGACGTGACCGAGCTGACGGCTGGCCGGCTGGGTCAGATCCAGGAACGCACCCGTCTGGTGTCGCAGGTCATCCAGTTCGCCTTCGTCGCGGTGCTGGCGATCTTCATCGCCGCGGGGCTGCTGATCCGCCGCCATGTGGTGCGGCCCCTGCTCTTCGCGGCCGACGGTCTGCGCCGCATCGGCGAGGGCGAGCGCGACATCCGGCTTCCCGGCGCCCGCACCCAGGAGCTGGACAGCATCCTGAACGCCGTCGTCCGGCTGGGCACCCAGGCCGAGGAGCTGCGCCTGACCCGCGACCGGGCGGAGGCGGCGTCCCAGGCGAAGGCCAGCTTCCTTGCCAACATGAGCCACGAGATCCGCACCCCGATGAACGCGGTGATCGGTCTGTCGCATCTGGCTCTGAAAACCGACCTGACGCCGCGCCAGCGCGACTACGTGCTCAAGATCAGCCAATCCGGCCAGCATCTGCTGGGCATCATCAACGACATCCTGGATTTCTCCAAGATCGAGGCCGGGAAGCTGAGCGTCGAGCGCACCGGCTTCCACCTCGACAAGGTGCTGGGCACGCTGGCCGACCTGATCGCAGAAAAGGCCGCGGCCAAGGGGCTGGAACTGATCTTCGACGTCGCCCAGAACGTGCCCAGCGACCTGCTCGGCGATCCGCTGCGCATCGGACAGATCCTGGTCAACTACGCCAACAACGCGGTCAAGTTCACCGAGCGCGGCGAGATCGCCATCATCGTGCGGCTGGAGGAGGAGGTCGGGAGCGAGCTTCTGGTCCGCTTCGAGGTGCGCGACACCGGCATCGGTTTGAACGACGACCAGAAAAATCAGCTCTTCCAAAGCTTTCAGCAGGCCGACGCCTCGACCACCCGAAAGTACGGCGGCACCGGTCTGGGGCTGGCCATCTCCAAGCGGCTGGCCGAGCTGATGGGCGGTTCGGTCGGGGTGGACAGCGCGCCGGGCCGTGGCTCCTGCTTCTGGTTCACCGCCCGGCTGGGCCGCGACAAGCCGCGCCGCGTTCTGCTGCCGCGGCCGGACCTGCGTGGCTTGCGCTGTCTGGTGGTGGACGACAACGAGAACGCCCGCGTCGTGCTGACCGACATGCTGTCGGCCATGTCCTTCACCGCGGAGGCCGTGGAGTCCGGCCCCGCCGCCATCCAGGCGGCGCGGTTCGCGGCGCGCGAGGGGCGGCCCTTCCGTGTCGTCCTTCTGGATTGGCAGATGCCGGGCATGGACGGCCTGGAGACCTCCGCCGGCCTCGCCGCTTTGGAGCTGGACCAGGCCCCCCACCACATCATGGTCACCTCCTATGGCCGGGAGGAGGTGCTGAAGGGTGCCGAGAACACGGCGATCGAAGAGGTTCTGTTCAAGCCGGTCAACCCGTCCGCCCTGTTCGACGGCATCATGCGGGTTCTGGGCGCGGACGAGCAGACGGCGGACACCCCTTCGGCGACCGCCGCCACGTCCGCCGCCGACCTGTCGCACCTGCGCGGCGCCCGCATCCTGCTGGCGGAGGACAACGACCTGAACCAGCAGGTGGCCTGCGAGCTGTTGGGCGACGCCGGGCTGGTGGTGGAGGTCGCGGAGAACGGCGCCATCGCCGTGGGCATGGTGCAGGCGGCCCACTACGACCTCGTGCTGATGGACATGCAGATGCCGGTCATGGACGGCGTCGCCGCGACCGTGGAAATCCGCCGGCTGGGCTTCACCGGCCTGCCCATCGTCGCCATGACCGCCAACGCCATGCAGGCCGACCGCGACCGTTGCCTCGACGCCGGCATGAACGATTATCTGGCCAAGCCCATCGACCCGGATGCGCTGTGGGACACCCTGCTGGCCTGGATCACGCCCCGGCCGGGGTTGGGCGCCGGGTCCCCGGCTCCCAACCCCGCGCCGGCTGTGGAAGACCCGGGCGACCTGCCCACCGGCGTTCCCGGACTCGACACCGTCACCGGGCTGTCGCGGGTGCTGGGCAAGAAGCGTCTCTACCTCGACCTGCTGCGCAAGTTCTCCGCCGGACAAAGCGGAGTGGTCACCGCGATCCGCTCGGCGCTGGACGCGGGCGACGTCATCACGGCGGAGCGGTACGCCCACACGCTGAAGGGAACCGCCGGCAACATCGGCGCCCACCCGGTCCAGGATGCCGCCGAACAGTTGGAAACGGCCATCCGCGATGCCCGGCCACGCCCGGAGATCGACGCCCGGCTGGCCGCGTTGAAACCGCCTTTGGGTGCCCTTCTCGCCCATCTGGACGCGGCACTGACGACGAACGGCGACGGCGCGCCGTCCGCGGTCCCGCCGGCCATGGTGGATGCGGCCGAACTCCGCGGCCTGTGCCACCGGCTCCGCCAGCTTCTGCTCGACAGCGATCCCGACGCCGAGGACGTGCTGACGGCGAACGCCGACCTTCTGCAAGCGGCCTTCCCCGATCGGTTCGAAGCCATCGTCGGCCAGATCCGCAATTTCGACTTCGACGAGGCCGCCGCCACCCTGGACGCGGCCCTGATCGACCGCGGCATGACCACCCAATCCTGACAGACGCCGGCCCCCCGGCTTCCAATTCGGAACGCTTTCATGGACATCGCATCGCCCGCACCGGCTCCTGCCGCGTCGAAGCCCACCATCCTCGTCGTTGACGACACGCCGGACAATCTGAAGCTGCTCAGCGGCCTGCTGAAGGACAGCTATCGGGTGAAGGTCGCCAACAACGGGCGCAAGGCGCTGGAGATCGCCGCCGCGATTCCGGCGCCGGACCTGATCCTGCTGGACGTGGTCATGCCGGAGATGGACGGCTATGAGGTCTGCGCCGCCTTGAAGGAGGCGCCGGAAACCCGCAACATCCCCGTGATCTTCCTGACCGGACGGGCCGACGAGGCCGACCGGGAACGCGGCTTCGCCATGGGGGCGGTGGATTACATCGCCAAGCCGGTCGATCCCCCATCGGTGCTGGAGCGTGTCGCCGCGCGCATTCCGGCCTGCTGATTGCGGATTCCTCTGCGAGCCGACCTCAGGCCGGCGCGTCGGCCGGAGCGGAGACGCGCCTCGGCATGCGGACGACGAAGCTGGCGCCGCCGCCGGGCTGGCTTTCGACCTCGATGGTCCCCTGAAGCACCTGATGGACGAGGTTGAAGGCGATGTAGAGCCCCAGCCCCGGATATTCGATGCCCCGGCGGGTGGTGAAGAAGGGATCGAACAGCTTGGGCAGATGCTCCGGGTCGATCCCCTTGCCATCGTCGGACAGGCGCAGTTCCACCCAATCCTCCTCCCGCGCCGTGACCGACAGGATGACGCGCCCGTTCTGGCCGGGCCGGAAGGCGTGGGCCACCGCGTTGCGGATCAGGATGGACAGCACCTCCGACAATGGGCCGGGATGGCTGTCGATGGCCAGACCGGCGGGACAGGACACGGTGAGGCTGTGCCCGGCCTCGCGCAGATGCGGGTCCAGCCCGAACAGCGCGTCGGAGAGATAGTCCTTGAGGTCGAACACCCGCCGTTCCGATCCGGCACGGTCCACCACGACCTGCTTGAAGCTCTGGATCAGGTTGGCGGTGCGCACGATGTTGGTGGTGACCAGCAGGGTCCCCTCCCGCGCGTTCTCCAGGAAGCGGGCGAGGTCGGATTTGCGGATCGCCCCGCTCTGGAATTGCGAGGCCAACGATTCGACCAGTCCGGAGAGATGGGACACCGCGGTCAAGGCCACGCCGATCGGCGTGTTGATCTCATGGGCGACACCGGACACCAGAAGGCCCAACGCCGCCATCTTCTCCGTCTGGATCAGGTGTTGCTGCGTCTCCTCCAGCCGGCTGTGGGCGGCCCGCACCTCCTCGACGGTGGCGCGCAGCGAGTCGGCGGTGGCCTTCAGCGACAGGTGGTTCTTCACCCGCGCCAAGACGATGGGGGGACTGATCGGCTTGCTGATGTAATCGACGGCGCCCAGATCGAGGCCGAACTTCTCGTCCTCCACCGAGGTGCGGGCGGTGAGGAAGATCACCGGAACGTCGCTGGTTCGCGGATCGGCCTTCAGGCGGCGGCACACCTCGTAGCCGTCCATGCTCGGCATCATCACGTCGAGCAGGATCAGATCGGGCGGATGGTCGGAAAAGGCGATGCGCAGAGCGGCGTCGCCGTTGTTCACCGTTTTGACCGCATAAATGGATTTCAGGTGGCTGCTCAGCAGCGACAGGTTGTCGGCGGTGTCATCCACGATGAGAATCGTCGCCTTCGTCGGTGCTCCCATATCCGCCCCTTCCTCTTGCGGCGGACAAGACGATCCGGCGCTCCCCCGGTTTGGGGCGCCAGCCATAACCAGCGCGTCACTGGCCTGCCGAAACACCCACGTCCGCCAGAGGCGACCTTACAACGCGATTTTTTATCGGCAAAGACAATTTATCAGTGCTTAAATGAAGAACAACTCTCTCCTAAAAATCGTCTTACGGCGAAAAAACAACTTAATTTTATGCATTGTCCGAGTTCACCGGACGCTGTGCCGCGCCGAGGGGAACCGGCCGGCCCCCAAGGGCGTTTCCGTGTCCGCGAGCGACGGGCGGGGCGCGAAAAAGTGGTAGCCCGCCCCCACCCGTCAAACTGTCACAGACCGCTCGTATAGTCCGTCCAACTTTGGAAATGCCTCGTGAATCCAGCCATGACGACGCCGACACACACCCGTAAGCTCCAGACCACTCCCACGCCCAAGCTCCATTGCGCCTGCTGCGGGCGTCCCTTCACCCGCAGTTCCGGCCGCGGCCCCGCTCCGCTCTACTGTTCGGCGGACTGCCGGACGCAGATTCGCATCCGCCAACGGGTCTGGTCGAGCCGGCCCGGCTACGCCGCCGCGGGCGGCACGGCCAACCACCGCCCCCCCCTGTTCGAAACGGCCTGCGCATCATGATGAAGCTGGTGATCCACGACCGCCATTCCGCCGCCGGACTGATCCTGCCGGAGGTCGGCCACATGCGCGACGTCGTGCGCGCCCTGCGCGGGCTGGAAACGGTGGACAGCGCGTCGGTGCTGCTCGAAGCCTTCGCCCGGCGCTGCCTGGAGGCCGGCGTGGCCTTCGATTCGACGGACCCGCTGACCGCCTGCTCCTTCTGCACCCACTTGGTGGAGGTGGAGGTCCATGCGGAGGACGGAGCGGCGCCCGTCCAGTTCGTCCGGCTCTACGACCGCGACACCGACGGCATCCTCTGCCGCCGTCATCACGGCACCCTGCACGCGGTGGCCCGCCAGTTGCGGTGCGAGGACGGCGTGCCCTTCCCCACCCTGCCGGCCATCGCCGCCAAGACGGCGGCCCTCACGGCGGGCATCCCGCCGCGCCCGCTCTGACCCAGGCGGACGCGGACGGGTTCGCCAACCGTTACAGCAGGTCCCGTTACGGCATATACTGGCCGCCGTTGACGTCGAGAACCTGCCCGGTGATGTAGCCGCTGCAGGCGTGCGACGCGAAGAACAGGAAGGTCGGGGCGCATTCCTCCGGACGGCCGAAGCGGCCCATCGGGAAGCCCGAGCCGATGCGGGCCTTGGTGTCCTCGTCCTTGTCGGCGTGGAAGGCCGTGTCGAAGGTGCCCGGCGAGACCATGTTGAAGCGGATGCCGTCCTTGGTGTGGAAGGCCACCCAGTTCTTCTGGATGTTGTGCAGCCACGCCTTCGCCGCGCCGTACAGGCCGGCGCCCGGACCGCCGCCGGTGTAGCCGGCGACCGAACCGACCGAGATCACCGAAGAGGTGGTGCCGTTCTGCGCCGCCGCGGCCTTCAGGTGCGGCAGGGCGTGCTTGGTCACCATCAGCGCGGAGCGCGAGTTCAGGTCGGTCACCGCGTCGAAGAACGCGTCGTCGATCTCCGGCAGCGGCTTGCGCGCGACCAGACCACCGGCGTTGTTGATGAGCACGTCGATGCCGCCGAAGCGCTCGACGAAGGCCTCGACCAGCGTGCCGCAGGCCGCGCTGTCCGACACGTCGGCCTGGAGGAAGACGACCTCGCCGCCCAGCCCGTTCAGGCGGGCCAGCGTGGTCTCCAGGTCCGCCGGAACGCGGCGGCCGTTCATGGCGACCTTGGCGCCGGCGCGGGCGAACGCCTCCACCGCCGCCAGGCCGATGCCCTGGGTGGAGCCGGTGATCAGAACGCGCTTGCCCTTCAGATCGTCAAACATTCCTTGCCTCTCGTGTCTTGGTCTTGACATTCCCTCTCCCCTCCGGGGAGAGGGTTAGGGTGAGGGGGTTGCGCTTTTGCCGGACGCACCGCGACGCGCACCCCCCTCACCGGCCCTTCAGGCCACCCTCTCCCCAGAGGGGAGAGGGTTCAATCGGCCAGGCGGGGTTCCGGCAGGCCCTGGGCGCCGGGATCGAACATCAGGACGCGCCCGCCATGCGGGTCCTCGGCGAGGTCCGCCGGCCCGCGGCTGAGCGAGGTGACCAGCATCGTCCGCAGGTCCGGCCCGCCGAAGGCGCACATGGTCGGCTTGCGCATCGGCACCTCGATGCGGCGGTCGAGGTCGCCGTTCGGAGTGAAGCGCTTGATGCAACCCTCATCCAGGCAGCAGATCCAGTAGCAGCCGTCGACGTCCACCGCGGCACCGTCGGGGCGCCCGACCATGGCCCGCATGTCGACGAAGGGGCGGCGGTTGCCGGCGGTGCCGGTGTCCGTGTCATAGTCCCAGGCCCAGACCATCCGCACGTCGCGGTGGCTGTCGGACGCGTAGAGCGTGCGCCCGTCCGGGCTGAAGGCGGAGCCGTTGGGGATGATGTAGCCGCCGGTGCCCGTCTCGGTCAGCCCGTCGGCCCGCGTGAAGCGGTGCCACAGGCCGGAGGAGTCACCCTTGCTGATGTCCATGACCATGCTGGACAGCCAGAACCGCCCCTGCCGGTCGCAGCGCCCGTCGTTGAAGCGCATGCCCTCCTTGGGGAAGCGGTGGGTGGCGAGGGTGGTGACCACCGCCTCCCCGCCTTCGTCCGGCAGGTCCACGTCGAAGATTCCGGTCTCGCAGGCGCAGACCGCGCCGCCGTCCGGACGCAGGACGAGGCTGCCGATCATCTCCGGCAGGGTCCAGCGGCGGTGGGCACCGCTGGACGGGTCGAGCCGGTGGATGGTCCGCGCCGGGATGTCGATCCAGGTCCATGAGGCCCGCTCGGTGTCCCAGACCGGATTCTCGCCGGTGCCGTTGCGCAGCTCGGGATCGAAGACGGCCTCCAGGCCGATGCTGGTCGTGGTCGTCATTCCGGGGTCCCCATGCGGCTGCTCCCAGCGGCCGGGTTGATCGTCGTCGGTCCGCCGGGCGAGCGTTGCGCCCACAGGCGGCGCAGCAGCGGAAGCATCAGCGTCAGGATCGCGATGGTCAGCAGGACCGCGGTGATCGGGCGGGTGTAGAGGAAGTCGTAGCTGCCGCCCGACAACGACAACGCGCGGCGGAAGTTCGCCTCCGCCATCGGCCCCATGATGAGGGCGAGCACGACGGGCGAGGCCGGGAAGTCCCACTTCTGCATGAAGTAGCCGACGACGCCGGCGGCCAGCATGATCCAGATGTCGAACAGGCTGTTGTTGATGGCGTAGGTACCGACGATGCACAGCGCCAGGATGCACGGCGTCAGAACCGACTTCGGCATCTGCAGGATGCGCCCCATGAAGCGCAGCGAGCCGAGGCCGACCACCAGCATCATCACGTAGCAGACCAGCATGCCGGCGAACAGCGTGAAGACCAGATCGGCATGGTCCTTGAACAGCAGCGGGCCGGGCTGCAGGCCCTGGAGCGTCAGGGCGCCCAGCATCACGGCGGTCACCGCGTCGCCGGGGATGCCGAGAGTCAGCATGGTCAGCAGCGCGCCGCCCGTGCAACCGTTGGCGCCGGATTCACAAGCGGCGACGGCGCCCAGCTCGCCCTTGCCGTAATTCTCGGGCGTCTTGCTGAAGCGCTTGGCCTCGTTGTAGGCGACGAATGCGGCGATGTCGGCGCCGGCGCCCGGGATCATGCCGATGATGATGCCGAGGCCCGAAGAGCGCGCGATGTTGCCCAATTGGCGGCGGAACATGTGCCAGGGCGGGATGATGCGGTCCAGCGCCGCGGCCATGCCGGCGCGAACCTGCGGGTCCTCCAGCGACTTGAAGGCTTCGGCGGCGGCGAACAGGCCGATCATCACCGGGATGAAGGGCACGTTGAACAGCTCGGTGTAGCCGCCGGTGTAGCGCGGGAAGCCGCCCATCGGGTCGAGTCCGACGGTCGCCAGCAGCAGGCCGAGGAAGCCGGAGATCAGGCCCTTGATGACCGACACGCCGGAAATGCTGGCAATGATCGACAGGCCGAAGACGGCGAGCGCGAAGGATTCCGACGCGCTGAATTCCAACGCGAAGCGCGCCAGCACCGGGGCCAGGAAGATCAGCACGAACACGCTGGCCGTGCCGCCCAGGAAGGACGAGAAGGTGGCGGTGCCGAGCGCGATGCCGGCCTGCCCCTTCTTGGTCAGCTCGAAGCCGTCGATGGCGGTGGCGGCGGCGGCCGGGGTGCCGGGAATCTTGAGCAGGATGGCCGTGACCGACCCGCCGTAGATGCCGCCGAAGAAGACACCGGAAATCATCAACAGGCCCGACAGCGGGTCCATGCCGAAGGTGAAGGGCAGCAGGATCGCCACGCCCATCGTTGCCGTCAGGCCGGGCAGCGCGCCGATGATGATGCCCAGCGTAACGCCGAACAGGGCGAGCAGCAGCGCCATGGGCTGGTTGAACAGCGCCTGCGCGCCGTGAAGAAGCATGTCGAGTTCGTACATCTCACCCCTCCGTCAGCGGAGTGTTGCGGCCGGTCGGATCGGTTCGGGTCATTCGAAAAGACTCCCGACCGGAAGCGGCACGCTGAGCGCCACGGCGAAGGCGGCGTAGATGAGCGCGGTCAGCACGGCGGCGATGGCGGCGTTCGCGATCACGTTGCGCCGCCCCATCAGCCACATCAGGCCGAACAGGTAGATCGGCGTCGCGATGGCGTAGCCGACGAACTCCATGGCGTACAGGCAGGCGGCGGTCGCGACGATGCCGATGGCCACCGTGCCGTAGCTGGCCTTGGGTTCGGCCTGCGCCGGATCGTCCGGGGGAGCGGCCGGCGCCCGAAGCGTGTTGAAGACCAGGATCGCGCAGAGCACCAGAAGGGCGACCGCGAAGATGATCGGGAAGCGTGCAGGGCCGACGTCGGTCTCCAGCATGGTCGGCGGGAAATCACCCGCGACGATGATGGCGGCCACAGCGACCGCCATGACGAGGACAGCGATGACCAGCGTGGCAAGGCGGTCCTGCGGGCGCAGGCCAACCTTGCCGCCCGGAGCGGGAGCGTTGCTCATGAATGAATCTCCTTCGGACGCCCGGCGGCCCGAAGGCCGCCGGGGACACGCCGGGGATGCGGCTTACGTGAAGCGGCTTGCTTAGGATCGGCTTACTTGGACAGGCCGATCTGCTTCATCAGCACCTTGAACATCTCGGCGTCCTTCTCCATGGCCACCTTGTACTCCGGGCCGTCGAGATAAGCGTAGCTGAGGTTCATCTTGGTCAGCTGGTCGCGGAAGCCCTGCTCCTCGACCGCCTTCTTGGAGGCGGCGCGCAGCGTCTCGACGATGTTCGCCGGGGTCTTCTTCGGAACGACGATGCCGCGCCAGGTGGCGACCGTCACGTCGATGCCCTTTTCCTTCAGCGTCGGGGCGTCCGGGAACGCCTTGGAGCGCTGGTCGTCCATCACGGCCAGGATGCGCAGCGTGCCGGCGGCGATGTGGCTCGACACCTCGGCCGGGCTGACGCTGACCGCCTCGATGTGGTTGCCGAGGAGCGCCGTGACCGCCGGGTTGGCGCCGTCGTACGGGATGTGGCTGAACTTCAGGCCCGACTTGGTCGCCAGGGCCTCGGCGGCCAGGTGCCAGATGGCGCCGGTGCCGGAGTTGCCGATGCGGACCTTGCCCGGATTCTCCTTGGCGTAGGCCAGGAACTCCTCGATGGTCTTCCACGGCGCGTTGGCGTTGACCGTGATGGCGCTCGGCTCGGCGTTCAGGCGGGCGATCGGGGTGAAGTCATCGGCCGTGAAGCGGGCGACGCCGAGGTTCGGCAGGGTGGTGATCTCCACGGTGCCCATGCCGATGCGGTAGCCGTCCGGACGGGCGGCCATGATCTCCGACAGGCCGACGGCACCGCCGCCGCCGGTCTTGTTCACCACGCCCACCGACTGCGGCAGGTGGCGGTTCACGGCGTCCGCATAGGCGCGGGCCACCAGATCGGTGCCGCCGCCGGCGGCGTACGGAACGATCAGCTCGATCGCCTTGGTCGGGTACTCGGCGGCCTGAACGGCGACCATCATCGTGGCGGAGGTCAGCGCGCCGACGACGGCGCCGGTGACGAAACGATAGCCCTTCATGAACGTTCTCCCTGGAAAATTGCTTGTGATGGTGAGGGGGGGAGGAAGCCCGCGGCGCATTCTGCGACCGGCCGCGGGATGGTGCGCTGTTGCCGTGGGTCCGGTCAGCGCGGGTTGAGACGCCGCCACGCGGCGACGAAGGCGTCGGCCCGCTCGCCGACCTCGGCGGCAGACAGGCCGGGCGCGTAGAGCGCAGAGCCCAGACCGAAGCCGGCCACGCCGGCCTCAAGGAACGGCGCCATGGTGTCCGGAGCGATGCCGCCCACCGGCAGCAGACGGGTGCCGGCGGGCAGGATGGCGCGCATCGCCTTGATGATGCGCGGGCCGACCAGTTCCGCCGGGAAGATCTTCAGGGCGTCGGCCCCGGCTGACAGCGCTGCGAAAGCTTCCGTCGGCGTGGCGATTCCGGGCAGGCTGACCAACCCCGCGGCCTTGGCGGCGCGGATCACCGCCGTGTCGGCGTGCGGCATGACGACCAGATCGGCACCGATCTCCTTGAGGCGGGCCACCTGCTCCACCTCCAGAACCGTGCCGGCGCCGACCAGCGCGTCGCGCGGCAGCAGCCGGCGGACGGCGGCGATGCTCGTGAACGGATCGGGCGAGTTCAGCGGCACCTCAATCATGCGGAAGCCGCTGTCGTAGAGCGTCTGCGCGACGCCCTCCGATTCCGCGGGGGTCAGGCCGCGCAGGATGGCGACCAGCGGCAGGGCGGCAAAGGCGGCGTCGAAGCGGGCCTTGATGGAATCGTCGGACATATCGGTTACTCCCCCGCCGGCGCGATCAGGCCGGCGGCAACGGCGAACTGGAAGAGCCCACGCGGGGCGGTGTTCTCAAGCCGGTCGGTGGGCTCGACGCCCAGCAGCTCCAGGCCGCGCACGTAGCGGCGGCAGAGCGCGCCCTCGCCGATCAGCAGCAGCGGACGGCCCTCATGCAGCTCGTTGCGCATGTGGCCGAGGCCGGAGACCAGCTCGTGGCCGATCAGCAGGCCGGACAGGTAATCCTTCAGAAGCTCCGCCGGCATGCGGCGGGTGATGCCGAGCGTGCGCGCGGCGAAGATCTGGTGCGTGAAGTCGCCCGGCCCGCTGGCCTGCGCCGCCCGCACGCCCTCGGCGAAGGCGGCGTCGGACTCGGCCTCTGCCGGGGCGGCGTCCGTCGGCATCAGCCGGCCGAGGATCGAGTGCTTGCACAGCACGGCGAAGGTCTCGCCGGTCATGTAGGTGGAGAAGCGGATCATGCGCCCGCCGACGATCTCCACCCATTTGGAATGGGTTCCGGGCAGCACCATGCAGGCGTCGCGGCCCCAGTCGGGACGGTCGGCCAGCACGCCGGCGATCTGGATCTCCTCGCCGCGCAGGATGTCCGGCGGGCCGCTCGGCGGGTCGTAGAGGACGCCGGGGGCGATCAGGATGCGGGACCCCGACGCGCTCTCCACCGGGATGGCCTGCGAGGCCAGGGTGGTCGTGTCGGCGGGGCAGCGGACATAGGGGGCCTCACGCCAGCCCTGGGCGCTGCCGACCATGCCGCCGGCCACCACCGGCAGGCGGGGGTGCTTGGTCAGCCAGTCGCCGCACAGGTCGGCGAAGGCCTGCTCGAAGCCGGCGATGCCCGGCATCGGCAGGTTCTGGATGCCATGCGCGTTGGCGCGCTGGTCCAGCACCCGCCCGTCGCCGCCCATCAGGAAGCCGCGCAGGCTCGACGTTCCCCAGTCGAGGGCGATCAGCGATGCCCCGACGCCTGTTCGTCCCGTTTCCATCCCAAATCCTTTGAAATCGCGTCGGCGACCGCCCGGACGATGGGTCCAAGCTCCTCCATCCGTTCGTCCGGCATGTAGGGCACGGCGCTCGCCACGCTGATGGCGGCGACGACCTGGTTGCGGACGTCACGGATCGGCGCGCCGACGCAGCGGATGCCGATTTCGTTTTCTTCAAGGTCGAAGGACCAGCCGCGGTCCACATAGGCGGCCAGCCGGGATTCGAACTCCGGCCAGGGCGCCAGCGGCGGCCGCTCCGGCGCCGCCGCGGTCAGGCGGAGCGCTTGATCGTACAGCGCCGGCCAGCGCTCGCGCGGCAGGCCGAGGAGAAGCGCCTTGCCCAGCCCCGTGGAGGCCAGCGGCATGCGCAGGCCGATGCGCGACCGCATCTCCAGCCCGCGCGTGTTCGGAATCTTGTCGAGGTAGAAGACCTCCGCCCCCTCGACGACGCCGAGATGGACGGTGTCGCCGGTCTGGCGGGCCAGCTCCTCGATGTGCGGACGGGCGACGGCGACCAGCGGACGCTGCTCCAGCGCGCGCATGCCGAGCGCGATCAGCTTCGGCCCCAGCAGGTAGCCCTTGTAGGGCACATGGTGCAGATAGCCGTCCTGGGTCAGGCTGTTGAGCATCCGGTGCGTGGTGCTGCGCGGGGTGCCCAGCTTGGCGGCGATGCCCTTCACGTCACCGATACCCGCCGCCACGCATTCCAGGAGGGCGAGGCCGCGCATCAGCGTCTGGGTTCCGGAAGCCTGCGGCTTCTCGGGCGACGCTTGTGCATCGAGCGGATTTGCTCCGATGCCGGCCATATCCTCCCTCCTGCGTTCTTGTTCGATATCTGGCATATCAGTTTCCACCACTTTATGAAGGCGTACGGATTGTGTCAAATAAATAAATCACCGTCCATATAGTGAGACAATGGTGCGCAAGACAGCCTTGCCCCACGGTCCGGGCGGCCGTCTTGATCGGAGCGGCGCCCCTGCCCATCTGTTCCCTTGAGGCGACCGGGGCCGCGCATGGTGCGGGCCACACAGGCCGTCTTCCCGCGCCTTCGCAAAGGGCGGGAACCATAACGAACGGAGTGCCTGATGGACTTCGGTCTGTTCACCGACCGTGCGCGCGGCGTCATCCAGGCTGCGCAACTGGCGGCTCTCGCCGGACGCCACCAACAGCTCGTCCCCGAACATCTCGTGAAGGCCCTGGTCGAGGACGCCGACGGCGTGCCCGCCAAGCTGATCCGCGATGCCGGCGGCGACCCCGAGCTTTTGAAGACCGCCGCCGAGGAAACCCTCAACCGCCAGACCCGTGTGGATGGCGAAGGGCCGCACCCAATCTTCATGTCCCCGGCGCTCGCCGGCGTGCTCCAGAACGCCGTCGAAACGGCGCGGGGTGCCGGCGACAAGTTCGTCTCCCCCGAACGGCTCCTCGAATCGCTGGCCGCCCAGGGCGGCAGCACCCGCGCGCTGTTCCACCGCGCCGGTGTCGATCCGGCTGTGCTGGTCGAGGGCGTCGAGTCGCTGAGCCGGAACCGCCCCGCCGACCGGCAGGAGGACGCCCAGATAGGCGAAGCGCTCGCCAAATACGCCCGCGACCTGACGGAGGAGGCGCGCCAGGGCCGTCTCGACCCGGTGATCGGGCGCGACGACGAGATCCGCCGCACCATCCAGGTCCTGGCCCGGCGCACCAAGAACAACCCCGTGCTGATCGGCGAGCCCGGCGTCGGCAAGACCGCCGTGGTGGAGGGTCTGGCCCAGAGGCTGGCCTCCGGCGACGTGCCGGAGGGGCTGAAGGACCGGCGCGTTCTGGCGCTCGACCTCACCGCCCTGCTGGCCGGCGCCAAGTTCCGCGGCGACTTCGAGGAGCGGCTGAAGGCCGTCCTGTCGGAGGTGCAGCAGGCGGCGGGCCGCATCATCCTGTTCATCGACGAGCTGCACTCGCTGATCGGGGCCGGCCGCACGGACGGCGCCATGGACGCCGCCAACATGCTGAAGCCCGCGCTGGCGCGCGGCGAGCTGCGCTGCGTCGGCGCCACCACGCCGGACGAGTACCGCAAATACATCGAGAAGGACGCGGCGCTGGCCCGCCGCTTCCAGCCGGTGAACGTTGACGAGCCGTCCGACGAGGACGCCGTGTCGATCCTGCGCGGCATCAAGGGCAAGTACGAGGTGCACCACGGCGTGCGCATCGCCGACGCGGCTGTGGTCGCGGCGGTGCAGCTCTCCGCCCGCTACATCGCCGACCGTCGCCTGCCCGACAAGGCCATCGACCTCGTCGACGAGGCGGCCAGCCGCCTGCGCATGGCCATCGACAGCAAGCCGGAGGCGCTGGACGCCGTCGGACGTCGCGTCGCCCAGCTGAAGATCGAGCGCGAGGCCCTGAAGTCGGAGCCGGACGCCGCGTCCCAGGACCGGCTGCACAAGCTGGAGTCCGAACTCGCGGTGGACGAGGCGAAGCTGACCGCCATGGAGGAGGAATGGCGCGTCGGCCAGTCGCGCCGCACCGAGGGCCGCCGCCTGAAGGAGGAGCTGGACCAGGCCCGCACCAAGCTGGAGCACGCGCAACGCGACGGCGACTGGGCGAAGGCCGGCGAGCTGGCCTACGGCGTCGTTCCCGACCTGGAGAAGCGTCTGGCCGAGGCGGAATCCCGCGCCAACGCGGAGCGGGAGGAGGTCACGGCGAAGGACATCGCCGCGGTGGTCACCCGCTGGACCGGCATCCCGGTGGACCGCATGCTGGACAGCGAGCGGCAGCGGCTGAAGGGCATGGAGGACCGGCTGGCCGAGCGCGTCGTCGGTCAGGCGGAGGCGGTGCGCGCCGTGTCCAAGGCGGTGCGCCGGGCGCGGGCCGGGTTGAAGGACCCGAACCGTCCGACCGGCTCCTTCCTGTTCCTGGGCCCGACCGGCGTCGGCAAGACGGAGCTGGCCAAGGCGCTGGCCGCCTTCCTGTTCGACGACGAGACCGCGGTCACCCGCGTCGACATGTCGGAGTATATGGAGAAGCACTCCGTCGCCCGCATGATCGGCTCGCCTCCGGGCTATGTCGGCTATGACGACGGCGGTACGCTGGCCGAGAAGATCCGGCGCCGGCCCTATCAGGTCGTCCTGCTGGACGAGGTGGAGAAGGCCCACCCCGACGTGCTGAACGTGCTGCTCCAGGCGCTCGACGACGGGCGGCTGACCGATGGCCAGGGCCGCACGGCGGACTTCCGCCACGCGATCCTGATCATGACGTCGAACCTGGGGGCGGACGCCCTGACCGCGCTCGGCGAGGACGACAGCCTGGAGGGCGCCCGGATCGAGGTGATGGACGCGGTGCGCCGCGCCTTCCGGCCGGAGTTCCTGAACCGGCTGGACGACGTGCTGATCTTCCGCCGGCTGGGGCGCGAGCAAATGGCCCACATCGTGGACATCCAACTCGCCCGCGTCGCCGACCGTCTGGCGGAGCGCGGCCTGTCGCTGACCGCCGACGACGCGGCCCGCGCCCGGCTCGCCGACCTCGGCTGGGACCCCGCCTTCGGCGCCCGCCCGTTGAAGCGGGCGGTGCAGAATCTGGTGGAGGACCCGATCGCCGAGCGGCTGCTCGACGGCGAAGTGGACGAGCGCTCGACCCTGCACCTGTCGACGCGGGACGGCCGCCTGACCCTGGACGGGGTGCCGGTCGAGGAGGACCGCGCCACCGGCTTCAAGGCCCCGGAGCGCCCGCCGTTGGGCTTCGCCCTGACGGGCGGCGGCGGACGGAGCAGCGCCGCCGTCCACTGAGCGTGACGCGACACGAGAACCCCGGCCCGCAAGGGCCGGGGTTTTTCGTTGCGCGCGTGCCCCGACGCCTCATGGATATGCCGCGGTCTGTGGTAAGCAGGAGGGACGGTTGCGCCGTCAACGGTGCGCCTTGCGGAGGACCGGGGAATGAGCGGATGGAACGGGTACGGTGAAAACGCGACAGCGCTCACCGAACAGTACGAGAGCGTGGCGTTCGCCGATGTGCATCGCGACGTGCTCCACCTCTTCCCCTCCCAACCGAGCCGCGTCCTGGACATCGGCGCGGGCACGGGACGGGACGTGGCCGCCTTGTCGGCGCTTGGCCACGAGGTGACCGCCGTCGAACCGACGCCGGAGCTTCGCAGCGCGGGAATGCGCATCCACGCCGCGACGCCGATCCGCTGGCTCGACGACAGCCTGCCGGAGCTGGCGGTGGTGCGGAGCGACGGCGGGCGCTACGACGTCGTCCTGCTCACCGCGGTGTGGATGCACCTCGATGAGGCCCAGCGAGCCATCGCGATGCCGCACATCGCGGGCCTGCTGAACCCAAGCGGACGGATCGTCATGTCCTTGCGCCACGGCCCGGTGCCGGCGGGGCGGACCATGTACGACGTGTCGGCCGCCGAAACCATCGCGCTTGCCGCGTCCGTCGGCCTGCGCTGCATCCATCGGAACGACCGGGAGGATATGCTCGGCCGCGGCGACGTGTCCTGGAGTTTCCTCGGGTTGGAGGCAAGCTGACCGCCTTACGAGCGCTGGCGCTCGGGCACCATCAGCCAGCGCGCCAGCGCGTAGAGGTTGACCGCCACATAGACCGCCGCCCCGACCACCCCCATGATGAGCCCGCCGAGTTGCTGGTCGGCGAGCGCCGACAGGCCCCAGGGCGCCGTCGTCTCCAGATGGTAGACGAACAGCGGCTGCGGGGCGAAGATCAGCAGGGCCGCCAGAATGGCGAGATGGACCGAGGTGCCGAAGGCCGACAGCAGCCCCCTCCCCCGCATGGCCGCATCGTCGGGGGCCAGCACCGTCCGCCACGCGGCGACCGCACCGATGAGCAGGCTGGCGTGCATTACCCACAGCACCGCGTCGAAGCGCAGCGCCGCCATGTAGAGTCCCGGCAAATGCCACACCCAGAGGAACAGCCCGAACAGACCCCAGGCGATTTCCGGAACGGCCAAAGGTGAGGCCAGGACCCGCGCCCAGTTGGGCCAGCGGAGCGCGTCCATCGGCCAGGACAGGACCAGCAGGGGCGCCGCGACCTGGATGGTCAGAAGATGCTGGACCACCCGCGCCGAGAACAGGGCGGAGGTCAGGCTGCACAGCGGCGACACGAAGGCGGCGAACAGAATCAGCCACCCGGCGGCGAAGCACCAGGGCTGATGACGGGCCATCCCCGCTCCATGCCGCCGCACCACCATCGCGTATCCCACGGCGGCAAAGGCGAAGACGGACAGCAGGACCGGATCGCCGTTCCAGGCGCTCCAGAACCCCTCCGGCACCGGCGGGGCGCCGCAATAGGGAATGATGGACGGCAGCGTTTGGGCGAGCGGCGTTGCGGTGGGCACGGCTGGACCTCCTTGGCCTACAGCCGTGTAAAACCGGGAATGGCCCTGGGGTTCCCAAATGCCGCCCGTTGAGTCAGGCCCGTTCGGCGGTTTCGATCAGATCGGTGCGCCCGATGCGGCGCAGGGAGGCCTCCAGCCGCGTGTCGTCCTCGCGGATTTCCCGCAGGGTGTGCAGCGTAAACATCACATGCGCCTCCGCCGCCGTGTGGGCGGCCTCGGCGTCGCCGGCCAGCACCGCGTCGACGATGGCCAGATGCTGCGCCAGCAGCAGGTCGCGCACGCCGGGCCGGGTGTAGAGCCGGTCGCGGTTGTAGAACACGTCGTTGCGCAGCATCTCCGACAACGCGCCCATGATGTGCAGCATCACCGTGTTGTGCGCCGCCTCGTAGAAGGCGAGGTGAAGCTGCGCGTCCACATCGGCCTCTTCCGACGGGTCGTCCTTGCCGTGGGCGTCGCGCATGCGCTGGGCCAGGGCGCGGATCGCCTGACGGTCGAGGTCGGTCGCCCGCTGCGCGGCCAGCTTGGCCGCCGCCGCCTCGATGGAGGTGCGGAACTCCAGGTAATGGAAAGGCGCGTCCGGGTCTGACTGAAGCAGCGCCGCCAGCGGGGCGGCGATGGGCGCCAGGAACTGCGCGATGTGCGTGCCGTTGCGCCCGGAGACGAGCAGCCCGCGCTCCTCCAGCTTCTCCAGGGCGTCGCGCAGCGACGGGCGCGAGACGTCCAGCTTCAGCGCCAGATCCCGTTCCGGCAGCAGCTTCTCCCCTGGACGCAGCACGCCTTCCCGGATCAGCGTCTCCAGATGGTCGGCGATGGCGTCCGCCAATTTGGCCGGCTTGATCATTCCGTTGCCCTGCCCCTTGTCCTGCATCCGCAGAAATCCCATCCGATCCCGAAGGTTAGATATCGTCACGGCTTCCGCGCGTCCAGCCCCACCGCGCCCCCTGGCACCGTTTCCCGATCGCAGCGCTCTCGAAGGAGTCAGGTGGTAATACCACGGGCAAGAAAAAGTCTCTCGCGACGCCGACGGTAAATTGAATTTTCCCTATTGCCAACCATTGCGACCCAATGTATCCGTTCAGAGCCTTTGGTCATATGTTTTGACCGGAGCCCAACCCAAGAAAAAAACTGACCTCCACGGTCGAATGGCCATGGAATGACAGGCGGCGCGCGTCCGGATAAGACGTGCGGGTCCGGGCTCCACTCATGGTCGCTGGCCAAAGCGCAGAACCGAGAATCTGCGGCATAGGTAGGAAACATGCAGCCCTGGACACAAGTCTACGATCCCGCGGGTAACCTTTGGCTTTCGGCACTTGTGGCCGCGTTGCCGATCATTTTCTTCTTCATCGCGCTGACGATGCTGCGCTTGAAGGGCCACGTCGCGGGCACCATCACCGTCGCCATCTCGCTGGCCGTCGCCATCCTGTTCTACAAGATGCCGGTCGGCATGGCGCTGGCGTCCGCCGGATACGGCTTCCTCTACGGTCTGTGGCCCATCGCCTGGATCATCGTGGCCGCCGTGTTCCTCTACAAGATCACGGTCAAGACCGGTCAGTTCGAGATCATCCGCTCGTCGGTGGTTTCGATCACCGAGGACCAGCGTCTTCAGATGCTGATGGTCGGCTTCTCCTTCGGCGCCTTCCTGGAAGGGGCTGCGGGCTTCGGCGCGCCGGTCGCCATTACCGCGGCGCTGCTGGTCGGGCTGGGCTTCAACCCGCTCTACGCCGCCGGTCTCTGCCTGATTGCCAACACCGCCCCGGTGGCCTTCGGCGCCATGGGCATTCCGATCATCGTCGCCGGTCAGGTCACCTCGCTCGACCCGTTCCGGATCGGCGCCATGGCCGGCCGCCAGCTGCCGCTGCTGTCCGTCTTCGTGCCCTTCTGGATCATCATGATCATGGACGGCTGGAAGGGCGTGCGCGAGACCTGGCCCGCCATCCTGGTCGCCGGCGGCACCTTCGCCGTCACCCAGTACTTCACCGCCAACTTCATCGGGCCTGAGCTGCCGGACATCACCTCCGCCCTGGTCAGCCTCGTCAGCATCACCGTCTTCCTGAAGTTCTGGAAGCCCAAGGCGATCTTCCGCTTCGCCAACTCCCCGCTGCCCGCCGGCCCGGTGCCGCAGTCGGTCGGCGCCATGGCGTCGAGCGAGTTCAACGCCCAGCGCGGCTACAGCGCCGGTGAGATCGCCAAGGCCTGGTCGCCCTTCCTGATCCTGACCGTGATCGTCACGATCTGGAGCCTGAAGCCCTTCAAGGCCCTGTTCGCCAAGGGCGGCGCGCTGGCCGACACGGTGCTGTACTTCCCGGTCGCCGGGCTGGACAAGCTGGTGCTGAAGGCCGCCCCGATCGTCGCCTCGCCCAAGCCCATCGAGGCCGTCTACAAGCTCGACCTGCTGTCGGCCACCGGCACGGCCATCCTGATCTCCGCGATCATCACGATGGTCATGCTGAAGATGCGCCCGGCCGACGGCGTGAAGACCTTCGTCGAGACGGTCGGCGAGCTGAAGCGCCCGATCTACTCGATCGGCATGGTCCTGGCCTTCGCCTTCATCGCCAATTACTCGGGCCTGTCCTCGACCCTGGCGCTGCTGCTGGCCGGCACGGGCTTCCTGTTCCCGTTCTTCTCGCCGATCCTGGGCTGGCTGGGCGTGTTCCTGACCGGGTCCGACACGTCGAGCAACGCGCTGTTCTGCGGCCTGCAGGCCACCACGGCGCAGCAGGTGGGCGTGTCCGACGTGCTGATGGTCGCGGCCAACACGACCGGCGGCGTCACCGGCAAGATGATCTCCCCGCAGTCGATCGCCGTGGCCTGCGCCGCGGTGGGTCTGGTCGGCCGCGAGTCCGAGCTGTTCCGCTTCACCGTGAAGCACAGCCTGTTCTTCGTCGCGATCATCGGCGTCATCACCATGATCCAGGCCTACATCCTGCCCTGGATGATCCCCTAAGCGTCGAAGTCTCCCCCCTTCTCCTCCCCCCGGGGAGAAGGGGCGTCATCCACTGCCGAGCTTTATTCCCTACGGCGCCGCTCGGCCTTCCATCCGGTCGGGTGGCGCCGCTTTTTTATTGCATTGCAGCAGCGCAGCGCTGCGTTTGGTCAATTCATTTTACCATTGCGGCCACCCAGCAAATCGATTATCCGACATACTGACTGTGGCACACAACAAGCCGCCCGTCCGACAGGCGGAAACAAACCCAGCCCCAGCACCCGCAACCCGGACCGGCGATCACGGAGGAGTCGTCGCGCGGTCCCAGATCCGGAGGCCCCGAGAACCGATGCTGCCCGCGCCCTATGACCGCCTGCACGCGGCCCTCCGGGAGTTCATGCCGGACGAACGCCTCGTCACCGACCCGCTGCGCACGCTGGCCTACGGGACCGACGGCAGCTTCTACCGCCTGATCCCGAAGATCGTCGCGATCGTCGAGGCCGAGGGCGAGGTGGTGCGGCTGCTCAACCTCTGCCGGGAGCTGAAGACCCCGGTGACCTTCCGCGCCGCCGGCACCAGCCTGTCGGGCCAGGCGGTCACCGATTCCGTCCTGGTCCTGCTGGGCGACAGCTGGCGCGGCTGCACCATCCCGCCGGGTGCCGCGACGGTGACTCTCCAGCCCGGCGTCATCGGGGCGGAGGCGAACCGCAAGCTGGCTCCCTTCGGGCGCAAGATCGGTCCGGACCCGGCCTCCATCGCCACCGCCAAGATCGGCGGCATCGCGGCCAACAACGCCAGCGGCATGTGCTGCGGCACCGCCCAGAACAGCTACCGCACGCTGGCCTCCATGCGGCTGGTGCTGGCCGACGGCACGCTGCTGGACACCGGCGACGCCGCCAGCCGCGCCGCCTTCGCCGTCAGCCACGGCGCCCTGCTGGCCGGCCTGTCCGATCTGGCCGCCCGTACCCGCGCCGACGAGAAACTGGCGGAGCGCATCCGCAACAAGTTCCGCATCAAGAACACCACCGGCTACAGCCTGAACGCCCTGGTGGACTTCGAGGAGCCGGTCGAGATCCTCCAGCACCTGATGATCGGGTCGGAGGGCACGCTCGGCTTCCTGTCCGAGATCACCTACAACACGGTGCCGGAGCACGCCCACAAGGCGAACGCGCTGCTGATGTACCCGGACATCGGAGAGGCCTGCCGCGCCGTCGCGCTGATGAAGCCGACACCCGTCTCGGCGGTGGAATTGATGGACCGCGCCTCGCTGCGCTCGGTCGAGGGCAAGCCGGGCATGCCGGACTTCATCGGCGGGCTGGGGCCGGACGCCTCCGCCCTGCTGGTGGAGATCCGCGGCGAGGACGCGGTGGCGCTGGACGCCAACATCGCCGCGGTCAGCGCGGTGATCGCCAACACCCAGACCCTGTTCCCGCCCACCTTCACCACCGACGCCAAGCTGGGCGAGAGCTACTGGAAGATCCGCAAGGGCCTGTTCCCGGCGGTCGGCGCCATGCGCAAGGTCGGCACCACGGTCATCATCGAGGACGTGGCCTATCCACTCGACCGGCTGGCCGAGGCGACGGTCGAGCTTCAGGCGATGTTCCTGACGTTCGGCTACACCGAGGCGATCATCTTCGGGCACGCGCTGGAAGGGAACCTGCACTTCGTCTTCACCCAGGCCTTCGACACCGACGAGGAGGTCGACCGCTACCGCCGCTTCATGGACGCGGTGTGCGATCAGGTGGTGCGCAAGTACGACGGCTCGCTGAAGGCGGAGCACGGCACGGGCCGCAACATGGCGCCCTTCGTGGAGATGGAATGGGGTCCGCAGGCCTATGGCCTGATGAAGGAGATCAAGGCGCTGCTCGACCCGCAGGGCCTGCTGAACCCCGGCGTGATCCTGAACGACGACCCGGAGGCGCATCTCAAGAACCTGAAGGCGATGCCGGCCGCCCACCCGCTGGTGGACACCTGCATCGAGTGCGGATTCTGCGAGCCGACCTGCCCGTCGCACAAGATGACGCTCTCCCCCCGCCAGCGCATCGTCGGCTGGCGCGAGATTTCGCGTCTTGAAGCCACTGGCGCGGACTCGGCTCGGCTCGGCGCCTTGCACGAGGCTTATGATTACCAGGGCATCGACACCTGCGCGGCCTGCGGCCTCTGTTCCACCGCCTGCCCGGTGGGGATCGAGACGGGGCTGCTCATCAAGGCGATCCGCGGCGACCGTCGCGGGGCGATGGCCCAGGGGTTCGGCACCTACGTCGCCGAACACACCGCCGGGGCCTTGTCGGTCGCCCGCACCGGCCTGAAGCTGGCCGATCTGGCGAAGCGGGCGCTGGGTGACGACACGGCGAACGGGCTGTTCGAGAAGCTGCGCACCGTCACCGGCCAGCGCTTGCCGCATCTGCCGCGCGCCCTGCCCACTCCGACCAACTTCACGCCGCTGCCCCAGGCCAAGGCGTCCGCCGACGCGCCGACCGCCAACGCGCCGACTGTCGTCTATGTGCCGAGCTGCACCAGCCGCAGCATGGGTCCCGCCGCCAGCGATCCGGAGAAGACCCCGCTGCCGGTGAAGGTGGAGGCGCTGTTCCACAAGGCCGGCTACCGCGTCGCCTATCCGGAGCAGCTGGCCTCGCTGTGCTGCGGCATGCCGCTGGAAAGCAAGGGCCTCGCCGCCCAGGCCGACGCCAAGGCGGAAGAGATGGTCCGCGCCATCTGGGCGGCCAGCGCCAACGGCACGGCCCCGGTGGTCCTCGACACCAGCCCCTGCTCCTTCCGGCTGAAGAAGCACCTGAAGGACGCCGGGCTCCAGGTCCTGGATCTGGTGGAGTTCATCCACGATCATCTGCTCGACCGCCTGACCTTCACCAAGCAGACGGAGCCGGTGGTGCTGCACCTGACCTGCTCCACCCGCCGCATGGGGCTGGACGCCAAGATGAAGGCGGTGGCCGCCGCCTGCGCCACCCAGGTGGTGGTGCCGGAGGATGTCGGCTGCTGCGGCTTCGCCGGCGACAAGGGCTTCACCACGCCGGAGCTGAACGCCCACGCCCTGCGCCACCTGTCCAAGGACATCCCCGCCGGGGCCAAGGCCGGCTATTCGAACAGCCGGACCTGCGAGATCGGCCTGTCCGACCACTCCGGCTTGCCGTACCGTTCCATCGTCTATCTGGTCGATGCCTGCTCGACGCCGAAGGCTCCCGCCACGGCTTCCACGCGCGCGTCGGAACCCGCGTTCTGAGGCGGGAGGGAGGAAAAACCATGAGCCATGACGGCACCACGAGCCGCCCCGACATCGAGCGGCCGGAAAGCGTTTACTTTTTCGGCACCTGTCTGGTCGATCTGTTCTACCCGGACGCCGGCATGGCCGGCATGGAGCTGCTGAAGGCGCAGGGCGTCCGCGTCGTCTTCCCGCAGGGGCAGAGCTGCTGCGGTCAGCCCGCCTACAATTCCGGCTACCGGGAGGAGGCGCTGAAGGTCGCCCGCGCGCAGCTCGACTATTTCCCCGGCGACTGGCCCATCGTCGTGCCGTCGGGCTCCTGCGCCGGCATGATGAGCAAGCACTGGCCCGACCTGTTCAAGGGCGAGCCGGACGAGGCCCGCGCCCGTCAGGTGGCGTCCCGCGTGTGGGAGCTGACCCAGTTCCTCGTCCAGGTCCTCAAGGTCACGTTCGAGGACCAGGGACCGCCGGTGAAGATCACGTGGCACGCCTCCTGCCACGCCCAGCGCGAAATGGGCGTGACCGACGAGCCGAAGGCCCTGCTGCGCCAGCTCGCCAACGTCGAGCTGGTCGAGTTGCAGCGGGAGAAGGAATGCTGCGGCTTCGGCGGCACCTTCGCCGTGCGCCATCCGGAGATTTCCGCGGCGATGGTCGGCGACAAGGTGGCGGACATCGAGAACACCGGGGCCAAGGCCGTGGTGTCCGGCGACTGCGGCTGCCTGATGAACATCTCCGGCGCGCTGGAGGCTGGCCAGAAGCCGGTCCGCGGCGTCCACATCGCCCAGTTCCTGAAGGAGCGCACCCATGGGTGAGAGCAGCATCAACTTCGCGAAAGCGTCCAGCGCCGCGCTCCAGGACCAGCAGCTCCGCGGCAACTTCCGCCGCGCCATGGACGGGCTGATGTCCAAGCGCGCGGTGCAGTTCGCCGACACCGCCGAGTGGAACGGGGTCCGCGCGCTCGGCGCCTCGGTCCGCCTGCGCGCCCTCTCCAAGCTGCCGGAACTGCTGGAAAAGCTGGAAGCCAACTGCACCCGCAACGGTATCCAGGTCCATTGGGCGGCCACCACCGACGAGGCCAACGCCATCGTCCTGTCCATCATGCAGCGCGTGAACGCGAAGCTGGTGGTCAAGGGCAAGTCGATGGTGTCGGAGGAGATGCACCTCAACGCCTTCCTGGAGAAGCGCGGCATCGAGTGCCTGGAAAGCGACCTCGGCGAATACATCGTCCAGCTTGATGAAGCGATGCCCTCGCACATCATCATGCCGGCGATCCACATGAACACCAAGCAGATCGCCCATCTGTTCAAGCAGAAGATCAAGGAAGCGGAATACACCGAGGACGTCGCCCAGCTCACCGACCTCGCCCGCCGCGTCCTGCGCAAGAAGTTCGCGACCGCCGACGTCGGCGTCTCCGGCGTCAACATGGCGGTGGCGGAGACGGGCACGCTCTGCCTGGTGGAGAACGAGGGCAACGGGCGCATGAGCACCACGGTGCCGCCCGTCCACATCGCCGTCATGGGCCTGGAAAAGGTCGTTGAGAAGCTGGAGGACGTGCCGCCGGTCATCAGCCTGCTGACCCGCTCCGCGACCGCCCAGCCGATCACCACCTACGTCAACATGATCTCCAGCCCCCGCAAGGAGGGCGAGAAGGACGGCCCGGACGAGATCCATCTGGTGATCCTCGACAACGGGCGGTCGGGCATCTACGCCGACGAGGAGCTGCGCAACACGCTGCGCTGCATCCGCTGCGGCGCCTGCATGAACCATTGCCCGGTCTACACCAAGGTCGGCGGCCATGCCTATCAGGCGCCCTACCCCGGCCCGATCGGCTCGATCCTGATGCCGCAGGTGGAAGGGCTGGAGAAGCGGGGCGAGCTGCCGCACGCCTGCACCATGTGCAACGCCTGCGTCGAGATCTGCCCGGTCAAGATCCCCATCGTCGAGATCATGGGCCGCCTGCGGTCGGAGGCCGTGCACCCCGGCGACGCGGTGCGGGGCGCCGGCTCGCACGCCAGCAAGGCGGAGGCGATGGTGTGGAAGGGCTGGTCGATGACCTACGCCTCGCCGCTCGCCTACCAGTTCGCGACGGCGCTGCTGGCCAAGCTGGGCAACGCCGCGCCGACCAGCCTGCCGCTGCTGAAGGAGTGGACAAACGTGCGGACCAAGCCGCGCTTCGCCAACCGCACGCTCCACGCCCTCGCCCGCGAGAAGGGGATTCCCGATGTCTGAGTCCAGAAACGCGATCCTGGGCAAGCTGCGCGCCGGGCGCGACGCCCACCCGCTGACCCCGCCGGAGTCCGACTTCGCCGTCCTGCGCAACAAGCGCTGGGACGGCGCGGAACGGCTGGAGCGCATCAAGCGCATGATGGAGGCTGTCCACACGGAGTTCCTGGAGACAACGGAGGCCGACTGGCCCGCCGACGTCCAGGCTTTCCTGACGGCGCAGGGCACCCGCAACCTGCTGTTCGGCCCGGCCACCGAGGTCGGGGCGCGCCTCTCGTCCGCGTGGACGGACGGCGGTCCGGAGCTGATCCCCTACGCCGACCGGGTCGAGACCTTCAAGGAACGGCTGTTCGACGGCATCGACGCCGGCATCACGACGACGCTGGGGGCCATCGCCGACACCGGCAGCCTGATCGTCTGGCCGACGCCGGAGGAGCCGCGGCTGATGTCGCTGGTGCCGCACATGCACTTGGCGCTGCTGCGCGCCGACGCGCTGTACGACACCTTCTGGCAGGCGATGACCGAGAACCGCTGGGCCGACGGCATGCCGACCAACGCCCTGCTGATCTCCGGCCCGTCGAAGACCGCGGACATCGAGCAGACGCTGGCCTATGGCGTCCACGGGCCGAAACGGCTGGTGGTGGTCATCGTCCGGTAGGGGTGAAGAAAGCGCTGACGTTCATAACCCTCTCCCCTCCGGGGAGAGGGTGGCCCGAAGGGCCGGTGAGGGGGATGCGCGTGGCGCCACGTCCGGCACAAGCGCAACCCCCTCACCCTAACCCTCTCCCCAGAGGGGAGAGGGAATTTACAGCCCCGCGCGGGTGGCGGCGTGCCGCCGGGACGGGTATAGTGCCGGGTCTTGTTCGCCTCATGTCTTTTAGGACCCGACCGCCTTGGACCCGACCGCCGTTCCCACCCCCCAGTCCGCCACCATCGCCGAGCGGGTCGCCAAGACCGGCATCGACGAGGCGATGATCGAAGCCCTCGTCCGCAACTTCTACGGCAAGATCCGCAACGACGCCCTGCTCGGCCCGGTCTTCGGCGCGGCGATCACCGATTGGGAGCCGCATCTCCAGAAGATGATCGACTTCTGGTCCTCGGTCGCCCTGCTGACCCATCGCTACGACGGGCGCCCCCTGCCCGCGCATGTCCGCTTCGACATCGGGCCGGCGCATTTCGAGCGCTGGCTTGCGCTGTTCCGCGAGACGACGGCCGAGGTCTGCACGCCCGAGGCCGCCGCCTTCTTCGAGGACCGCGCCGCCAACATCGGGCGCAGCATCCAGATGGGGGTGGATTTCTTCCGCAAGCAGGCCGCTGCCGACGCCGCTGCCGGCCGCTGATCAGGCCCCGCGCACCGGCTTGCCCTTCACGCCCCAACTGTCCGTGAAGTCGCGCACGCCGGGGATGGTCATCATGTGGGCGTCCTTCACGTAGACGAACTGCTTCGGCCCAAGCTCGTACTCCGTCATGGTGATGCCCTTGGCCCGGCAGCGTTTCTGCTCCTCGGCCCCGATGCGGCGGTCGGACACCACCATGTCGGGATGCTCCAGCCCCACCCCGGCGCAGAAGCTGCGGAAACCGCTGTTGGTGCCCTCGGCGACGAGGCGCGGCTGGGTGTCCGGCGTGCTGTTGAAGCGGCTGGCCGCGGTGCCGACCGCCCCGCGCATGGACGGGCTGCCGACGATCCAGATCCCGCGCTCCTCGGGCGGCGGCTTCGGCACGGTCGGGGGCGGCAGCGTGGCCGTCTGCCGCGGCGATTGGAAGCCGGGGAACTGGCACCCGGCCAGCGCCGCCGCGACGGCGACCATGGCAAGACCTTTCGACAGGGATGGCACGCTGGTGTCTCCTCCAAAACCCTTTCACGACACGGCGCCATCGGCGCCGCTGGTGATAGCAACGCTCAAGCCGGCCCAATGGCTCCAAGATGGCGGGCCAGCGCGGCTTCGAGAAGGCGCGGGGTCACCGGTTTGTGCATCAGGCCGAGACCGTGCTGCGCGGCGTCGCGCTGCGGTTCCGGCCCGATCTCCCCGGTGACGATCAGGCCCGGAACGCCCTCGCCGAACAGGTCGCGGATGCGCAGGATCGCCTCGGTACCGACACGCCCCTGGCGCAGCCGGTAATCGGCCAGCACGATGTCGGGTCGCCGGCCGCCGCCGCGCAGTTGCTCCAGCGCCTCGCCGATGCTTCCGGCGGACAGCACCTCGAATCCCCATTCGCCGAGCATCGCCGCCAGCCCCATCAGAACGATGGCGTCGTCCTCCACGACCACGGCCAGCCGCCCGTCCCCGGTCGTCGCCTTAGCCTCGTCCCGCGCCATTCGGACGGGCGGCGGAGGATGCGGCGCGTCGTGGCGGACCAGCGGCACGCTGACCGAGAAGATCGAACCGCGCTCCGGACGCGACACCAGATCGACCGGGTGATCGAGCAAACGCGACAGCCGCCGCACGATGGCGAGGCCGAGGCCGAGACCCTGGTCGCGGTCGCGCTCCGGATTGCCGATCTGGTGGAACTCCTCGAAGATGCGCTCCCGCTGGTCGGGCGGGATGCCCAGGCCGGTGTCGTGCACCTCGACGCACAGGCGGGTTCCCTGGGGCCGGCAATCGACCATCACGCGGCCGCGGTCGGTGTAGCGGATGGCGTTGTCGACCAGATTGCGCAGCATCCGGCCCAGCAGGACGCGGTCGCTGCGCACCGTGCCGGTGAAGGGTACGACCCGCCAGTCCAGCCCCTTGGCCTCGGCCAGCGGGGCGTAGGCGGCGGACAGCGGGCCGAGCAGGTCGGAGACCGGGAACTCCTCGATCTGCGGCGCCACCACCCCGGCGTCGAGGCGCGACACGTCGAGCAGGCTGTCCAGAAGATCCTTCAGCGTGTCCAGCCCCTGCTGGAGCCGGTCGAGCGCCCGCTGCCCGGTCTCGCCGGTGACGTGCGGGCCGAGCGCCCCGGCGAACAGGAGGATCGACTGCATGGGCTGGCGCAGGTCGTGGCTGGCCGCGGCGAGGAAACGCCCCTTGGAGCGGTCGGCCTCCTCCGCCGCCTGCTGGGCGCGCCGGATGTCGTGGATGTCCACCGCGGTGCCGATCCAGGAGACGATGCGTCCCTTTTCCCGCACCGGCACCACGCGGCACTGGTGCCAGCGCCACGCCCCGTCGGCGCGGCGCATCCGTATGTTGCTCTGATAGGGGGTGCCGGCGGCGATCGACCGCGTCCGCAGCTCCAGGTACGCGGCGCGGTCGTCGGGATGGAAGCCCTGCCACGCCGACATGGTCTCCGGGTCCTGCCCGGTGTAGGTGCGCAATTCCTCGTTGTAGTACTCGGGCGTGCCGTCGGAACGGTTGATCCACATGAGCAGCGGCGTGTTGTCCACCAGCGTGCGGAACCGCGCCTCGCTCGACCGCAGCGCCTCCTCCGCACGCTTGCGGGCGGTGATGTCGCGGGCCACCCCGACGACGCCGGTGGTGCTTCCCCCGTCGTCGCGCAAGGGCATCACGCTGATCATCAGGACGCGCCGCCCGTCCTCCGTCGGGAAGGGCAACTCCTCCTCGACCGTCTCCTCACGCCCGGTGGCGATCACCCGTCCGCACAGGTCGTCGAGGCGCTTCGCCTCCTCCGGCGGGAACAGGTCGCCGCCGGTCAGCCCCGCCACCGCGTCCCGCGTCCGGCCGAACAGGCGCGCGGTCGCGGCGTTGACCAGGGTGAAGCGGCGCTCGCGGTCCTTGGTGAAGATCGGGTCGGTGACGCTCTCCAAAAGACTTTCCAGCAGGGTGTTCTTGTCCCGCAGCAGCCTTTCGGCCGCCTGGGCGGCACGTCGGGCGGCCTGGGAGTCCATCTCGTGCATGGCGAGGCGGGCGAACTCCTCCAGATCCCGCTCGTCCTCCGCGCTGAACTCGGGATGGGGCTGGTGGTCGAGAAGGGAGAAGGTGCCGATCCGCAAGCCGTCCGGCGTAATCAGCGGCGCTCCGGCGTAGAAGCGCAAATGCGGCGGCCCGGTGACCGCCTCATGACCGGCGAAGCGGTCGTCCTCCAGCGCGTCGCGGACGACCAGCACCGCGTCGCCGAGGAGGGTGAAGGGGCAGAAGGGCAGTTGCCGCTCGGCAGGCACCGTTTCCAGCCCATAGCCGGCCTTGGACCATTGCCGCGTCCCGTCCAACAGGTTGATCGTCACGACGGGCATGCGGAAGTGACGGGCACCCAGCCGGGCCAGCCGGTTGAAAACCGCTTCCGGCGGCGCGTCCGCCGCACCGTCGCTCTCCAGCCGATCCAGCCGGGGGCGCTCACTCGAAGGCCATGGCGGCTCTGTGCTGGTCAACGTGGCCCCTTCAGGCAGGACGCGAGGCAAGACGCGGACAAGACGCCGGGAGCGGGTCCGGCCCCGCCTTTACCATCATGTGGGCAAGCTCAAGGCGCAAGGAAAGACACGGAGCCGGTTTCCCTTCCGCCTCCCGATGGTCTGCGGCACAATTGCTTTGAATGCAAATCCTTTGAGTCCGGGCAATGAGCCGCCCGCGCCCCCACATGACCAGAAGCCGTTCCCCGTCCCCACCCGGAGCACAGCATGCCGGAGCACAGCATGAAGGACAGCAAGCCGAACCACGAATCCGCCGCCTACCGGATCGCCTTCGAGGACCGTGATTTCCTGTTGAGCGAGCCGATGCGCGGTGTGCGCTTCATGCTCGAATACGCCAAGCCGGAATCGGAACTGAAAGCCTGGGGCATCCGCTCGACCATCGTGGTCTACGGCAGCGCGCGGGTGCCCTCGCCCGAGCGGGCGGAACAGCTTCTCCGCGACGCGCGGACGCCGGAGGAGCGGCAGCAGGCCGAGCGGCGGGCCAAGCAGGCGGCCTGGTACGAGGAGGCCCGGACCTTCGGCCGCATCGTGTCGGAGCGCGGCGGCGCCCTGGCGCCGACCGAGGATGGGCAGCGCGACAACGTGATCGCCACCGGCGGCGGTCCCGGCCTGATGGAGGCCGCCAACCGCGGCGCTCAGGAGGCCGGTGCGCCGAGCATCGGCTTCAACATCAGCCTGCCGCAGGAGCCGCACCCCAACCCCTACAGCACGCCGGAGCTGACCTTCCGCTTCCACTATTTCGCCATCCGGAAAATGCATCTGGCGATGCGCGCCAACGGGCTGGCGATCTTCCCCGGCGGCTTCGGCACCTTCGACGAGGCGTTCGAGATCCTGAACCTGCGCAACACCAACAAGGCCTCCCGCCTGCCCATCGTCTTCGTCGGCCGCGACTATTGGAACGAGGTGGTGAACTTCCGCGCACTGGCCGACCACGGCATGATCAGCGCCGGCGACCTGGAGCTGTTCGACATCGCCGACACGGCGGAGGAGGCGTGGGACTGCATGACCCGGCTCGGCCTCAAGCGCGGCAACCCGCCGCTGGGCCCCGCCGGCACCGGCATGTCCGCCGCCGACGAGGAGACCTGAGGCTCAGCCCGGCGGCGGGCTGTCGGCCGCGGGAGCCGTCGGTGCGGGGGCGTTCAGCGCCACCCGCCCGACGCCCGGGATCTTCACCGCGAGGTCGAAGGGGTCGACTCCGAAGGTCATGCCCAGCAGATTCACCTCGAACCCCTCCTCCCTGGCCAGAAGGAGACCGGCGAGGCCGAACAGGCTGACTTGCCAGCCGGTGCCGCTGGGCGCCCGCGCGATCAGGCCGGTGCCCAGATAATCCTTGCCCAGCGCCGTGGAGGGCAGGTCGAGCCGCAGTTCCGGCACCGCCCGCCCCACCCAGGCGGCGAAGGTGTTGCTGTTGGGGCCGGGCCAGATGCGGTATTCCCCGGCGTAGGGATAGCTCGCGGCGGCCTCGGCGATCTTGGGGATGGCGGCCTCGGCGGCGGGGCCGCGCAGCTCGGCCAGAACGGCGGGGGCGGAACCGAACCAGCGCCCGTCCGGATCGCGGTTGCTGACCGCCACCGCCGGCAGGCCGCGGTAGACCCGCCAGCCGATCACCTCGTAGACGGTGTAGGCCGACGCCCCCGCCGGCTTCACCGCGAACCACGGGTGGGTGCCGAAGGCGCCGCGCCAGGACAGGGCGCGGGCGGCGTAGACCTGCACCACCGCCTCTTGCGTCGTGACGGGATCGGGGGCGAGGCCGACCGACGTGCGATCGGCCCGGCTCCAGTCCACGCCAAGCGTCGCCGTCCCCGACGCGATCACGAAGGCCGGACCGGCCAGCAACAGGACCAGCGTCATCAAAATCACCAGGATGGTGGCCGTCATTCTTTTCCGCACCGCTCCCTCTCGCCTGATGGGCCGTTTCCCAGATAGGCTGTCATCGCCCCGCCCGCCACCGATGTTGTACGTTGGGGGCCATCGGCTTGGTTCATCAAAGGAGCGCACCGATGCCCGCCGCCGACCCGACCGACCTTCTGGACCGCATCACCCGGCAGGCGCCAACCCGCGCCGCGACCATGGAGGTCGCCCGCGCGCTCGGCTGGACCACGGGACCGAGCCGCAAGGGGTGGAAGGTGGTGCAGCCCACCGGCTACGTCGGCGGCATGGTCGTCCCGCCCAGCGCCGACACCGCCGCCGCGGAGGCGTGGTTCGACCCCGAGGGGACGGAGCGCGGCCTCGTCGGCCCCAGTGCCGAGTTCCCACCCTATCTGACCAGCCTGGACACCGCCCTGTCCGCCGTCCCCGCGGCGGAGCGGGCGGCCACCCTGCGGACCGCGCTGGACCGTCACCGGGCGTGGCAGGAGGAGACCGGCCGGGACGACGCGGCGCTCGCCCGCCTGCCCGCCTTTGTCATCGCGGTATGGCTGTCGGTTAAGCTGGCGGCGTGACGGGGGTCACTCCGCGGCTCCGCTCTGCTTGCCGGTGCCGTTCGTGGCCTGGGCGGCGGCGAAGCCGATGATCCGGTTGGCGGCGTCCGGATCGTCCACCCGCACCACCACGCCGCGCCCGACCAAGTGGATGCCGTGATCCTGGAAGGCGCGGATCAGGCGATGGTACGCCTCGCGCCGGATGACGAACTGCTCGTTGGGCTTGGTGATGAACTTGACCCCGATGATCGCCGCGTCGTCCTCCACCCGCCGCACGCCCTGGGACTTCAACGGTTCGATGAAGCTCGGCCCCATCTCGGGGTCGGCGGACAGTTCCTTGCCGACCTCCTTCACCAGCTTCTTCACCAACCCCATGTCGGTCTCGGGTGGAACGCGGAACTCCAGACGCATCAGCGCCCAGTCGCGGCTGTAGTTGGTCAGCGCCTTGATCTGGCCGAAGGGCAGCGTGTGCACCGCGCCGCGGTGGTGGCGCAGCTTCAAGGAGCGCAGGGAGATGCCCTCCACCGTGCCGCGCAGGTTGCCGACCTCCACATAGTCGCCCATGTGGAACGCGTCCTCCAACAGGAAGAAGACGCCGGCCAGGATGTCGGCGATGGTCGATTGCGCGCCCAGTCCGATGGCGATGCCGACCACCCCCGCCCCGGCGAGCAGCGGCCCGATCTCGATGCCCAGCGAGGACAGGACGATCATGACGACGATGGCGACCAGCACGACCTGAAGGAACTTGCGCAACAGCGGCAGCAAGGTCGCCAGCCGCTGCCCGCGCGACGACACCCCGTCGTGCCGGGCCTCCTCCAGCGTCCGGTCGATCATCCGCACCACCATCGTCCAGGCGACGTAGCCCAGCAGAAGCACGACCGTCACGTTGAACAGCAGCCGCAGGGCAATGCCGGTCGCTCCGGTCGCCTGCTCCACCCGGAATCCCCAGATGGCCGCGGTGGCGAAAACGCCGACGACGAACAGGGCCAACCACAGCGCCCGCATCACCCGTGCCACCGCGGCCTTCCCCGCCTCCGTCTCCTCCCCCCGGTAGAAGCGGGCGAGCGGGCGCTGGGCCATCAGGGCGATGGCCGGCACCGCCAGCGCCACCAGCAGGCTGGCGAGCATCCGCGGCCCCGTCGCCGGCTCCAGCCGCACCGCCGCCGCCGCCACGACCAGCCACAAGGCGACGAGATAGACCGAGGCCACCACCGCCCACAGCCCAAGCGTGGAGTGGTCCTTCACCTCGACGCCCAATGGGCGGGCGATGGCCCGCGCCACCGGAACACGCCCGCGCCACACGCGGTAAAGCAGATACAGAAAGGGCACGGTGCTCAGCGGCAGGCCGATCGCGACGATGGCGTTCCCGCCGACCCCCAGCGCCAGCAGAAGATCGATCAACCCGAGCACCGTCGCGGCCAACGTCACGGTGACCACGCCCGTGCGGTGCAGGGCGCGCGCGTCGGCGTCCTCCAGCGGGATCAGGCGCAGCCTGGGGCGCCTCGGCGCGCAGAGGAAGCGGATCAGCCGGTCGGTCAGCAGAACGGTCAGCGCCGCCTGGAGCACCGCCAGAAGGACGGCCGGGGCCGCGGGATGCGGCGGACGCACGATCGCGTAAACGACCAGCACCCCGAGTGCGAAGGCGCCCACCGGAACCAGCCCCAGCACGAAGCGCAACGCGCCGGTCAGCAGCGGCGCCCCGCCGTCCGCCTCCAGCTTGCGGAGCGGCCCCGCCAGGACCCGGCTCGTCAACAGCAGCGCCGCCGTCCCCGCCGCGAAGAGGGTCAGCAGGCCGCGCAGCAGGCGCAGCGGGTTCACCGCCGCCTCCCGCCCGTTGGGGCGGGCGAAGGCGTCCGACAGGACGGTGGGAAGCCGTGGATAGGTGGCGGCGACCGCCTCCAGCCGCGCGGCATACACCTCCAGCGCCGTCGTCGGCCCGCCGGCCGCCGGCGCGTGGGCATCGGGCGTCTGCGCCACGGCCCATCCGGACGGCGAGGCGGCAAACAGCAGGACGGCAAACAGGGCAACGGCCGGCCACCGGGCCAACCTGCGGCGCGTCCCCGAATCTTCGTTCATAAGGGGCCATCCTGCCGGAGAGCGACGGAGCGGTGCCCATCGGGCGGAAAAGTCCGCGCCGATGACGGGGACCGACAATGGGAAACGCTCGTCCGCCCCTCGATCAGGAAGCCAGTACGTTACCGTTGCCTATCGGACGGCCCCGCGGCGGAACGCGCACCGTGATCCTGCCTTTGGAACATCTCGCAGCATGGCCGGATCATGAAAACGGCCGGAGGCCGCCGCCTGCCGATGCGTAAAGCGTATGTTACCGTAACACCCCGGTTCGTGACCTGTCTTCACATGAGGCCATCATAAATCGTTCCTAAAATGCCCGGATTTGAAAACGGCCATAAGGAGCCGCCGCATGCGCCTGTTACCCATCCCGTCCTTTGCCTTAGGGCTTTACGCCGTCGCATTGGTCGCGACGCTGGCCGTCGCCACCCCGGCGCAGGCGCAGTTCGGCCTTTTCCTCGGCGGACGCGGCGGGTTGGATTTGACGGACGAGGATTGGGATTTGTTCCGCAAGGCGCTTGGCGACGCGTTGACGCCCATGGAGGCGGGGCGGCGCACCGAATGGAGCAACCCGAAGACCGGCGTGCGCGGCGATGTCCTCGTGCAGAAGGTTCACGAACGCGACGGCGCGCCCTGCGGGGACGTGCAGGCCAACTTCATCCGGCGCACCGTCCAACCCTACAAGCTGACCTTCTGCAAGATGGCGAACGGGCAGTGGGCGATCGCACCCTGACGGACGCCGCCGTCAGAACCCGGTTTCGCGGATCAGCACGGCCAGCGCGGTGCGCCAGAAGCGGTCGGCCAGACTGCGCGCCTCGCCCTCCACGCGGGCCACGCCGCGCGTCTGGTGGGCGGGCCCCGCCTGCGTCCGGTCCAGCGGCGCCAGGGTCACCCGATAGACCGCCTCCATCGGCTTCAGGTTGGAGCGCGCGGCCTCGGCGTTCGTCCGCCCCATCGACGCTCCGGTCTGGCTCTCCACCGCGATCGGACCGCCGTGGATCGAGGCGAGGGCAGGAACATCCAGCCCTTTCACGCTCACCCGGTCCACCGCCGTCACCCGCGCTTCCAATCGGGGACGCAGCGGATCGTCGGCATGGAACACCGCCGCCGCCCCCACCGCGACGCGGCTGAGGTCGTTCTCGGCGACATAGCCGACCAGTTCCCCGACACCGTCGGCGACGATCTGGCCCAGCGCCAGCGACGGCCCGACCCAGCGCCCGGGGCGCAGCGCGTCGGCCACATCGACCACCTTGCCGGCGATGGGCGCGCGAATCTCCAACCGCGCCAAACCGTCCAGCAGGCCCTGCCGGTCGGCCAGCCCGGCGGCCAGATCCTCCTCCATCACGCGCACCCGGTCCAGCCCGTCGCGGGCAGCCAGCATCCGGTCGATGCGGTCCTGGGCCAGCGCAATGCGCAGCTCCGACTGCTGCAGGCGGCTGGTCAGCTCCGGCGCCTCCAGGCGGAACAGCAGGTCACCCGCCGCCACGCGTTGGCCGGGCTGGACCAGCACCTCCGCGATGCGGGACGGCACCGGGGCGAACAGGGTCGAGAAGCCTTCCGCCCGCCACACCGATGGCACGGCGATGGTCCCGGTGACCGGCACGAAGGCCAGCCAGACCAGCGCGGTCAGGCCGCCCAGGGTCATCAGGAGATTGCGGTTGGGCCGCAGGCTTCCCCGCCGCTCCCACCATTCCCTCATCTCGTTGACCAGCGGGCGCAGGATGAACCACCCGACCTCGACCGCGAAGAGCACGATTCCCAGCACCTTGATGAAGAAGTGATAGACCAGGACCGCGATGCCGATGAACAGCACCAGCCGGTAGACCCAGGTGGCGAAGGCGTAGACCAGCAACACCCGGTGCATCCACGGATCGAACCGTTCCGGCGCCTCCTCGCCCAGGCCGAACAGCCATTCGCGCAGCCGCCAGCGGGCCAGCGTGAAGGCGCGGTCCTGAAGATTCGGGACGTCCAGCGCGTCGGCCAGCAGATAGTAGCCGTCGAAGCGCATGAAGGGGCTGAGATTGATGGTCAGGGTCGTCACCCAGCTCACCGTCGCCACCAGGAAGGCGGCGCTGCGCAGCGGCCCGTCGGGCAGGAAGCTCCACGCCAGCGTGGCGAAGGCGGCCAGCGCCAGCTCCGTCAGCATGCCCGCCGCCGCGATGTGCAGCCGGGCCCGGCGCGAGACGAGCCGCCACGCGTCGCTGGTGTCGGTGTAGAGCACCGGCCACAGCACCAGGAAGGCAGCCCCCATCGTCGGCACCCGGCAGCCGAAGCGTTTCGCGGTGTAGGCGTGCCCCAACTCGTGCAGCGTCTTCGTCACCAACAGGGTCAGGCCGTACAGCGCCATGCCTTCCAGCGTGAAGAAATGCAGGAAGGTGTGGGCGAAACTGTCCCACTGGCGCATCGCCAGGATCAGGCCGAGGATCCCCGCGCCGATCACCGTCCACAACCACGCGCGGCTGTAGAAGGGCGCGACGTAGCGAACCGTGGCGTTCAAGAAGGCGTCGGGCCGGACCAGCGGAATGCGGAAGAACAGGTAGTTGTGCAGCAGCCACATCCACCAGGACGTGCGGCGCGCCGCCGTCTGCTTCGCGAGGAAGTCAACGTCGGCGCCCTGGGTCAGGTTGTTGCCGGCAAGGAACTTGTAGAGGCCGACCACATCCTCCGGCTCGGGCTCCAGGACCGTTTCGGCGGCCACCGCGGCGGCGATGGCGCGGGGCGATCCGTGATGCCAGCGGGCAATGACCTCGAAAGCGCCGTGACCAATGCGGAAGTAGCGGTTGCGCACCGGGTCGTGGATTGTCCAGCAGGGCGATCCATCCACCGCCGGCGGGGCCGGAAGCAGGTGAAGCTCCTCGCGCAGCGGCGGAAGCCGCACACTGTCCAGCGGGTCCACCGGCGTGACCCCCGCCGGCCCCGTCGCCATGCCGATGGCGGCGGCGCCCATGGCTCAGAGCCCCACGGTCTGGCGCAGCGCCGCCAACGGGCGGCGGAACAGGTAGAGGGCCAGCGGCACCCGCTCGCCCTGGATCTTGGCGGTGCCGCGCAGCCCGATGCGCGGTGTCGGCTGGTCCGGCGCCAGATCGGCGCGGACGCGGTAGGCCAGGACCCCGCCCTGGGTCAGCCCCGGTTCATAGCTGGCGTGGGACACCGTGGCGCGCAACGGCCGCAGGGGATCGACGTTCAGATAGAGGCTGACCTCCGCGCCCTCCTGGAGCACGATCGCGTCGTTGACCGGGACATGCACGTCGATCTCCGCGGCCTGCGGGTCGGCCAGGGTCAGGATGCGCTCACCCACCGCCACCGGCTTGCCCAGCCAGTCGTTGGCGTCGGTGAAGACCGCGATGCCGGCCCGCTCCGCCTTCACGGTGACGCGCTCCATCAGGTCGCGCGCGAAGTCCATCTCCGCCCGGCGCAGTTCCACCTGGGCCTTCAGCTGGGCGATGCGCGCCTTGCTCTGCGGATCGGCGAAAGCCCCCTGGGAGGCGGTCAGCAGTTCCGCTTCCGCCGAGGCCAGCGCCTTGCGCGCCACCTCCAGGCGGCTTCTCAGAATCGACGATTCGAAGCTGAACAGAGGCTGTCCGGTGGTCACCGGCTCGTTCGGCTGGACGTGGAAGCGTTCGATCACGCCTTCCAGCGGAGCGCTGACGATCAGCGGATCGCGCGGCGCCACCTCCGCGGGGGCCAGCGTCGATTGCGGCACCGGGATGGCGAGAACCGCCGCCAGAACCGCCGCCACCGCCAGAGCCCACAGCCCCTTGCGCGCCCGCAGCCCGGAGCGGCGTCCGGCCTGGGTCAGCGCCCACCATGCGTGTCCGTACCCGCCGGAAAGCTGGCCGAGAAGAACCTTCTCCCCCTCCGTCCATGCGTTGTCGCGGGCGAGCCACAACACCGATGTGACCGTGCCGTCCGGCGCCGGCAAGGGAACCCAAAGCGCCTGCGCCGGTCCCCACTGGCCCCAGTCACGAGCCAGCGCTGGCGGCACCTCCGTGGAAGCGACGCTGTGCAGGTTGCGCGCCTCCGCCCCCGCGGCGATGGCCGAGGCCGCGGCCTCCAGCCAGCGGGTGAAAGGGGCGTCGCGCTCCGGAACGGCGATGTTGGACACGGCTTCGAGCCGCGCCTTGCCCGATGGCGCGAGGGTCAGGAAAACCGCCTGCTGGTAGGCGATCATCCGCCGCGTCTGGTTCACCAGGAAGAAGCGCAGCGCCTCCGGATTCTGCGCCTGCCGGGCCTCCTGCTGCAGGTTCAGCAGAAGCAGGAGGCCGTTCAGCGGGTTGACCGCCTCCGTCCGGAGGGATGTGACGTCATCGGGCACCTTTGGCCTCCTCCGGCGGGGTGAAGCGGGCGGTTCCACTCATGCCGGCGACCAGGTTCGGAGCGTTGCCCTGCTTGTCGGCCTGCAGCTTGCCCGTCACCTTCAGCGACTGGCTGACCGGATCGACGCGGGCTCCGGTCAGGGTGACCTCACCGTCCAGGACCTCGCCGGTCTCGTCGATGCGCAGTTCGAATCGCTGGCCGGGTTTCAGCCAGACCAGCCAGGAGGATGGAACGATCAGCTCCACCCGGAGATCGCGGTCGGAGAGAACCTCCAGCAAAGCCGTGCCGGCGGGGACCGACTCATGCTCGCGAATGCGCTGTTCCACCACCTTGCCGTCGAAGGGCGCCTTCACGTCGCAGCGGCGGACCTCGATCTCCGCCTTGCGCAGATCGGCGCGGGCGGCCTCGGCCTTGACCTCGGCCATTTCGACCTCGGCCCCGCCGATGGATTTCAGCTGCTCCAGCCGGCGGTTCTGCCGCACGGTGACCTCGGCGGCACGGAGGTTGGCGCGGGCGGCATCGACCGTCGCCTGATAAAGGCTGCAATCGAAGGCGACGAGCGTCTGCCCCGCCTTGAAGGACTGCCCCGCCTCCACGGTCATCCGCCCGATGCGTCCGGCGATCTCGCTGGACAGCACGGCGTGCTGCCGCGCCTCGATCAAAGCGCGCACACCGCCTTCGGGGACCGGCGCCGGGTCGGCGGCGGCAAGCGGCAAGGGAAGCAGCGCGATAGACAGCGCGGCAAGGAAGCGTGAGGGGCGAAAGCGGCACATCATGGCAGAGATTTTCTGCACCCTTTGCTTCGGAAGCGCAACGATCCAGGATCGGCAAGTGATCCTGCACGCTTATTTGTTTCAACGGCGGTGCGCCGGCACAGCCGAAAGGGGGCGCCGCCGCGCGACGCCCCCCCCAAGGCGTCAACGCGCGGACGGACGCGCCATTGGGGCCAGCGCGCTCAGCGGCACCGAGTAGACCTTGGTCGGCTCCGCCCGGGTGGACGGGCTGTAGGAGACCGTCATCGGGGCCGTCATCGAGCCGGCAACCGGCGCAGCCGGTCGCGTCGGCAACTCGGCCACCGTCACGCGCTCCGGCAGGGCCGCCTTGCGGTCCACCGGCTCCCCGCCGCGCGCGGCCATCGGGGCGGCCGTCGGCTCGGCCGCCTTCTCGACCGAAGCGTTTTCCGCCGGAGCCCTTTGCGCCGGGGCCTTTTCGGAGGTCGTGGCGGAGGGAACCAGCAGATCCTGAAGGCGCGCCGTACCGCCGGCCTTCTGCTGCCAGGCGCCCAGCCCGTCGGACACCGCCTGACGCAGCGTCGCGAGATCCTGGGACGGCACGGCCTCCGGCATCGGATCGACGCCCGCCGACACCATGACGCGGGCGTAGGCGTTCTGCAGGTCGGCGTAGACGAGATCGCGCCGCAGGTCGGAGACGAGTTCCGACACCTCGGCCTGGATCACGCTCATGTCGCCCTGCTGGCCGACCGTGCTGCTGTTTGCGTACTGCTGCCGGATGCGGCGGTCGATCGCCGCCTGGTCGGCGTTGAGCGAGAACTCCTGCGACAGTTCGCGGAACTGCACCACCGCCACGCGCACCTGGCTCAGCACGGCGACGCTGAGGGCCTGACGGCGGAAGGCGACCAGCTCCTCCTGCGCCTTGGAGAAGGCGTGGGTGTCCGGGGCCGAGGCCAGCGACAGGATGTTCCAGGACACCCGTGCCCCGTAGTCGGCCCAGCGCTGGTTCAGCAGGAAGCTGTTGCTGTCGTAATGCAGGCCGGCGTTCAGGTCGATGCCCGGCAGCAGCTTCAACAGGGCGCGGTGCGTCTCGTCGGCGGTGATGCGGGCGTTGTAGGACTCCTCCAGCAATTCCGGCCGGTTGAGGAGCGCGTAGGTTTCCAGGGATTCCACCGACGCCGTGATCGCCGGGACGTCCTTGCCGGTGACGTCCGGCGGCATCTGGATCGTGAAGTTCTCGCCCGGCGGCAGGCCCATCAGCGCGCCGAGCTGCGACTTCGCGGCGACCAGCTCGCGCCGCAGCGTCTGGAGCTGGCGCAGCGTGTCGACCAGCGCGCGCTGGTAGGACAGGGTCTGCAGCGGGGCCTGGACACGCTGGGCCTCCAGGGTGCTCGCGTTCTTGCGCGCCGCCTCGATGCGCTTCTCCAGCGGATCGATCCGCTTCAGCAGCCGCTCCGCCGCGACCGCGCGCCAGTAGGAGGTGCGCACGTCCTGCAGGATGCCCTGCACGACGCGGCGGCGGCGCTCGTCGGCGATCAGGACGATGTTGGAGTTCTGACGGGCGCGCAGGTAGCTGACACCGAAATCGAGAATGTTCCAGGTGAAGCCCAGGTCGGCGGTCCGGCGATGCCGGTCGGTGGCCGTGGTGCTCTCGCCCGTGCGGCGACCGGTGGCGAGGTTCAGGCTTTCCGACCCGGATTCGTTGTCGCGCCCGGTGTAGCCCGCCCCGGCCACCAGACGCGGCAGCATGTCGAAGCGCGACAGGTCGAGCTGCTGGTTGGCAACCGCCATCTCCATCAGCTTCACGCGTTCGTCGAGGTTGTACTTGATGGCCCGCGCCATCGCCTCGTGCATCGACACCGGGCCGGTGATCGGCTCCTGCGGCGCCATGATCACCGACATGTCCTCGCGCAGGCGGGACACGTTCTCGTCGTCGGTCAGAGGCTTGGGGCTGACCGAACATCCGCTGGCGAGGAGTGCTGCGGCAGCGAGGACGAAGGACGCACGGGCTTTTTGGCCCCGCGGCCGGAGGGAGGAAGCGAACCGGGTCATTCTCGTCGGCAATCCATTTGAAAAGAAAAGCTTCGGCGGGGAAGAGGGGGGGGGAGGCGCGGGAGGCGCTAGGCCGCCCGGCTTCCCGGAGGAGCATGCGAGGTGAGGGCGGCGAGCAACGCCGCGGTCTGGGCATCGGCGGCGCCATGGATCTGGGCCACCTGTCGGGAGAAGGCCGGGCGGGAAGCCCCGTCGAGAAGATCGGCGCGTGGGCCGGGGGCCTGCCCCTGCCCGTCCGGCGCGACCGGAGCAACGCCGGAATCGCCGCCCGCCGGCGCGTCGCCAGCCGGGGGCTGCCCCTGCGGCTGGCCTTGCCCTTGCGGCTGTCCTTGCGGGGCCGCCGAGTTGTTGGGCCGGGTGGCCGGGGCGTTCTCGATGGTGGAGCCGGGCCGGTTGCCCGGTGCGTTGCCCAGCCCACCCGCCGCGGTGCCGGGGCCGCCGGGAGCAGCGGTGCCGCCTTGAGCGCCGCCGGAGGCCGCGCCGCCCGGGCCAACGTTGCCGTTGAGACCGCCGTTGCCGGTTCCGGAGCCGGTCGCCCCACCGCCGGCGGCGGGTCCACCCGTGCCGAGGCCCGCGCCCGAGACGCCACCCGCCGGGCCGCCGCCGAACGCGCCGCCGGAGCCGGCACCTGGACCAGCGCCAAGCCCGCCCGAAGCGGCGCCACCCAGGCCCGAATTGCCCAGGCCCGAATTGCCCAGGCCCGAACCGCCCAAGCCGGAACCGCCACCGACGCCGCCGCCCAGAGCGCCCCCGAGGCCGCCGCCGCTGCCGCTGACGACACCGCTCAGCCCCGAATTGCTCGCCCCGCCGGTGCTGCCGCCCAAAACCCCGCTGGACGAACTCGCCGTGCCGCCACCGGAGGGCGCCCCGCCCATGGCGGAGATGGTGATTGAACGCCCGGCATCACTGCTGGACGAGTTCCCGATGGCGCCGATGGTGATCGAACGCCCGGCGTCCGTGCTGCTGTTCCCGTTGCCGGCGGCGCTCCCGCTGCTGATCGTTGAGCTGGTGATGACCCGGCCCGCGTCGCTGCTCGTCTGCAGGCCGGGCAGAGTCGGCGCGGTTCCCAGAGTCGGTCCGGTCGTCTGCGTTATCCCCGTACCGGCAACCGATCCCACCGCGGAGTTGGACGAAGACACCGCCGTCGTCGTGTTCCCGCTTCCGGCGGCGACCACCACGACCGGCGGCGGCGGCGGCGGAGCCACCGAATAGGTGGTTGTTCCGGCGTTGCCGGTGTTGCCGACGGCATCGCTCGCCTTGGCCGAAATCACATAGCTGCCGACGCTCAGATCGGAAGCCAGGGCCAGTTGCCATGTGCCGGTCGCGCTGGCGCGCGCCGTGCCGATCGTCTGTCCGTTGATCGCAACGGTGACCAGGCTGTTCGCTTCCGCGGTGCCCTGCACGACCGGCGTGCTGCCGGCGGTGGTGTTCAGCGCCACGGTGGGAGCGGTCGGCGGCGTGGTGTCGATGGTGAGGGTGGTGACCGCCGACAGGCTGCTGGCATTGCCGGCCCGGTCGGTGGCCTGCACCTGGACGCTGTGCGTGCCGTCGGCCAGCGCCGCCGTGAACTGGAAGGTCCAGGCGCCGTTGGCGTCGGCGACCGCCGTTCCGGCGACCTTGCCGTCGACCAGCACGTTGACCGTGCTGCCAGCTTCCGTCGTTCCGGCGAGGGCCGGCTTGGCGATTCCGGAAATCCGCTCACCCGCCGCGGCACCGGCGACGGTGGCGCTGGTCACCGACGGCGCGGGCGCCACCGGCACCGCCGTGTCGATCACCACGGCCAGCGCATCCGACGGATCGCTGACGATGCCGAACCGGTTGGTCGCCGTGGTGGTGATGTTGTGCGTTCCGTCGGTCAGTGGCGTCTGGAGGCGATGGACCCAGAAGCCGTTCTCGTCGGCCACGGTGGTTCCCACCGCGATGCCGTCCACCAGCACGGTCACCGTGGCGTTCGCCTCGGCGGTGCCGGACAGGGTCGGCCTCGTCACGTTGGTCAACCGGTCCGTCGCCGACACGCCGGAGTCGGACAGGCCGCTCAGCGCCGTCCCGACCGGCTTCGCCGGGATCGGGGTGTCGATGCGCACCTCGCTGGTGTCGCCGATGCCCGCCAGCGCGGTCAGCAGCGGCCCCTGGGCGAGGTCCGTGACGATCGAGCCGTTCAGCGCCATCCCAAGGACGGAAACGCCCTGCGGCGCCCGGTCGCCGACCGGAACGACGTAGTCGAAGCGCAACAGCGTGCCGGTGCTGCCCGCCGCGTTGTAGGTCGCGTTCCGGATGTCGCTTCCGACCGCCAGTTCCAGAACCGGATTGCCGCCGTTGACGACGACCGTCTCGCTGAGTTGGACGAAGAAGCTGAGCGTCTCGCCGGGGAGGTAGGTCCGCGCCGGGGGCGGCGTGACGCTGACCACCGATGGCGGCGTACGGTCCACCGACAGGCTGCGGGTCGCCACGCTGGGGTTGCCCGCCGCGTCGGTGAGGCTGGCGGTGACGGTGTAGCTGGCGCCGTCGGTCAGCGCCAGCAGATCGCCGGAGGGGACGGTCAGGCTCCATCTGTTGTTGGTCACCGTCGTGCTGTAGGTCTTGCCGTTCAGCGACACCGTGACCGTCTGGCCATTCTCGACGCCGTTGGTCACCCCCGACACCGTCTGCCCGACGGCGCTGTCCGCCGCGTTCAGCACGTTGTCGCCCGCCACGGTGGCGATGGCGAGGGTCGGCGGCGTGCGGTCGACCGAGACGCTGCGCGTCGCCTGGACCGCGGCGTTGCCCGCCACATCCGCCAGATCGGCGGTGACGGTGTAAGTGCCGCCGTCCGTCAGCGCCAGCAGATCGTCGGAGGGGATGGACAGGCTCCAGGCGTTGTTGGTCACCGTCGTGCTGTAGGTCTTGCCGTTCAGCGACACCGTGACCGTCTGGCCGTCCTCGACGCCCGTCGTGGTGCCCGCCACCGTCTGGGCCACGGCGCTTTCCGCCGCGTTCAGAACGTTGTCGCCCGTCACCGTGGTGATGGCGACGGTCGGCGCCGTGCGGTCGAAGGTCACGGTCCGGACGGCGGAGTCGGCGCTCTCCATCCCGGCGATGACCTGACGGACGGTGAAGTCGACCGCGCCGCTGAGGCCGGACACGTCGACACCGGTGAAGCTGTAGGCGCCCGACGCGTCGGCGGTGGTCGTCGCCACCAGCGTGCCGTTGGCGTAGAGCCGCACCGTCGTGTTGGCGTTGGCGTTGGCGCCGCTGCCGTCGAAGGTGACGCTGGTTGCCTTGGTGATGTTGTCCGAGTTGCTGTTGCCCGTGTCCGACGCGGCCGCGAGGGCCACGGTGCTTGCCAGGGTGGCCGGGGTGATCGAAAGGCTGGCGGTGTCCGTGGCCGCGGAGAAGGCGGAGATGCCGCCGCCGCCCGCGGTCGCCACCTTGGTCCCGGCGGTGCCGCTGGTCTGGTCCCAGGCGCGGAAGGTGATCGCCGCGTTGAGGATGCCCGCGTTGTTGCCCGTCGGCTCGTAGTAGAGCCGATCCGTGGTGCGCAGCAGCAGCGCGTTTCCGCTGTCGTTCACCGTGCCGACGGCTGTCCAGGTGGAGCCGCCGTCGGTGCTGTAGTACCAGGTACCGCCTTCCGACGTGTCCACGCCGACCAGCGCGATGCCGGTGACGGCGCCGCTGTCCACGTCGGACACGTTCGTGCCGAGCGCCACCAGCGACGACACGGCGGCACCCACGGCACCGCTGGGCGCACCCGCGGCCTGGGCGACGTTGGGCAGGACAAGGACGGTGTCGGTCAGCACCGGGGCGTCGTTCACCGCGGTCACGGCGATTCCCGCCGTGGCGCTGCCGACACTGAACTGGCTGCCGCTGCCCTGCCCGCCGTTCGCGGTGGTGTCGTTGCCGACCGTGGTGCCCGCCGTACCGGAGGTCTGATCCCACGCCTTGAATGTGACGCCGCCGGTGACCGATCCGTTGTAGTCAGCGTTCGGCACGAAGCGCACGCGGTCGGTGCTGGCGAGCAGCAAGGCCGACGCGCCCGAGACGCCGGTGATGGTGGTCCAGTTTCCGGCCCCGCTCTTGTACTGCCACGTGCCATGGCTGGTGTCGGCCGCGGTGATCGCGATTCCCAGCGCGTTGCCGTCGACATCCGTGGCCGTCCCGGCGGAGGCGAGGATGGCCGCCACGGTGTCGCCGTTGTTGCCGGTGTCGTCTTCCTCGATGGCGGTCAGGCTACGCGCGTCCGTGCTCAGCACCGGCGCGCTGTTCAGGATCGCCGTGTAGGCCGAGGTCGCCGTCGGCGTGCCGCCCTTGCCGTCGTTCGCCGTCACCACAACCCGCAGGTACTTGTGCGCGTCGGACGTGGTCAGCGTGTAGCTGGCGCTCGTCGCCCCGCTGATCGACGCCGCGTTGGTCCCGTTGCTGTCGTCCGCGCGGTACCACTGGTAGCTGTAGCTCCGACCGTCGCCGTCGGCGTCGCTCCAACTGCCGTTGGTGGTCGACAGGGCGTTGCCCACCGTCGCCGTCCCGCTCACGCTCGGCGCCACGCTGTTCACCGGCGCGCTGTTCAGGATTTCCGTGTAGGCCGAGGTCGCCGTCGGCGTGCCGCCCTTGCCGTCGTTCGCCGTCACCACAACCCGCAGGTACTTGTGCGCGTCGGACGTGGTCAGCGTGTAGCTGGCGCTCGTCGCCCCGCTGATCGACGCCGCGTTGGTCCCGTTGCTGTCGTCCGCGCGGTACCACTGGTAGCTGTAGCTCCGACCGTCGCCGTCGGCGTCGCTCCAACTGCCGTTGGTGGTCGACAGGGCGTTGCCCACCGTCGCCGTCCCGCTCACGCTCGGCGCCACGCTGTTCACCGGCGCGCTGTTCAGGATTTCCGTGTAGGCCGA
>NZ_QLKQ01000001.1:150700-230491 GCF_003349955.1 Azospirillum brasilense
CGCTCGGCGCCACGCTGTTCACCGGCGCGCTGTTCAGGATTTCCGTGTAGGCCGAATAGGCCGTCGTCGTGTTGGCGTTGCCGTCGTTGGCGATCACCGCCACCCGCAGGTACTTGTGCGCGTCGGAGCTGGTCAGCGTGTAGCTGGCGCTGGTCGCCCCGCTGATCGACGCCGCGTTGGTGCCGTTGCTGTCGTCCGCGCGGTACCACTGATAGGTGTAGCTCAGCGTGTCGCCGTCCGGATCGCTCCAGGTGCCCGTCCCGCCGGTCAAGGCGTTGCCCACCGTCGCCGTTCCGCCAACCGTCGGAACCACGCTGTTCACCGGCGCGCCGTTGGAGGGGGAAGAGCCCCCAAGGGTGATCTGGCTGGTCCGCGCGGTGCTGGTCGTTTCACCATCGTTGACGGTGACCGTCGCGGTTCGGGTGCCAGCCGTGACGCTGCCGGCGGTGTTCTTGTACAGGATCAGTTGGATCACGGCCTGATAGTTCGCCACGCTGGCCGCACCCCGCAAGGTGATCGTGCCGGTGTCATTGCCGGTGACGCTGATGCCGTAGGTTCTGGCCGTCGCCACGGAGGCCGCCAGCATGCTCAGCACTTCCGCAGCGCCGTCCGACGTGCCGGACAGGGTGATGGTGGCGCCGAGCAGGCGGGTGTCGCTGTCCGTCTGGGCCAAAACGGCGTTGGGAGCGATCAGCACCCCGGAGGCGGGCGTGGAGGTGCTGACGGACTCCCCGGTGCCGGCGCCCGCCCCGTTCAGGTCGACCGACGGCTCGCCCACGTTCCAATGCACCTCGTAGGCGCCGAGGTCGAGGGCACCGTCGCGGATGCGGTCAATGCCGCGGATGTCGTAGCTGCCGCCGTAGCGGTTCGCGTTGCTGCTGTCGCCGGCGTTGATGAAGGTCGTCGCGGTCGAGGCCGGACGATAGTCGCGCAGGCTGGTAGTGGCGTTGGTGGAGTCGACGAAGATCGCATTGCCGGTTATGGCGCCCTGATAATTGTTGCCCGCGTTCAGGGTTATCTTGTCGCTGTTGTAAACGATGGCGTTCGGATCGGCAAAACTCGTCCCACCAAGACTGCCGGAATTTCCCGCAATGATCGTGTTGTAAACGTTCACGGTCGCCGATCCACCGGAATAGGTGCCGATTCCCGACGTCTTGACGCTGATAGCGCCGGCATCGTTGTTAACGTAGCTGTTATTGACAATGGTGACGTTGCGTATGTTCACCGTATAGTTAGCAGTGTTGTGCGTTTGCGCAATAATGGAGCCCGGGTAGAGAGCCGAATTCGAGCCCATGTTCATGACGTAGTGGTTGTCTGCAAACAGACTGTTCTCGATCGTCAGCGTGTCGTTCACCTGCGTGCGAACGACCGCGAAGCCCGCCGTACCGACCACCACACCTGTGTTATCGCGGAAAACCGAGTTCTTGATCGTCACGGATGTGGACGCGGTGGTCGTGACGATGACGTTGTTCAGGTTGTCCTTGAAGATCGCGCCATCCACTTCAAGCGACCCGTTCTGCAAGGTCAGCGCGCCCTGCAGGGCGGATCCCGAATAGAAGCGCTCCATGATGACGTTCTTGACCGTCAGCGTCTTGCCGGGCGCATTGAAGAGGATGCCGCGATAGTCCGTCGTCGCGGACACAGTGCCGGTGTTGGCGCCGGAGATCGTGATGTCGGCGATACCGTCGCCGTCCACGTCGCCGTTGATCGTGAAGCTCTGAACCGCCGCCGTCAGGAGGCTTGTCGTGACGCCCAGGGAAATCTTGCTGGAGACCAGCGTCGAGCTGAACTCGATCACGTCCCCGGCGGCCGCGTTGGCGATCGCGTGGTTCAACGATCCCGCCGCCGTCCCGGTCGCCGAAGTGACGACCACGGTTCCCAACCGGCCGCTGAAGGTCTCCATGGACGACAGGGCAAAGGGAATCGCCGCCTCGATGGCCCCGCTTTGCACCTCCAGTGTCCAGTTCTGGCCGGCGGCGTTGCCGGTCTCGTCGCTGGACACCGCCACGTCGGCCCCGGTGAGCCGATGGACCGTCTGGACGAACTCCTGCCCCGCCTGTCCGGCGCCGACGTTGCAGGCGTAGAAAAGAATGTCGCCGCCGGGCTTCAGCGCGGCGCCGATCGCCTGGAGATCCTGCGCGCGATTCGCCAAGCCGTCCGCCCAATAGGCGCGGCCGGCGATGTAGAGATGGCCTTCGTTGCCGTGGCTGACGACCTGGACGGAATCCAGACCGGACATTCCGGACAGCGCCTTCGCCATCTGGCCGAGCGCCTCCTGCTGGGGGTCGAGCAGGACGACCTTGGCGTCGGGGGCGATGTCCTTGATCAACGTTTGATAGTCGTTCACGCTGGTGTCGACGAACACCACCGAACGGACCGGCCCCTGGGGTTCGGTGTGCGTCTGCGCGGAGGCGGCCGGGGCGGCCGCCACGGGAACATTCGCCTCCTTGGCCGCCCAATCGGCCAGCTTGTCGGCGGCGTCGGCCTTGCCGGCGCCCTGATCGTTCGGCACGGGATCGGGTTGCAGATGGGCTTCGGCGGCTGTAGCGGCCCCCGCCGCGTCGAACATGAAGCGCTGTTCGAGAGCCATCGCGAACATCGATGAGGACGGCTTGCGTGCCATGCCGGAACGCCCATTCACACCGCTGCCGTTCGAACCACGCTTGCGCGCCATCATCAGTCTCCCGCCATACGCAACACCGCCCGACCCTACGCCGGAAGCAGTCACCAAAAAGTGAATAGCTTGCGGGAGACTACCACCTTTTCACAGTCTTTAACAGCGCATCAGCCTATTCTGGCGGCAGAAGGAGTGCCCTGTTTGCATCGATTTGCATCAGGAAAGAGAGCCAAGCCGACATAATTCGATGCATTTGCTTCCGTAATGCATTGTCGATTTCATCACTGAAACAAATGCATATAAAAGTATGCTTTTTGCAGCAGAACCTCGCCTTTGGCGGGCGTTCGGCGGACAAAATCAAGCATTCACGGGCAGAACACTGCGCGCCGATGTCACAGGCCCGGCACAAGATGACCGCCCCGGAACTCGATCAAGAGGAAGCGGACCGCCCGACCGCGTTACAATGGAGCCGGAATCAGGACGCTCCACCCTGGTGCATCTGCACCGGCAGGATCTGCGGCGGCAGATGCTGGATTCCCGGATGGCCGGGCGGAAGCCAGATCAACTCCAGGGACGGCGACGTCTTCGCCAGAAGATCGAAGCCCAACCGATGGTAAAACCAGTGGACGCGCGTCTCCACCTCGGCCACCGACAAGGTGATCGGCATGCGCATTTGCGCCGCAGTCCCTTGGAAGCTGCGCAGAAGATCGGTGCCGATGCCTTTGCCGCGGGCCAGACGGTGGATTTCCACCTCCGACACCCGCCAGTCGTAGCGGCCGAGATCCATGACGATCCGGCCGACCGGCTGGCCCGTCTTCTCGACGACGAAATCCAGATGCTCCGGATAACGGGTTTCCTGCCCCATGCGCCGGGCGCTGTACTGCTGTTCGTAGAGCGTCCGGATGAAGTCACGGTCATGGTGCGCCTTGGCCAGCCACGGGCGCGCGTCCATGAACAGGCCCATCAGGAAGTCGTCGTCCGATGGGCGGGGGAACCGCACCGTCAATCCGCCGAGCAGCGGCAGCGACCCATTCAGAACGGCCATCGGCCACACCCCTTCCGGTAGCACAAGCGCGTGCCCTGAATAGCCGAAAACGCGTGCACGACGCAAGAATCGCCGCCATGCACCCGCGGCGCGGCGGACACGGCGCGAGTCGTCCGCCTCGGTATCGGGGCGGTGCGGCGCGCGTGGCCAGGAGCCGCTCGACGCTCCGGGCGAATCGCCCTGTGCGCCCCCGATCCGGCCAAACCGTGCAGAGCATACACCAATGCGCAACCAAAAGGTTTTTCTGAAACGATAACAATCGGAAAAAGTAACTTTTTGTATCGTTTATTGCCCGCGAACCAGCCGATCAGGAGAATATGTCGGTATGCTTTCTATCACATTCGGCGGCGTGGCGCGTCGTTGGTAAGACGCTGGCCACAGGCCGCTGCAACCGGTTTCATAAACAGGAGGTGTCGTCATGGAAGTTTACCTCGGCCTGGTTTTCCCGTTCACCGGCGCCTACGCCCCCCAGTACACGGCCCAGTGCCTGGGCCAGCAGCTGCAGACCGGCCAGAACCAGGCTCTGTTCGCGGTCACCGGCGCGATGTACGGCGGCAACGGCACGACCAATTTCAACCTGCCGGACCTGCGCGGCCGCGTGATGGTGGGGTCCGGCACCAGCCCCTACCTCAACAACCAGACGCTCAACCCGGGGAATTTCGGCGGCGTCGCGAACAACATACTCACCCAGCAGAATCTGCCGGCGCACATCCACGCCGCGACCTTCTCGCCGGTCGGCAGCAGCACCAGCGCGACCGTCACCGCCGCCGCGGCCATCCCGGTGAGCACCGTCGTCGGCGCCAGCAGCACCCCGGCGGGCGGCAACAACTATCTCGGCGCCCTCCGGCTCAACGACACCGTCGGCGCCGGCATCGAGCTGGAGGGCCCCTACAGCTCCGGCACCGCGCCGAACGGTTCGGCCCTGGTCGGTTCGGCCACCGGCACCGTCACGATGGGCGGACTGACGGGCACGGTCAGCATTTCGGCGGGCGGCGGCGTCACCGCCCCGACTCCGGTGAACAACATGCAGCCCTATCTGGCTTTGACCATGCTGATCGTCACCAGCGGCATCTTCCCGATGCGCGACTGATCCGGGGTCACTCCCCGATCGTCGACCACCGGATGGACGGATGCGGCGTTTTGGCTTTGCACGCCCGGAACGACCGCCGCACTTCAAGACCCTGAGCCCGGACCTTTGAGATGACCATCGACATCGCCTCCATCTCCCACGAGATGTTCGCCCCGCATCTCGGCCAGACGTTCCGTTTCGTGGCCCCGGAGGACGGGTCCGTGATCACGGAGGTCGAACTGACGAAGCTGACGCCGCGGCCGGAATGCACGCCGCGCTGGGCGAAACGCACGTCCTTTTCGGCTCTGTTCGAAACCTACGGCATCAGCCATCTGTGGAACGGCTATTTCCAGATCGACCATCCGACGACGGGATTGCTGGGCCCCTTCTACATCGTGCGGATCATTCCGCGCGATCCCGAACGGGGCTGCTTCGAACTGGTCCTGAACTGAGCCCGGCCGCCGGGTCCTTCGCACACCATCGCGCACCGTCCGTCCCAGCGCATCGATACCACCGGAGATTTCGCCATGGATTTCTATATAGGGTCCGTCTTTCCATTCGCCGGCAACTTCGCCCCCGTGAACACGCAGCAATGCCTGGGACAAGCGGTCAGCTCGGCGCAGTTCCAAGCCCTGTGGGCGATCACGGCCGGGGCCTTCGGCACCGCGAAGGACAACTCGACGTTCAACCTGCCGGACCTGCGCGGCCGCGTGATGGTGGGGCCGGGGACCAGCCCCTACACCAGCACCACGCTCATCAACGGCTACGCGGGCGGGACGCAGTACACGACGATCATCGGCAACAATCTGCCGATGCACACCCACGGGGCCGCCTTCCAGGGTGGCAGCGCGGGCGGCACCGTGCCGTTCAACGCGACGGTCACCGTTCCGCTGAACCCGGCGGTCGGCACCAGCAACATCCCGTCCGCCATTCCCGCGGTGCTGGGCGGCCAATTCATCGATCCGAGCACCGACGTGAGCGTCGACGGTCCCTACATCCCGGCCTCCAGCATGCCGACGCCGCCGACCGGAAGCTCGCTGATGGGCGCGCTCTCCTCGCAGGGCACGGTCAGCGGCGGCCCCACGGGCGCCACCATCGAGGTGAGCCCGGGCGGCGGCGTCGTCTCGACCCCGGTCGCCCTCAACAACCTGCAGCCCTACCAGTCGCTGTTCTTCTTCATCTTCATGCTGGGCTATTTCCCGTCGCGTGATTGACGCGGAGCGCCCCGGTCCCTTCCGGTGGGCCGGGGCCCTTCCCGCGCACGGTGCCCGTCGCGCCCGCGCCAATTTGGTCCAACAGCTCATCCAGCAGGTCGGCGAAGCGCTCCCGCGCGGCGCGCTCCATCAGGCTGTGATCGGCCCCGGCGAGGCGCTCCATCCACAGCCCGCCCATCCGGCGCAGCCGCCCGCCGTCGGCCCCGGCCTGCGCCTCCAACTCGCCCAGCGTCACGTCGCCCGCGCTGTGGACCATCAGCGTGCGGGCTCCGCGGTCGGCCAGCGCCTGGAAGGCGTGGAGCACATCGTCGCGGGCGTAGCCGCCCCCCGTCAGTCCGGCGCGCAGCCGCCCGGCCCCGATGCGCAGCCGGCGGGCCGCGCGCTCCGACAGGCCGCGCGCGACGCGCGACGCCTTGCGGTCCTGGCGCAGGATGGCCCGCCACACCGCCGGCTCGGTCAGCCGGGGAAGATAAGCGGCGGCCGGCTTCACCGCGCTGCCGATGGCCTCCTCCTGCGTCACCCCGTCCCCCAGAACGAAGCGGCCCGGATTGACCAGCGCCAGCCCGACCACGCGCGGGTCGGCCAGCGCGACGCGCAGCGCCACCGCCGCTCCGGCGCACAACCCCACGGCCACGGCGGCGCCATGCCCCGCCGCCGCCAGCGCGTCCAGCCCGGCTTGCGCATCCTCCACCATATCGCGGCAATAGATCAGCCCGTCACGGCGTCCGGGCTTCGACGCGCTGTCGCCCAACCCGCCGAGATCCAGGCGCAGCGAGGCGATCCCCCGCGCAGCCAGCCGCCGGGCCAGCCGCACCGACATGCGCCCGGTGCCGGTGTGGGGCGTGGCGCCGCTGTTCAGCAGCAGGACGGCGGGCCGCTCGGCGGCCGCGGCGGCCGGCTCGCAGAGGACGCCGAACAGACCGGCGCCGGGACCGAAACGGAGCGGGCGCTCCACCGCGCCGGCAAGGCACAAACGGAGGGCGGGCGCCGCCACCGTCCGGAGCGGACCGGCGGGCGCCATCCCGCGCGCCAGCCAGGCCGTCACACGCGCGAAAGCCGGGCAGTCCAGAGCCGCGTGCTGGACGCTGCTCATCAGCCGCGCGTGGTCGGGGAAGGGCGCCTCGTCGACGTCCGCCCCCAGCGCACGGAACCGTTCCGCCAGAACGGCCGCGCGGCCCTCCGGGCGGTCGAGGATCAGCACCCGCGGCGCCGGGGCCTCGGTCAGCCGCGCGAGGTCGAGCGCACGCAGGGCCTCCGCCGTTTCCGGAGCAAGGCGGAACCCGGCGCTGTCGATCCCCTCCGGCCCCACCGCGGGCGGGGCGTCCGCCGGACGTTCGGCGAGCAGGGCGACCGCCCGCAATTCCTGCAGGAAGGCCCGGCCCGAGGGAAAAGGCGACAGCAGGACCAGGGCGTCCGCCCCCACCTCGCGGGCCGCCGCCGTGGCGAGCAGGGCGCCCAGCCGCAAGCCCACCAGCGCCACCTCCCCCACCCCCGCGACGGCGCGCAGATGGGCGGCCGCGGCGCGGATGCCGCCGAGCCACGCCTCCAGCCGGGCCGGATCGTCCTCCTCCCCGGCGCTGTTTCCGGTGCCGGGATAATCGAAGCGCAGAACCGGCAATCCGGCCGCGGCCAGCTTTTCGGCAAAGCCACGCCACGCCCGATGGGTGGCCAGCGCCTCCGCGCCATAGGGCGCGCACAGCACGACGCCGCGCCGCCCACCCGCCGGGTGCAGCCAGCCGAAACAGTCCTCGAACAGAACGGGCATGGGCGGTTCGGGCGTCATGCGTCCCCCCGGTAGCGCGTCGGGTCCAGACCGTTCAACGCATGGACCTCGCCATCGGGCACCGCCGCGCCAGGGTGGCGCGGGATCAGCCGGACCTGGCGCTCCACGCCCGGCGGCAGATGGAACCACTCCTCCTCTCCCCGAAACCCGTCGTCCTCGATGTGGACGGAGCGGGCGAGGCGACGGCTCGACAGGATCAGCGCCCACCCCTCATCCGTCCGCTTCACGCGGGCGCCGAGCCCCAGCTCCGCACGCTCCATCCGCCCGCCCTGGAGAAAATGGAAAGCGTCCGCAACCAGAGCGCCTGACTGCGCATCGGTGAGCGCCGCCACCACCGCGTCGTGGGTGGGCGGACCGAAACGGTAGGCGCCGGTCAGATCGACGAAGCGGTCGGGCAGCGAGGACGCCGGCACGGCCTGAACACTGCGCGGCGGCAGGGTGACCGTCCGCCCGATCCGCAGCACCGGCACTTCGCCCCGCCGCAGGGCGGTCAGGGTCAGCACCGCTTCCACCGGCTCCGCCGTCTCGTTCAGCAGATGGATCGCCAGCCCGTTCACCCCCTCCTCGGTCAGCAGGACCTGCACCGGCCGGAAGGCGCGGCGCAAGGCGTGCCACGCCGCCTTCGGCACGCCCGCGGAATCGACCACGCCCCAGCCGGCCCCCAGCCAGACGTCCTGGAACATCCAGACCAGCCCGCCAGCGCAGGTGGAGCCGGCCCGCCGCCACTCCGCGAAGACGGCCTCCATGACCTCCCCCGTCACCGCGCGGGACAGCCGCGCGTAGCGGTCGGGGTCCTCGTAGCGCAGGACCATGGGATCGACGCCGCACAGGCCGCGCAGGTAATGGTCCCGCACATCCTCGAAATCCCACGGGGCGCCGGGATCGCGCGGCACGCGCGCCTTCCAGCGCGGGTCGTGGACCGCCGGCACGCCGGGCAGCGCTCCCGCCGCCGGCATGTTGGCGAAGGCGAGGCATTCGGAGGCGAAGCGGACATTCGCCCGCCGCGCGTCCTCCAGCGGGCACAGATAGGCGCCGACGCCGTAGTAATGGGCCACCCCGGCGTCGGCGGCGAAGGGCAGCGGCCCGCCGGTCGGGGAGTTGGCGACGTAGGGCACGTCCGGCCGCCCCCGCTCCGCCTCGTCGCGCAGGACGCTGTCGAACAGCGGCTGTGTCCAGCGCTCGCGCGGCAGGCCGAGCATGGCCGCCTGCTGCTCCGCCTCGCTGCCGCCGCACAGCACGGCCAGCGACGGCGCCGCCTGCACCCGGTCGAGGAATTGCGCCGCCTCCCGCCGAGCGCCGTCGAGGAACGGCTCGTCGGCCGGATAGTCGAAGTTGGCGAACATGAAATCCTGCCAGACGAGAATCCCCATCGCGTCGCACAGGTCGAAGAAGGCGTCGGCCTCGTAGGTGGCGATGCCCGGCACCCGCAGCATGGTCATGCCGGCCTGCCGCGCCAGCTCCAGCCAGGGGGCGTACGCCTCCCGCGTTCCCGCCAGGGCCACGATGTCCGGGCTGCTCCAGCAGGCGCCGCGGCAGAAGATGCGCTCCCCGTTGACGCGCAGGGCGAAGCCGTCGCCAGGCTCGCGCTCGATGCGGCGGAAGCCGGTGCGCCCGAGATCGATGCGCTCGTCGCCCACCGACGCGCGCACGGCGTGGAGCGCCGGGTTGCCGTGGCTGTGCGGCCACCAGGGCGCGACCTCCGGCAGGCGGAGGTCGCCGCGCAGTTCCTCCGGCCCGGTCCAGCGGAGCGGCGCCCGCGCCTCCCCCAGCTCCAGCCACCCCGGCGGGGGAGCGGACCCGCTCCAGGCCGCCGCCAAGGTCAGGGACAGGCGGCCGTCCCGCCCCTCCAGCGTGGCCCTCAGGTCCGCCGAACGGACGCGCAGCGGACCATCCTCCGCGATCAGTTCCACCGGGCGCCAGGGGCCGACCGCCGGCACGGGCGGGCACCAGCCGGGCATGTGCCCCAGCAGCGTGGTCCGCACTGTTCGCAGTCCTGCCGGCTCGGCCAGCCGGACCGGCCAGCGGCCCCGCCCCTTCCGCGCCTTCAGCACCGGATTCAGGGCGCGGAAGACGATGCGCAGCGCGTGCGTGCCGCGCAATGTCACCGGAACGTCATGGCTCTGGAACATGCTGTCGCTGGCCAGGATGCGCTTGCCGTCCAACCACACCTCCGCGACGGTGGCGAGGCCATGGAAGCGCAGGGTGCAAGGCCCGTCACCGCTCAGCCGCACCCGGTACCAGACGTCGCGATCGTGCAGGGGGAGCGGATCGCCCAGCCGGTAGAGCCCGGCCTCGCGCAGCGCCTGGGCGACGGTGCCGGGCACCGGGGCGGGCAGCCAGTCCCCGCCGGGCGTCGCCCCCGGCTCGGTCACGCACAGTTCCCAGCCCGCGGACAGGGGCGTCACGCTGCGGCCCGTCACGGCGTGAAGGCGCGCCATCGTCGGTCACCCGTAGCGGCGGAGCAGCGCGCCAAGCGCGCGGTCGTAGGCGCGCTCCATCGCCTCCAGCGGTTCCGCGTGATCGCCGAAGCGCCGCCGGTGTACGCCGCGGGCGAGCTGGAACTGAAGAGCCTTGGCCGTGGCGGAGAGGGTGGCGCAGGCCTCCGCCGCCTCCGCCGGCCCGCCGATCCAGCGCGCATGCATCCCGAGAAGCTCGAAATTCGCTCCCACCTGCCGCAGCGTGTTGAAGGCGTAGAGATGGAAATAGTCCATGGGCCGGGCGGCCAGAATCTCCAGATGCTCCGGCAGCGCGGCGCGGAAGGCGGCGATGGGGTTGCCCACCGGACGGCGGCGCAGATGGTGGGACAGCAGCCCGCGCGAGGCGTCCATCAGCGCCTCTCCCTTCAAGGCCGGACCGCCGCGCTTCACGAACTCCACATAGGGGAACAGCGGCGCCGGGGCGAACAGGCCGTCGTAATCCTCCCCCTCCAGCGTGAAGCGCCCGGCGTTGTGGATGTAGTCGAGCCGCCGCGCGCCCGCATCCAGGCCGAGGATCGCGATGGTCGTCTTGACATGCTGCGCGCGGTACGAGGTTCCCCGCGTGTCGGGCAGGTGATAGCCGTCCACCTCGACCAGCACGGGGCGGCCGCGCGCCACCTGCACCGCCGCGTGGGTCTCCACCCGGTCGTAGAGGGCGAGTTCCTGCACCTCCAGCCCGTAGAGCCGGCGCAGATCCTCCGGCGGCACCTTGAAGAAGGTGAACTGGTCGCCTTCGAAATCCTGCGCGACGGTAAAGGCCAGGGCGGCCATCGGCTCCATCCCCAGCGCCCGCAGCAGCCCGAGCCACAGGTCGGTGTAGCAGTTGGTCTCCGCCCAGTCGCGGTCCGGCCTGTCGAGCGGATGCGCCATGTCCGGCCTCCCCTGCCCGCTCAGCCCCACAGGACGGCGCGCACGGCGGCGGGCCACGCCTTCGCGTCGAAGCCGTGATGGCGGAACAGCGCCAGCGCCACCCGCTCCATCCCGAAGCCGACACAGGCCGTGTGGGCGACGGCGCCATCCGGCGTCCGCAGGTCCCACAGCAGCCCGAAATGGTCCTGGTGGTAATTGAAGCTGAGGCAGGCGGTGGGGTGCTCCGCCGACGCGATGGGGATCAGCAGCTCGAACTTCAGCCCCTGGTCGCGCTGGCTGGCCGCCAGCATCCGCCCGGCCCGTCCGAAGAAGGGGTCGTTCGCCAGATCGACGGCCACCGGCAGGCCGAGCGATTCCATCAGCGCCCGCCCGCGCTCCACCCAGCGTTGCCGGAAGTCCATCACCTGCCCCGGCGTGCCGACGCACACATATTCGCGCATCCGGAACATCTGCATCCGCGCCGGATCCAGCGAGGGTTCATGGCGGAAGCAGTAGGAATAGACATCGACCAGCGCCCCCTCGGCGGGCAACGGCCCGCGCTCCGCGATGGTCGGGTAGACGGGGTAGCAGGCGGCGGGGGTGAGGACGACGTTGGTGGCCATCTGGGCGTCGGTCCACTCCTCCCCCTCCTCCAGCCGGCGCAGCATGGACTGGTGGGCGCGCTCGTCGCCCTTGAAGGCGTGGACGGTGCCGGCCAGATGCGGAAAGCTCTTCAGATAGCCGCTCTGCTCGAACTGATGGCGCGCCACCCCCGGAGGGAAGCGCATGACGTCCGCGCCGTCGCCGCCGCCCCAGGTGGTGATCAGGTCGTTGAAGCGCTCCACGACATCCTCGAAGGCGCCGCTGCGGCCGTACAGCCCGTCGACCCCCGTGGGAATCAGCAGCCCGGCCGCGATCAGCGCGTCGCGGAACGCCGCCTGCCCATTCTCCGCCGGTGTGCTTCCTGCCCGCATGTCCATCCGCCGCATTCCGTTCCGAGAAAGCCTCAGCCGAAGAGAGAACCGTTGTCCCTGTGCGCCAACAGCAGGTTCGCCGTGTTGCCCAGGATCCGGTCGTTGTTGATCATCAGCGGCGCCGAGTGGGCGTCGCGCAAATGGCGGCACAGGCTGAAGGGGCTGTCGTTGCGGTAGGCGGCCAGACCGCCGGCCAGCATCGCCTGCCCGACGATCCGCACCACCATCTCCGCTGCTTCCGTCTTCAGCGTGTTCATGGCGACCGTAAACCCCGGAGCGGTGAGACGGTCGGGATCGTCCGCCGCCTCCTCGAACCGGGCGAGCGCGCCGCGCACCATCCCGCGCATGGCCTGGAGCCCGGCGGTCGCCTCGGCCAGCCGACGCGCTCCGGGCGGCGGGGTGCCGGGACGCTTGCGCGCCTCCGCCCGGATGAAGGCGGCGGCCCGCGCCACGGCGTCCGTCGCGATGCCCAGCCACACGCTGCTCCACAGGATGTGGGTCACCGGCAGCATGGTGCGGGCGGCGATGTCGGCGTAGGGCAGCGGCAGGATCTGCGCCCGCTCCGCCTCCGCAACCAGCCGATAGCCGACGCTGCGGGTGCCGCGCATGCCTAGCGTGTCCCAGCCGCCGATCTCCTCCAACCGGGTCTGGCCGCGCAACACCGGAACGATGACCTGATCGGAGGGCGGCGAGTCCGCCGTGCGACGCGCCGTCACCAGGATCGCATCGGCTTCCGCCCCGTAGGAGATGACCGTCGCCTGCTTTTCGAGCCGGAAGGCGTCGCCCGTCTCGCCCCCCACGGTGCCGGTCACCGCGCAGGCGCTCGAGCGCACGTCGCCGCCGATCCCGGCCTCGGTCGTCGCGGAGGCGAGAAGAAGCTGCTCCCCGGCCAGCCGCTCCAGGAAACCGCGGTGCCAGGCGCCGTTTTGGCCGTGGCGGACGAGGCAGGCCACCTGGATTTGGTGCATGGCGTAGATCAGCCCGGTGGACGGGCATTGCCGGGCCAGCGCGTGGGCCACCGCCGCGGCATCGGCCAGCCCGCCACCGCCGCCGCCGAAATCCCGCGGCACCATCAGGCCGAGCAGCCGCGCGTCCTTCAGGGCGGCGAAGGCTTCGGCGGGAAAGCGCGCCTCGCGGTCCACGCTGTCCGCATGGCGCCCGGCGATGGCGGCCGCATCGGCGGCAACCTCGGCGGCCATGGCCGGCAGGCTGTCCGGCGTGGGCGCCCTCATCCGGCCCCCGGCGCGCCATCCAGCAGACCGGCGACCGCGGACCGGATCGCCGCGATGCTCTCGAAGGTGCGGCGGCGCAGCAGATGTTCCGGGAACTCGACGCCGTAGCGCTCCTCCAGCGCCAGCATCAGGTTCACCGACCCATGCGAGGTCAATCCGGCTGCGTAGAGGTCGTCCTCGTCGGACAGGGCGGAAGCGTCGACGGCCAGCCAGCCGCTCTCGGCCAGAAGCGCCCGGATGTCGGCGGCGCTGACCGCCGGGGCATCGCCGCCCCGCGGCGCCGTTCCAGCCGCGATCTGCCAATCCGGTTGGCGCATGCTCATTCCTCCTACCCCCATTCAACCTCTGGCTTTCGCCGTGCCGGGACAACGCCACAAAACCTTAATTGTTCTGCGCCTTCCTCTGCTTTTCCGTATGCCCCGGATGCTTTTCGGATGCCAACCGCTCCTCTTGCTTAACCCCTGTGGCGATTGCCGTTTGCTCGGACGGCTCTACCTGGAGCGTCGGTTCATCCAACACTCTGATGATCGGGAGAACACCAATGGCTGTGCGGCAATCGGATGCGGAATGGCGCGGCAATCTCGCCCAGGGCTCGGGCACCATGCGGCTGGGCAGCGGCGCGTTCGAAGGCGCCTATTCCTTCCCGTCGCGTTTCGAGAACGGCACCGGCACCAACCCCGAGGAGCTGATCGCCGCGGCCCACGCCGGCTGCTTCTCCATGGCGCTGTCCGCCGGCCTGTCCAAGGCCGGGCACACGCCGACCCGCGTGCACACCACCGCCCGCGTCCATCTGGACAAGGCCGGTGAGGGCTTCGCCATCACCAGGATCGAACTGGATTGCGAGGCCGAGATCCCCGGCATCGACGCCCAGACCTTCCAGCAACAGGCCGAGGGCGCCAAGAAGAACTGCCCGGTGTCCAAGGCGCTGACCGGAACGGAGATCACTCTGAACGCCCGGCTTCTGTGACCGTTTTCGGCCCGGCGGTTCGCCAGGACGCGGCGACCGCCGGGCCGGCGCCACTCCGCCCATTAACGTTCAGCGGTGGAATTTGCCACATTGACACGGCGGAAGCAGAGCGGCGAGCCGGCCGGAGTACCGTTTTTGACAATTTCCTGCATTTTCAAATCAGGGCATTCTCGAAATTATTAATTGGTTGATCCCCATCCCTCCCAAATGATGGGGCGAACCCGAGCAAAACCCCAAGAGCAAGACAGAGCATCATCTTTCATTGCACAAGAATCAACAAATTCATTGCCTATTTTTCGCGACAATTTGCAAGATTAGACAAAAATAAAATTCACGATTTATATATTTTCATGCATTTTATCTTAGCGGCGATGGAGGCTACCCGTTATGATTAGGTGGTTCAAACCATTGGTCGTAACGCTTACGCCCCGCTCGCAAGGTGAACCGCCTATGCCGCCGTCGCAATCCCCCCTTGAGTCGATCCGCCACAGCCTGATGTCGGGTGGCCGCCTGCCGGCGGTGGTCGCCGCCCCCATTGCGCTCGGCGTGTCGCTGGCCGCGAGTGCGGCGCCGATGGACACGCTGACGACGATCCAGAACCAGACCTTCTATCCAACCGCCGGCAACATCCTCATCACCAGCACCGGCGGCGTGGTCGACAGCGGCACCGGCAACCAGTACACCGACCTGACCACCGGCGTGTGGGTCCAGTCGTCCGGCGGATGGACCCTGACCAACCAGGGCACGATCAAGATTTCGGTCGACACCAACTTCTATCAGGCCGACGGCATCTACGCCCAAACCTACGGCACCATCATCAATTCCGGATTGATCTCGGTGCCGAAGACCTACCACGGCATTCTCCTGGCGAACTCGGCGGGTTCGCTGACATCGGTCATCGAAAACACCGGAACGATCATCGGCAATTGGTCCGCCATTGAAAGCTCCCACGCTCTCACCCTCACCAACGGGTCCCCGTCCAACAGCGCCGCGCTGATCAAAAACGTGCGGCCGGCGACGGACCCCATGCAGACGGATTATGCGGCGGTCTCCGCCGCCTCCATTTCCAAGCAGTCCACCGTCACCAACTACGGCACGATCATCGGCACCGGCGACGTGCTGTCTGTCACTGGCCCGTCGACCATCGTCAACCATGGCACCATCGCCGCCGGAAGCGGTTTCAGCGCGATCAAGACCTTCGGCTTCGGGACGGGCAGCTTCATCAACCTGAAGGACGGCAGCGTGCTGGTCGGCGGCATCCAGGCCGGAGGGCAGAACCAAGTCCTTCTTCTGGAGGGCGGCGGCACCCTGTCCGGACCGGTGTCCGGCCTGACCACCCTCAACGTCAACGGAACGGAGTGGACGCTGGGGGGTGCGAGTTCGGCCACGACCACGAACCTCCAGGCCGGCACACTGCGCGTCAACGGCTCCCTCACCACCGGGCTTCAGCTCAGCAGCGGCACGACGCTGACGGGCACCGGAACGGTCGTCGGCAACGTGACCAGCCCGTCCGGGACGACCGTGACCCCCGGCGGCTCCGGCGCGCCCGGCACCCTGACGGTCACCGGCAACTACACGCAGCAGAGCGACAGCACGCTGGCGATCCGGACGACGTCTTCGGCGGCCAGCAAGCTGGCCGTTACCGGCACCGCCACGATCGGCGGCGACCTGTCCGTCACCACCACCGGCAGCGGCTACGGCGACAGCACGACCTACACCATCGTGACCGCGACGGGCGGGGTGTCCGGCGCCTTCACCGCGATCACCGGCAGCGACGCGACGCTGACCCCGACGGCCACCTTCGACATGGCGGAAAAACGGATTCAGCTCACCCTGACCAAGGTGACGCCGCAGCCCGAACCGGAGCCCGAACCGGAGCCAAATCCCAACCCGGAGCCGGAGCCGGAACCCAATCCGAACCCCGGTCCCGGCCCGACGCCGAATCCCGATCCCACGCCCACTCCGCCGACCGGCGTGATCGACACCAGCCGCCCCAGCTTCACCAACAGCGACGGCGCGGTCCAGGGCAGCTCGGTCACCTTCGACGGCGGCACGCTGCGCCCGGCCTCGCCGCTGACCTTCGGCCAGTCGGTCACCGTGACCAGCCGCGGCGGCACCATCACGCCGGACGGCAACACCATCACCCTGGCGGGCGCCGTCGGCGGCAGCGGCGCGCTGGCCGCGTCGGGACCGGGCACCGTGGTCGTCTCCGGCCAGCTCGCCAACGCCGGCGGCCTGTCGGTGGGCGACGGAGCGGCCCTGACCATCGCCAGGAGCGGCGTGGTCGCGGGCGGCACGCTGGCCCTGAACAACGGCGGCAGCGCCACGGTCGGCGGCGTCGTGGCCGTTCCGGTGACGGTGGCCCGTGGCGGCGCCATGACCGTCGTCGAGGGCGGCGGCGTCGGCGGCACGCTGGCGGTGAATGGCGGCACCCTGACCGTCGCCGCCTATGGCGCGGTCAACGGCGCAGTCACCGTGACCTCCGGCGGCAGCGCCACCCTGGCCGGCGCCGTCATGGCCCCGGTCACGGTGGGCGACGGCACCGTCACCGTGGCCGCCACCGGCATCACCGGCGCGGTCAATGTGGGGAATGGCGGTTCGGCGACCGTGAACGGCGTGGTCTCCGGCTCGCTGACCACCAGCGCCGGCTCGACCTTCAGCGGCGGCGGCACCGTCCGCGGCCCGGCCACGCTGGCCGGCACCGTGTCGCCGGGCAACTCCCCCGGCGCGCTGACCTTCCAGTCCGCGGTGACTCTGACCGGCACCAGCGTCCTGAACGCCGAGATCGACGGCCCGACCGCCGGCTTCGGTGCCGGCAACCACGATCAGATCCGGGTGCAGGGGGCGTCCTTCACCGCCGCCGGCACGCTGGCTCCGGTGCTGCGCGGCATCAGCGGCGACGCGACCAACGCCTACACCGCCACGCTGGGCCAGAGCTTCACCATCGTCCAGGCGGACGGCGGCGTGGCCGGCGGCTTCGCCGCGGTGACGCAGCCGGCGGCGGGGCTGGAGGCCGGCACCCGCTTCGACACGCTCTACGACGCCACCGCCGTCCGGTTGGTGGTCACGCCGACCAACTACGCGGTCCGCGGCGGCACGCGCAACCAGCGGGCCGCCGGCGCGGCGGTGGACACGCTGCGTCCGGCCGCCGGGGCGCGGCTGGAGGGCGTCGCCGCCCCGCTGTTCAATGGCCTCTACGGCTTGCCCGGCAGCGGCATCGCCGGGGCGCTCGACCAGCTCTCGGGCAAGTTGCACGCCGACACGCTGGCCGCCGACCGCACCAGCCGCCGCCTGTTCGGCAGCGCGGTGGAAGGCCGTCTGTCGGCGCTGCGCGGCGGCGCGGCAGCGTCCTCCGGTGTCCGGCTGAACGGCAGCGGCAACGGCACGAGCGCCGTGGGCGAAACCGGTGAGGCCCGCGGGTCGGGCGGCGTGTGGGGCCAGCCGCTGGCGGCCTACAGCCGGACCGGCTCGGACGGCAACGCCGCCGGCACCACCGAGCGGATCGGTGGTTTCCTGCTGGGCGCCGACCACAGCTACGAGAACGGCGTGAGCGGCGGCGTGGCGCTGGGCTACCTGCGCAACCGCGTCACCTCGCGCGACGGGCTGGGCAAGGCCGACGTGGACAGCTACCAGGCGACGCTCTACGGCTCCTGGAGCCTGCGCGGCACGGCCGACACCCCCTTCGTCGAGGGCGCCATCGGCTACGGCTACGCCAACTACGACGCCTCGCGCGGCATCGCCTTCGGCACGCTGGGCCAGGGCGCCAGCGGCAGCGCGGACGGTCACGACGTCTCCGTCGAGATCGCCGCCGGGCACCGCATGGCCTTCGCCGGGTCGGACAGCGCCTGGATCGAGCCGCGCGCCGGCCTGCGCTTCGACCGCATCACCCGCGAAGCCTTCCGCGAGTCCGGCGGCGGCGTGGCGCTGGACGTCGAGGCGGCGGGCTGGACCAGCCTGCGCAGCGCGCTCGGCGTGCGCGCCGGGACCAGCGTGACGGTGGGCGGCTGGCGCCTGCTGCCCAACGCCGCCCTGGCGTGGGAGCATGACTTCGCCGACGCCACGGCCTCCACCACCAACCGTCTGGGCGGGGTGGCCTTCACCGCCGACGCCAGCAAGCCGGGCCGCGATGCCCTGGTGGTCGGCGCCGGGCTGGGCGTGGCTCTGGACGACCGGCTGACCGCCACCATCGGCGTCCAGGACGCGATCCGCGCCCGCGAGAACACGGTGTCGGCGACCGCCGGCCTGAAGTGGAAGCTGTGAGGAGCATGACGGCGATGCGGAAGGCCATCATCACGGGAGCGCTGGCCGCGCTCCCCCTCCTCCTCGTGGGCGGGGCGCCCGCCGGGGCGGTGGAGCCGGGCAAGACCTTCGGCGACTGGCAGACCGAATGCGAGACGCCCCCCGACGGCAAGCCGCGCTGCTTCCTCTCGCAGACCCGCGTCATGGAGAACAAGGAGGCCAAGCAGGCGACCCGCATCCTCAAGGCGTCGGTGGGCTATTTCGCCCCGGACGGCAAGGGGGTGATGGTCGTCATCCTGCCGCTGGGCGTCGACCTGCGCGCCGGGGCGGCGCTGACCATCGACGACGGCAAGCCGCTGCCGCTGACCTACCAGCAGTGCATCCAGGACGGCTGCCTCGCCAACGCCCCGATGGACGAGGCGACCCTGACCGCGCTGCGCCGCTCCAAGGGCGCGCAGATCGCCGTCCGCCCCTATGGCGGGACGCAGGCGGTGGCCTTCCCGCTCTCCACCAAGGGCATCACCGACGGGCTGGCCGCCCTGAAGCCCTGATGTTGCCTCCGGTCGCCGCGGCGACGGCGCCGCGGATGGCCTCGTCCCACCGTCCGGGCGCCGGCTGCCGGTGCAGCGTGACGGTGGGATACCACGGCGTGCCGCCTCGCCCCAGCAGCCAGCGCCAGTCCGGCGCGTAGGGCAGCAGCACCGCGGTCGGGCGCCCCATCGCCCCGGCCAGATGGGCGACCGCCGTGTCCACGCAGACCACATGGTCGAGCTGCGCCAGCACCGCCATGGTGTCGGCGAAACTCCCCAGCTCCGGCCCCAGATCGACCAAGGGCGCCGCGCCGTAGTAGCGGGCGGCCTCGGCCTGCGCCGGCCCCTTCTGAAGCGACACCAAAACCGTTTTTTCCAGAACGAAGAACGGCGCGAGCCGCGCCAGCGTCAGGGAGCGGTTGCGGTCGTTGCCATGGGTCGGCCGCCCCGCCCAGACCAGCCCGACGCGGCGGTAGCCGCGGGGAAGCAGCCCGTCCAGGCGCTCCGCCCAGCGCTCCACCCGCTCCGGCTCGGCCCGCAGGCCGGGGAGCGGGGGCGGAACGATGTCGGGCCTCGTGCCGAACAGCCCCGGCAGGCTGGACAGCGCGGCGTGGGCGGCGAAGGGCGGCGCCTCCTCCCAGTCGGTGACCGTGCGGTATCCGCCGGGAAGGGACCGGATCACCGGCCTCATGTCCGGGCTGCAGGCGACCACGAGATTCGGGCAGAGCGCCGCCGCCATCGGCAGGTAGCGGGCGAACTGGATGGTGTCGCCGAAGCCCTGGTCGGCGACCAGCAGCAGGGTGCCCTCGGGCAAGGGGTGGCCATCCCAGCAGCGTGCGGCGGTGTGCCCATGCCGCTCCAGAATGGCGGCCGGAATCAGCGGCGGCACGCCGGGAAGGCGCCAGCGCCAGTCATACTCGCGCCACCCCTCCTCCCACTGGCCGGAGAGCAGCAGCCCCTCGGCCAGTTCGAAATGCGGCCCCGGTGCGTCCGGGGCGAGCCGGACGGCACGCCGCTCGCAAGCGATGGACGCCGCGACCTCCAGCCGGTCGTAGAGCGCCACACCCAGATTGTACCAGCCCGCCGCGTCGCCGGGATCGAGCGCGACGGCGCAGCGACCATGGGCGGCGGCCTCGTCCAGCCGGCCTTCGCGGCGGCGGATTTCGCACAGGTCGCTGTCCGACGGGGGCATGGGTGGCATGGGTGGCATGTTACAGGCTGTAGCCCAGCCCGAGAATGACCGGCTCCAGGATCGGGATCGCCGGCGTCAGATGGGTCCTGTAGGCGCGGTGACGGTCGATGGAGCGGCTGTAGAGCTTTTCCGCGACTTGGGCGTGGCTGGGCGTGCGGGCGGGGCGCCGGTTCTCCTCGAAACGCAGGCAACGGCGGTCGAAACCCAGCCCGAGGAAGCCCAGCAGACGCCGCACCGCCGGTTCCGGCTCCCGCACCAGATCCTCGTAGCGCAGCGGCAGGTAGCGCAGCGGCATCTCCCGCCGGTAATGCTCGACCAGATCGAACACCCGCAGGACGTGGCGGGCCGCCGTTTCGACAGCGTTGGCGCAGTGGAAGCCGTGGGTCAGATTGGTCCCCATCATCGACAGCACGACGTCCAGCGGGTGGCGCAGCACATGAATCACCGGTGCCGAGGGGAACATCAGCGCGATCAGGCCGAGATGCGTCTCGTTGAAGGGCATCTTGTCGGTGAACAGCGTGTGGCCAGGCTTGGCCGGAACCAGCTTGCGGGCGTGGCGGAGGTAGGCGTCGCGCAGCCGCTCCAGCCCGTCGCGCTGGTCGCCCATCCACAGCTCCGACAGCGCTTCGGGATAGCCGAGCGGGCTTCCCAGCGTCTGCGGCAGCGCTCGGACCACTGCGCCGAGCGAGGGCAGTTCATCCCCCGCGGCGATGGCGGGATGGCAGGACAGGATCTGCTCGACCAGCGTGGTGCCGGAGCGCGGCGCGCCGGCGATGAAGACCGGCTGCGGCCCGACGGCGGGCGTGGCAGGCCGCGGCATCAGGCGCAGGCGCGGCGCCACGAAGAAGGTGGCGAGGCGCGCGATAAGGTCCACCGCCTCCTCCTCGCCGTAGCGGCGCCCGGCCTGCCGCAGCAACGCCTTGCCGGCGGCGAAGGCGGCGAAGGCCTCGTCATGGCGGCCCAGCCGGTCGAGGATGCGCCCCGTCTCCAGCAGCGCGTCGGGGTCGGCGGCGCCATGACGGGCGGCCGACGCGTCCAGGACGGCAAGCGCCGGCTCTCCAGCCCCCTGCCGGGCCAGCAGGACCGCCGCGAAGGTGTCGGCGCCACGGTGGCTGGGGTCGAGACGCCGGGCGCGGTCCACCAGCCGTTGCGCGGCGGGAAGATCGCGGGCGGCCTCCTCGGTCTGCGCCCAGCCGTGCCAGGTCAGGGCGATCGACGGGTCCAGCGCCGCGGCCCGGCGGTAGGTCCGCCGCGCCTCCTCCAGCCGGCCCTGCCAGGTCAGGCTCCAGGCAAGGTTCGCGACCGTCGCAGCGTCCGGCGGCGCCAGGGCCAGCGCCCGGCGGTAATGGAACTCGGCAGCCTCGGGCCGATGGGTGTCGGCCAGCACCAACGCCATCAGCCTGTGGGAGCGCGCGTCCTCCGGCGCCAGCCGGACCGCGTTGCGGGCGTGAGGCTCGGCGTCGGCCGCGCGGCCCGCCTGGAACAGCAGCCCGGCCAATTCCTGCGTCGCCGCGAGATCGTCGGGAGCGGCCCGCAACCGCCGCTCAAGCGCCGCGGCGTCGGGGGCGCCGCTCGGAAGGATGTCGGGCGTGGTCGGCATGACAGGCGGGTCCCATGGCGGCTGAACGCCCGCATGGGCGCGTGGTACGGCGCCAGGATAGGGAAGGGTATGGGTGGCGGCAAGGGCATCCCCTCTCCCCTCTGGGGAGAGGGTTAGGGTGAGGGGGTTGCGCTTTTGCCGGACGTACCGAAACGCACATCCCCCTCACCGGCCCTCCGGGCCACCCTCTCCCCAGAGGGGAGAGGGTTATGAACGCGAAATGCGATGGCTTTGGCGCCCTACCGCCCCACCCACACCGGGCGGCGCTTTTCCAGGAAGGCCGCGATGCCCTCCTGATAGTCGGCGGAGAGGTAGCAGAGGCGCAGCAGGTCGGCGTCGCCGTCCGCCGGCAGCCCATGGTCGCGCCAGCGCCGCAGCGCCTCGCGGGTCGTCCACAGGGTCAGCGGGGCGAGGCCCGCCAGTTCCTCCGCCAGCTCCTGGGTGCGCTCGGTGAGGTCGTCGTCCGGCACGACGCCACGCAGGGCGCCGGCGCCGGACAGTTCGTCGGCGGTCAGCAGGCGGGCGCTGAAGATCATCTCCTTCGTCCGCGCGGTGCCGAGGATGGCGGCCAGCCGGGCAAGGTTCTTGATGCTCAGGCAGTTGCCGACCGTGCGGGCGATGGGGAAGCCGAAGCGCACCGACGGCGTGGCGATGCGCACGTCGCAGCAGGCGGCGAGCAGAGCCCCCTCCCCCACGCAGGCGCCGGCCAGCGCGGCGATGGTGGGAACGCGCACAGCCTCCAGCGCCTTCGCCGCGGCTTCCGCGCGATCCTCCAGGATCGTGTAGTCCTCCGGCGTCTTGACGCTCTGCAGGCAGGACAGGTCGGCGCCGGCCATGAAGGCGGGCTTGTCGCCGACGGCACCGGTCAGCACCAGGGCCTTCACCGCCGGGTCCGCGTCGACCTCCCGGCAAATCTCGATCAGCCGGTCCTCCATCCAGGGGGTGATGGCGTTGCGCGCCTTGGGACGGTTGAAGATCACCCACTGGACGGCACCGCGCCGCTCGGTCAGGATTTCGGGCAAGGCGTCGGCCTCGCCGGTCGTGGCGATGGTCATCGTTCGGAACTTTCTTGGATTCAGGCCGCCGGCCCGAGGATCTGGCAGGAGCCGATGGGAAGAAGCGCCGTCACCACGCTGCCCGGAGCAAAGCTCTGCGCGGGCGGGATGAAGGCGCGCAGCGTCCGCCCGCCCCCCAGATCCACCAGAACGTCGCGGTACTCGCCGAGATAGGCGGAGCGCTGGACCGTACCGGTCAGCACGTTGCAGCCCTCGGCGGGCAACCCCGTCTCCTCGGCGCCGAACAGCCGGACCTGGGAGGGGCGCACGCACAGCGACACCGTCCCGCCATGCGCCGCGCCGCTGCGGTCGGGCGCCGTCAGCACATGGTTGCCGACGCGGATGGCGCCGTTGCCCTCGCTGGTCCCGGCCAGCTCGTTGTTGGCGCCGATGAAGGTGGCGACGAAGGCGTTGGACGGCCGCTCGAAGATGTCCTCCGGCGAACCGAGCTGCTGGAGGTGGCCCGACTTCATGACGGCGATGCGGTCGGCGGTGACCAGCGCCTCCGACTGGTCGTGGGTGACGTAGACGGTGGTCAGGCCCAGCAGGTCGTGGACCTGCCGGATCTCGAACCGCATCTCCTCGCGCAGATGGGCGTCGAGGTTGGACAGCGGCTCGTCGAGCAGGAGGATGCGCGGCTCCACCGCCAGCGCGCGGGCCAGCGCCACGCGCTGCTGCTGGCCGCCCGACAGCTCCGACGGGTAGCGGTCGCGCAGCGCCTCCAGCCGGACGGTGCGCAGCGTGCGGTCCAGCCGCTCGGCGATCTCCGCCTTGGGCAGGCGGCGGATGGCGAGGCCGAAGGCCACATTCTCCGCCACCGTCTTGTGCGGCCACACCGCGTAGTTCTGGAAGACCAGGGAGATGCCGCGCTTTTCCGGCGGCAGCACGCCGCGCGCCGAGGAGAGAAGCACGTCGTCGGCCCAGATCTCGCCCTCCGTCGGCGCCTCGAACCCGGCGAGGAGCTGGAGCGTGGTGGACTTGCCGCAGCCCGACGGGCCGAGCAGGGCCAGCAGCGTGCCGTTGGGGACCTGCAGGTCGATGCCGTGCAACGCGGTGTAGGTGCCGAAGGACTTGCGGAGGTTCTTGATGCGGATCCCGCTCATGTGGGGAGAACTCCTTCCGCCGGGGCGGTTTTACGACCGGATTTGCGAGAGGTGCGGCGCACGGTGGTCAGGCGCGTCAGGGGACCGGCGGCGGCCACCAGCGCCAGCGTGATGAGGAGGAGAAGGACGCTCATGGCGCAGACGGCCTCGTAATTGCCGCCGTCCTTGGCGTTGTAGATCAGGGTGGTCATCACGTTGGTCTTGGGCGTGATGAGGAAGACCGCCACCGACAGCTCCCGGATGATCGGGATGAAGACCAGGAACCAGCCCGACAGCAGCCCGCCGCCCATCAGCGGGATGGTGATGGACAGGAAGGTCCGCCCCTCCCCGGCACCCAGGCTGCGGGCGGCGCGCTCCAGCTCCGGCCCGATGCCCTTGAGGATCGACCCGCCATGGGCGTAGGCGATGGGCAGGAAGGTCGCCGCGAAGGCCGCCACCAGCAGCAGCGGCGTGCCGTAGAGGTTCAGCGGCGCCCGCGTGTAGGCGGCGAAGAAGCCGACCGACATGACGATGCCGGGGATGATGATGGGAACGGTGGTCACCGCGCCGAACAGGCTGGCGCCGAAGACCATCCGCCGCTCCACGATGTAGGCGACGACGGTGCCGAGCATCACGCACAGCGTCGCGGCGAGCGTCGAGAACAGCAGCGAGTTGACGATGGCGGTGTGCGTCTCCGAATTGCCGAACAGCGCCCACCAGTACCAGTGCAGCGACAGGTTCTCCCACGACAGGCCCTGGCCCCAGGCGCGGGTCAGCGAGACCAGAAGCAGCGCCGCGTAGGGCAGGAACACCGAAACCAGCGGCAGCAGCAGGGCGGCGGCGAAGGCCGGCCAACGGGCGGCGCCCAGCGCGATCCGCCGCCCCGCCCGGCTCTTGCCGGAGATGGTGACGAACTGCTTGCGGCCCAGGATGCGGCGGCGCATCCAGAACAGCATGGCGGTGACCAGCAGCAGCGGCATGCAGTAGGCCGCCGCCATGTAGATTTCCGGCGGGAAGAGCTGGTAGAACTCGGCCAGCTTGGTCGTCACCACCGGGATGCCGGTCGGCGTCAGCAGGAAGGCCGGGACGCCGAACAGCGTCAGCCCCTGGATGAAGGACAGGATGAAGCTGGCGATCACCGCCGGGGTGACCAGCGGGATGGTGATGCTGAGCATGGTGCGCAGCGTGCCGGAGCCCAGCGTGGCGGCGGCGTCCTCAAGCTCCACGGCCATCTCGTCGAGCGCGCTCGACACCATGGTGAAGCTGTAGGGGACGGTGTAGATGCCGCAGATGAAGATCGCCCCGGTCATCGAGTAGATGTTCAGCAGCGGCCCCGCCTCCGCCCCGGCGAGCGAGCGCCACAGCGCGTTCAGCCAGCCCGAGTTGGGGGCCGCCAGCAGGATCCAGCCGGTCGCCCCGATGAAGGACGGGGTGACGAAGGCGGTCAGCGTCAGCACGCGGATGCTGCGGCGGAACGGCAGGTCGGTCCGCGACACCAGCCAGGCCAGCGGCACGCCGATGCCGACGGCGATCACCGCGGTCGCCACGGCCAGGAGCAGGGAGTTGAACAGCGGCTCCAGCAGGTCCGCGGACTGGAAGATCCGCGCGTAGTTGCCGAGCGTCCAGCCACCGGTGATGTCGTCGTGGAAGCTGTTGTTGAGAACCCAGCCGAAGGGCAGGACCACCAGCAGGAAGAGAAGAAGGGCGACGGCGCCGAAGACCACGGTCCTGGCGAGCGGCACGCGGGCCATCGCCGGGCGCGCGGTCGCCGCGGCTGCGCTGTCTGGGCTGTCCGTTGAAATGACCCCCATAGGGTCCGCCTCCATTGTCCGTACTGTCCCTCGCCCCTCCGGGGAGAGGGTGGCGCCAAAGGCGCCGGGTGAGGGGGATGCGCGTGGCGGTGGGTCCGGCACAAGCACAACCCCCTCACCCTAACCCTCTCCCCAGAGGGGAGAGGGGATTTGAGGTCAGCGCACCAGTTCCTTCCACTTGGCGATGCCTTCCGCGACCTCCGGGCCGAGGTCGTCGCCGGTGTTGCGGGTCCATTTCAACTGGTCGAGCGACCGCCCCTCCGCCCAGGGCACGTCCTTGCGCAGAGTCGGCCAGTAGTTCTTCTGGAGGATCATCGACACCTCCGTGGAGTAGAGGAAGTTGGTGAACAGCCGGGCGGCGTTCGGGTGCGGGGCCTTCGCCAGGATGCCGGTGACGCCCAGGTTCAGGATGGCGTCATCGGACGGCGCCACCACGTCGATCGGGTTGCCGGCGGCCTTCTGGGTCAGCGTGTAGCTGAAGGGCGCGCCGGAGCCGACGACCCGCTCACCGGCCAGGATGTCGGTCACGGTGTCGACGTTGGACTGGCCGACCTTCGGCTTCTGCTTGCCGAAGGCGCGCAGGAAGTCGTCGCCGTACTTGCGGCGGATGGCGACGACCCAGTTCGCCACGTCGCCGGAGAAGGCCGGGCTGCCGGTGGTGATCTTGCCCTGCCACTGGTCCTCCAGAAGCGCCTGCCAGCTCTGCGGCGGGGACTGCACCTTGCCCGGCGCGTAGTTGATGCTGGTCAGGCTGATGGCGCCCACATGGAACATCTTGTCCGGGTCGAGGTTGCGGAAGGCGTCCGGAATGTGCACGCCGTCCACCGGCTCGAAGGGCGCCAGCGCGCCGATCTTCTTCAGCTCCGTGTAGTGCAGCATGTTGGTGGTGCCCAGCGAATCGCACTCGTGGACGCCGCTCTGCAGCTCCATGCGCAGGCGGGTGTAGACGGTCTGCGAGGCCTGGCGGAGCAGGTTGACCTCGATGCCCGGATACTTCGCCTTGAAGGCGTCGCGGATCGCCTCCATCGTCTGCTGCTCGTAGGAGCCCCAGTAGAGGGTCAGCGCGCCTTCCTTCTTGGCGGCGGCGTAGAGCGGATCGTCCGCCGCCGCCGCGATGCGCGAGAAGGCGGTGCCGGCCAGCCCGCCGGTCACCAGGGCGGTGCCGACGAGTCCGCCGGTCTGGAGAAGGCGGCGGCGCGAGAATTCCATCATGTTGCCAATCCCTGTCTTGTGTTGCGGTACCGCCGTTTCGGCGTCGTTCTTCGTTCTTCAGCAAAAATCAGTAGTCGCCGGTGGTCGCCCCACCGTCGGCGACGATGGTCTGGCCGGTGACGTAGGCCGCGTCGTCGGACGCCAGGAAGGCGACGACGGCGGCGATCTCCGCCGGCTTGCCCAGGCGCCCGATGGGCGTCTTCTCCAGCCATTGCGCGCGCACCACGTCGGGCACCCCCTCGACGATGGCGGTCTCCACGACCCCCGGAGCGACGGCGTTGACCAGGATGCCGCGCCGCGCCCCTTCCAGGGCGGCGGTGCGGGTCAGCCCGACCACCCCGGCCTTGGAGGCGGAGTAGTTGGCCTGCCCGAAGGTTCCCAGGATCGCCGTGGAGGCGATGTTGACGATGCGGCCCCAGCCGCGGTCGCCGACCAGACGGAAGGCCGTCTGGCAGCCCAGCCACGTGCCGCGCAGGTTCACGTCGATGACGGCGCTCCATTCCGCGTCGGTCATCTTCGGCAGCGAGCGGTCGCGGACGATGCCGGCGACGTTGACCATGATGTCCACGCCCCCGAAGGCCTCGGGCAGGCCGGTCACGGCGGCGCCCCAGCTTTCCCGGTCGGCGACGTTCAGCGCGGTGGCGTGGGCTTGAGCCCCCTCGGCGCGCAGCGCGGCGGCGACAGTCTCGGCGGTCTCGGCCCCGATGTCGGCGACGACGACCGCCGCCCCTTCCGCGGCCAGCCGCTCGCAGACGGCGCGGCCGATGCCGCCGCCACCGCCGGTGACGAAGGCGACACGGCCGGCGAGACGGCGGGGATGGGTGGTGGCGGCGCTCATGCCTGCGCCTCCTTGCGGGCGATGGAGAGCACGTCCTCGCCCTCCTGCACGGTCTCGCCGCGCTGGTTCTTCACGGTGATGGCGACGCGGACGATGCCGCGGTCGGGCTTGGAGGCGCTGGGGCGGACCTCCGCCACCTCCGCCTCGTAATGCACGGTGTCGCCGGCGAAGACCGGGCCGACGAAGCGGCGGCGCGTCTCCAGGAAGGCCAGGATCGCCCAGTCGTCGATGGCGGAGCGCAGGCCGGTGCTGAGCGAGTGGGTCAGCATGCCGTGGGCGATGGTCCGCCCGAAGCCGTTGGCCTTGGCGGCCTCGGCGTCCATGTGCAGCGGATTGAAGTCGCCGGTCAGCCCGGCGAACCAGACGATGTGCGCCTCGGTGACAGTGACGCGCGAGGAGCGCGTCCGGTCGCCCGGCTTGATGTCGTCGAGATGGATGGCGGTCATGTCAAGGCATCCTCAGTCGGAAGTCCGCGGGCGGAACACGGGGAGGCTGGTCGCCTCGTCGAGCTGGTGGAAGGCCACGGCGAGCGGCAGTCCGGCCCGCAGATCGGCCTCCGCCACCCCTTCGACGCGGGAGAAGACGGTGATGCCCTCCTCCAGCCGGATCAGGGCGCAGACGTAGGGATCGCCGCGCTGGTTGCCGCGATGGACGACCGAATAGGTCAGCAGCTCGCCGCGCCCGCTCGCCTCGACCCACTCCGGGCGGGCGTGCGGGGCGTGGATGGAATGGGCGCGCGGGTACCACTGGAACCGCCCGGTCTCCGGGCAGCACTGGATCAGGAAGCGCCCCTCGCGCGCCGCCTCCCAGAAGGGGGCGGAGGTCTCGTCCTGGACCGGCGGGATGGTCATGACAGTCATCGGGACACCTTACCGGGCAAGGATGGCGGTGGCGGCGGAGCAGAAGGTGCCGCCCAGCCCATGGGCCAGGGCGATGCGGGCGTCGGGCACCTGAACGCCCGGCCCCTCGCCGCGGAGTTGTCGGACGCTCTCGATCAGGGTGAAGATGCCGCGCTTGCCGGGATGGTTCGACGACAGGCCGCCGCCGTCGGTGTTGGTGGGCAGGCTGCCGCCCAGCGTCAGGTTGCCGTCCGCCACGAAGGCGCCGCTCTCCCCTCGCCCGCAGAAGCCCAGATCCTCCAGCGCGAGCATCGGCGTGATGGTGAAGGCGTCGTAGATCTGCGCCACGTCGATCTCGCCGGGGGTCAGCCCCGCCATGGCGAAGGCGCGCGGGCCGGACAGCGCCGCCGGGGTGGTCAGGTCGTCGGGAATCTGGCTGTTCTGGGTGCGCGCCACGGCGGCCCCGTAACCGACCAGATGGACCGGCGGCTTCTTCAGGTCGCGCGCCCGCTCCCGGCTGGTCATCACCACGGCGCCGCCGCCGTCGGTCACCACGCAGCAGTCCAGCCGGTGCAGCGGCGACGCGATCATCGGCGAGGCCAGCACGTCGTCCACCGTGATCGGCTTGCGCAGCCGGGCGTCCGGGTTCTTCGCGGCGTGCTCGCGGAAGGTCACGGCCACCTGGGCAAGCTGTTCCGGTGTGGTGCCATACAGGTCCATATGGCGACGGGCGAACAGGCCGTAGGTCGAAATCAGCGTCGGCGCGTAGGGAATCTCGTACTGGCCGGGGCCGGCGGGGAAGACGAAGGGGTCGAAGGACGGGCTGCTCAGCGGCCACCAGCGCGGGCAGGCGGCGTAGCTGATGACCACCACCTCGGCCAGCCCGGTGGCGATGGCCGCCGCCGCCTGCCCGGCCTGGAGGATGTAGGAGCAGCCGCCGACGTCGGTGCTGTTCACGTAGGTCGGCGCGATCCCGATGTATTCGGCCAGTTCGACCACATCCATGGTGCTGCCGCCTTCGGCCCAGTCGCCGGAGGCCGCGCACAGCCCGTCCACGTCCTTCAGCGTCAGCCCGGCGTCGTCCAGCGCGCCGAGGATGCAGTCCATCTGAAGGGCGAAGGGGTGGACGCGTGGCGCATCCCGGCGGGGCGATTCAAAAACGCCGGCGATGGCCGCCTTTCCCGAAAGATCGATCACGCGCGGGTTGTCCTTTCCTGGTTGTGGAAGGCCGCGCATCGCTGCCGCGACGCGCGCCGAGCGGCTTCATTGGACAGGCGATGAGAGTAAAGAGGCCGCCCGTCACGGAAATCATGAAGACTATCCAATGGCCGGCAGAGATTTCGATTGGTCCGATCCGCTCCCGGCAAGATCAAGACTACCGTACACAGTTCGTGTCACAAGCAGAAAAAACGATGCGGTCCGGTGCACGGAACGCACCAATGCCACACCGGGCGAATCCATGGAACGGTGCTTTCCATGCACCGGATTGGGCCAAACTAAGCGATTGTTTTCCGGCCGCCGTGGCGCAAGCCTTTGGGTGTCGCATTCCCGCCGCCGCCCTGGACCGGACCGGTTTCCAGCCGGGCGCGCGGCCCCGCCCGGACCGCCTGCGCGGCGCCCGGCCATCCGAAGGATCATGCATGCTCAACACCGATACGCAACGCCGCGAAGGCCCCCTGGCCGGCGTGCGCGTGGTCGATCTCACGCACATGTTGGCCGGCCCCTACAGCACCTGGCTGCTCGGCGCGCTGGGGGCGGAGGTCATCAAGATCGAGCGTCCCGGCAAGGGCGATTTCACCCGCATCATTGCCCCCTTCAGCGAGGAGGAAAGCATTTACTTCCTCAGCGTCAACCGCAACAAGCGGAGTCTGACGCTCAACTTGAAGGAGGAAAAGGGGAAGGAGATCTTCAAGAAGATCGTCGCCACCTGCGATGTGCTGGTGGAGAACAACCGGGCCGGGGCGATGGACCGGCTGGGGCTGGGCTACACCGATCTGAAGGCGGTCAATCCACGGCTGGTCTACGCCTCGATCTCCGGCTTCGGGCAGGACGGCCCTTACCGTCACCGGCCCTGCTTCGACGTGGTGGCCCAGGCGATGTCCGGCATGATGAGCATCACCGGCGAGCCGGGCGGCGATCCCTGCCGGGTCGGCGCGTCCATCGGCGACATCGGGTCGAGCCTGTTCGCCGCCGTCGGCATCCTCGCCGCCCTGCAGAAGCGGGCAAGCAGCGGCGAGGGCAGCTTCATCGACGTGGCAATGCTGGATTGCCAGCTCGCGTTGATGGAGAACGCCATCGCCCGCTTCCTAAACGCCGGGGAGACGCCGCGGGCGCTGGGCAGCCGCCACCCGCTGATCGCCCCCTTCCAGGCCTTCCCCACCGCCGACAAGCCCATCGCCATCTGCGTCGACACCAACGAGCAGTGGGACCGGATGTGCCGCGCCATGGGGCTGGAGCATCTGCTGTCCGACCCGCGCTTCCCCACCGGCTCGGCCCGCAACGCCAACCATGCGGAGCTGGAGCCGCTGCTCCGCGAGGTCTTCCTCACCCGCGGGCGCGACGCCTGGCTGGACGCGATGGAGGACGCCGACGTGCCGGCCAGCCCGATCAACAGCGTGCCGGACGCGCTGAACGACCCCCAGGTGGTCCACCGCAAGATGGTCGTGGAGGTGCCGGAGGGCTCGGGCAAGCGCTTCGCCGCCGTGCCGATCACCATGCCGGAAGCCCCCCTGCCCGCCGAAAGCCCGGCGCCGCGGCTGGGCGAGCACACCGACGCCATCCTGGCGGATCTCGGCTTCAGCCCCGACGAGATCGGCGCCTTCCGTCGCGACGCGGTGGTGTGATGGCCGGCGGCGCGGGGGGAGAGCGGCGGGCGGCGGGCGGCGAAGGGGCGCGTGCGGTGCTGGCGGAAATGTTTCATACTGCCGCCGGGATCACCGCCGCCGGGATCGCTCCCAGCCTCGCCCCGGCTTCCGTCCACAGCCCAAAGGTCCGCATGGCGCGCCGCCTTCCGCCCCTTCTCGCGCTCCGCGCCTTCGACATCTTCGCCCGTCAGGGCACGGTGCGGGCCGCCGCCGACGAGCTGGCGGTGTCACACACGGTGGTGTCGCGCCACATCCAAAATCTGGAACAGGCGGTGGGGGTGAAGCTGGTGGCGAAGTCGGGGCGCGGCCTGTCCCTGACCCGCGAGGGCATCCGCTACGCCGCCCAGCTCCGCCGCGCCTTCGACCTGATCGGCGAGGCCAGCAACGAGCTGCGCAACGGCGGGATGGAGGCGGTGCATATCTGCTGCCTCGCCGGGCTGGCCTCGCGCTGCCTGCTCGCCCGCCTGCCGGAGCTGGAGGAGGCGCTGACCGGGCGGGAGGTGATCCTTCAGCCGACCTCGACCCGCCCCGACTTCAGCCGGGAGGAGGCCGACGCCGAGATCATGTATCTGGAGGACGGCGGCTCCGTCGCCGACGGGCTGCGCTCGGAGATGTTCGCGCGGCCGCGCATCCTCGCCATCGCCAGCCCGGAGTTCAAGGCGCGCTACCCCGACGTGCGCACGCCCGCCGACCTCGTCGGCCTGCCGCTGATCCACGAGCAGTCCACCGGCATGTGGGAAGCCTGGCTGGAGGAGGCCGGCATCGCCGACATCCCCCGGCTGCGCGGTCCCCGGCTGTGGCAGGCGCACCTGACCATCGAGGCGGCCCGGCTGGGGCGCGGCGTGGCGCTGGTCAGCGACCTGCTGGTGACCGAGCCGCTGGCCAACGGCGAGCTGGTGGAGATGGTGGACAGCAACGTGACCATCGGCGGCTATTACTTCATCGCCCCGGTCCACCGCTGGAACACGCCGGTCATCTCGGCCATCCGGCAGTGGCTGCGCGGCGTGTTCCCGCCGGACCAGGCGTCCCCTCCCTAAGGCACTTCGATGACCCAGGACCACGCCCTGCCTCCGGATATCCTGCTGTCCGGCGTGCACACCGTCGACGAGAGCTGGATCGACCTTTACGGCCACATGAACATGGTCCGCTACGTCGCCCTGTTCGACGAGGTCGGCTACGCCCTGATGGAGCAATGGGGGCTGGGCGAGACCTACACGCGGGACGAGGGGCTCGGCCTGTTCGTGGTCGACGTGGCGGTGCATTACCGGCGGGAGCTGCGCGCCGGAACGCCCTTGCAGGTGGCCCTGCGGCTGCTCGACGCCGACGACAAGCGGCTGCTGAGCCTGCTGGAGATCCGCCGGGCCGACGACGGGACGGTCGCGGCGACCATGGAACAGCTCTCGATCCACGTCGATCTCGGCACCCGCAAGGTGACCCCCTTCCCGCCGGCCCTGGCGGAGCGCCTGCGCGCCCTGGCGGCGGTCCAGTCCGCCCATCCCCTGCCGTCCCGCCACCGGCGGCGGCTGCACTGCCGGGAGTAGGCGCGCGCAATCGCCATTATGGCCCTCGCCCCTCCGGGGAGAGGGAGGGGACCCGCGCCGCAGGCGTGGGGAGGGTGAGGGGGATGTCCCTGGCGCCAAGTCCGGCAAAAGCGCACCCCCCTCACCCTTCCCTCTCCCCGGAGGGGAGAGGGTGAATACCAAACCCGACAGCAGGCGACCGAAACGCTTGCCGGCCGGCGGGACCTTCACGATATGTCCGCCATGACTCATCTGCGCATCGCGTTGCGGCTGGCTTGGCGGGACCTGCGGGGCGGCGTCACCGGACTTTGGATCGTCGTCCTCGGGGTAGCGCTGGGCACCGCCATGATGGCCGCCGTCGGCTCGCTCAGCGGCGGCGTGCTGGAGGGGATGCGGGCCACCGCCCGCGAGGCGGTCGGCGGTGACCTCTCGCTGCGCCTGTTCCACGCACCGGCGACGCCGGAGCAGCGGGCCGTCCTCAGCACGTTGGGCAGGGTCGGTGAGACGGCGGAGCTGCGGCCCGTCGCCTCGGCGGTGACCGGCGGCGCCCGCGCCCTGGTCGAGTTGAAGGCGGTTGAGGAAAGCTACCCGCTGGTCGGCGCGGCGACGGTGTCCGGCGCCCCGTCCCTGGCCGACGCTCTGGCCCGGCGCGACGGGCACTGGGGCGCGGCGGTGTCCCCCGACCTCCTCGAAGCGCTCGCGCTGGGCGTCGGCGACCGCCTGCGGCTCGGTGCCGCCGAGGTCGCGGTCCGCGCCGTGCTGGAGCATGAGCCGGACCGGGCCTTTCGCGCCTTTTCCCTCGGCCCGCGCGTCGTCATCGATCACCAAGCGCTGGACACGACGGGCCTCGCGGAGCCGGGGATGCCCGTCTACTGGTACTATCGCCTCGTCCTGCCGGAAGCGGCCCGCTCCGACGCCATCCTCCGCGATCTGGAAAACCGTTTCCCCGACGCCGGGTGGCGGATCGTCGACGCCGCCCACGGCATTCCGGGCGTGGACCGCACCGTGCAGCTCGCCCGCGCGCTGTTCCTTCTCGGGTCCCTGTCCATCCTGCTGATCGGCGGCGTCGGCATCGGCCGGGCGCTGTCGGCGCACCTTGCCCGACGGTTGCCGGTTCTCGCCACGCTGAAGGCGCTGGGCGGCTCGCCGCGCCTTCTCTTCACCGCCTTCCTGCTGCAGACGTTGGCCGTCGTCGGCGTGGCGCTGCTGATCGGTGTGGGCTTCGGAGCCGTGCTGGCCGCCATGGCGGTGAAGGCGCTGCCGCTCGACTGGATGACGGAGACGGGCGGCGCCGTCGATCCGGCGGCCTTGCTGCTGGCGGGGGCGGTCGGACTGCTGGCGGCCCTGCTCTGCGCCGTGCCGCCGCTGGCCCGCGCCGCCGGGACCAGCCCCGCCGCGATCTGGCGGGGGGCGGTGGATGGCTGGACCCAGCCGTTGGGGTGGCGGACCCGTGGCGCTGTCGCGCTGCTCGGGCTGGGGCTCACCGGTCTGCTCGCCGCCTGGACGGGGATGCCGCTCGCCGTCGCCGGCTTCTTGCTCGTCGCGGTGCTGGTGGCGATGGGCTTCACGCTGCTGGGGCGCGGGCTCGCCTGGGTGGCCCGCCGGTTGGCGCGGGGGCGGCGGGCGGCGGTCCGGCTGGCCGTCGCCAACCTTGGTCGGCCCGGCGCGCCGACGGTCCCGGTGGCCGTCGCGCTGGGCATCGGCCTGACCCTGCTGGTGGCGGTCGGCGTGGTCGGACGGGCGGCGACCGGCCATGTCACGGCGACGCTGCCGGAGCAGACGCCCTCCATCGTCGTGCTGAACGTTTCCCCGCCGGACGGCATCGGCTTGAGCGGGCGCCTGACCGCCCTACCCGGCGTCGGGCGGGTCGAGACGGCGCCCTTCCTGCACGCCCGGATCAGCCGCCTCAACGGCACCGCCATCACCGAGGCGGACGCCCCGCGCTCTGTCGGCTGGGCGGTGCGCGGCGACCGCGGCCTGTCCTGGCGCGACCGCCCCGCCCCCACCGACCGGATCGTGGCGGGCAGTTGGTGGCCCGAGGGCTACGCCGGTCCGCCGCTGGCCTCGCTGGACGCGCAGGTCGCCCGCCGGTTGGGGCTGGCGGTGGGGGACCGCCTTACGCTGGCCCTGGCGAGCGGGCCCGTGACCGCGACGGTCGCCAACCTCCGGCGGATCGACTGGACGCGGCTCGACCTGGACTTCCCGGTTCTCCTCTCCCCCTTCCCCGAACCGCCGCCGCACAGCCTCGTCGCCGCCGTCTGGTCCTTGCCCGAGGCGGTTCCGGCGGTTGAGGCGGCGGTGGCGCGAGCGGTCCCGCAAGCCCCCACGATCCGCGTGGCGGAGGTGCTGGACACGCTCGGTTCGACCGTCCAGACCGTGCGCGGGCTTCTCAACGGCCTGTCCGCCGTCGCTCTCGGCGCGGCGGTCGTGGTCCTGCTCGGCGCCATCGCCAACAGCGCCCGGCGGCGGCTTCAGGAGATGGCGATCCTGCACGTCCTCGGGGTCGGGCGGCGTTCGATGATACAGGCCGTCGTGCTGGAGTTCGTCCTGCTGGGCGCCGCGGTCGCCGCGGTCGCGGTGCCGCTCGGCTGGCTCGGCGGCGCGGCGGTGGTCGCCGGCCTCGCCGACGGCGCTCCGCTTCCCGGAGGCGCGGTTCCCTTGGCCGCCTTCCTCGGCACCGTCGCCGCGATGGCGGCGGCCGGGGCCATGCTGGTGGCTTGGCTGCCGCGACGGAACATGATGCGACGGTTGCGCAGCGACACCCTGTCCGCCTGACACGCCCGCCCGTCAGGCCATCTCCGCCGCCGGGATGATGTCGTCGGTCAGCAGGGCGTTGAGAAGGCCGACATGGCCATCCGACCGCGCCGGGCGCGTGGGGTCGGAGGTGACGACGACGGTCAGCCCCAGACCGGGCACGACATAAAGCATCTGCCCGCCATAGCCGCGCGCGTAGGCGATGCGGTGCCCCTTCGCCGTGGCGAGGAACCAGCCATACCCGTAATCGTCGCCGGAGAAGGGGGAGCGCGTGCGCGGCACCCAGGAATCCCGCACCCAAGCGGCGCTGATGACCGGCCGTCCGTTCCACAGGCCGCCCTGCCGCCACAGCTCGCCGAAGCGGAAGAGGTCGAGCGGCGACAGCGCCATGTTGTTGCCGCCGAGGTAGAAGCCCTGCGGATCGCGCGTCCAGGACGGCACGTCGATGCCCAGCGGCTCGCCCAGCCACTCCCGCGCCAGGGACAGCAGGCTGCGCCCCGACGCGCTGGACAGCGCCGCGCCCAGCAGGTGGTAGCTCCCGGTCGAGTAAAGCATCCGTGCGCCCGGCTCGGTGACGAAGGGACGGCGCAGCGCGTCGACGACCCAGTTGCGGCTGTTGATCCAACGGCCGTAGCCCGGCCCGGAGGTGGGTTCCAGACCGGCCTGCATGGTCAGAAGGTCGGCGATGGTGATCCGTCGCACCCGCGGATCGACGCCCGCCGGGACCAGCCCCGGCGCCGCCTCGGCCAAGGTGACATCGACGCCGCGCAGGACCCCGCGGTCGATGGCGATGCCGGCGAGCGATGCGGCGATGGTCTTGGACACCGACTTGACGTTGACGGCACGGTTCACCGCCGGCCCCCGGAAGGCCTCCGCCGACACCACCGCACCGTTCCGCCCGATGATCAGCGCGTGGATCTGGTCGAGCCCGGCCGCCCGTTTGATGGCGCGGTCCAGCAAGGCCGGGTCGAACGCGGCTCCGGCCCCGGGTTGGGCGGCAAACAGCGGGCGCGCCAGGGCACAGCCTAGGGGCGCGGCAACGACGGCGGCGGTGGCGGCGAGGACGGCGCGGCGGCCAAGCCGGAACGGCGGGTTCGAGGTCATCCCGGTTATGTGGTCCCGCTTCGCTGCCATCCAAGATTGCCGCGAAGAGACACGGGTCGGACTTTGTCCCACCCAACGCCGCACACGCCGCTTGCCTCCCCACCTAACCAGAACATATTAAGAACAGACAAGCACCGTGGGATGGGACGATGGACGACGCCTTGATCGAGAAGCTCGGCATTCTGGCCGATGCGGCGAAATACGACGCCTCCTGCGCCTCGTCCGGCGCCAAGCCGCGCAGCGGCGGCAAGGAGGGGCTGGGCTCGACCACCGGCGCCGGCATCTGCCACGCCTACACGCCGGACGGGCGCTGCGTCTCGCTCCTGAAGATCCTGCTGACCAACCACTGCCTGTTCGACTGCGTGTACTGCATCAACCGGCGCTCCTCCAACGTCCGCCGCGCCCGCTTCACGGTGGCGGAGGTGGTCGACCTGACGCTGGGCTTCTACAAGCGCAATTGCATCGAGGGGCTGTTCCTGTCCTCCGGCATCATCCGCTCGCCGGACCACACGATGGAGCAGATGATGCTGGTGGCGCGGACGCTGCGGCGCGACCACGGCTTCGCCGGCTACATCCACCTGAAGACCATCCCCGAGGCCAGCCCCTGGCTGATCGAGCAGGCCGGGCTGTGGGCCGACCGCCTGTCGATCAACCTCGAACTGCCCACCGACCACAGTCTGAAGGCCTTCGCGCCGGAGAAGAACGGCGGCACCATCAAGGCGGTGATGGGTCAGGTCAACGAGCGCATCGTCGAGGCCAAGGAGGAGCGCCGCCGCTTCTCCCCCGCCGGCCAGAGCACCCAGCTCATCGTCGGCGCCGACGACGCCACCGACCGCTCGGTGCTGGAGACCAGTGGCACGCTCTACCAGCGCTACGGGTTGCGCCGCGTCTATTATTCCGCCTTCAGCCCGATCCCGGAGGCCAGCTCGGTCCTGCCGGTCAAGCCGCCGCCTTTGCAGCGGGAGAACAGGCTGTATCAGGCCGACTGGCTGCTGCGCTATTACGGCTTCACGGTGGAGGAGATCGCGTCCGGTGGCGAGGGTGGGATGCTCGACCTCGGCATCGACCCGAAGCTGGCCTGGGCGTTGAAGAACCGGGAGCGCTTCCCGGTCGACGTCAACCGCGCCGACCGCGAGATGCTGCTGCGGGTGCCGGGGCTGGGCGCCCGCGCCGTCGACAAGATCCTGTCGGCGCGCCGCCACACCCGCCTGCGCATGGAGGATTTGGGTCGGCTGTCGAACGGGCTGAGGCGGGCGCGCCCCTTCCTGATCGCCGCCAACTACCACCCCGTGGGCGGGTTGACCGACCGGCTGGACCTGCGCCAGCGGCTGGTCACGCCGTCCAGCCAGTTGAGCCTGTTCTGACCATGCGCACGATCACCCTGCGGGAGGGGGCGGACCTCGACGGCTTCCGCCGGGCGGTGCGCCGCCTCGCCGCCACCCGGACGGCGCCGGAGGCGGTACTGTGGAGCGTCGGCGCACCGTCGCTGTTCGGCGACGAAGGACCCGCACTTGAAGACGGCGCCCCGGTCCTCCTGCCCCAGGCGGTCGGCCAGTTGATCGAAACCGTCGTCTGCCACGGCGATCCGGAGCGCTACGCCCTGCTCTACCGGCTGGTCTGGCGGGTGCTGAACGGAGAGCGTGCGTTGCTCGACCAGCACGCCGACCCGCTGGTGCACCGGTTGGAGCGGCTCGACAAGGCGGTGCGCCGGGACATCCACAAGATGCACGCCTTCCTGCGCTTCCGCGCCCTACCGGACCCGGACGGCGGAGAGCGTTACGTCGCGTGGTTCGAGCCCGACCATCACATCGTCGAGGCGGTCGCCGCCTTCTTCGTCGACCGTTTCGAAAGCATGGTGTGGACAATCCTGACGCCGAAGGGATCGCTGCACTGGGACCGCCACCGCCTGATGACCGGCCCGCCCGCCGAGCGTCCGGATTCACTAACCGACGACCGCTTCGCCGAGGGCTGGCTGCGCTATTACGAGAGCACCTTTAACCCGGCGCGGGTCAACCCCACGGCTATGCGGGCGGAGATGCCGCGGAAATACTGGGCCAACATGCCGGAGACGGCGGCCATCCCGGCCATGGTCCGCGCCGCCCCCGCCCGCGTCCAGGCGATGCTGGAGGCGGAGGCCGCCATCCCGCGCCGCCGCATGCCCGAAAAGGCGGTGGCGGCGATGGCCCGGCAGGCCCCGGAGAGCCTCGCCGAGCTGAACCGCCTGATCCAACGCTCCGAACCGCTGGTGCCGGGCGCGACGCAGGCGGTGCCGGGCGAGGGGCCGGAGGGTGCGGCCATCGCCATCGTCGGCGAGCAGCCGGGCGACCAGGAGGACCGCGAGGGCCGCCCCTTCGTCGGTCCCGCCGGCCAGTTGCTGACCGCCGCGCTGGAAGAGGCCGGCATCGACCGCGGCGGCGTCTACCTGACCAACGCCGTCAAGCATTTCAAATTCGTCCAGCGCGGCAAGCGGCGCATCCACCAGTCGCCGACCGCCGGCGAGGTCAAGCATTACCGTTGGTGGCTGATGACGGAGCTGGGCTTCGTCCGTCCCCGCCTCGTTGTCGCGCTGGGCGCCACCGCGGCTCTGGCGCTGACCGGACGGCCCGTTTCGGTGCTGCGCGAGCGCGGACCGATGGTCTTCGACGGGTGGAACGGCGACGGGTGGGACGGTTTCGTCACCGTCCACCCTTCCTACCTGCTGAGGCTTCCGGAGGAGGAGGAGCGGCGGCGGGCGCAGGCGGAGTTCGTGGCCGACCTGCGCCGGGCCGCGACTCTGGCATGAGGCGGCACCGGACCGTCCCCCGTCAAACCCTCACGCGCCCTGCTGCTTGAAGCGCTTGCCCACCGTGCATTGGATGCGCTGAAGCTCGTACTTCGGGTGGTCGTTGATCCACTTGGCGCTCTCGATCTGACCGGCGATCGGGCAGCTCGACATGGTCAGGGGTTCGGTGTCGGGAACCATCGGATTGATGGTCCGGCACTGGGTCGGGTCCGACGCCAAGCAGAAGATCATCGACAGGGTAACAAACATCGGGCGCTCCAAAACGCAACGGCACGGCTGTGCCAACATCGTGTGGATCAGCGATAGCAAGCCGCATGCCATGCCCAGGACGAGGACAGGATTGCGCGATTACGGCTGCTCGGAAATGAGCCAAACCACAGGGCGCCGAATCATTAGGCATCGAAGATTAACCAATGCCTAAAGGTTGGGAGTTTGCAAAGCCGTTGGTGCAGCGGATGAAACGGAACGGGCCGCAAGGTACAGAGCAGCCTTCGCGCAAGTCTGGGGTCGGCGCGCCGCAGGTCAACGGAACGTTGAGTGAAGTCTTTCGTATCCTTGAAGCAACCTGCGCTGGCGTCAGGCCCCGGGCTGCTCGCACCGCCATTGGCGGACGTTCCAGTTGGGATGCTCCATGAGCCAATGCACGACGTGGGCGTAGCTGTTGTGCGTGCATTCCACCGCGGTCGGGTACCGTTCGAAGGAGAGTGGACGCTCGATGGCGCAGTGGTCCGGCCGCACGGCCAGACAAATCACCAGAACCAGTTCAAACATGGTTCGCGTTTCCTGTGCGAAAGCTCAATGGGCCGGCGCCTTCGGCGTTTCCGCAAAGACGGACGAAGGCCGGAACACATGCATCAACAGCCGGAGTCGCGGATCGGGCCGCGCTGCTTTGCAGCAAATATTGCTGCTCTGCACAAAATTCGCGTTCGAAACTGCAAATAAATAAATTACAAAATCTTGTTTTGAAGGATTAATCTCTTACTCCCAATTTGCGGTCGGTCCTGGATAAATCTGGCACAAGACGATTGTTTGAGATTTTCTATTCGGCAGAGCCTTGACGAGAAGATGGTCCCAATATAGCATTAAGTACCAATTTGGCGTCAGCTTTTCTGAATATTGAATTCAGAACAAAACACACCGCGCGACAACATCCGCGCGACAACGCCCTTTTGCACTCAGCGCTGCGCTCATAAGCAAGAAGCCCATTGGTTTTTGGGTAAACAATAAGCGCCATCACGGGAGGGATCGTCATGAAGGTATTGTCTCGCTGGCTTCTGGCGTCTGTCGCTGTCGTCGCAGCCGGCTCGGTTTCTGCGAACGACAGTATTCTCAAGAATGAAGCGAACCCCAACAACTGGGCGTCCCAGCTCGGCAATTATGCCGGGCAGCGGTACAGCCCCCTCGACCAGATCACCACCAACAACGTCAAGAATCTTCAGGTGGCGTGGTCGTTCTCCACCGGGGTTCTGCGCGGCCATGAGGGCGGGCCGATCGTCGTTGGCGACGTGATGTACATTCACACGCCGTTCCCCAACAAGGTCTTCGCGCTGGACCTCAACAATCCGGGGCGGGTCATCTGGAAATATGAATCGGTCCAGGACCCGACCGTCATTCCGGTGATGTGCTGCGACACCGTCAACCGCGGCGTCGCGGTTGCCGACGGCAAGGTCTTCCTGGCGCAGGCGGACAACACACTGGTGGCGCTCGACGCCAAGACCGGCAAGGAGATGTGGAAGGCCAAGAACGGCGACCACACCAAGGGCGAGACCCTGACGGCGGCCCCGCTGGTGGTCAAGGACAAGGTCTTCGTCGGCATCAGCGGCGGCGAGTTCGGCGTGCGCGGGCATCTGACGGCCTACGACACGAACAGCGGCAAGATGGTGTGGCGGGCCTTCTCGACCGGTCCCGACGCCGACGTGAAGATCGACCCGTCGAAGACGATGATGATGGGCAAGCCCATCGGGCAGAAGGATCTTGGCGTCTCGACCTGGCCGGGCGAGGAATGGAAACGCGGCGGCGGGACGACCTGGGGCTGGTACACCTACGATCCGGCGCTCAACCTGATCTATTACGGCACCGGCAACCCCGGCACTTGGAACCCGACGCAGCGGGCCGTCGACAAGGACCGGGCCAAGAGCGACAACAAATGGTCGATGACCATCTTCGCCCGCGATCCCGACACCGGGGAGGCGAAGTGGGTCTACCAGAAGACTCCCTTCGATGAATGGGACTTCGACGGCGTCAACGAGAACATCCTGGCCGACATCAACATGAACGGCCAGCAGCGTAAGGTGCTGGTCAACTTCGACCGCAACGGCTTCGCCTACACGCTGGACCGGGCGACCGGTGAATTGCTCGTGGCGCAGAAGTACGACCCGACGGTCAACTGGGCGACCGACGTCGACATGAAGACCGGACGGCCGAACGTCGTCGACAAGTACAGCACCTTCGCCAACGGCGAGGACAAGAACACCGCGGCCGTGTGCCCGGCGGCGCTCGGCACCAAGGACCAGCAGCCGGCCTCCTTCTCGCCGGACACCGGGCTGTTCTACGTCCCGACCAACCACATCTGCATGGATTACGAGCCGTTCTCCGTCTCCTACACGGCGGGGCAGGCCTATGTCGGCTCGACCGTGTCCATGTACCCGACGCCGAACTCGCACGGCGGCATGGGCAACTTCATCGCCTGGGACGCGGCGGCCGGCAAGATCGTCTGGTCGCGGCCGGAGCGCTTCGCGGTGTGGAGCGGCGCCCTGTCGACCAAGGGCGGCGTCGCCTATTACGGGACGCTCGAAGGCTACCTCGTCGCCGTCGACATGAAGGACGGCAAGGAGCTGTGGCGGTTCAAGACCCCGTCCGGCATCATCGGCAACATCAACACCTACACCCACAACGGCAAGCAGTATGTGGCCGTGCTGTCGGGCGTCGGCGGCTGGGCCGGCATCGGTCTCGCCGCGGGGCTGACCCAGGAGGCCGGGGCGCAGGCGTGGCACAACGCCGTCCATCCCGGCCACACCGAGGGCGGGGGTGTGGCGACCGCCGGCCTCGGCGCGGTCGGCGCCCACCAGTCGCTGGGCGAATACACCCAGCTCGGCGGCGTCCTGACGGTGTTCCACGTTCCCGACCAGAAGTGATCGGCAGACCTGCCCCCGGTGCCGCAACGCACCGGGGGTTTTGCTTTGGAGTCTTCGGCATTCACTGGGACCCGGCTTCCGGGCAAGGATCTCGACATCCATGAAACGCAGATTTGGTTTGCTGACCGGTGCGCTGATGGTGGGCACCGTCGCCTGTTTCGCCGCCCTGGCGCAGGACGCGCCGACGACCCCCGACGGGACACCGACCTACATCGTCAAGGACGGTCAGGTGGACAAGGGAACCTACAACGGCTACCGCCGCTTCCACGCGACCTGCCACACCTGCCACGGCTTCGACGCGTCGGGGTCGTCCTTCGCCCCCAGCCTCGCGGACTCGCTCAAACGCCTCAACTACGACGAGTTCAAGGAGGTCGTGGTCAACGGCCGCCAGAACCAGGGCGCCACCGGCGACAAGGTGATGCCCTCCTTCGGCCTCGACCCGAACATCATGGATCACCTGGACGACATCTACCGCTACCTGAAGGCGCGGGCCGACGGCGCGCTGCCCGGCGGACGCCCCCAACGCATCGGCGGCTGATCCGGCGGAGGGAGACCCTTCATGGCATTTCCTTCTGTGCTCACCGTCGTCACCATCGCCGCGGCTCTGCTGTCCGTCACCGCGCCGGCCCGCGCCGTCGAGGTGACGGAGCGCGAGACCGTGCGCGTCTGCGCCGACGGCAACCTCCTGCCCTACTCCAACGAAAAAATGGAGGGTTTCGAGAACGAGATCGCCCGCCTCATCGGCGAGGATCTGAAGAAGCCGGTGACCTATTACTGGTGGCCGCAGACCATCGGCTTCGTCCGCAACACGCTGCGCGCGCGGCAATGCGACCTCGTGATGGGAACGGCCTCCGGCGAAGAGTTGATGCAGAACACCAACCCCTACTACCGGACCGTCTATTCCCTCGTCTACCGCACCAAATCGGGCATCAAGGCGGAAAGCGTGGGCGATCCGTCCCTGAAGGACGCCCGCATCGGCGTCATCGAGAAGACGCCCGCGGTCAACCTGCTGCGCCTTTACGGAATCACCCGGACGGAGCCCTATCAGCTCAACACCGACACGCGCGCCAACAACCCGGCCCGCGACGCCATCGAAGACGTCGCCGCCGGCAAGACCGACGCGGCGGTGATCTGGGGGCCGATCGCCGGCTACTTCGCCGCCCAGCAGACCGAACCGCTGACCGTCGTTCCACTGGTCAAGGAGCCGGCGGTCGCCCGGCTGCAATTCAACATCTCCATGGGCATCCGCTCCGACGAGCCGGAATGGAAGCACTGGCTCAACGACTTCATCAAGCGCCGCCAGGACGACATCGACCGCATCCTGCTGCGCTACCACGTCCCGCTCATCGGCCCCGACGGCGCGCTGAAGACCGCCGCCGCCATCGAGCCGCCGGGCTATCGGATGGACCAGTACCGCGCCCCGACCCCCGCCGGCCTGTCCGGCGCTTCCACCGTGACCCTGGCGGAGCTGCGGCGGCTGATCGAGCATTTTCCCGACACGCGGCTGGTCGACGTGATGCCGGCGCCGCCGCGCCCGGCCGACCGTCCGGCGCCGGCCGTGTGGGTTCCGCCGCCACGCCGCAGCCTGCCGGGGGCGGTCTGGCTGCCCAACGTCGGTTACGGCAGCCTGTCGGGCGAACAGGAGCGCTATTTCCGCGCCGGGCTGGAGACCGTGAGCCGCGGGGATCGGGCCGCCCGGCTGGTCTTCTTCTGCGAGCCGGACTGCTGGATGTCCTGGAACGCCGCCAAGCGCGCGGTGGAGTGGGGGTACGGCAATGTCTACTGGTATTCCGACGGCGCCATGCGCTGGCAGGAGGCGGGATACGGGCTGGAGACGGTCGAACCCTTCGCCGGCGGCGCGTCGAACTGACCGACCCCGCTCACCTCAGTCCAGGCGGGCGGCGATGTCCCGAGCGATGCGGCCGGCCTTCTGTTCGAACTGGACCGGCTGTTCGCACAGCGCCGTCTGATTGCGCCGCCGCTCGTCGAGGATGCGCCGCCGCCACGCGATCTCCTCACGCAACGCCGTCGCCTCGGGGGCGTCGGCGGGAAGCGCCTGAAGACGGGTCAACGCCGCGTCGATGCTGTCGAGCAGGACACGCTGCTGGTGGGCGTAGCGCTTGATGGCCGAAATGGCCTGCCCGCGCTCCTGATTGAGCGCGTCGAAGGCTCCGGCGAACAAGGCGGTGAGGGCCATGTTGCGGTCCGTCGCCGCCCCGTTGGCCTGCAGTTGGTCGGCGAAGCGGTCGATCGCCGACTGCTCCTGCTCCGGATCGAGCCGGCGGTCGAGGAGTTGCTTCAGGACCGGTTCGGTGCCGGGAATGCCGCGCCAGTCGCCTTCCTTCCCCTCGATGGGGTCGCCGGGCCAGATCTGGCCGGACGACAGGGTCGGCACGAGGATCTGAACGCAAGGCCAATCCGGGTCGCTCCCGGCCGCCCCCGCCGGGATAGAGGCCGCCGGGACAGACGCCAGGGTGAGCAACGCGACAGCGAGGACAGCGGAGCGGTGACGCATGATGGGATTCTGCCGGACATCGGGCGCTCCTGCCCATCCACGCATTCGGATGAGGCCGACGGAGTTCGCCGCGACGGCGCTCCTGTTCCTGCTGCTGAGCGGCGCGGTTCCGGCGGCGGCGCAGGCGCCGGCCCGGGTTCTTGTCTTCGATCTGGAACTGGTGGACACCAGCCGGGAGCCCCCCGATCCGGACCATGCCGGACGGCTGGAGCGGGTGACGGCGCTGCTGCGCGACGGGCTGAAGGACGGCGGCTACGCGGTGACCGGCGTTCGCGACAGCACCATCGCCGCGGAGGTGCCGGCGTCGCTCTACCGCTGCAACGGCTGCGAGCGCGACCTCGGGCGCCGGGCCGGCGCGGACATCGTGGTGACGGGTTTCATCCATAAGATCAGCACGCTGATCCTCAACATGCAGATTATAATGCGCCGCACCGGAGACGGCGTTGGAGATGACGGTGGCGACGGCGACGTCATCGCCGTCGCGAACGCGGACATCCGCGGCGACAACGAGCGGTCGTGGCGGCGCGGCGTCGAATGGCTGCTGCGTCACCGCCTGCTGGCCGCACCGCCGTCCGACCGGTGACGAACCCTGACGACATCCGAGGCGGGGGAGCCAACCTTCGTCCGACACGGGGAGGAGGATCGCTTGGCCGACGACGCTTTGCTCTCCTATGTGCCGTACCGCCCGGCGGCGAGCCGCGTCCGGTACTACGACATCACGCTGCGCGACTATGTGGACCAGTTCCGGATCGGCGTCTGGGACGAGGAAAAGGAGCGCACGCAGCGCGTCCGGATCAACGTCTCGTTGACGCTGCCCTGGCCCGACCGGCCGATGACCGACAGCCTGGACGAGGTGCTGTCCTACGATTTCCTGATCGACGGCATCCGCGCCCTGCGCGACGGCGCCCATGTGAACCTCGTCGAGACGCTGGGCGACCGGATCCTCGCGCTGTGCTTCTCCAACCCGGATGTGACTCGCGCGCGGGTGCAGGTGGAGAAGCTGGACGTAGTCCCGGAATCCGGCGGCGTCGGCATCGTTATCGAGCGCTCCCGCCCCGAGGGAGCGCGAACGGCATCATGAGCAGCGCGCCGTTGTGGGTCGTGAAGCTGGGCGGCAGCCTGTGGCGCGCCCCGGAATTGCGACGCTGGCTGGAGATCCTGGCCGCGGCGCGGCGCCTGCGCGTCGTGATCGTCCCCGGCGGCGGTCCCTTCGCCGACGCCGTCCGCGACGCCCAGCCGGCGCTCGGCTTCGGCGACCGCGCCGCGCACCGCATGGCCCTGCTCGCCATGGAGCAGTACGGAACCGCCCTGGCCGACCTGGAGCCGCGTCTGACCCCCGCCCGCAGCCTCGCCGATCTGCGCGGCCGGCCGAGCCCGACCGTCTGGATGCCGCTTCCCCTGGCGGACAGCGCCGACGTGGCGGAGAGCTGGGACGTCACCTCCGACAGTCTGGCGGTCTGGCTGGCCGGCGCGCTCGGCGCCACCTGCGCGGTCCTCGTCAAGTCCGCTCCGTTGCCGGACGCCGTCACTCCCGTGATGCAACTCGTAACGGAGGGCATCGTCGATCCGGCCTTGCCGGACCGCATGGCGCGCTACGACGGGGCCGTCTGGTGCGTGTCGCGGGACGAGCACCGGCGTTTCGCCAAGGCGCTGGACCAGGGCAACCCGTGCGGTACCCACCTTGCCCTGCCCGACGATCAACAGGATGCCGATGGCTGAGCGCCCCAAGCACATCCTGTTCCTGACCGGCGCGCTGGCCGAACCGCGCCTGCGCCATGTGCTCGCTGCGCTGGAACCGTTGGAGTTTCGGACCACGGTGGTCAATCTCGGCATCAAGGTCGCGGCGCTGGCGACGACGGAGATCGTGCTGCGCCGCCTCACCTCGACCGAGGGGGCCGACCGCATCCTGCTGCCGGGGCGGTTCCGTGGCGACCTCGACCGGCTGTCCGCCCATTTCGGCGTGCCCTTCGAGCGCGGTCCCGACGAACTGGATGATCTGCCCCAGCATTTCCGGCGTCAGGCCGCCCCGCTCGATCTCAGCCGCTACCATACAAAAATCTTCGCCGAGATCGTCGAGGCGCCACTGCTTGGGGTCCCGGCCATCCTGGAACGCGCCGCCCGCTTCGCGGCGGACGGGGCCGACGTGATCGACCTCGGCGGGCTGCCCGACCATCCCTTTCCCCATCTGGAGGAGGCGGTGGCGGCGCTGCGCGAGGCCGGCCACACGGTCAGCGTCGATTCCCTCGACCCCAGGGAGTTGCTGCGCGGTGCCGGGGCGGGCGCCTCCTACCTGCTCAGCCTGACCGAGGAGACCGCCTGGGTCGCCCGCGAGACCGACGCGGTGCCCGTCGTCATCCCCACCACGCCGGGCGATCTGCCGTCGCTCTATCGTGCGCTGGACGCCATCCGCGGCGCGGGACGCCGTTGCATCGCCGACCCGATCCTGGAGCCGATCCATCACGGATTCACCGACTCCCTGCTGCGCTACCGCGAGGTCCGGGCGCGCCATCCCGACCTGGACATCCTGATGGGGGTCGGCAACGTCACCGAACTGACCGATGCCGACACGCCGGGGATGACCGCGCTGCTGATGGGGATCGTCTCGGAACTGCGCATCGACCACATCCTGACGGTGCAGGTCAGCCTCCATTGCCGCCGGACCATCCGCGAGTTCGACGCGGCACGGCGCCAGTTCTTCGCCGCCGCGGAGGCCGGCGCCCTGCCCCGCAACGTCGGCGACGCCCTGCTCTGCCTGCGTGACCGCAAGCCCTTCACCAGCACGCCGGAGCAGGTGGCCGACCTCGCCGCCCGCATCCGCGACCCGAATTACCGGATCGAGGTAACGGAACAGGGGGTCCATCTCTACAACCGCGATGGGCACCATGTGGCCGGCGATCCCTTCGCCCTGCTCCCGCACATCGATCCCCGCACCGATATGGGGCACGCCTTCTATCTCGGGGCGGAACTGGCCCGCGCGCAGATCGCCTGGCAGCTCGGCAAGCGCTACAGCCAGGACAACGAACTGCGCTGGGGTGTGGCGGTGGACGCGCCCGGCGACACCGGAGGGGGCGGGACGTGACCTTCATCCGCGAAACCATCATCACGAGCTGCGACGCGGCGGGCACCGTCCACGTGGCCCCCATGGGCGCCACGGTGACGGAGACCGGCTATGTCCTGGCCCCCTTCCGCCCGTCGCGCACGCTCGACAACCTGCTCGCCACGCGCTGCGCGGTGGTGAACTTCACCGACGACGTCCGGGTGTTCGCCGGCTGCGTCACCGGGCGGCAACGCGACTGGCCGACCGTCCCGGCGGAGCGCATCCGCGGCGCGGTGCTCGCCGGAGCGCTGGCGCACGAGGAGTTGGAGGTGGCCGCGGTGGAGGACGACGGCGTGCGCCCGCGCCTGGACTGCCGCCCGGTGCATCGCGTCACCCACCGGCCTTTCCGCGGCTTCAACCGGGCCCAGGCCGCCGTGGTGGAGGGCGCGATCCTGGTCAGCCGCCTGCATCTCCTGCCGCCCGAGAAAATCGACCGCGAAATCGACTATCTGTCCATCGCCATCGGCAAGACCGCCGGCCCCGTGGAGCTGGAGGCGTGGGGCTGGCTGCTCGACCGCATCGCCGAACATCGGGCGGTCGGGGAGAGGGCACCATGACCCGGCTGCTCGCCAGCGTTGCGTCCCTGGAGGAGCTGACGCTCGCCGCACGGGGTGGTGCGGACATTCTGGATTTGAAGGATCCGAAAACAGGTGCGCTCGGGGCGTGGCCGCTGGACGGCATCGTCCGCGCCGTCGATACGGCCCGCCAATGGCCCGTCCGTGCGCCGCTGAGCGCCACCGTGGGTGACCTACCGATGACCCCCGCGATCGTGGCGGGGCGGGTGGCCGAAACCTGGGCCTGCGGCGTCGATTACGTCAAGATCGGCCTGTTTCCATCCGGTGATCCGGCGGGCTGCGTGACGGCACTGGCGCCCGACACGCGGCGGGGCGCCCGCATCGTCGCTGTGCTGTTCGCCGATCTTTGGAACGACCCCGGCACATTGCTTCCCGACATCGCGAAAGCCGGCTTCGCCGGAGCCATGCTCGACACCGCGGGAAAAGGCTCCGGCGGGTTGCTGCGGCACAAGACGAAAAACGAGTTGGCGCGCTTCCTGGCACAGGTACGCGGTTACGGCCTGCTGACCGGGCTCGCCGGTTCACTGCGCCTGGACGACATTCCGGCGCTGCTGCCGCTCGCGCCCGACTATCTCGGTTTCCGCACCGCGCTGTGCGCCGGCGCCGACCGGGGCGGCGCACTGGACCCGGCCGCGCTGGCCGCGGTCCGCGACGCCGTCCCGAAACAGCCCTTCACCGGTTGAACGCGCAATCCGCTACTGCCCGGCCCCCTGCTTCGGCGGTTCGGAGGTGGCGTTGCCGCCCTGCGTCACCGAGCCGCCACCGATGGTGCCCTGCCGCTGTCCGGCCAGGGAATTGTCCGGCAGAGCGCCGGTACCGCTCGTGGAACCGCCCGACGCACCGGACGCCGGCGAGTCCGGCATGGAGGTGCCGGACGTGCCGCTTTGTCCGCCGCCTTGATGACCGCCGCCTTGAGTAACCCCGCCGCCGACGGTGCCCTGCCGCTGCCCGGCCAGGGAGTTGTCCGGCAGAGCACCGGTCGATGGGCTGGAGCTTTGGCTTCCCGAGCCTTGAGGCATCGCGCCGCCCGTGCTTTGGGCCGACGCCGGAACCGCCGCCGCGGCCGACGCGAGGGCCAGCAGAGACGCACCGGCCAGGACGTGCAGATGTTTCATGGACCTATCCTCCGGCATGATGTTGGACGAATCTGGGAACGGTCGGGCGCTGTTAACCCGCGTCCTTCGTGCTGCGGTTGTGGCGGGACGCTTCGCCCATGCGGCCGATGTCCTCCTTCGCCCGCTCGTCCCGGCCGGCGTCCTGCGGTTCGTCCTTCTTGAAGTCCTGCTCGCTGCTAAGAACGCTCTTCTCGCCGCGCGGCTGGTCCTGAGCCTTGTCGGAATGTCCCGTCATGACGTTTCCTCCACCCGAGCCCGCCCGGCGGGATGACCGGACGGTCGTCTGTGCCATCAACCGCAGGTCGCCGGGGGCGGTTCCACCCGTCGTGTCACCCCTGTTCCGCCGGCCCGCCGCGGCGGGCCCAGAAGCCCCGCCCGGGATCGTAAGCGAGGATCGCTCCCCCCAGGAACAGCGCGAGGCACGCGGTGACGGCCAGGAACGCCGTGCCGTTGAATTGCAGGTACAGAGCGAAGCGGATCAGTTCGACCGCCTGCGTGAAGGGATTGATCCCGGCGATCCAGGCGAGCGTCGGGCTGCCCTCGCGGATGCGCCACAGCGGGTAGAGCGCGGAGGAGGCGAAGAACATCGGGAAGATGACGAAGTTCATCACCCCTGCGAAATTCTCCAGCTGCCGGATGAAGGAGGACAGCAGGAGGCCGAGCGCGCCCAGCATCAGCCCGCTCAGCACCAAGGCCGGCAGCACGGCGAGATAGCCGGGTTCCGGTGGCTGGACGCCCCAGAACCAGGCGATGGCGAGGAAGACATAGACCTGGGCGATCGACACCAGGACGCCGGCCAGCAGCTTGCAGACCAGCAGGTACCAGCGCGGCAGCGGGCTGACCAGCAGGGTCTTCATGCTGCCCATCTCCCGGTCGTAGACCATGGACAGCGAACTCTGCATTCCGTTGAAGAGCTGGATCATCGCCACCAGCCCCGGCGTCACGTAATCCTCGTAGAGGATGTAGGTCTCGTAGGGTGGAATGATCGACAGGCCGAGCACCGCGCGGAAGCCCACCGCGAAGATGGCCAGCCAGACCAGCGGCCGCACCAGGGCGGCGAAGAACCGCTCGCGCTGGTGCACGAAGCGCAGCCCCTCGCGGACGATCACCGCGCGCAGGCAGCGCCAGCAGAGCGTCGCGTTCATTCCCGGATCCCCTTCGCGGTCAGCCGGGCGAAGGCATCGCCCAGGGTCGCGGCGCCGGTGGCGGCGCGCACCGCCTCCACCCGCCCGGTGGCCAGCACGCGCCCGCGGTGCAGCACCACGACGCCGTCGCCGTCGCGCGCCTCGTCGATCAGATGGGTCGCCCACAGAACGGCCAGCCCCCGCTCCCGGCAGAGGTCATGCACATGGTCGAGGACCTGCCGGCGCAACTCGATGTCGAGCCCGACGGTCGGCTCGTCCAGCAGCAGCAGACTCGGGCGATGGAGCAGCGCGCGGGCGATCTCCACCCGCCGCCGCTGCCCGCCGGACAGGGTGCGCACGCGCTCGTCGGCGCGCTCGGACAAGCCGATGCGGGCCAGCTCCTCGCCCGCCCGCGCCTCGATGTCGGCGGGCGCCAAGCCATGCAGCCCGCCATGGTAGCGCAGGTTCTGGATGACGGTCAGGTCCGGGTCGAGTGTGGGCTGCTGGAACACCACGCCGATGCGCGCCAGCGCCTGGGCCGGGTGCCGGCGCATGTCGAAGCCGAAGACCCGGATGCTCCCCCGGCGGGTGTTGTAGAGCCGCGTGATCAGGGAGAAGAGCGTCGTCTTCCCGGCGCCGTTGAGCCCCAGCAGCACGGTGAACCGCCCCGCGGGGACGCCGAACGACACGCCGTCCAGCGCCGCCCGCGCCCCGAAGCTGTGGCTCAGCCCCTCGACCGCCAAAACCGGGGCCGCCGCGGCGTCACCGGAACGGGCTTGCGGATCGGGTGGCGCGGTTTCGAAGCAATCCATGTCGTCTCCATCGCCCATCACTGCCGCTGTCCAAACCCTCTCCCCTCTGGGGAGAGGGTGGCCCGCAGGGCCGGTGAGGGGGATGTCCATGGCGGTATGTCCGGCAAAAGCGCAACCCCCTCACCCTAACCCTCTCCCCAGAGGGGAGAGGGGATAAGGAAAGCCCCCATCACGGCTTCACGATCACGCCCCAGGGCGCGCCGCCGACCGAAATCGACTTCACCACCCGGCCGCGCTCCAGATCCATCACCGACATGTCGTTGCTGACGCCGTTCGTCGTGTAGAGGCGCTTCTCGTCCGGCGACAGCGCCAGATTCCACACGCGCTGGCCGACGAGGTGGTAACGTTTTACCTCGTAGGTCCTGGCGTCGATCTCGGCGACCCGGTTGGCCGGGCCGAGGGCGACGAAGGCGCGCTGACCGTCGCTGGTCAGCTGGATGCCGACCGGCTGGATGGATTCACGCGGCACGCCCTGGACCGCGAAGCTGATCTTGTGGACGAGCTTGCGCGAGGCCGCGTCGATGACGCTGACCGTCCCGCCGACCTCCGACGACACCCAGACGAAGCGCCCGTCCCCGGTGAACTGGGCGACGCGCGGGCGCGCATCGACCAGCACGTTGTCGACGATCTTGTGCGACTCCGTGTCGATGAAATGGGCCATGTTCGTCGTTTCGGACGTGTTGACCAGGATCTTGCCGTCCGGACTGACGCCCATGCCCTCCGGCTCCACCCCCACCTGGATCTCGCCGATGATCTTCTTGGTCGCGATGTCCACCACCGAGACCATGTTGTCATCCTCGTTGGCGACGTAGAGCCGGTGCCCCTGCGGGTCCAGGACGAACAGCTCCGGATCGGGGCCGGAGGGCAGCCGGTCGACCACCTTCTGGGTCGCCACGTCGATGACGTCGATCCGGTTGTCGTCGCCGACGCAGACGAAGATCTGCGTCATGTCCTCGTTGAAGGTGATGCCGCGCGGCCGGCGTCCGACCTTGATCGTGGCGACCACTTGAAGCTTGCCGCCGTCCACCACCGAGACGGTGTTGCTCTTCTCGTTTGACACGAAGATCGTGTCCGCCTGCGCGGGCTGGGCGACGGCGAAGCCCAGCAACGCTAAAGCGCCGATCCGGGCGGCTCCTCCGGTTAACGACATGATGGTCCCTCCCATGGTTGCCCCCTGCCGGGGCTTGTCTCAGCGGCTGCGGCAGCGGCTTTCCGGCCGGTCGTCGCCGAGCGTGTCGAGTTCTGAGAATTGGTGCAGATAGCCCGGCTGCGGCGACACCGAGACGAGCACCCGCGGCCCGGCCAGCAGCACCGGCTGCCGGAGCTGCCCGTCCCACTCCCGGAAGGTCAGCCCCTGCCCCTTGAAGGCCGGCAGGGCGAAGTCCGAGCCGCGCACGAAGGCGGCGAGTGCCGCGGGGTCGGCGGATTTGGTGCGCGTCGCCGCCTCGCCCACCGCGCGGACGGCCATCCAGGCGGTGTAGTCGCGCGGGCGCATCCAGCGTCCGGCCTGCCGTTCGAAGCGGCTGTGGATCTGCGTCGCCCCCCACTGTTCATGCACGCGCGACCACGCGGTCGGGACGAGGCCATGGGTGCCGGCGACCGGACGGGGCAGCCACGTCTGGTAGAGCAGATACTCGCCGAACCCGTCCGCCTCGTCGGCGACGACCAGCACGTCGTGCTCGGTGCCCTGGGTGAAGGTGAGGATTTCCGACTGCACGGTGACGTGCCCGGTGTCGACGCGGCGGTTCGCGTCCTCGAAGGTCCAGCGCCTTTCCTCGACGATTTTGGCGCGGTAGCGTTTGGCGGCGGCGCGGATCGCGTCGGCGTAGGCGGCGTCCTGCGGCGTCCGCCCCACCACCAGCAGCCAGTTCATCCATTTCCGCGAGGCGAGATACTGGGCCAGCGCGTCGGCCTGCATCCGCCGGCTGGGCGTCACATGCAGCAGGTTGGCGCGGCAGCGCTCGTTGCGCAGGTCGTCGTCCGGGGCGCGGGTGTTGAAGATCAGCATGTCGGCCGCCTCGGGCGCCGCCGCGGCGGCCAGCAGGGCGTCCTCCTTGAGGTCGGCGACGAGCAGGCGCACGCCCTGCCCGGCGAGGTCGCGCACGGCGTCCTCGACGCGCCCGTCCTCCGGCACCGTCACCTCGACCAGATCGAAGCGCTGGTTGAGGAACCGCCCGGTCGTGTTGTTGTCGGCGATGGCGAGGCGGGCGCCCTGGACGCCCTCGTCCTCCGACACCGGTTCGAGGAAGGTCTGGGGAATCCGCGGCTCCTCCGCGCGGGTCAGATAGCCGATGCGGACCACCAGCGGATCGGCGGCCCAGGCCGGGGTCCCGAGCAGGAGCGCCACGGCGATGGTCAGAAGGGCGGCGGCCTGGCTTACGGGTGCGCGCCCGCTACGCTTCCGCAAGAACAAGCACCTCTCCGATTCCGCCGGCCGAACGGTCGCCGATAAGGCGCCGGGCACGGGTTCCGGCGGTTGGAAATCCACTGGGCCAAGCCCCGCCATCGATCAGCTCCTTCCGCATCAGGTCCAGAAACAGCCAGTCGTTCATGCCGCCGTCGACGAAGCCGGACGGAACGGCGTCCGGCGCTTGGGCCAGCAGGATGGAACCGCGCCGCATGGCCTGCCCCGGATCGGGGCCGCAACCGGCACCGACGACGATGGTCCCGGCGATCATCCGGGCGCCGCACAGGCTTCCCACCCGGCCGTGGACGGCGATCAGCCCCCGCCGGATCCGCTCGCCGACTCGGTCGCCGGCGTTGCCCATGACGACGACGGAGCCGCCGCTCATGCCGCGCGTGCCGCCGGCCAGCGGCGCCCCCAGAAAATCGCCAGCATCCCCCGCGACGCGCAGGCGTCCGCCGGACATTTCGGCGGCGGCGAAGGCGCCGCAGTTCCCCGCGACCGCCAGCGTGCCGCCGCGCATGGCGCTGCCGGCGTAGGCGCCGCACTCCCCCTCGACCCGAATTTCACCAGTGTTCATGCCGGTCCCCACCCCGTCGAGCACCGCGCCACCGGGATGCAGAATCAGGGTACCGGCAGGGCCGCTGTCCTCCAGCGTGAACAGCGCGTCCAACCGGTGACGCCCCCGCCCACGGACCAGCATCAGCCCGGCCAGCGCCTCCCGCCCGCCCTCGGCCAGCCGTTCGGGCAGGACGCCGGACATGTCGATGGGCGGACCGGCAGGGTCTCGGATGGTGAGGACGATGCCACTCATGCCATGACCTCGTGCAGGCGAAACTGATAACGGCCGAGCTTGCCGCCGTAATTGCCGGCGGTGACCGACACGACCCCACCCGCGGCGCCGAGGTCGGCCACGGCGCCGATGCCCGCGCGCATGGCGGCGGCGACCGTCGCCTCGCTGACCCCGTCGATGACCAGTTCGAGGATGGACTCCACCCCCTCCGGCACCAGCGACGCCGGCACCGCCGCCCGCAGCGTCGGGCAGAAGGCGGTGTTGGTGGAGGCGATCAGACCCTTGTACTTGCCGCCGATCTTCGAGCCGGAGCGCACCACCCCGCCGGGAAAGGGCAGGATGGCGCCCGGCACGTCACGGATCGCCAGGACCGCGGCTTGCGCCGCCGCCAGCCCGGCGCGGCGGTTCGCCGCCAGGATGATGACGTTGCCGCCGCCGACGCCGTCGACCGCCGCGGTGGCCGCCTCGCACAGGAACTCGCCATCCATGACCGGGATGCGCCAATAGCGGCGGGACCCGACCCGCTTGGCAATCTGCCAACCGTCGCCGAAATAGCGCAGCGCGTTGCCGAGCGGGATTGTCGGCCCGTCCCGCAGCCCCGCGTAGCAGGCCGTCCCGGGGCAGGTCATCACGCATTGCCCGACGCGGCGCGCCACCTGCTTCGCCAGCTCCGCCTTGGACATGGCGAACAGCAGCACCGCGGCGCCGGGCCGGGAGTCCGGGGTCTCATCGGGCGGCAACACGCGCTCCATCGCCGCCTCGCAGCCGCAGGCGATCACCGAGGTGGCGAAGCCCGTCATGCTGACCACCGCCGCCTGGACCCAGGCCGGCGTATCGGCGGTGATGACCAGCCGCGTGCCGAGCATGGGGAAGGCCTCGGCGAAGGTGTCCTCGATGTGGACGCCGTTGAGCCGCATCAGAACGCCCCCGGCAGACAGGCGTGGCGGATCAGGCCGGCACCGCCGCGCATTTCGTCCTCCGCGATGCGGAAATGCGTCAGCCGCTGGCCCATGCGCTCGTCGAAGCGGCGCGCCATCCAGGACTCGATCGTCGGGTCATACGCGGGCTCCACCACATGCGTGCGCCCCTGGAGGAACGCCACCACCACGCCGTCGCGGACGATCAGCCGGCCGTCCTTGAAGACGAGGTCCGGTGTCTCGAACATGGCGCGGCGGTCCGGCCGATCGGTGTAGACGGTGATGTCAGCGACCGCCCCCGGACCGAGATGGCCGCGGTCGGTCAGGCCCAGGATGCGCGCCGGCGCGGCGCGGGTCATGGTGGCGATCTCGCCCAGCGAATACTCGCGCGTCAGCGTCCCCAGGATCGTGTGTTCCGGCAACGCCGGGTGCAGCTCCGCCATGCGGGCAAGGCGGTGGTCGCGATCCATCAGCAGGCGGATCAGCTCGGGGTAGCTGGTGAAGGGGGCGCCGTTCGGGTGGTCGGTGGTCAGGAAGATCCGCCAGGGGTCTTCGATGAGCAGGAACAGCTCCAGCCCGATCGCCCATTGCAGCGCGTTGACGAAGGCCTTGTCGCGGTAGCGGAAGGGCACGACGCCGCAGCCGGCGTCGCATTCGATGTCCATCATCACCCACTTCTTCGGGTGGGCGAGCCCGGCATTGCCCATCTGCGCCATGGTGTCGGCCGAGGCCGTCACCGTCTGGCCGAACATGATCTGCCCGACATCCACCGAGATGTTGGGCCGGCCGTTGACCGCCTCGGCCACACGCGCGGCGGCGGAAGAGAATTTCCGGTCGCCCTCCATGCCGTAGGCGTGGAACTGGACGTGGGTGAGGTGGAGCCGCAGGCCATCGACCGCCGCGATGCTGTCGAGCGTCGCCTCGACGTTGCCGGGAACACCCAGGTTGAAGCCGTGCAGATGCAGCGGGTGCGGGATGCCCAGCCGCTGCACCGCCCCCGCCAGGGCGGTGAGGATGCGGCGCGGCGTGATGGCGTGGAAGGGGCCGGTCTCGTCCACGTCGAGACGGCGCTGGTTGTACTTGAAGGCGTTGATGCCGCCGGGATTCACCGCCTTGACCGCGAGGCTGCGCGTGGCGTTCAGCATGAAGCCGACGTAATCGGCCACCACCTCCTCTCCGGCGCCGGAGGCGAGAAGCTCCAGCAGCAGGTCGTCGTTGCCCAGCACCAGATAGCCGCCGGTGTCGATCAGCGGAATATCCGCCATTTCCAGATGGGCGTGGCGGGCGTTGCTCGGCAGCATCGCCGGCTCGAAGGCCGCCGTGTAGCCCATCTGGGCGTAGCGGCAGCCCGTGGCGTGGGTGGACGGGGTGGCGAGGCCGACGCATCCGCAAGGCTCCTGCGCCGCCGCGCGATGCTCCTCCGCCATCAGCAGCCGCGCGATGTTGACCTTGCCGCCGGCGATGTGGCTGTGGATGTCGATGGCGCCGGCCATCACGACCCGCCCCGACAGATCGTAAACCTCGTCCGGCGCGGCGCCGGGGCCGGGATCGGCGACGATCCGCCCGTCCTGGATGAACAGGTCGCCCACCGCGCCGTCGCGCCCGTTGGCCGGGTCGTAGACGCGCCCTCCGGCAAGCTTCGTCAGCATGCGGGGACCTCCTGCGGCAAGGCGGCGGCGATGGCCTTCAGCACGGTCGCGGCGTCCGGCAAACCACGGTCGATCAGGCGCCGCGCGCGCAGGGCGACCACCGTGTCGCTGCGGAAGATGTGGGCCGCATGGTCGATGCCCGGTGTGCCGACGGGGATGAACACCGCCGGCTCGTCGGCCATGGCCGTTCCCGGCGGGGCCAGCGCGATGACGGTCTGCCCCGCGGGAAAGGCCGGCACCTCCGGCCGGAAGGCGGACACCCAGACGACGGCGTCCGCCACCTCCGCATAACGCGCCCAGGCAAAGCGGTGGGGATCGTGCAGCGGCATCCCTCCGGCCAGCGACGTGCGCAGCGGCACGCCGAAGCGCCACGTGCAAACCTGATTGACTCCGACCACATTGTCGTGCCCGGCCAGCGGCAGACCGGCGCAGCGGGTGTGCCGGTTCGCGTCGCGGACGAGGCGGACCAGCCGCTCCACCGTCAGGTCGGCGTGCGGGCTTGCAAATGCAGCGGCGGCCCAGGCCACGACGGCGTAGCGCGCCTTGCGCAGCCGCTCCGCCAGCGCGGCGATGTCGCGAGCCGCGATGCCGGCGGCTCCAGACGCGCGGGACGGATCGGCCAAGGCCGCGGCCAGCACCGCCGCCGCGTCCCCAATCTTCGCAGGGTCACCGACCAGGACGGTGACGGGAAGACCCGAGAGCGCGGTCCGCGTGGCGTCCAGCGGCTCGCCGCACAGGAACACCACCTCGCGCGACGGCGGCGTCTGCAAGGCCGGCGCGGGCGCCACCCAGCGCTCGAAGAGGCGGGGATGAAGCGCCGCCGGGTCCGGTCCGGCCACCAGCAGCAGGTCGCAGCGGTTGCGCAGTTCGGCCAGGGTGGTCGCAATCCAGCCCGTGCGCTGGAGCACCGCCAGATTGCGGTACAGCCCGTCGGACAGCGCGTGATCGATCACCGCCCCCAGCCGTTCGGCGAGTGACAGGGCGGCCCGCGCCCCATCGACGTCGGTGCCGAGCCCGGCCACCAGAGGCGCCTGCGCCGCCCCCAGCAGCGCGGCGGCAGCCTCCACCGCCTCCATCAGCGGCACCGGAACGCCCGCGACGCGGGGCGGTTCCGCCGGTGGCGTGCGGGAGAAACGTTCGCACGCCACCGGGCAGTCGGTGGAGCGCACCGCCAGCGTCGTCGGCGGTTCCTCCTCGACGGTCAGGTCGTCGCAGCCGAGGCCGCAGAACGGGCACACGACGTCGCGATGGACGACAGGTCGCGCGACGGGAGGGGTTGGTCGCTCGCTCGCCATGCCGTCAGTCGTACTTGATGTAGGCGAAGCGCGGGTCGTCGCGGGGCGTTCCCTCCAGCGCACCGCCGTCGCGGGCGGGTTGCCACTGGATGACCTCCTCGATCTTGCGGGCGAGGTCGAAATCCTTGTCGGTGATGCCCTTGGCGGAATGGGTCTTCAGCCGCACCTCGACCCAGGCGTAGGAGGCGGTGAGGTCCGGGTGGTGCCACGCGGCCTCGGCCAGATGGCCGACCGCGTTGATCACCATCAGGGTGCCCTTCCAACTGTTCGTCTTGTACTTTCGCCGGATCCAGCCGTCCTCGAACCGCCACCGCGGCAATATTTGCTGCAGCCGCTCAACGATTTCAGAATCGGAATAGGTGGTTTCCTGAACCGCGGTCATGTCTTCCTCCCCGAAGTGACCGAACAGTCCTCACCCCGAAGAGGTATATACTATTGGATCGGGGTCTTTCTTTAACGAAAGATTATCATGACCAAAAGAACGACGCAACTTTCCTTAAGCGAGTGAGGTCCTCATGCCACTCGGCGTCGATGAAGTCAGGGAGGTGCGGGTCACGGCGCCCGCGCGGTTGCATCTGGGGTTTCTCGACATGAACGGCGGTCTGGGCCGCCGCTTCGGCAGTTTGGGCCTGACGCTCGACGGCATGGCGACGACCCTCCGCGCGCGCCCCTCCGACCGCCTCTGCGCGAGCGGCCCGTCGGCGGAGCGCGCGCTGAAGGCCGCAAGGACGGTCTGCGACCGTTTCCGCTGGCCGGCGCGCGCCGAACTGACGGTGGAGGAGGCCATTCCCGAGCATGTCGGGCTGGGGTCCGGCACCCAGCTCGGTCTGGCGGTCGGCACCGCGCTCGCGCATCTGCACGGCCGGCCCTCGACGGTGCGCCGCCTCGCCGCGGAGCTGGAGCGCGGCGCCCGTTCCGGCATCGGGATCGGCGCCTTCGAGAAGGGCGGCGTCATCCTGGACGGTGGCCGGGGGGCCGACGACGCGCCGCCGCCCATCGTCGCGCGCCTGCCCTTTCCAGAGACCTGGCGCGTCCTGCTGATCCTGCACCGCGACGGCCAAGGGCTGCACGGCACTGCCGAGCTGCAAGCCTTCAAGGCCCTGCCGCCCTTTCCGGCGGAGCGGGCCGGGCATCTCTGCCGCCTGCTCGTCATGGCGGCGCTTCCGGCGCTGATCGAAGGTGACGCCGACCGTTTCGGGCGGGCGGTGGGCGAGTTGCAACGCACCGTGGGCGACCATTTCGCCCCGGTCCAGGGCGGGCGCTTCACCAGCCCCCTGGTGGCCGAGGCGCTGGCGTGGCTGGAGGCCGAGGGCATTCCCGGCGTCGGGCAGACGTCCTGGGGGCCGACCGGCTTCGCCATCATCGGCGACGCCCGGCGGGCCGAGGCCCTGCTGGCGGAGGCGCGACGCCGCTGGGCGGGGTCCGCGCTGGATTTCCATCTGGCGCGTGGCCGCAACGACGGCGCGACGCTGGAATCCACCACCGACCGGGTGGTGCTGCGGGCCTCCTGACCCCACACACCCGAGCCAAGCGGGAGGCGCGCGATGGCCGCACCCTATGTTCTGCACATGCTGACGCCGCTGAAGCACGTCAGCGCCTTCGACGTCAACATGGCGGCGGACGCCGGCATGGGGCCGCTGTTCCCCTACACCGGCGTCGCGCTGGACGAGGTCACCGGCATCACCCAGGACGCGATGTTTTCGCGTGATCCGGCGAACGCGGCGCGCACCGGGCTGTTCATCGGCGGGCGCGACGCGGTCCTGGCGCTCGACATGATGGACGCCGCCCGCAAGGCGATGTTCGCGCCCTTCACCATCTCGGTCATGGTCGATCCGTCGGGCGCCTTCACGACGGCCGGCGCCATGGTCGCCGTCGTCGAGCGCGCCTTGCGCCGCAGCCACCCGGACGGGATCAAGGGGCTGACTCTCAAGGTGTTCGGCGCGACCGGCGTGGTCGGCGGAATCGCCGCGGTGATCGCGGCGCTCGCCGGCGCGCGCGTCACCCTGGTCAGCCACCGCGGCCTGTCGGGCGTAGAGCCCAAGGCTGCCGAGTTCCGCCGCCGTTTCGGGGTGGAGCTGGCCTGCGCCGACGCGCCCGACGACGCGGCGCGGGAGGCGCTGCTCGGCGATGCCGAGGTGGTGTTCGGCTGCGGGCGGGCCGGCGTTCAGATCCTGTCGGCGCGCAACCTCGCCGCGGCGGGCCGGCTGCTGGTCGCGGCGGACATCAACGCGGTGCCGCCGTCCGGGATCGAAGGGGTCGGCGCCAAGGACAACGGCACGCCGCTTCCCACCGGGCGCGGTGTCGGCGTCGGCGCGCTGGCGGTCGGCGCCGTCAAGTTCCGGGTGCAGCACGCCCTGCTGACACGCCTCGCCGCGACGAAGACGGCGGTGTATCTGGACTTCTGCGATGCCTACGACGCCGCCCGCCAGATCGCCGGCTGACCCGGTGGCGAAACCGATGGCGGAGGGGCCGGACATCGTCGTCGCGGCCCTGTCGGCGCGTGCGCTCGCCGCCGCCGCCCGCCGCGCCGGCCGGCGACCGGCGTCCGTCGACCTGTTCGCCGATCTCGACACCAGACAGCTTGCAGAACCCTGCATCCGCCTGGACTCCGACACTATGCGCCTGGACTCAGCCGCCCTTCGCGACGCCCTGGCGAGGCCCGACCTGCGAGGTCTGCCGCTGGTCTACGGTGCCGGCTTCGAAGACGACCCGGCGCTGCTGGCGCGCCTCGCGGAGGACCGTCCGCTGCTCGGCAACCGGCCCAAGGTGGTGGCGCGTGTCAAGGACCCGTTCCGTTTCGCCGCCACCCTGGCCCGGCTCGGCATCCCCCATCCTCCGGTCGCGGCGGCCTGGGACGGTTCACCCGGCGAGCATCTGCGCAAGCGGATCGGCGGCAGCGGCGGCGCGCACATCACCCCCGCGAAGGCGGGCGACACCGGACCGGGATGGTACATCCAGCGCCGCATCGCCGGCCATGCCCTGTCGGTCCTCTTCCTCGCGGACGGCGACCGCGCGGTCATCGTCGGGCTGAGCCGGCAGTGGACCGCGCCGACCACGGCAAGCCCCTTCCGCTATGGCGGAGCCGCCGGACCCTGGCGCTGTCCGGAGCGGTGGGGCCGGATTTTGCCCGCCATGATCGGCCGCCTTGTGGCGGCGTTCGAACTGGTCGGACTGAACAGCGCCGATGTCCTGGTGACCGGGTCGGATTTCCATCTGTTGGAGATCAACCCGCGACCGGGCGCGACGCTGGACGTCTTCGACCGTCCGCCGATGCCACCTTTGCTTGGTCTTCACCTCGACGCCTGTGGCGGGCGCCTGCCCGACCGCCTGCCGGCCTTGCCGGGAAGCCGGGCGGCGGCAGTGCTCTACGCCGACGCGCCCACCCGCATCGAGGCTGGCCGGCGCTGGCCGGCCTGGACCGCCGACCGGCCGGCGGCGCCGGCCGTCATCGGGCGCGGCGAGCCGGTCTGCACGGTGTTCGGCGATGGTCCCAGCGCCACCGCGGCACGGCATCATGCCGAACGACGGCAACGCGAACTGGCGGCCCTCGCCGCGATGGAGATGCAGCGATGATCACGGAAACGCCGTCCGATCCGCGCCCAAGCCTCGCCGCGCTGTCGGCTCCGCTGGTCGAACGGCTGGTGGCCGATGCCCCAATGCTTCGCCTCGGCATCCAGAGGATCGGCGGGGCCTGCATCGTCGATGCCGGGATCGGCCATCCCGGCGGGCTGGAGGCCGGACGACGCATCGCCGAACTGTGCATGGGCGGCCTTGGCCGGGTGGCACTTGGCCCGATCCCCGGCCCGCCGTCCTGGCCGTTCGGCGTCACCGTCCACAGCGCGCAGCCGGTCCTCGCCTGCCTCGGCAGCCAATACGCCGGCTGGAGCCTTAGCCACGGCAGCGGCAAGGGCGCCTTCTTCGCGCTCGGCTCCGGTCCCGGCCGCGCGCTGGCCCGACAGGAGGCGCTGTTCGACGAGCTGGACTACCGAGACACCGCCAACGCGGCGGCCTTCGTCATGGAGGCGACGGCGCTGCCACCCGCCGAACTGGTCGCCCACATCGCCACCAGCTGCGGCATCGCCGCGGATCGGCTGACCTTGGTCCTCACCCCGACGCAGAGCCTCGCCGGCACCACCCAGGTCGTCGCCCGCGTTCTGGAAGTCGCCCTGCACAAGCTGCACGCGCTCGGCTTCCCGCTCGACCGCGTCGTCGACGGCATCGGCATGGCGCCCCTGCCGCCGGCGGGTGGCGGCTTCCTCACCGCGATGGGCCGGACCAACGACGCGATCCTCTACGGCGGCACGGTCCATCTGCACGTGACCGGTCCGGACGACGCGGCGGAGGATTTGGCCCGCCGCCTGCCCTCCGCCGCCTCCCGCGACCATGGGCGCCCCTTCGCGGAGGTCTTCGCGGCGGCGAAGGGGGACTTCTACGCCATCGACTCCATGCTGTTCAGCCCGGCGCGGGTGATCGTCACCGCCCTGGACAGCGGACGCAGCTTCCACGGCGGAACCCTGGCGCCGGACCTCGTGGAGCGCTCGTTCCGCGATGCCCGGTGAGCGCGCCGCCCTGATCCTCACCGAACGGCCGGACTGGCACACGCCGCGGCTGGTCCGGGCCATCGAGGCGCGCGGCCTGCCCTGCCGCTGCGTTCCGCCGCACCACTACGGAATCGCCGTCGGCCACACGGCAACGGGCCTGCTGATCCCCGGCTTCGAGGACGCGCTGCCGGCGGGCGTCTTCGTCCGCGCGGTGGGCCGGGGCAGCTTCGAGCAGGTGACGCTGCGCCTCGGCGTGCTCCACGCGCTGCGCGACCTCGGGGTGCCGGTCCACAACGACGCGCGGGCCATCGAGCGCTGCGTGGACAAGAGCATGACCAGCTTCCTGCTGGACCGCGCCGGCCTGCCCACCCCGCCGGCCCTTGCCACGCAGGAGGCCGAACCGGCCCGATACGTCCTCGACCATGCGCCCGATCAAGTGCTGAAGCCGCTGTTCGGCGCGCAGGGGCGCGGCCTGCAACGGCTGGACGGACCCGACGCACTGCCCGACGCCGAAACGGTCGGCGGCGTCTACTACCTCCAACCCTTCATCCCGCCTCGGACCGAAGGCGCGTGGCGGGACCGCCGCGTCTTCGTGGTCGGCGGGCGGGCGGTCGCCGCGATGACCCGGCACGGGCGGAGCTGGATCACCAACGTCCACCAGGGGGCCGCGTGCGAGGCCGCGCCCGCCGACGACGAGCCCGCCGCGCTCGCCGTCCGCGCCGCCGCGGCGGTCGGCGCGCGCTATGCCGGCGTGGACCTGATCCAGGATCGGGCGGGACGCTGGCTGGTTCTGGAGGTCAACAGCATGCCGGCGTGGCAGGGCTTGCAGCGGGTCAGCGCGGTGGACATCGCCGACGCCCTGGCCGCCGACTTCGTTGAGCGGGTGGGCGCATGATCGGTGGACCCATGATCGACTGGGCGCCGATCCCCCCCGATCCGGCCTCCGGCGTGGCCGGCGCCTACCGCGCCGCGTGCCACCTGGAGTTGCGGGCGCTGAAGCCGGGCAACGTCCACATCCATGCCGAGGGCCACGGCATGACCGTCGCCCAGTTCCTCGCCAGCGCCGACGCCACCGCGCCCATCCTCGCGCGGCCGGGGCTGAGCGTCGGGGAGCGGCTGCACGCCGCCGTCGTCGCCACGCGCGCCATCGCCGGCTGCAACACCAACCTCGGCATCCTGCTGCTGGCCGCACCGCTGGCCCGGGCGGCGCTGACGTGCGGCGAAGGCAGCTTGCGCGACCGGCTAAGCCATGTCCTCGCCACCCTGACGGTGGCGGACGCGGAACTGGCCTTCCAGGCCATCGCGCTCGCGGAGCCTGCCGGGTTGGGCCGCGTGGAGGGGGCGGACGTGCACGCCCCGGCGCGGGTGACCCTGCTCGACGCCATGCGGGAGGCGCGGGACCGCGACAGCATCGCCCGGCAATACGCGACGGGCTTCGCGGACATCTTCGACACCGGCGTGCCGAGCCTGCGGCGATGGCTGGCCGCCGGGGCGGATTTCGAGCGGGCAACGGAAATGATTTATGTCGAATTCCTCGCCAGCCTGCCCGACAGCCATGTCATCCGAAAATACGGGCGGGAGCGGTCTGAATGGTTACGCGCACGGGCTTCGGAATTGAGGGAAAACACGGCCCCGGATCGTGCATTCACGCTAACGCGATCGCGCTTGGCGGAACTGGACCGCGACCTCAAATACAATGGCGTCAACCCGGGAACGACCGCGGATATTGTCGTGGGTTGCCTCCTTGCGTTCTGGCTCATGCAATCCCCGCAGCCGCCCGTCATAACGGACGTTCTTCGAAAAGACGCGCTTCACGAAGAACGCCGGCAACGCTAGGGAGAAAGGACATGCCGATGTGGGGAGGACAGTCCACGAAGATCAACCGCGTGCTCGTCGGCGAGTCGCTGGTCGGTGATGGGAACGAGGTCGCTCACATCGATCTGATCATGGGACCGCGCGGCAGCGCCGTGGAAACGGCCTTCTGCAACGCGCTGACCAACAACAAGGACGGTTTCACCGCCCTTCTCGCGGTCGTGGCACCCAACCTGATGTGCAAACCGGCGACCATCCTGTTCAACAAGGTCACCATCAAGGGTGCGGAGCAGGCCGTGCAGATGTTCGGTCCCGCCCAGCATGCCGTCGCCAAGGCGGTCGCCGACTGCGTGTCGGAAGGCACCATCCCGCAGGACGAGATCGACAACATCTTCATCTGCGTCGGCGTCTTCATCCACTGGGAGGCCAAGGACAACGCCAAGATCCAGGACTACAACTACCGCGCCACCAAGGAGGCCATCGAGCGCGCGGTCGCCAGCTTCCCGAGCGCGCAGGATTTGATGAACCAGAAGGACAAGGTGAAGCACCCCTTCGCCGCGTGATGGGCTTATCGGGACAGGGCTTCCAACTCCCCGCCGCCGATGCGGCCGTCGTGCAGCGCCGTCGCCACCAGGGCGCCGGCGCTGCCACGCGCCGCGAGGTGACGGAGATCGTCGCCATTGCGCACACCGCCGGCGGCGAACAGGCTGGCCTCCGGCTTGATCCGACCGATCTCGGCGAGGCGGCTCCAGTCCGGTCCCTCGCCGGACCCGACGCGGGCCAGGGTCATGGTGATGATCCGTTGCGGCCACAGGTCGGGGCGATCCAACAGGCCAGGGGGACCGACAAAGCGGTCGCGGAAATCGAGCGAGAGGATCACCCGTGCCCAGGCCGGATCGGCCCTCAACGCGGCCAGCGGCGCGAGATCGTGCAGGCTCTCGCTGCCGAGCACGGCGTCGCCGAGCCCCGACGCGACGAAGCCGCGCACCGCGTCGGCGGTGCGGAACCCGGCATCGACCCAGAACGCGACATCGGGAAATGCCGCTTTCAGCCGCGCCAGCGTCGGCCGGTTCTCCCCGGTGCCCTGGATGGCGTCGAGGTCGGCGGCGTAGACCACCGGAAACGGATGCAGGCGGAGCAGACCGCCGACCACCGCCACCGGGTCGTTGCCGGCGCACAGCGAGGAACGCAGGGGTGGGTAGCGGCCCCGGTCGCCGCGGCGGGCGTGCACCACACCGCCCTCCCTCAGGTCGATCACCGGAACGACGTGGAACATTTCGCCCTCCCTCGGCTGCATGGCGGCGGACAGAATGCACATCCTGGTCTGTGAATTCGTGACCGGCGGCGGCATGCCCTCGGAGACCGCCATCCCGGCCAGCCTCGCCCGCGAGGGCGACCTGATGCTCCACGCCCTGCTGGCCGACCTGCTGGAGATGCAGGGGGTGGCGGTGACGGTCACCCGCGACGCCCGCCTTCCGCCGCTCGCGGCCGCCGTGCGCAGCATAACCATCACCGACCCGCGCGAGTCCTGGGCGCTTTGGGAGGACCTCGCCCGGCAGGCCGACGGCGTCTGGCCGATCGCCCCGGAAACGGACGGTGCGCTGGAGCGTTTCAGCCGCATGGTCGAAGCGACCGGCCGCCGCCTGTTCAACAGCCGCGCCGACGCGGTGGCCGTCGCGTCCAGCAAGGCGGCAACCACGGCCGTGCTGTCCGCGGCCGGGCTGCCCGTCGTCCCGGTCTGGCGTGCTGTTACGGGTGCCCCACCAGGGCACGGCCCCTGGGTCGTCAAACCCGACGACGGGGCCGGCTGCACCGACACCCGGTTGATCCGCGACCATGCCGACTGGCGGAATTGGCTGGACGAGGCGGACCGGAGCGGCTTCGTGGTGCAGCCCTTCCAGCCCGGCACGCCGGCCAGCCTGTCGATGCTCTGCCGTGAGGGGCACGCCTGGCCGCTGACCGCCAACCGCCAGAGCGTTTCGCTGTCCGGCGGCCGCTTCTTCTACGGCGGAGGGGTCGTCGGCGGAATGGCGCTGTCCCCTGCCCTTTCCAATCTCGCCCAGGGCGTCGCGGCGGCGCTGCCCGGCCTGTTCGGCTTCGTGGGAGTGGATTTCATCGCCGGTCCCGACGGGCCGACGATCATCGAGGTCAACCCGCGCCTCACCACCTCCTGCGTGGGTGTGCGGCGCGCGACGGGGCTGAACGTCGCCGCGGCGGTGCTGGATCTGGCGCGTGAACCACCGGTCCCCCCGCCGCCGGTGGCGCGCATCGAACCGGTCCTTCTGACGCTGGAGGGGTGAGCCATGGATGGCGGCGCGTTGATCGGATTGGACATCGGCGGGGCGCATCTGAAAGCCGCCCTGTTCAATGAGGCGGGGACGCTCCGCGACCTCGACCAATGGCCCTGCCCGCTCTGGCAGGGACTCGACCGCTTGGAGCAGGCCGTCGCGGCGGTGATCACCCGCTGGGGCATGCCATGCCACGTCGCCGCAACGATGACCGGGGAGTTGGCGGACCTGTTCGACGACCGCGCCGACGGCGTGCGCCGCATCGCCGCCACGATGCGGTCCGCCCTGCCCGCCGCGACGCTCAGCGTCTTCGCCGGTCCCCGCGGGCTGGTGCCGGTCGATGCCGTGCCGGACTGCGCGGCGGCGGTGGCCTCCGCCAATTGGTACGCCACGGCGTTGCTGGCCGCGGCGGGCGGCGACGGCGTCCTGTTGGATGTCGGAAGCACGACGACCGACATCGTCCCGCTTGTCGGCGGCGCCCCGCTCCATGCCGGCTATTCCGACGCCGAGCGGCTGGACAGCGGGGAGCTGGTCTACACGGGCGTCGTGCGAACCCCGGTCATGGCGGTCGCCCGCACGGTCCCCTATGGCGGAGGCCGGCGCGCGCTGATGGCGGAACTGTTCGCGACCATGGCCGACGTTCACCGCCTGACCGGGACGCTTCCGGAAGGCGCCGACCAGCACCCGACGGCGGACGGGCGCGACCATGGCATCACCGCCAGCGCGCGGCGCCTGCTGCGGATGGTCGGCGACGATCTGGAGCCGGGCGGTCTGCCGAAGGCCAGCCGCCTCGCCCACCATCTCGCGGAACGCCAGCTCCGCCGGATCGAGGACGCGCTCGATCAGGTGCTGTCGCGGGGCCTGATGGCGGACGCCCCGCCGCTCGTCGGCGCCGGGGTCGGCCGTTTCCTGGTGCAGCGACTGGCCGAACGCCGGGGAGTGGCCTACCGCGATTTCGAAGCGCATCTGCCGGTGGCGCCGGCCTTGCGGGAGCGCACGGGATGGTTCGCCCCCGCCGTCAGCGTCGGCTGGCTGGCCTTTCACGGTGCGCCGCACAAACACCTTTGCCCGGTTGCCGCCCCTGTCGACACGGTTTCATACTCGCGTGATTGAACACAATGCAGGACCGGACGATGGCTGCTGCGGCCACGTTCCTCCGGCCGTCCGCTCGCGCGGCGCTGGCCGGCGTCTGGCTGTCCGTCTGGCTGTTTGGGGCGGCGGCCCCGGCAACGGCCGATCCCCTGCCCGTGTTCGAGGTCGCCCCCGGTGTGTTCGTGCACGCCGGCCGCCACGAGGAAACCGACGCGACCAACGCCGGGGACATCGCCAACTGCGGGTTCGTCGTCGGGGACGACGCCGTCGCCGTGATCGACAGCGGCGGCTCGCCGATTGTGGGGCATCGTTTGCGTGAGGCGATCCGCGCCCACACCGACCGGCCCATCCGCTACGTCGTCAACACCCACATGCACCCGGACCATATTCTGGGAAACGTGGCCTTCCTGCCCGACCAGCCCGATTTCGTCGCCCACGGCAATCTCCAGGCGGCCCTGGCGGCGCGGGGGGAGCATTACCGGCAGGCGTTCGACGCCGCGGTCGGTGCCGCCGCCGCCGCGGAGGTCCGGATCATCCCGCCGACCCTCGCGGTCGCCGACCGCCTGGAGCTGGATCTGGGCGGGCGCGTGCTCGACCTCGCCGCGTGGTCGGTGGCCCACTCGGACAACGACCTGACGGTGCTCGACCGGCGGACGAAGACCCTGTGGGCCGGAGACCTGCTGTTCATGGAGCGGGCACCGGCCATCGACGGATCGGTCCTCGGCTGGCTGCGCACGCTCGACGCTCTGGCCGCGGTACCGGCGGCGCGCGTCGTTCCCGGACACGGCCCGCCCTCATCCCCCTGGCCGGATGCCGCGGCGGATCTGCGCCGTTATCTGGGCCGGGTGGTCGAGGGCGTCCGCGAGGTCCAGGCCGCCCACGGAACGATCCAACAGGCGGTCGACACGGTCGCCGCCGACGAGGCGCCGCGCTGGCGCCTGTTCGAGTCCTACAACCCGCGCAACGTGACGGCGGCCTTCGCCGAACTGGAATGGGAATGACACCATGACCACACCGCACCGGACGATTTCAACGCTGTCGGTCACCGCGCTGGCGGGAGCGGCGTGGTTGTGCCTGAGCGGCGCGGGCGCTCTGGCGGCCTCGCCGCAGGAGGAGCGCTGGGACCTGTTGCGCGACATGTATTTCTCGGGCCGCACGGTCGAGGACGCCGGCCCCCTCCTCAGCCTGGAGGCGCCGAAGCGGGCCAACGACGCGGCGGTCGTGCCCATCCGGATCGTGACGGCGCCGGGAAGCGGCGTCCAGGTGACCGCGGTCCACCTCATCGTCGATGAGAATCCCGTGCCGATGGCCGCGACCTTCCGTTTCCCCCACGGCGACAGCCCGCAGGCGATCGACACCCGTCTGCGGGTCAATGCCTACACCAACATCACCGCCGTCGCGGAAACCAGCGACGGGCGGCTGCTCCGCACCACGCAATTCGTCAAGGCGTCCGGGGGATGCTCCGCCCCGGCCCTGAAGAACGCCCAGCTCGCCGTCGCCCGCATGGGCAAGATGAAGCTGAACCTTCCCGACAACATCGTCGCCGGAAAGCCGCTGACCGCGCAACTGCTGATCAGCCACCCCAACTACACCGGCATGCAGTATGACCAGCTCAACCACTATTTCATCCCGGCCCACTACGTGAAGACCGTCGCCATCCGCTACAACGGGGCGCCGGTGCTCGACGTGCAATCGGACATCTCGATGAGCGAAGACCCCAGCATCCACTTCTCCCTGGTGCCGGAGGAGCAGGGAACGCTGGACGTCACCGCTGAGGATTCGAACGGGCGGGTTTTCCAGGAGAGCTGGCCGATCCGCGCCAATTCCGGTTCCTGAAGGCCGCCTGTGCCGCCGCCGGACCCGTCAGAAGCATTTCAGGTCGGCGGCGACCTGGGCTTGCCGGAAATCGTTCAGCAAGTCCTTGATCCACCCGACGTCCCGCATCAGCGCGGCGCGCTCGCCGGGTGCCTCCTGCATGCCCCGCGCGGTCTCCACCGCCACGTAGCTGTCGTAGGGAAAATGCGCGGCGATCTCGTCGATGCTGCAGGAGCATTTGCGCACGACGTCCGGCCCCTGGCCGTTGGACAGCATGCAGCCGAGAACGTAATCGACGCGGGCGTAAGTGGGGTAGCCGTCCTCGGCCTGCGCCGTGCCGCAACCGATCAGAAGCGCGAGCAACGCAACCGGAAGACCATTCCTCGTCATCGGGTCGGATCCATGCTGGTCTGTCCCAAAAAGCGCGTCCTGATCGTGTGACGATCGAGCCCGTCGTCTCAAGCACGCATTTGGAGACGGCTACGGGAAAGATTGGCCGTTCAAAACCAGAACTGAATACATTCGGCGTTCTTTCACCGCAAACATTCCCTACGTATTTCCCATGCGGCTATCCATTCGTATGGTGGCCGCTCCAGGATTGGGCCGGTAGGCTTCCTCAAGAGGGCCAAAACCACAGATGGTCCTTTTCATCCGTTCAGGAACTGAGGGAGCGCATCATGAAAACCTGGCGCAAACCGAAAATCCGTGTCATCGCCGTCGGCACCGAAATCAACGCCTACGCCTGCGCACAACTTTGACGGCGCGGTACCGGCGAAGCCGTGTGCCTCATCATGCCCAATCATGCCCATGACCACATGCCCATGACCGCGACTTGACGGCGGGCAGCGGCGTGCCTCGCCCTCGCTGCCCGCTCGTCTGTTTCGACAGAATGTCGAGTCAAGGCCCCGCCTGACCCTGCCGCTCCGGGCGCACCGGCTCGAACCGGGCGAACCACTGGCCCGTGCCATCCGGCCCCGCGGCGTCGCAATACAGCGAGGACAGGCGCAGACGTCCAGCCCCCTCCAGCCGCGCCCCCGTCGCCATGGTGTGAAAGTCATCCCCCCCCACCACACGGTGCGTGATGGTGAGGTAAAGCCGTGACAGCGCGCCGCCCCGAAGCATCGTGGACAGCATGCGGGGGCCGGTCAGCAGATACACGCTGCGGAAGCCGAGCGCACCGAGTTCGCGCACCAGCGGCGCCCCTTCCACCCCGTTTCCCTCTCCCGCCACGATCACCGGAAAACCGCGCGCCTTCAGGGCATCGACCCTCTCCGGCGTGGCCTGCCGGCCCGTCGCGACCAGAACGCGCCGCTTTTCCCGTATGACCGACTCCGGAACCGGAAAATCAAGGCTGGCACTGGCGATCACGATGGCGGGCTGGGCGGACAAGCCGTTCTCCTGCCTCCAGCGCGCGAGGTCGCGGCCTACGGCGTGGGTCCCGATCCGAAGTACGTCGTCCAGCCGGCCGGCCGCGAGATCGCGCAGATAGCCGCCATGCGTGACCAGACAATCGGCCTGGGCCTGCAACTCGAGAAACAGGCGAAAGTCGTTCTCGCTGGTGATCTCGACCGGAAGGTGACTGGCTCCGCTGGCGGGGTCCGACACGGCGATGCGCCCATCGAGGCTGCCGACGAAGCTCGCATAGACGAACGGCGCACCGGCGCGGCCCAGGGTGTGGAGCGCCTCGGCCGCATAGAGCCCGGCCAACGCCACCTCCTCGGGCGGCCCCGGAAGAAGCCTGAGCACACGCGCAGCCATGCCCTACGATAGCACCGCCATCGGCGCGGCCAAGGGCGCGGAAGGAGGGGGGCGTTGCCGCCCTTCCCGTCAGGCCCCTTCCCGTCAGGAGAACCAGCGGGCGACATCGCCGGTCTGACCGACAATGGTGACGCTCACCCCCGGACGAAGGTCGAGCAGGGTGCTGCCGTTCACGACCCGCGCCGACGCGATCACTCTTCCAAGATCGAGAGAGGAGTCGAAGAGCGCCAGCCGGTCGGTGCCCGCGGTGAAGTCCATCACCACCGATCCGCCGGAAGTCCCGCCGAACGCGAAGATGTCCGCTCCGGCGCCTCCCCACACCGTGTCGGCGCCCTGATCGAGGAACAGCAGGTCATCCCCCGCCCCGCCGAACATGACGTCGTCGCCGGCTCCGCCGAACAGCGTGTCGTTGCCGTCGCCGCCATCGGCGATATCGTTCCCGGCTCCCAGCGACAGGACGTCGTCACCACTCCCGCCGAACAGCGTGTCGTCGCCGTCCTCCCCGAACAGCGTGTCGTTGCCGTTCCCGCCGTCGGCGATGTCGTTCCCGGCTCCCAGCGACAGGATGTCGTCACCATCCCCGCCGAACAGCGTGTCGTCGCCGTCCTCCCCGAACAGCGTGTCGTTGCCGTTCCCGCCGTCGGCGATGTCGTTCCCGGCCCCCAGCGACAGGATGTCGTCGCCATCCTCCCCGAACAGGACGTCGTCGCCACCCTCTCCGAACAGGATGTCGTTGCCCGTGCCGCCCCCCATGGTGTCCCGCCCGGCGCCGCCGCCCATCGTGTCGTTCTCGGAGCCGCCATTCATCAGGTCGTCGCCGTCGCCACCGTGCATCAGGTCATCGCCGGCGTCGCCATACAGCGTGTCGTTGCCGAACGTGCTGGCCACCGTGTCGTTGCCGCCGCCACCCGACAGGAAGTCGTCGCCGGGACCGAGGATGATCGATTGGGCGCCGGAGTCCCCATAGACCACCTGATTGCCCTCGCCCCCGGTCAGCGTCGCCGACCCAATGACCGCGGCGAACGCCACATGGTCGAGCTGGATGGTCAAGGGCACCGCGGAGCCGGTCGTATCGATGACCAGGACCGTCGGCAGGCTGGCCTCCCGGGTGGAGCCGGCGATGTGAACCATCGCTCCTCCGGGCGCGGTGGACGCGGTGAAGGCGAGCGTGCGCAGAAGCGGAGTCGCCTGCTGCGACAGCGTGCCCAGGAACCGAACCCCGCCGCTGGAGAGGTCGGACCGCGAGGCCGACCCCGCCGTCGTGCGCGCCTCGATCGCCTGGATCAGGTCGGCTTCCATCAGGGGCGCCGCCCCGCGGGCCGCTGGGCCGCTCGCCGTCAGCCCGACTCCGGTCGGCAAGCCGACCTGCAATGTGGTCACCACGGCCGGCTGTCCGGTCGAGGGGTCGGTCACCGTCTCCCGGACCAACGGCACATCGGCCAACCCGGCGTTCGGACTGCCGGAATCATCCACACGGCCGGCGGCGGGGGCCTCAATCACCACGGTGCTGACAGCCCGCCCGTTGACCTGCGACGCGAGCGTCTGGACATGCGCGCCGTCCACCACCACTCCCGCGTCCTTCGCCGCGGTCGCCGTCCCGGCCGACGACACGTTGCCCGCCGCGTCGGTCAACGTGACCGACAGGGACAGGGTGCCGTCGAGCAGGCTGGACACATCGATCCCATTGACCGTGCCGCTCGCCCCGGTGAGCGTTCCGGTCCCCGTCAGCGAACCGCCACCGCCCGAGGAGGACAGCGTCCAGCGGTAGGTCGCCCCATTCTCACCACCGGAAAGGACAAATCCGACGCTGCTCTGCTTGGCCTGATCGATGGACGCGTCGTTGAAGGTCACCGACGGCGTCGTCGGGGCGATGGTATCAATGGTCACCGACAGAGCGGCGGATGCCGGGCCCGTGTTGTCTGCCGCGTCCGTCGCCTGGGCGGTGAAGGCGTGGGTGCCGTCCGCCAACGGCCCCGCGCTGAGGTCGGCGATCCAGAGGCCGTGCGCGTCGGTGGTGACGGTCGCCACCTCCGTCGCGCCGTCGGACAGGACGACGCGGCTGTTGGCTTCCGCCGTGCCGCGCACGAACAGCCGGTTGGTGTTGGTGACCGTCACCGGCAGCGTGCCGGTGGAGTCGGTGCTCACGGCGGTGATCGTCGGGGGGCCCGGCGGGGTGACGTCCACCATCGGCAGCGTCAGCGTGCCGGTGGCCGGGGTGGTGAGGCCGTCGCTCACGGTCACCGCGACCGTCGCCGTGGCGGCGGTGCCTCCGGTGATCCGCAGGGTTGCCAGGGTCGCGTTCACGTCGGTGACCGACCCGCTGATGGTCACGGTGCCATCGCCCGCGGTCGCGACGCTCGCCTGCCCCGCCGCCGTGGCTCCCAGGGTCGCCTGGGTCGGCGCCAGGGTCACCGTGATCGACGGGCTGTCCGGATCGGTGATCTGGATGCCCGTCAGCGCCGTGTCGAGGCCCTGGTCGAGGGTGATCGGCTGCGGCAGCGTGAGCGTCGGGGCGACCAGGGTCGCCGGATCGGCAATGGTCACCGCGATGGTCGCCTCGGCGTCGGTCGTCAGCGTGCCGAGGTCGCTGGTCGTCACCCGGATCGTCCCGGAGGTCTCGCCCGCTGTGCCGGTGAAGGTCAGGGTGGCCAGCGTGGCCGTGATGTCGGCCTGCGTGCCGACAAGGCGCCAGACTCCCGCCGACGGCTGGGTCAGGGTTACGCCGCCCTGCGCCGTCAAAGCCAGCGCGCCGTTGGTCGGGGTCAGCGTGACCTGAAGGGTCGGGCTGTCGTAGTCGCTGACCGACAAACCGGTCACCGCCGTCGCCACGCCGGAGATCACCGACAGGGTGGCGGGCGCCGTGTGCTCGGGCGAGGACAGCACGCCGATGACCAGAAGGCTGTCGGCATCCGGGGTCAACGGCTGGTCGTCGGAGGACTCGAACCGGATCGACGCGCTGGTGACGTTGTGCGACGCGGTGAACTCAAGCTGCTGCAGGGTGCGGTTCACGTCCTCCAGCGAACCGGTGAGCCGGACCTTGCCGTCGCCGAGGTCGCTCGTCGTGGCCGAGCCGTAGAGCGGCAGGGTGAGGGTGCCGTTGGTCGGCGTCAGCACGACGGTCATGGTGCCGCCGTCGTTATCGGTGATCTCCAGCCCCAGCACCTCCGTCGAGCGGCCGGCGACCAGGGTGGGGCTGCTCGGCAGGACATTGGCCGGCGGCGACTGGATGACAATGGCCAGCGTTTCCGAGGCGTCCGGCGTCGAGGGGTCGCCGTCGGCCACCGTCACCGCGATGCTGCCCGCCGTCTGCCCGCCGGAGCCGGTGAAGACCAGCGAGGCGAGCGTCGTGTTGACGTCGGCTACACTGCCGCTGACCGTCACGGTGCCGTCGCCGGCCGTGCTGACCGCGGCGGGGCCGGCGAGGCCGAGGCTGCCGTGGCCGGGCGTCAGGGTCACCGTCACCGTGGCGCTGTCGCCGTCCATCACCGACAGCCCGGCGATGGCCGCGGCCGTCCCCGCCACCACCGTTGGGGAGCTGGGCAGGGTCAGCACCGAGTCGACCGGGTCCTCGTTGCGGATGGTCCCCGACGCCGATGCCGTTTCGATCGCCGTCGCCACGACCGACGGGTTGGACAGGGTGACGGTGAAGGTCTCGTCCGGCTCGATGTCCGTGTCGCCCGACACCAGAATGGTGATGGTCTTCGTCGCCTCGCCATCGGCGAAGGAGACGCTGCCCGACGGCAGGGTCCCGCCGAAATCGGCGGCGTCGAGCGTGGCCCCCGCCGGACCGGCGTCGGCCGCCACCGCCCAGTCCACCGTCAGCGCGCCGCTCGTGTTGCCGGCGCGGGTGACGGTGAAGGTGAAGGCGGTGGTGCCGCTGTCGCCCTCCCGCTTGTCGGCGTCGGTCGCCGCGATGGCGAGGCGCGACGGAATGACCACGGCCACCTGGGCCGCGTTGATCTGCTGCTGGAGATTGGCGCCGGTGAAGGCGGTGACGGCGCCCGACACGTCGCCGGCGGCGGTACCGTTGCGCAGTTCGTCCGCCGCCGTGCCCTGCGCCACCACCTGGGCCTGGGCCATCTGGGTCAGCCCATCGACGCCGCCGCTGTTGGTTGTGCCGGCGGTGATCACCGCGCCGTTCGACGCGGCGATGACGTTGGCCGCGCCATTCGTCACCGCGGCCAGCTTCGTGCTGTCCACGGCCCCGATCCGCGCCCCGGCGGCGGCCAGGATTGCGGCCAGGACCGCCGGATCGGCGAGATCGATCGTCCCGCCGGCCGGGACCGCCTTGATCGCGTCGGCGATGGCACCCACCAGCGCCCGCCCGATCACGCCGCTCGCCCGCGGCGTGCCGATCACCACCGCGTCGAGCACGGCGCTGCCCTGGACGATCACGTTGGCAACGCTGGCGGCGGCGGCCTGGGTTTTCAGCGCCCTCGCGATGGCCGTGGCGTCCGCCCCGGCCGTGGTCACCGCGACGATGGGGTCGTAGGTGAGCAGATCGATGCCGGCGTCGATGCCGAGCTTGCTCTTCAGCTCGGTCGCCGCCGCCGCGATCTCGCTGTCGGTTCCGGCGAGCCCCGCCATGCCCATGACGATGGTGGTCAGCGGCGTGATGACCGACGCCGAGCCCGGCGCCTCGTAGACGCCGGTGAAGGGCAGATTGGTCGAGATGTCGGTGCCGCCGATCATGACGATGGGACCGGAGCCGCCGGGGATCGACCAGCTTCCCACCGCGTTGGTGGTCCCGAACGCCTCGCCGGCGTCGAGCTGACCGTTGGCGTTGGCGTCGGCGAACACCGTGGCGCCGGCGATGTAGCCGTCGATGGCGTGGCCGCCGCGGACATTGACCAGCACATGGCTGGTGACCGGTGCCGCGCTGCCGAAACCGAGGCTGGTCACCGCGTTGCCGGCGCTGTCGAGGATCTGCGCGCCGTTCAGGTCGATGGTCCCGGCGACCGTTATGCCGTCGCTGTCCAGATCCGCCGCGCCGACGGCGTAGCGGAACACCAGCTTGCCGGAGTCCACGCGCAGGAAGGTGGCGTAGCGGGTCTGGGTCCCGATGGTCAGCGCCAGCCGCGGCGCGCCCGCGCCGGAGACGCCGACCGCGTCGCTGAAGGCGACGGTAAAGTCCAGCGTGTCGCCGCGCGCCGCCAGATAACGGCCGGCGGCCGGGCCGGTCACCGCCGTGACGGTGGCGGGACGGTCGTCGTTGAGGATGGTGCCGGTCGCCGTCGCGGTCTCCACCGTGATCTTGGCGTCGGCCACCGTGGTCGAGGGGGAGAAGAGCAGCACCCGGAATTGCTCGTTGCCCTCGACCTGCCGGTCGCCGCTGATCGGAACGGTGATGGTCTTGCTGGTCTCGCCGGCGGCGAAGGTGATGGTGCCGCTGGGCAGCGTGCCGCCGAAATCGGCCGCGTCGGCGAGGCTGCCGCTCAGGCCGGTCGTGTCGACCTGCCACTTGACCGTGGTGGCGCCCGAGGTGTCGCCACGCCGGGTGATCGTGTAGGTCAGGCTGGTGGACCCGCTGTTGCCTTCCGCGATCGACAGGCTGGACGGGGTGAGGCTCAGCCATTGCACCGGGGTCAGGCTGATCGTCACCGCGCGGCCGACCAGATGGGTCCCGTCGGACACGGTGTAGCTGAAGGCCCCCGCAGCCCCGGTCGCGCCGAAGGGCGGCGTGTAGATCACCGCGGCGAGCTGGTCGGGCGTCAGCGTGTCGCCGACGGCGAGCGCCGTGCCGTCGTAGCGCTGGAGCGTTCCGACCGTGGGCAGGCCGGTGACCGTGATGGTCAGCGGGTCGCCTTCCGGATCGACCGGCTTGTCGATCGACAGCCCCACGCGGCTGGAATTCTGGTCGATGGCGACGTGCTTGGCCTCCTGCACCGCCGGGGGGGTGTTGGTTCCCCGCACGGTGATGGTCAGCGTCGCGGTGGAGGTCGCGCCGGACTGGTCGGAGACGGTGTAGCTGACAGTCTCCTGCCGGGTCTGGCCGAACAGCAGCGTGCCGTAGCCGCCCGCCGGGTCGAAGCTGTAGCCGCCATCGGCGTTCAGCGTCAGGCGGCCGCCCCCGGCCAGCGTGATGGCCTGGCCGACGTTGGCGGCGTCCCCGTTCACCGCGCTGACGGTCAGCCGGTCGCCGACATCGGGGTCCGTATCGTTGGCGAGCACGCCGTTCGACGCGACCACCGTGACCGGTGTGAGCCGGTCGGTCTCGCCCGTGTCGTTCGCCGCGACCGGTGCGTCGTTGACGTTGGCGACCTCAATGGTCAGCAGATCCGACACCGTGGCGCCGGAGGAATCGGTCGCCGTGACCCGCACCGTCCGGGTGCCGACGTCGGCGTTGCCCGGCGTGCCGGACAGCCTTCCGGTGACAGGATCGAAGCTGAGCCAGGAGGGCAGCGCCGACCCGTCGCCGCTGGTCGCGCTGAGGGTGAGGCTGTCTCCGGTGTCGGCGTCGGTGAAGACCCCAGCCGAAACCGTGTAGGAAAACGCCTGCCCCTGGTCCACGTTGCGGGTGCCGAGCGCCTGGGCCAGCACGGGGGCGTCGTTGACCGACAGCACATTGACGCTGGTGGTGCTGTTCGTCACCGACGCGCCGTCCGCATCGGTGACCGTCACGGTGAAGGCCGTGGTTTCCTGGGAGCCGGGCGCCACCCGGTTGGCCACTGGCTGGAAATCGAGCAGCCGCAGGGCGGCCTGGGCCGCCGCCGCGGAACTGGCGGTCAGGGTGTAGGTGCCGGCGGCCGACTTGGCAAAGCCGCTGGCGGCGAGGCTGGCGGCGGTGAAGGCGCCGGTGGCGTCACCGACCGTGCCGCCCGAATCACGGACCGTCACCACGACCGTCTGGACCTGAGCGGTGTCATTGTCGGAGACGGTCAGAGTGCCGAAGGGCTGCCGACTGTTGGTGTCGTCGGTCGCCTGGCCGGCCACGGCGCCACCGATGACGGGAGCCGTGTTGCCGGACGGACTCCGGGTGTCGATGGCATAGCCGGCCGAGGTCGCGCTGCCCGTCGGATTGTTTCCGGCGGCGTCACCCCATCCCGTTGCCACGGTGATCCGGCTATCGGAGGCGACCGTTTCCACGCTCGGGGTCAGGATGGCCGTATAGACCAGCCCATCGCTTCCGGGCACGACCGACAGATCCGACAGCGTTCCGTTCTGCGCGGCAACCGCCGAAAGGGAGAAGCCAACTGGCGCTTCGCTGAAGGTGAAGGTGACGGTTGCTGTCTCTCCCATCCCAATCGTCGTCTTGCTCAGCGCAACGGCAACCGACGGCGCCCCGGTGTCGATGGTGACGGTCAGCGCGGACGGGGCGGACGAGCTGTTGCCCGCCGCGTCGGTCACCACAGCCGTCAGCGTGTGCGTGCCGTCGCTCAGAGAGGCCGCGGTGATGCTCCAGGCGC
>NZ_QLKQ01000010.1 GCF_003349955.1 Azospirillum brasilense
ACCGACCGCTCCGACATCGACAAGGCGGTCGCCAGCATCGACTACGCGAAGCAGACCCTGCGCTCGGCCTCGCAGACGCTGTCGACCAACCTGAACATCATCACGACCCGCGAGACCTTCACCAAGGAGTTCAGCGACGTGCTCGTCGAAGGCGCCAACAAGCTGACGCTGGCCGACCAGAACGAGGAAGGCGCGAGCCTGCTGATGCTGCAGACCCGTCAGCAGCTCGGCACCATCGCCCTCTCGCTGGCCAACCAGTCGCAGCAGTCGATCCTGCGTCTGTTCTAACCGGCAAGGTCCAGCCGGCGACCACAGGCCGAGGCAAGGCATTGCGCAGCAGGCGTCCCCACCGGGGCGCCTGCTTTCTTTTGGCCGCCCGCCGGCCTCACTGCAATGCGGCCCCGATCAGGGCGCGTGCATCGGCGGCCAGCTTCGCGCGCTCGGACGCGCGGGTGTACATCATGTGGCCGCCCTCATAGACCGTCACGGCCACCCGGTCCGCCTGCCCGTCCGGCAGCTCCAGGCGCGACGCCACCCAGCGCGACGCCATGTAGGGGGTGATGAGGTCGGTGCGCCCATGGGCGACCAGCACCCGCAGCGCCGGCTGCAGGGTCAGGGCGGCCTGGAGGTCGTCCACCGCGCTGGGCTGGCCGGAGCGCGGCCATTCCCAGCCCCGGTTGACCCGGTCGCTGAGCAGGTCGAACGGCACTTCGGTCCGCACGCCCAGCCACTCGTGGGCGTAGGCCGCGAAGGCGGTGGTGTAGGTCGGCACCGTGCCCTTCAGGAAGGGATCGAAAGACAGGCGCGCGGCCGACGGATCGGGGTCCGCGACGGTGAAGGTGCCGTCATAGACGCTGGCGACCCGCCCGCGCCCGCGCAGCAGCTCACGGGCGAAGACGTCGGTGGGGATCTCTCCCCGGAAGCGGGTCACCAGCTCCTCCGGCAAGCCGGTGGTCCGCGCCACCTCGGCGAAGAAGTCCCGCGCCGCGCCGGGCCGGCGGTAGTCCAGCCCGGCCAACCCGGTGAGATAGCCGGTGAAGGCGTAGCGCTCGGCCGCCTCCGCCGCCTGCTCCGGCGTGCCGGCAACCAGACCGTTGGCGGCGGCCGAGGCGGCGTAGGCGGGCAGCCGCAACGCCGGCACCAGAAGCCCGCCGCCGCCGCGGATGGTGGCGAAATCGACCACCGGCGACACCATGATCAGCCCGTTGACCGCGATGCCGGTGTCGTCGATCAACCGGTTGGCCATCTTGGCGATGCGGAATCCGCCATAGCTCTCCCCCACCAGGAATTTCGGCGACTCCCAGCGGCCGTTGCGGGTCAGCCAGAGCCGGACGATCTCGGCCATGGCCCGGCTGTCGGCGTCGACCGACCAGAAGCGCTTGCCGGGGTCCTCGTCCCGCCGCCCACCGCCATCCTTTCCCCCGTCGCGCCCGCCATCGCGTTGGATGCCCCGGCTGTAGCCCGTGCCGACCGGATCGACGAAGACCAGATCGGTGAAGGCCAGCCAGCTGTCCGGGTTATCGAGCAGCGGCGCCGGCGGACGGGTCAGCGACCCATCCTCGTTGAAGCCGACCACCTTCGGCCCCAGCGCGCCCAGATGCAGATAGGCCGAGGAGGCCCCCGGCCCGCCGTTGAACACGAAGGCGACCGGCCGCCGGCCGCGCGGCGTCCCGTCCGGCGTGCCCCCGTCCAGCGTATAGGTGACGGTGAAGACGCGGGCCGCCGCCTCGTCGCGCGGACCGTCGCGCAGGGGCAGGAACTCCGCCACCGCCATGTAGGCGAGCGGCCCGGAGGGCAACGGAAGCTGGTGCCTGGTCTCGCTGCGCTGGCCGTCAAACCCACCGCCGACCCGGTCCGCCGGCTTCGGGACGCCCTGGTTCCGCTCGGTCTGGGCCGGCGCCTCCTGAGGCTCCGCGCCCTGGGGGTTCGCCTCCTGGGCGTTCACCGCGTGAAGCGGCGGCAGCGCCAGCAGGGCAAGCAGCGGCAAAAGGCGGAGGTGGCGGTTCATGGCACGGCGCATGGCGCATCCCGTCGGCTGTGTCGTCACTGGCCCGCATATTGACCCGCAACAGGTCTCCGGCAAGGACACAGCCCTTCGGCGCGCGTCATGGATCACCCCCGATACCGCGACAATTTATCTCAATTCAAACCGTTGATGCACATACGACCGTGTTTATGATGCCCAGTCTTCCACCACCTTAAGCCGAGTCATCGCAATCATGGACATGTCCACCGAGAATTTTCAGGATCTCGTCTGGAGCGAGGATCTTGCGCTGGGCATCGAGGACATCGACGAGCAGCACAAGCAGTGGATCGGGCTGGTCCAGGCCTTCCATACCGCCGTCGCCGAAGGCCGTTCCCGCGAGGAGGTCTATCGCACGCTGGCTGATGCGGTGGTCTATACGGAGATTCATTTTTCCAGCGAGCAGAAGGTGATGGAGGAGGCCGGCTATCCTTTCCTGGCCGACCATCTGGTCCAGCATTCCCTGGCGTGGGAGCAGTTGCACGCCTTCACCACCGGCAACGTGCCGGAGGAGAACATCGCCGAGTATCTGGCGACCTTTCTGCCGCAATGGCTGATGCTGCACATCAACTCCGCGGACCGCCAGTTCGCCCGCTGGCTGAAGGAGCGCGACGCCATCCCGGCGGAACTGGCCGACGCCCAGCTGTCCGGCCGCGTCTTCCCCAACATCCCGGTTTGATTAAACCGGAGCGCGCTCGCCGCATCCCACACAAAATGGCCGGATGAAAAAAGGGGCCGGATGAAAAAAGGGGCCGGATGAAAAAAGGGGAGGTCCGAGGACCTCCCCTTTTCCACGCCATGCCGGGGATGGAACCGGCTGGCCTCAGCTGCAGCCCGTGGTGGAGCCGCAGGTGTCGCACTTCAGGCAGGTGCCGTTGCGGACAAGCGTCATGTTGCCGCACTCCCCGCACTGATCCCCCTCGTAGCCGCGGGCGCGGGCCTCGCGGATGCGGTCGTAGCGCTGGTCGCTGTTGCTGCCGCCGTAGGCCGTGCCGGTGGTGCCGCCGACCGGGGCGGTGCCGCCGGCATGGACCACCGCGGCGCCGACCGCCGGGCTGGAGGCCACCGCCGCGTGGGCGGCGGACGCCGTGGCTTGGACCGCGGCGCCGGTGGCGGCCAGGGCCGCCGCCGCGGACGCCCGCTGGGTCTGCCCGCCGTTCAGGACGCGCAGGTTGTTGCGGACGTAGCCGGTCGACGCGACCTTACGGACGATGTCCGACGGCTGGACCGCGCCGGTCTCCGGCAGGTCGCCCTGCTTGTCGCCGCTGCCCACCGTGAAGGGCACCAGATCCTCCGGCGTGGCGTGCGCCAGATCGGTGCGGCCCAGGTAGGAGATGGCGATCTCGCGGAAGATGTAGTCGATGACCGAGGTCGCCATCTTGATGGTGTCGTTGCCGGTCACCATGCCCGACGGCTCGAAGCGGGTGAAGGTGAAGGCCTCCACGAACTCTTCCAGCGGCACGCCGTACTGCAGGCCGATCGACACCGCGATGGCGAAGTTGTTCATCAGCGAGCGGAAGGCGGCGCCCTCCTTGTGCATGTCGATGAAGATCTCGCCGATGCGGCCGTCCTCATACTCGCCGGTGCGCAGGTAGATCTTGTGGCCGCCGACGGTCGCCTTCTGGGTGTAGCCCTTGCGGCGGTGCGGCAGGCGCTCGCGCTCCGTGCGCTTGCGCTCGATGATGCGCTCCACGACCTTCTCGACGATGCGCTCGGAGACCATCTGGGTGCGGGTGGCGTTCGCCGCCTCGACGATCTCCTCGACCGCGTCCTCCTCGTCGTCCAGCAGGGCGGCGGAGAGCGGCTGGCTCAGCTTGGAGCCGTCGCGGTACAGCGCGTTGGCCTTGATGCCCAGGCGCCAGGACAGCAGATAGGCGTCCTTGCACTCCTCGACCGTCGCCGTGTTCGGCATGTTGATGGTCTTGGAGATGGCGCCGGAGATGAAGGGCTGCGAGGCGGCCATCATGGTGATGTGCGATTCCCAGGACAGGAAGCGCTTGCCGATGCGGCCGCAGGGGTTGGCGCAGTCGAACACCGGCAGATGTTCGTCCTTCAGGAAGGGCGCGCCCTCCAGCGTCATGGCGCCGCAGCAGAAGGTGTTCGCCGCCTCAAGCTCGGCCTTGGTGAAGCCGAGAGCGGTCAGCAGGTCGAAGCCCGGCGCGTCCATCTGCTCGGCGGGGATGCCCAGCGTGTCGACGATGACGTCGGCGCCGACCGTCCAGCGGTTGAAGGCGAACTTGATGTCGAAGGCGGTGGCGAGGTTGCCCTCCAGCTTCTCCAGCACCTCGGCCGGGAAGCCCTTGGCGGTCAGGGTCTCGTGGTTGACGCCCGGCGCGCCCTTCAGCGTGCCGTGGCCGACCGCGTAGCGCTCGATCGCGGCGATCTGGTCGACGGTGTAGCCCAGCGTGCGCAGGGCCTCCGGCACCAGACGGTTCACGATCTTGAAGTAGCCGCCGCCGGCCAGCTTCTTGAACTTCACCAGCGCGAAGTCCGGCTCGATGCCCGTGGTGTCGCAATCCATGACCAGACCGATGGTGCCGGTCGGGGCGACCACCGTGGCCTGGGCGTTGCGGAAGCCGTGCTGCTCACCCAGCTCCAGCGCCATGTCCCAGGCGCGAACGGCGGCCATCGCCAGTTCCGGCTCCGGGCACTCGTCGGCGACGAAGGGCACCGGCTTGACCGACAGGCCCTCGTAACCCTCCATCTCGCCACAGGCGGCGCGGCGGTGGTTGCGGATGACCCGCAGCATGTGGTCGCGGTTCTGCTCATAGGCCGGGAAGGCGCCCAGCTCCTGCGCCATCTCGGCGGAGGTGGCGTAGGCGACGCCGGTCATCACCGCCGAGATGGCGGCGCAGTAGGCGCGGCCTTCCGCCGAGTCGTAGGGCAGGCCGGAGGACATCAGCAGGCCGCCGAGGTTGGCGAAGCCCAGGCCCAGCGTGCGGAACTCGTAGGACAGCTGGGCGATTTCCTTGGACGGGAACTGCGCCATCAGCACGGAAATTTCCAGCACCATGGTCCACAGGCGGCAGGCGTGCTCGAACGCCTCGACGTCGAAGGAGCCGTCCTTCAGACGGAACGACATCAGGTTCAGCGAGGCGAGGTTGCAGGCCGTGTCGTCGAGGAACATGTACTCCGAACACGGGTTCGAGGCGTTGATGCGCCCCGAGGCCGGGCAGGTGTGCCAGTCGTTGATCGTGGTGTCGAACTGCACGCCCGGATCGGCGCAGGCCCAGGCGGCGTAGCCGACCTTGTCCCACAGGTCTCGGGCGCGCAGCGTCCGGTGGACCGTGCCGTCGGTGCGGCGGATCAGCTTCCACTCGTCGTCGTTCAGGACGGCCTGGATGAAGTCGTCGGAGATGCGCACCGAGTTGTTCGAGTTCTGGCCGGCCACCGTCAGGTAGGCGTCCGAGTCCCAATCGGTGTTGTAGGTCTTGAACTCGAGGCTGGTGAAGCCCTGGCCGGCGAACTGGATCACGCGCTGGACGTAGTTCTCCGGCACCTGCGCCTTGCGGGCGGCGACGACGGCCTTCTTCAGCTCCTTGTTGACCTTCGGGTCCTGGCCGTCCTGGGCGGCGGCCATGATCGCGGTCAGGTGCTGCTGGCAGATTTTCGAACCGGTGACGAGGGCGGCGACCTTCTGCTCCTCGGTCACCTTCCAGTCGATGTAGGCCTCGATGTCCGGGTGGTCCATGTCCACCGTGACCATCTTGGCCGCACGGCGGGTGGTGCCGCCCGACTTGATGGCGCCCGCCGCGCGGTCGCCGATCTTCAGGAAGCTCATCAGGCCCGACGACTTGCCGCCGCCGGCCAGCTTCTCACCCTCGCCGCGCAGGCGGGAGAAGTTGGAGCCGGTGCCGGAGCCGTACTTGAACAGGCGCGCCTCGCGGACCCACAGGTCCATGATGCCGCCCTCGTTCACCAGATCGTCGGCGACGGACTGGATGAAGCATGCGTGCGGCTGCGGGTGCTCGTAGGCCGAGGCGGACGAGGTCAGCAGGCCGGTCTTGAAATCGACGTAGAAGTGGCCCTGGCTCGGGCCGTCGATGCCGTAGGCCCAGTGCAGGCCGGTGTTGAACCACTGCGGGCTGTTCGGGGCCGCCATCTGGGCGGCCAGCATGAAGCGCATCTCGTCGAAGAAGGCGCGGGCGTCGGCCTCGGTGTCGAAATAGCCGCCCTTCCAGCCCCAGTAGGTCCAGGTGCCGGCCAGACGGTCGAAGACCTGCTTGGCCGACTTCTCGCCGGAATAGCGCTTCTCCTTCGGCAGGGCGGCCAGAGCCGCCTCGTCGGCGGTCTTGCGCCACAGCCAGGACGGAACGGTGTTCTCCTCGACCGCCTTCAGCGCGACCGGAACGCCGGCCTTGCGGAAATACTTCTGGGCCAGGATGTCGCTGGCGACCTGGCTGTAATTCTCGGGAACCTCGATGTCCGTCTGCTGGAAGACCACGGAGCCGTCAGGGTTGCGGATCTCGCTCGTCGTGCGGCGGAAGCCGAGAGCGGCGTAAGCATCCTGACCCTCTTTGGTGAAACGACGCTGGACCCGCATGTGACTCGTGCTCCCTCTGGCTGGCGAACAAAGGTGTCGCGCTCCGTGCGGCGCAGCTCGCGCTGGCTGACGAACGCAACACCCTGTATGTTGGTGCGCATCCTAGCCTCAAGCTTTGGACCAAGCAAGGCCCGGCCCAAGATATTGTGTGCTTGACGCGGGGCTACCTCCTAGATATGGCGCGCCAAGTCAACGGGCCAAGCCGCCGGGGGTTCCCGGAAAAAATCCACCCACCCCCATATCTAGTCCCCGGCGGAGCGCCCCCGGCGCCCGGTTTCCGTAAGGAATCCGTCACTTTCACGGGGTTGCCGGGCCCCTCCGACCCCAGGAGTCACAGGGGGCGAATCGGCGGTACGCCCTTCTCCGCTCCCCCATCCCGCGACCACGCTTTTGCCCGCTGGACCGGCCCCACGGCTCGGCTCCCGGACGGCGCCCCGAGTCGCCCCCGCGATGTCACAAGGCCCCTCCCGTGACCTTTCCCGCTCCCTCCGGTTGGAAGGGTCGGTTTCGTGCAACGAGGAGAGCTTCCATGCACAAGACGGTGATCGCGACCCTGTCCGCCCTGGCGCTGATGACCGGCGCCGCCGCGGCCCAGACCGGCACCGGCGGCTCCACCCAGGCCCCGGGTTCCCAGGCCCCCAACTCGGTCATCATGGACCAGGGGCAAAGCGCCCGGCCGGCCGGCTCCGCGAACAGCGGCGCCACCAGCGGCGCCACCAGCGGCGCCACCAGCGGCGCCAGCGTCGAGCATCTGATGAGTCGCACGGTGATCGGCGCCGACGGCGAAAAGGTCGGCAAGGTGTCCGACGTGATCCTCGGACCGGACGGCAACGCGCAGCTCCTGGTGATCCAGAGCGGCGGCTTCCTCGGCATCGGCGGCAAGGAGATCGCGGCGGACATCGCGCTGGCCGACGTGCTGCCGGGCAACGGCCCGATCACGCTGCGCGACGTCACCCAGGCGAGCGTGCGCGACATGCCCGAGTTCCAGTACAGCGACAGCATGACGTCGCTGAACCGCGGCCCGAAGCACAGCGGCGAGTCGAACAAGCAGTGACGCGCTGAACATCAATATTTCCCCTCTCCCCTCTGGGGAGAGGGTTAGGGTGAGGGGGTTGCGCGTGGCGGTACGTCCGGCAAATGCACGTCCCCCTCACCGGCCCTTCGGGCCACCCTCTCCCCAGAGGGGAGAGGGCTATTAGGCTCTACGCCTCCACCCCGCGCTCGCGCAGGTAGGCGCCCAGCTTCGTGTCCACGCCCAGGATGTGGCCGGACAGCCATTTGGCGAGGAAGCCGAGAACGAAGGCCCCCTTCTCCCCGCCCGCGTCCAGCGCGCTGTTCACGTCGTGAAGCTGGCGGACGAAGCCGTCGTGCAGCGCCTTGTGGGCGGTGTAGTCGGGATAGCCGTGCTCGCGCATCAGCGTCTCTTCCCGGTCGAAATGCGTGTCGGTGTAGTCGAGCAGGTCCCTCAGCACGTCCTGGATCTCGCTGTCGGCGCGGAACTCGTTCACCGCGGTGACGAACTCGTTGAACAGTTCGAACAGGCGTTTGTGGTCGGCGTCGATCACGGCGTTGCCGACTCCGAAACCGTCCTGCCACGCCATCGTCTGCCAGCGCGGGTCGGCAAGGTTCGGCTTCATCGTCTTCGGTTGGATGTTGTTTAATTGCATGACGTTTCCCCCTTCAGGAAACATCCTTATAAGCCGCCGCCCGCCCGCCGCCGGGAGCGGCAGATAGTCACACTTTCTTTATGGTTATGGGCCGCCCGTCAGTTCATCGGCGCCAAGGGCAGGTTGACCAGCAGGTTCTGCGGCTTGAGGCGCAGCTTGCGGTCGGCGGTCATCGCCAGGGCCAGATAGACAGGCCGCCCGGCGATGTCGGCACGCATCGCCGCCGGATCGGCGAACTCCAGCCGGAACAGCGACAGGATGCGGGCCAGCCGGTCCTCCCCTACTTCGGCCCCGTTGTAGAGGTCGTTGAGGATCGCCGTGGCCTCGCCGTCCAGCCCGACATGCCAGACCCATCGCTCGTCGCTGATCCGCTGCACGGGATGGATCGACACCGCCACCCCCAGGAAATGCCGCACCCAGCCTTCCAGGACGCGGCACAGCGCGTCGAGACCGGCGGCGGCGAAGGTCACGTCCAGCACGGTGTCGTGCCGCGAATCGCGTTCCCAATAGCGGGAATGGTTGGTCTCGTCGAGGATGTCGAGATCGACGGAGCGCGGGGCGGTGCCGGCCTCGACCACCAGCCGGCCCAGGCTGCCGAAGCCGCCGGTCGCGGCCAGCATTTCCACCGTCTCGCTGTCGGCCAGCCGGACCCGCCCGTCGTCCACCGACACGGTCTGGGGCCGGAAGAACAGCTCCCCCGCCCGCGCCCGCAGGCCCGACGGCGTGCCGTCCAGGATGTTGCGCAGCATGACATGGGCCAGTTGGTCGATGAACAGCCCCGGCACGCCCCGCGCGCCCTCGCGGAACAGGCGGAGATAGCAGCCCTCGACCGTGCCGGCGGCGAGCAGCCGGTCGCGGAAGCCCAGCCAGACCGCCCAGTTCTCCCGCGCGTCCGCGTCGGCCAGCGCCTCCACCATGCCCGGCGGGACGGGGCGGGTGGGATCGTCGAGCAGACCGGCGAACAGCGTGTGTTCGGTCTCGCAGGCGTCCTCGGGCGGGCGCATCTCCGGCCGCATCAGATAGGCGCGCAGGAAGTCCGGCGTGACCGCCAGCCAGCCGTCGGCGTCGCGCGTCAGCAGATGGAAACCGGACTCTTTCCAGAAATCGGACATGGAAGGCAGACCCTTGAACAGAAAAGCGGTCGCAAAGCGTCCCTCATGTGGGCGCGCGGGCGCCCATACCAAGGACCTAGCACAGCCCGGCTTACGGAGGCCCGACTTACAGATGATGGGCGGCCAGGAAGGCGTCGATATCCGCCCACACCCGGTCGCGGACGTCGTCGCGCTCCATCAGCAGCTCGTGCTTGGAGTCGGGATGCTCCTTGAGCACGGCGTTGCCCAGCCGGGCGGCGGCCAACCGGTGCGACTCCGAGCGGACGACGGCGTCGGCGGGGGCGCTCAGCAGCAGGATGGGGGTCGTCACCCGCTCCAGCGGCGCCGTGAAGCGGATGTGGTCGGAGGCGCGCAGGGCCGCCCGCACCCAACCGAAGCTGACCCCGCCCACCCGCAGTTCGGGCCGGTCGCGGAAGGCGTCGTGATAGGTGGCGTAGCGGCGGGGGTCGGAGGTGATCGGGTTGACCGGGGTGAACAGCCCCTCCACCGGGTCGTAATCGTGCTGGCCGAAGGCGTATTCGGCGGCCCGCCCGCGGGCGCAGAGGCGTTCGGCCAGCCAGACCGCCATGCGGCGCGGCACCGGGCCGGTGAAGATGTCGAACATCGGCGCCGTCAGCACCGCCGCGTCGCAGAGGGCCGGGTCGGGCGGCGCCGGGTCGCGCAGCAGGGCCATCAGGGCGACCAGCCCGCCCATGCTGTGGGCGACCAGCAGCAGCGGCCCGCGCTGCCGCGGCCTCACCACCCGCTCCACCACCTCCCGCAGGTCGCCGGCCAGGGTGTCGAAGCTGTCCAGGTGATGGATCTGGGGGTTGGGCAGGGGACGGTCGGACAGGCCCTGGTTGCGCCAGTCGAAGGCGAAGACCTCGAAGCCGCGGGCAAGCATCTCACCCGCCGTCTCGGCGTATTTCTCAATGAACTCCGCCCGGCCGGTCAGCAGCAGCGCGGTGCCACGCGGCGGGATGGTCGTGGCCGTCCAATGGGCGGTGCGCAGCCGGGTCCCATCCTCCATCGTCACCCAGCCGAACCGTGGCCCCACACCCAGATCCGCCACGCTCACGGCCATTCCTGCGCGCTCCTTCATTGACGGGACGATTGAAGCATCAACGCACGGCGCGGGTCCAGCGTCCGGCGGCCGTCCGCCGGCCATCCAGTGGAACCCCCGTCCTCTCCCAGGTGTTGTCGAGGTCCATTGGGAGGTACATTCGAATGCACATGGCGCGTACACTGTCCCTGGCGCTTTGCGCCCTGTCCCTGACCCTGTCCCCCATGGCCGCCGCCCAGGCCCAGCCTTCCTCAAAAGCGCAAAGCCCCAAGGACGCGTCGGTGCCGCCGATCGCCGTGGAGCGCACGGACGAGGGCGAGCCGGTCATCGTCCATGAGGGCGAGGCGTCCTTTTACGGCGGCTCGTTCCATGGGAAGAAGACGGCGAGCGGCGAGCGTTTCGACCAGAACAAGCCGACCGCCGCCTCGCGCGAGCTGCCGCTGGGCAGCAAGGTCACCGTGACCAACCAGGACAACGGCAAGAGCGTCGAGGTCATCGTCAACGACCGCGGCCCCTATGTGGACGGCCGGGTCATCGACCTGTCGAAGAAGGCCGCCAAGAAGCTCGACATGATCGAGGACGGCGTGGCCCCGGTGCGCGTCGAGGCCAAGCCGTCCGAACAGCCGACCGAGGCCGTGAAGGAGAAGATCGAGGCCAAGGCCGAGAAGGCCGACCAGACCCAGGTGGCGGAGCAGCCCGGCTCCCAGAAAAAGGGCGGCGCCGCCCTGTCGGGTTCGTCCGCCGCCGACCGGCAGAGCGGTTCGGGGTCCGACCGCTAAGCCCCCTCTCGCGGTGGGCGGACGGACCGGCCGGCGCGCTGCCCCCGGTCGAAGGCGGCCAGCAGCGCGCCCAGCCCGTCCGACGCCGCGTGGCGCGACCATAGGAAGGGACGCAGCATGTTGCGGGTGCCGAAGCCATGCACATGCACCGTACGGCGCCCCAAAGCCTGCAACCCTTCCCGCGCCACGTCCAGCGGATCGGCCGCCCCCGGCAGGGCGTTCAAGGCGAATCCGGCCCGCTTGCCGAAGGCGGTGCGGGTGGCGCCGGGGCACAGCACCAGCACATCCACCGGCTTGCGCTTCAGCTCCGTCGCCAGCGCCTCGCCATAGGCCAGGACGAAGCTCTTGCTGGCGCAATAGGTCCCGAGGAACGGGATCGGCTGGAAGGCCGCGGTGCTCGACAGCAGGATCAGCCCGGCCCGCCGGCCGTCGCGGGCCGCGCGTTCGATCATGCCGGGCAGCAGCGCACGGGTCAGCACCGTCGTCGCCACCACGTTCAGTTCCACCGTTGCCCGCTCCGCCTCCGGGCTGTTGTCGAGCACCGGCCCGAAGGCGCCGGACCCGGCGTTGTTGATGAGCAGGTCGATCTCCAGCGTCTGCGCCTTCTGGATCAGGGCGTTCCGCCCCGCGTCGGTGGTCAGGTCGGAGGCCAGCACCTCCACCCGGCGACCAGCGGACTCCAGCTCCGTCTTGGCGGTGTTGAGGGCCTCGGCGTTGCGGGCGGCCAGCAGAAGGCCGGTGTCGGGGGACAGGGCGTGGGCGAAGCCGGCGCCAATGCCGGAGGTGCCGCCGGTGACCAGCGCGAAGCGGTGGGGCATGGGTCGGATTCCATCGCGGTTCGGGAGATGAAAGGTGACGGTTGGCCGCAGCGGCGCGAAGTCAAGCCATCCGCCCCCGAGTCGCCGCACATTCCGCGGTGCAGCAGGACGAATTGTCAGTACACATATCAACTGACGCCCCTCCGCACTTTTACTGTCACGGAACTGAAATCGCCGAGACCCAGGAAATAGGTGGGAAATAGGCAGAGCGCGTCGACTGCCTCCTCTTTCGAAAGAGGTTAGCGGTTTTTTCACTTTTTCAGGCGAGTCGTGTTGCCATCACGTGGTTGCAGTGCATATATCGCATTGCACCATACGTGTTGTCGCACCGCACGGCCGGTGCTTCCGGCCGGTGCTTGATGAAAAGGAACCGCGGTATGGATGATGTTCGCCAAGTCCTGAAGGACAACGAGGGCCACTGCATCGAGGATTTGACCGTCGGCATGACGGCGTCCTTCGCGAAGACGGTTACCGAGGCGGACATCGTGCTGTTCGCCGGCATCTCCGGCGACACCAACCCGGTCCATCTGAACCAGGAATACGCCAGCGGCACCATGTTCCAGGGCCGCATCGCCCACGGCATGCTGAGCGTCAGCTTCATCTCGGCCGTTCTCGGCACCAAGCTGCCGGGGCCGGGCGCCATCTACATGAGCCAGACCGTGCGCTTCAAGGCGCCGGTGCGCGCCGGCGACACGGTGACCGCCCGCGCCACCGTCACCGAGATCATCCCGGAGAAGCGCCGCGCCGTTGTCCGCACGGTCTGCACCGTCGGCGAAACAGTGGTGATCGAGGGTGAGGCCCTGCTGATGGTCCCCTCGCGCGGCTGATCCCGCAGGCGAGCCCTCAACGATCGAAATGACCTGCCGGTCGCCGGTGCGTAGACCACGCGCCGGCACCGGTCTATATAAGACGCCCATGGCATGGCCCGCCCCGGCGGGCCGCCATCGTTTCCGGGGGCCGTGCGCGGCCCGCAGACCATCAGGGCGTGACGCATGCGATTGTTCCGACACACCGCCGACCTGCCGGAGGACGCCCGTGGGGCCGTCGTCGCCCTGGGCAACTTCGACGGGGTGCACCGCGGCCATCAGGCGGTGATCGCCACCGCCCAGCGGATCGCCCGCGATCTCGGCGCGCCCTCGGCGGTGATGACCTTCGAGCCGCACCCCCGCTCGGTCTTCCGCCCCGACGACGCCCCCTTCCGCCTGTCGCCCTTCCGCGTCAAGGCCCGCCACATCGAGGCGCTGGGCGTCGACCTGCTGTTCGTCTGCCATTTCGACGAGAGCTTCCTGCACAAGACCGCCGACGCCTTCATCCAGGAGGATCTGGTGGCCGGGCTGGGCGCGCGGCACGTCGTCTGCGGCTACGACTTCCTGTTCGGGCACGGCCGCGGCGGCGACCCTGCCCTGCTGCGGCAGGCCGGCGCGGCGCACGGCTTCGGCGTGACCGAGGTCGGGCCGGTGTCGGACGATGCGGAGAGCGTCTACTCCTCCACCCGCGTGCGCGACGCGCTGGTCGCCGGCAACCCGCGCGAGGCGGCCCGGCTGCTCGGTTCCCCCTGGGAGATCGAGGGGCGCGTGGAGCATGGCGACCACAAGGGCCGCACCATCGGCTTCCCCACCGCCAACGTCGAGCTGGCCGACTATCTGCGCCCCGCCTTCGGCGTCTACGCGGTGCGCACCGGCGTGGACCAGGGGGCGGGCACGGTGTGGCGCGACGGCGTCGCCAACCTGGGCCGCCGCCCGACCGTGGGCGGAACGGTGGAGCGGCTGGAAACCCACATCCTCGACTTCGACGGCGACCTCTACGGCCAGCATCTGCGCGTGCAGCTCATCGAGTTCCTGCGGCCGGAGCGCAAGTTCGGCAGCTTCACCGAGCTGAAGGACCAGATCGTCCAGGACGCCGCCGCCGCCCGCGCCGTGCTGGCCAAGGAACCGCGGTCGGAGGGTTGAGCGATGGACCGCGTGATCCTTCTTCTCTTCATTCTGAACCAAGGCGGCCCGACCACCATCGAGTTCCAGACGATGGAGCAGTGCAAGGCCGCCGAGCCCGCCATCGTCCAGGCCTACCGCGAGATGACCGGCAACCCGGTGCTGACCCGCTGCATCGCGTTGGCGTTGCCGGGGAAGTGAGCCCCATGGACCGCCCACGGCGTTCCGGGTAACCTGACAGACGGATTCCACCGGGAGGGTCCCATGCCCGACGGCCGCCTCTACGACACCGACTGGTACGCCTGGACCTTGGAGCAGGCCGCCGCGCTTCGTCGCATGGCGGAGACGCACGTCAACTCCGAGTTGGATCTGGAGAATCTGGCGGAGGAGGTCGAGAGCTTGGGCCGCAGCCAGGAAAGCGCGCTGGTCAGCGCCCTCACCCACGTCATCGAACATCTGTTGAAGCTGGAGCACTCGCCCGCCCCGGCGCCCCGCAACAAATGGATGCTCAGCGTCGTGGAGCAGCGCGGCCGGGCGGTCTACGCGCTGGAGGACAGCGGCACCCTGGCGCGCAAGGCGCCCGATCTTCTCCCGAAGGCGTGGAAGCAAGGACACCGGCTGGCGGTCAAGGCTCTGGAGCTGTTCGACGGCGTGGCGCCCGACGCCCTTCCCACCGATTGCCCCTACAGCCTCGCCCAGATTCTGGACGACGACTTCATCCCACCCAACCGGCACGGGCTGGGCTGACCGGCAAGGTCCGGCCATTGCGATTCGCACGCCGGGGGGCTACACACGGGGCAGTTTGAGCCTCCCTGGGAGCCGTTAGGCCATGACCACCGCCGCCGCCCTGCCCGCCCCGACCAATGGTGACCGGGCCACGATTGCCGCCACCGCCGCGAAGATCCTGCTGGAAATCAAGGCGCTGCATTTCAACGCCGAGACGCCCTTCATCTTCACCTCCGGCTGGGCGAGCCCGGTCTACACCGATTGCCGGCGCATCGTGTCCTTCCCGCGCGCCCGCAAGGCTCTGATGGACTTCGCCGTCCAGACCATCGAGCGCGAGATCGGCTACGAGAGCATCGACGCGGTGGCCGGCGGCGAGACGGCGGGCATCCCCTTCGCCGCCTGGATCGCCGAGCGGCTGGAACTGCCCATGCAATATGTCCGCAAGAAGCCGAAGGGCTTCGGGCGCAACGCCCAGATCGAGGGCGTGCTGACCGAGGGGCAGCGGGTCATCCTGGTCGAGGACCTCGCCACCGACGGCAAGAGCAAGGAGAACTTCGTCACCGCGCTGCGCAACGGCGGCGCCACGGTGACCGACAGCTTCGTGATCTTCCATTACGGCATCTTCCCGCAGTCGAAGACCAACATGGACCGCATCGGCGTCCGCCTGCACGAGCTGTGCACTTGGTGGGACGTGCTGAAGGTCGCCCGCGAGAACCAGTACTTCGACGAGAACACCCTGTCGGAGGTCGAGAAGTTCCTGAACGACCCGGTCACCTGGTCCGCCGCCCACGGCGGCAAGGCCAGCTTCGACTGACGCACCCGGAGGCGCCGCGCCTTGACCGCACCGCCCACACCGCTAATATCCCGCGCGATGCTGCATCCGGCGTGGGTCATGGCGCGTATGGCGCGAATTACCAACCCGGCCTCCTGAGGGGGGCCGGGACCGCCTCGTTTGTGCGTGCGTCGGGGGCCTGACCGCTGCCGCCCGACGGTTCTGCTTCAGGTTCAGGATATCCCCGACATGACCCGCGACTACAAGTCCACCGTCTTCCTGCCCCGCACCGACTTCCCCATGCGCGGCGGCCTGCCCACCAAGGAGCCGGAGCTGCTGAAGCGCTGGGAGGACATGGGCCTCTTCCAGCGGCTGCGCGAGACGGCGAAGGGCCGCGAGAAGTTCGTCCTGCACGACGGCCCGCCCTACGCCAACGGCAACATCCACATCGGCCACGCCGTCAACAAGGTGCTGAAGGACGTCATCGTCCGCTCGCGCCAGATGCAGGGCTTCGACTCCAACTACGTGCCCGGCTGGGACTGCCACGGCCTGCCCATCGAGTGGAAGATCGAGGAGAAGTACCGCGCCGAGGGCAAGGACAAGGACGAGGTCCCGCTCAACCAGTTCCGCGCCGAATGCCGCCAGTTCGCCCAGAAGTGGGTGGACGTGCAGGCCGGCGAGTTCCGCCGCCTGGGTGTGGAAGGCAACTGGGCCGACCCGTACCTGACCATGACGCTGCCCGCCGAGGCGCAGATCGTCCGCGAGATCCACAAGTTCGCCATGAACGGCGGCCTCTACAAGGGCGCCAAGCCGGTCATGTGGTCGGTGGTGGAGAAGACCGCGCTGGCCGAGGCGGAGATCGAGTACCACGACCACACCTCGACCACCGTCTTCGCGCGCTTCGCCATCTGGGGCTCGCCGGCGCCGGAGGTCGACGACGCCAACATCGTCATCTGGACGACCACCCCCTGGACCCTGCCGGGCAACCGCGCCATCGCCTTCGGCGACGAGATCGAATACGCGACCTACAAGGTGCTGGCGGTCGAGGAGGGCAGCCTCGCCGAGGTCGGTGAGCGGCTGGTCGTCGCCACCGCGCTGGCCGAGAGCGTCTTCAAGGAAACCAAGATCACCGACGCGCGGCTGCTGCACCGCTTCCCCGGCTCGCGTCTGGCCGGCGGCTACTGTCACCACCCGCTGACCCGCAGCGGCTACGACTTCAAGGTGCCGCTGCTGGCCGGCGACTTCGTCACCACCGACGCCGGCACCGGCTTCGTCCACATCGCCCCCGGCCACGGCGAGGACGACTTCCATCTCGGTCAGGCCAACGGCATCGAGGTGCCGCAGACGGTCGGCGAGGACGGGCGCTACTACGACCACGTCCCGCTGTTCGCCGGCCTGCGCGTCTACACCGCCGAAGGCAAGCCGGGCGAGGCCAACGGCGCCGTGCTGAAGGCCTTCCAGGAGGTCGGGGCGCTGCTCGCCAAGGGCCGGATCAAGCACAGCTACCCGCATTCCTGGCGGTCCAAGGCTCCGCTGATCTTCCGCACCACGCCGCAGTGGTTCATCTCCATGGAGACGAACGACCTGCGCAAGACGGCGCTGCAGGCGATCTCCGACACGACGTGGTTCCCGGCCCAGGGCGAGAACCGCATCCGCGCGATGATCGAGCAGCGCCCGGACTGGTGCATCAGCCGCCAGCGCGCCTGGGGCGTGCCGATCGCCCTGTTCGTCCGCAAGGACAACGGCGCCATCCTGCGCGACGCCGAGGTGTTCAACCGCATCGCCGACATCTTCGAGAAGGAAGGCTCCGACGCGTGGTTCGCCCGCCCGGCGCAGGACTTCCTCGGCAACGCCTACCGCGCCGACGATTACGAGCAGGTCAGGGACATCGTCGACGTGTGGTTCGAGTCCGGCTCGACCCACGCCTTCGTCCTGGAGCAGCGGCCGGAGCTGAAGTGGCCGGCCTCGCTGTACCTCGAAGGCTCCGACCAGCACCGCGGCTGGTTCCACTCCTCGCTGCTGGAGAGCTGCGGCACGCGCGGCCGGGCGCCCTACGACGCGGTGCTGACGCACGGCTTCACGCTCGACGAGCAGGGCCGCAAGATGTCCAAGTCGCTGGGCAACGTGGTCGCCCCGCAGGAGGTTTGCGACAAGTACGGCGCCGACATCCTGCGCCTCTGGGTGGTCAGCACCGACTACACCGAGGACCAGCGCATCGGGCCTGAGATCATCAAGTACCAGGCCGACCATTACCGCCGCCTGCGCAACACGCTGCGCTACATCCTCGGCGCGCTGGCCGACTACACCCCGGCGGAGCGCATCGCCGTCGCCGAGATGCCGGAGCTGGAGCGCTGGGTCCTGCACCGCCTGTCGGAGTTGGACGCGCTGATCCGCGCGAAGATCGAGGCCTACGACTTCCACGACCTGTCGGTGGCGATCCACAATTTCTGCGCCGTGGAACTGTCGGCCTTCTACTTCGACGTCCGCAAGGACAGCCTCTACTGCGACGCGCCGGGCTCGGTCCGCCGCCGTTCGGTGCGCACGGTGATGGAGCATCTGCTCTCCACCCTGACCGCGTGGCTGGCCCCGATCCTCTGCTTCACCGCGGAGGAGGCGTGGCTGGCCCGTCCCGAGGGGCTGACAGGCGTCGAGGGCTGGAGCGAGGAGAGCGTCCATCTGCGCGTCTTCCCGGCCATCCCGGCGGAGTGGCGCAACGACGATCTCGCCGCCAGGTGGGAGTCCATCCGCACCGTCCGCCGCACCGTCACCGGCGCGCTGGAGCTGGAGCGGGCCAACAAGAGGATCGGCTCGTCCCTGCAGGCGAACCCGACCGTCTTCGTGGACGCGGCGACCAAGGCGCTGCTCGACGGCGTGGACTTCGCCGAGATCTGCATCACCTCGCAGATCACCGTGGTGGAGGGCACGGCCCCCGAGGGCGCATTCGTCCTGCCCGACGTGGCCGGCATCGCGGTGGTGCCCGGCCTCGCCGAAGGGGGCAAGTGCGAGCGCTGCTGGAAGATCCTTCCGGAGGTCGGCACGAACGCCGCACACCCGACGCTGTGCCTCCGTTGCGCCGAAGCCGTGGACGCGGAACCGGCGTTCTAATACGCGTTGCCGGAGCCTGCGCCTTATCCCCTCTCCCCTCTGGGGAGAGGGTTAGGGTGAGGGGGTTCCGCCTCCTCGACGCGTCCGGCAAACGCGCACCCCCCTCACCCCAACCCTCTCCGCTCTATATATTTTTTTGTGGGGAGAGGGAGCAGGAGCACTTCATGAGCAGCCTCTCCACGTCCGGAAGCCGCGGTTACACGGTCTTCGGCCTGTCCGTCGCCGCGCTGGTGGTGGTCCTCGACCAGCTCACCAAATGGTGGATCCTCGACGTGGTCATGCAGCCCTACCCACGGGTCATCGAGGTCACGCCCTTCTTCAACCTCGTTCTGGCCTGGAACACCGGGGTCAGCTTCGGCACCTTCGGCAGCTCCCACGCCTGGATGCCCTACGTGCTGGCCGCGGTGGCCTTCGCCATCGTGGTGGCGCTGCTGCTCTGGCTGCGGCAGGCCGACCGGCGCTACCTCGCCCTCGCCCTGGGGATGGTTATCGGCGGGGCCATCGGAAACGTGATCGACCGCTTCCTCTACGGGGCCGTCGCCGATTTCCTCGATTTCCACATCGGGGGGTGGCATTTCTGGGCCTTCAACGTGGCGGACAGCGGAATCAGCGTCGGCGTGGCGCTTCTCGTGCTGGATGGGCTGTTCGCCGGCCGCGAAAAGTCGTAATAGTTCACGCGACGGAGCCGCTATAAGGGACGCGGCCCGACGACAAGCGGCCTGACGACAAGACGACGGGACTCGAACGTGACCATGCTTTCCTTCGCCTCCTCCATCGCCCGGCGCTCCACTCGCTCCCTCGGGCGGGCCCTGGGGCGGGGTCCGCTGCTGGGCTTGGCGCTCGTCGCGCTGGCGCTCACCGGATGCTCCGACGTACGCCGTTCCATCGGCCTCGACCGCCAGAGCCCGGACGAGTTCACGGTCGTGTCCCGCGCCCCGCTGACCATGCCGCCGAGCCTCGCCCGCCTGCCGGAACCGCGCCCCGGCGCGGCGCGGCCGCAGGACGCCACGTCGGCGGCGGTGGCCGCCGCCTCGGTCTTCGGCGGCTCCTCGCGCACGGCCGCCACCGCCGGCCACACGGCGGGCGAGTCGGCCCTGATCGCCCAGGCCGGTGCCAAGGGCGGCATCGAGCCGGGCATCCGCAACAAGGTCGATCAGGAGACGACCCAGCTCGTCGTCGCCGACAAGAGCTGGATCGACTCCCTGCTGTTCTGGCAGACGCAGGAGCAGCCCTACGAGATCGTCGATCCGAAGAAGGAGAACCAGCGTCTGCGCGAGGCCCAGGCCACCGGCAAGGCGCTGAACGACGGCAGCGTTCCGACCATCGAGCGCAAGCGCAAGGCGCCGCTGGAAGGGCTGTTCTAAGCCGCCTTCGGGGCATTGTTCCGGGCGGCTCGCCGCACCAGTATCTAGGGGGCGTTCCCGGACGGGGACGCCCCCTTTTGCATTTCCGTTCCATCCGCTGCCAACGAGAGGCCCATGCTCCCCAACGGCCCCACCGCTCCCCCACCCTGGAAACGGCCCTGGCGCCGGCTCGCCGCCGCCGGCGTCCTGGCGTTCGCCCTGGCCGTCGCCATCCCCACCGCCTCCCCCGCCTTTGCCGCCGAGAAGGGCGTCTTCTTCCCGGAGACCTTCACCCTGTCCAACGGCATGCAGGTCGTGCTGGTGACCAACCAGCGCGTGCCGGTGGTCACCCACATGGTCTGGTACAAGGTGGGCGCGGCGGACGAGCCGCGCGGCGTGTCGGGCATCGCCCATTTCCTGGAACATCTGATGTTCAAGGGAACGGAGGAGGTTCCGCCCGGCGCCTTCTCCCGCATCGTCGCCAAGAACGGCGGGCGCGACAACGCCTTCACCTCCTGGGACTACACGGCCTATTTCCAGAACGTGGCGCGCGACCGGCTGGAGCTGGTCATGAAGATGGAGGCCGACCGCATGTCGAACCTCCGGCTCACCGATCAGGTCGTCTATCCGGAGCGGGACGTCATCATCGAGGAGCGCCGCCAGCGCATCGAGAACGAGCCCGCCGACCGCATCGGCGAGCAGATCAACGCCACCCTCTACGTCCACCACCCCTACGGCACGCCGATCATCGGCTGGCCGCAGGAGATGGCCGCCCTGACGCGGGAGGAGGCGGAGTCCTTCTACAAGAGCTGGTACGCCCCCAACAACGCCGTGCTGGTGGTGTCCGGCGACGTGACGGCGGCGGAGCTGAAGCCGCTCGCCGAGAAATACTACGGCAGCATCGCCGCCCGCCCGGTGCCGGAGCGCGTCCGCGTGCAGGAGCCGCCGATCAGCGCCGCCCGCCGGGTCATCCTGCGCGACGACGAGGTGCGCCAGCCCTCGATCCGCCGCAATTGGCTCGCCCCCTCCTACCGCACCGACAAGGAGGGCTACGCCTACCCGCTCCAGGTGCTGTCGGAGATCATGAGCGGCGGCCCGACCTCCCGTCTCTACCGCAGCCTCGTCGTCGAGCAGCGCATCGCCACCTCGGCCTGGCTGGGCTACAGCCCGTCGTCCTGGGACATGACCTCGCTGGCGGCGGGCGCCTCGCCGGCCCCCGGCGTGACCATGGAGAAGCTGGAGGCGGCGCTGGAGGCCGACATCCGGACGCTCGTCGAGAAGGGCGTGACGGAGGAGGAGGTGGCCACCGCCAGGAAGCGCATGCTGGCCGAGGCCGCCTACGCCCGAGACAGCCTGACCGGCCCGGCCCAGACGCTGGGTGCGGCCATCGCCACCGGCCAGAGCATCGACGACGTGGAGAACTGGCCGGTGCGCATCGACGCGGTGACCGCCGATCAGGTCAACGCCGCCGCCCGCGCTGTTCTGGGCCAGACCAACCACGTCACCGGCCTTCTGCTGCCGCTCCAGGACAAGGGAAGCTGAGATGACCGCACGCATCGTGCCCCCTCCCTCCCGCTCCGCGGGTCCCTCCCTCCCCCGCTCCGCGGTGGAGGGCCTGAGCGCCGAACCGGTCCCCTCCACCTCGAAGAGGGGGAGGGTTAGGGAGGGGGCCATCGTCACCATCCTCACCCTGCTCCTGACCGCCTTCGCCGTCGTCACCCCCGCCGCCACATCCGCATGGGCCATCGAGATCAAGCGGGTGGTCAGCCCCGGCGGGATCGAGGCGTGGCTGGTCGAGGACCACAAGGTCCCCATCATCGCCCTGGAATGGGCCTTCGAAGGAGCCGGGGCGTCCGACCCCAAGGGCAAGGACGGCCTCGCCAACCTCGCCGCCCGCACGCTGGACGAGGGCGCCGGCCCCTATGACAGCCAGGCCTTCGCCGCGCGGCTTCAGGACAACGCCATCGCGCTGGGCTATGACGCCGGGCGCGATGGCTTCGGCGGCAGCCTGCGGACGCTGAGCGACCGCCGCGACGAGGCGTTCGAGCTGACCCGCCTGTCGCTGGCCGAGCCGCGCTTCGACGCGGAGGCGGTGGAGCGCATGCGCGCCGCCGTGCTGTCCAGCCTGCGCCGCGACCAGGCCGACCCCAACTACGTCGGGCGGCGGCTGTTCTATTCCACCGCCTACCCCGGCCATCCCTACGGCGACGAGATCCGCGGCACGCTGGAGTCGCTGCCGACGATTACCCCGGACGATCTGCGCGGCTTCGTGAAAAACAGCTTCGGCCGCGACCGGTTGGTCGTCGCCGCGGCGGGCGACATCAGCCCGGAGGATCTCGGCCGCGCGCTCGACCATGTGTTCGGCGGCCTGCCCGCCACCTCCGCCAACGCCGCCATCCCCGACGTCGAGCCGAAGGGGCTGGGCGAAACGCTGGTCGCCACCCGGCCGACCGCGCAGACCGTCATGCTGATGGGCCAGACCGGGCTCAAGCGCGCCGATCCCGACTGGTACGCGGCGACCGTGATGAACTACGTCCTGGGCGGCGGCGGCTTCGGCTCCCGCCTGATGGAGGAGGTTCGGGAAAAGCGCGGCCTCAGCTACGGCGTCTACAGCTACCTGATCCCGATGGACCATTCCGCGCTGGTCATGGCCGGCGGCAACACGGTGAACGCCAAGGCCGGTCAGGCCCTGGACATCATGCGCCAGGAATGGAAGCGCATGGCCGACGAGGGCGTGACGGAGGAGGAGCTGGCCGACGCCAAGACCTACCTCACCGGCAGCTTCCCGCTGCAGCTCGGCAGCACCCAGGCCATCGCGCGCATCCTGCTCCAGGTCAAGCGCGACCAGCTGGGCATCGACTATCTCGACCGCCGCGACGCCTTCATCAACGGCGTCACCCAGGCCGACGTGCAGCGGGTGGCGAAGCGGCTGCTCGACCCCAGCCGGCTGCTGACCGTGCTGGTCGGCCGTCCGGAAGGCGTGACCGCGACGCGGACGATCGACGGGGGGAGCTGAGGAACGTTGTAGCGGCGGGGCCCCCTCCCGACCTCCCCCCGCTTCGCAGGGGGAGGAGTTAAGCCCTCCCCCGCGAGAGCGGGGGAGGGTTGGGTGGGGGCCACCACGCCCCCTCCATCACGCCAAGTCCGGCTGGCTCCCCGGAAAGCGCGGATCGCCGGGATCGATGGGGCGACCCGGCACCTTGCCGGGGATGATCCCCACCTGATCGGGCCGCTCGTCCTCGCGGCGTTCCTCCTCTTCTGGAACCGGCGGATTCTGCTCGGGTTTGTTCGGATCGCTCATCGTCACCTCCTGTCCCGAAAAGAACACCCTGAAAGAACACAGGGCGGCGGTTGCCGGTTTCATCCACCGTCCCGCATAGTCCGCATCACCTAGACTTTTGTGCACGTTGGATGCGCCGCTTTGGCGCGTACCCGCCGCGCACCGAACGGTGCTAGGCTCCGCGCACGCGAGAAGGAGGCAAAATCCCAATGTCAGCGCTCACCCGTTCGCCCGCCTGGGAAGCCCTGGCCCGTCACCGCCAGGACGTTTCGGCCCTCCACATGCGCGACCTGTTCGCCGCCGACGCCGACCGCTTCGACCGCTTCTCCCTGGAAGCCTGCGGCCTGCTGTTCGATTATTCGAAGAATCGCATCACCGAGGAGACTCGGACCCTTCTGCTCGACCTCGCCCGCCAGCAGGACGTGGAAGGTTGGCGCGACCGCATGTTCGCCGGGGAGCGGATCAACATCACCGAGGACCGCGCCGTCCTGCACACCGCGCTGCGCAACCGCTCCAACCGCCCGGTCATGGTGGACGGCCAGGACGTGATGCCGGAGGTGAACGCCGTCCTCCACCGGATGGAGCGCTTCGTCCGGCAGGTCCGCGACGGCGCCTGGACCGGCTACACCGGCCACCCGATCACCGACATCGTCAACATCGGCATCGGCGGGTCCGACCTCGGCCCGGTGATGGTGACGGAGGCGCTGACCCCCTACCTGCACCCGCAGATCGGCGTGCATTTCGTCTCCAACGTCGACGGCACCCACATCAGCGAGACGCTGGAATGGCTGGACCCGGAGACGACGCTGTTCGTCATCGCGTCCAAGACCTTCACCACCCAGGAGACGCTGACCAACGCCCACACCGCGCGGCGCTGGTTCCTGGAGAGCGCCGGCGACCCCGCCCATGTCGCCAAGCATTTCGTCGCCGTCTCCACCAACGAGGCCGAGGTGCGCAAGTTCGGCATCGACCCAGCCAACATGTTCGGCTTCTGGGACTGGGTCGGCGGGCGCTATTCCCTGTGGTCGGCGATCGGGTTGTCCATCGCGCTCGGCATCGGCATGGACCGCTTCTACGAGTTGCTGGACGGCGCCCACGCCATGGACGAGCATTTCCGCACCGCGCCGCCGGAGCGCAACATGCCGGTGCTGATGGCGATGCTCGGCGTCTGGCACGTCAATTTCTGGGGCGCCAAGTCCCACGCCGTGCTGCCCTACGACCAGTACATGCACCGCTTCCCCGCCTATCTCCAGCAGTTGGACATGGAGAGCAACGGCAAGACGGTGGACCGGCAGGGGGCGCGGGTGGATTACGCCACCGGCCCGGTGGTCTTCGGCGAGCCGGGCACCAACGGCCAGCACGCCTTCTACCAGCTGATCCACCAGGGGACGGAGCTGGTGCCCGCCGACTTCCTGGCCCCGGCGGAGACCCACAACCCCATCGGCGACCACCACCGCATCCTGCTGTCGAACTTCTTCGCCCAGCCGGAGGCCCTGATGCGCGGCAAGACCGCCGAAGAGGTGCGCGCCGAGATGGCCAAGTCCGGCAAGCCGGCCGAGGCCATCGAGCCGCTGGTCCCCCACCGCGTGTTCGAAGGCAACAAGCCGTCCAACAGCATCCTGTTCAAGAAGCTGGACCCGCGCACGCTGGGCGCCCTGATCGCGCTGTACGAGCACAAGGTGTTCGTCCAGGGCATCGTGTGGGCCATCAACAGCTTCGACCAATGGGGCGTGGAGTTGGGCAAGCAGCTGGCCGGCAAGATCCTGCCCGAACTCCAGAACGGCCCGACCGCCGCGCTGGGGCACGACAGCTCGACCAACGGGCTGATCGGCTGGTACCGCAAGCACCGCTGAGCGGCAGGACACCGCCTTAAGGTTTTATTGCCAAATGGGAAAAACAACCATAAAATCGTGATCGTGGAATTTCTCCACCGTGAGAGATGATTCGATGGATGTTTTATCTCCCTTGGCTGGCGCCCCGGCCGTCGCCGCGACGAAAACCACGTCGACGGCCCAGGGCACCGCAGGCAGTCCTGCCGGGTCGGCAACGACCGCCACAGCCAGCGCGGGTGCCAATGACACGCTATCCCTGAGCCCCCTGGCGGCAAGCCTGAAGGGACCGTCGCTGGACCTGTTCAACAAACTGAAGCAGAACGAGCGCACCCTGCTCAGCGGCCTCGTGGACAGCGGCAAGATCACTGGCGACGATGTGAACAACGCGCTGATGGGCAGCCTGAAAATGGCTCGGTCCACGGCCTTCATGAATGGAGGCCGGATGTTCGAATCCCAGAATCGCGGCCTCTTCGCCCGCGCCGCCACCGTCACTGCGGATGAGATGCGGAAGGCGACGGACGACACGCTGGCCCGGCGCAAGGAATTGGTTGCGCGGCTGGGAGAATTGGACAAGAACGGCCAGGGTGGCTCCGCCGACTACAGCGAGATCCTGCGCGCTCTTTCCGGAGTGGAGCCCGGCGCGGGCGCCGATCAACCCAGCGCGGAACCCCACGGCAACAGCCGGGCGACCGCCCATTTGCGCCAGACCCGGCTCTTTTCGCCCTATTACATGAAGTTGGGCGATCCTTTTTTCATCCGCAACGGTGAGGAGGAAGCGGCAAGCAACAAGCTGAAGGAGGCCGGGGTTTCCTTGTCCAGCCTCACGGACGCCGCCCGCGGCATGGCCGAGGACAACGTGGCGGACATGGTGCAGCAACAGGCGTCGGATAGGGCCGAGATCATGCAGCGGAACGGCGGCTGAGTCAGCGCAGCGGGGCGCTCCCGCAGGAAGCCCTTGTGCGGCGCGGCGATCGGGCGTAGGGTGCAGGCCATGAACCCCGTGCGCCTCACCTCTCCCGCCCTCCTGGGGCGATTTTGGTACCGCTGGTACATTCCGGCGGCATAGGTATCGCACACCCACGATGCACCCAAAGCCGCCCGATCCGAGGCGGCTTTTGTGTTTTCAGCACGCGGTGCACGCAAAATCCCCCTGACGGTCGCGGCGGCCTCCCTTACCAACCGGAGGTCCCATCATGTCCGATTTCGATTTCGACGTCGTCACCGGCCCGTCTCGCGCCAGCTGCCCGGCCACCCCCAGCGAGCCGGAAGCGCCGGAAGACGGCCACCCCGTCGAGCACCTCGATAAACCGGCCTTTCTGGGCGGTTTGGCCACGGAACGGGGTTGACCCGGTGAGATGCCGGCAAATTTTGGGACTTGATCCCGATTTTGATGCGAGAAGGCGGAAGTATGCGGCGGCTTTGGCGCTGTACGGGCGCAGTTCGCCCCTCAAGCCTGATCAGGCGTCGGAAATTGTCGGCTAGGTTGGCGAGGCCGATCTTCACCGTCGCGCGACCCAGGCCGATGGTGCGGATGAACAGCCCCATGCGCATCTTCTGGTCGGCGAACACATGCGCGACGGCCGAGTGCACCGCCGAGCGGGTACGGTTGGCGTGCTGGTGCGACCCCGCCCCTTTCACCGTCCAGCGCGCCTGCGTGCCCTTCTGGCGCGCCTTGGCCGGTGGCCAGGGCGGGTCTTCACCGTCACGGATCTGGCGCTTCTCCTCCCGGGTCAGCCGCTGCCGGGGCGCTTCCACGATGGGGCGTCGATGATCCGGCCGCCCAGCGCGAAGCATCCACGCTCCTTCAAGTCCGCGTCGAAGCGGGCGAACAGCCCCTCCATCGCTCCCGCCGTGACCAGCGCCTCGCGGAACAGCCGGATCGTCGTCCGATCCTGAACCCGGTCGCCCAATCCCAGCCCGAGGAACCGCATGAACGACAGCCGGTCGCGAACCTGATACTCCGCCTGCTCGTCCGACAGTCCGTACAGCGCCTGGAGCACCAGGATCTTGAGCATCATCACCGCGTCCAGTGGCGGCCGACCACCCCAGGAGCGATCCGTGCGCCCCAAGGCCGCGTCCAGCGTCGGACGGAAAACCTCGAAGTCCACCACCGACGACAGGGTTCCAGCGGATCACCACTCTTGCTCAGTTCCGTGTAGCGATCCTGAAGATCGAACAGCCCAGCTTGACCGGCCATGCTCCCGCCCCCCGCCTTCAGAACAAGGGAATCACCAGAACGCCGAACACACCACAGTGTTTCGAGGCATTCCATTGACAGCGCTGACGTGCAAAGAATTCCGTTTTGGGGTTAACTCGAGATTGGCAGATGAAATCGTGTGTGAAGCCCGCTTCTGCACCGGGCAGTGCGGTTGCTCACAGGGAAGGGCTCAATCACGCATGACGATCTGTTGCCGCCGCTCGATTTGGTTGGCGCTTCCCCGTCATTCCAGCCAGCAGGCTGGCCGTTGCAGATAAATCCCTTTGCCTATCGGCCCGTTGGCGGGGCACTCGCCGATCATTCTCATGATGGCTTGCTCCCTTCGTCGCGCCGCCCGTTTCATCGCGATCTGCGGCGAGAGGAGGCCGGTCAGCGGTCATCCAATGAGTGCTGGCGCGACGCCGAAGCGGGCCGTCTCCGGGTCAGTCTTATTGTGGTTTCAGGGTAAATTCGTGTGTGGTTCAGGGGCAGTCTATCTGTGGTCCGACAGGCTAACGGCGCCCGAACAGTCGTTCGATGTCGGACAGCTTCAGTTCGACATAGGTCGGGCGACCGTGGTTGCACTGACCGCTGTGCGGAGTCGCCTCCATCTGGCGCAGCAGGGCGTTCATCTCCTCGATCCCGAGCGATCGCCCGGCGCGGACGGAGCCGTGGCAAGCCATGGTCCCGCACACGTCCTCCAGCCGCTCCTTCAGCGACAGCGCGTCGCCCAACTCGGCCAACTCCTCGGCAAGGTCGCGGATGAGGCTTTTGACGTCGCTCTGGCCCAGCAGCGCCGGGACTTCGCGCACCAGGATGCAGCCGGGACCGAAGCCTTCCACCGCCAGCCCCAACTCCGCCAGTTCCGCGGCGCGGCCCAGCAGACGGTTTGCGGACGGCTCGTCCAATTCCACCAATTCCGGGATCAGCAGGGCCTGCCGCTTCACCCCGCCCTCCAGGAGGGCGGTCTTCATGCGTTCGTAGACCAGCCGCTCGTGGGCGGCGTGCTGGTCGACGATGACGATGCCTTCGCTGGTCTGGGCGACGATGTAGGTGTTGTGGACCTGGGCGCGGGCGGCCCCCAGCGGGTGACTGTCCAGCGGCGGCGCGGCGGCGGCCTGCGCCGTGTATTCCGGCGGGCGGGCGGCGGGCGCGGCCTGCCAGCCGGCGAGGCGGCCCTGCAAGGGCGGCAGCGGCGGCTGATGGGGCGCCTGGAAGGCGGTCGCCCGGTCGGCCAGCCCGCGCGGCACGACGGAGCCGTAGCCGCCGCCCCACGACTGCGCCGGCTGGTGCCCCGGGCCGCCGTAGGGCAGAGGAGAGGGCGACGGCATGGTTCCGTCCGCGTCCACCGCGCTGCTCTCCGGGCGCAGCGCCCCCAGCGTCGCCAGCCCCACGGTGGTCGACGCGCGGTGCCCGGCCTCGGCCAGCGCGTGCTTGAGCGCCCCGACGATCAGCCCGCGCACCAGCCCCTGGTCGCGGAAACGCACCTCCGCCTTGGCGGGGTGGACGTTCACGTCCACCTCCTGCGGGTCGAGGTCGAGGAACAGGGCGAGCATGGGGTGGCGGTCGCGCGGCAGGAAGTCGGCGTAGGCCGCCCGCACCGCGCCGACCATCAGCTTGTCCCGCACCGGTCGGCCGTTGACGAACAGATGCTGGTGGCGGGCCGTGGGGCGGTGCAGGGTGGGCAGGCCGATCCAGCCGGCGAGCGTCACCCCCTCGCGCGCCGCCTGCACCGGCACGGCGTTGTCCTGGAAGTCGCGGCCCATCAGGGCGCCCAGCCGGGTCAGCCGGGCGTCGAGCAGGTCGCCCTGCGCCGCCGACAGACGCAGCGTCGAACGCCCTTCGCCGTCCAGCGTGAAGGCCACGCCGGGATGGGCCATGGCCAGCCGTTCGATGCAGTCGCCGATGTGGTCGAACTCGGTCCGCGCGGCCTTGAGGAACTTCAGGCGGGCGGGCACGGCGGCGAACAGGTCGCGCACCTCGACACGGGTGCCCTGGGCCAGCGCGGCGGGCTGCGGCGCGCCCTTCAGGCCGGCGTCCACGGTCAGCGCCCAGGCGCTGTCGGCGCCGCGCGGGCGGCTGGTCAGGGTCAGGCGGCTGACCGCCCCGATGGAGGGCAGCGCCTCTCCCCGGAAGCCCAGCGAGCGGATGTCCAGCAGGTCGTCCGACGGCAGCTTGGAGGTGGCATGGCGCTCCACGGCGAGCGCCAACTCGTCCGGCCCCATGCCGCAGCCGTCGTCGGTGATGGTGATGAGCGATTTCCCGCCGTCGCGCACCACCACGTCGATGCGGGTGGCCCCGGCGTCGATGGCGTTCTCCACCAGTTCCTTGACGGCGGCGGCGGGCCGCTCGATCACCTCGCCGGCGGCGATTCGGTTGACGAGCGTGTCGGGCAGCATACGGATCGGCATGCGCCAAATATAGTAGGGCCACGCATGGAATGCCACCATGAGCGGGGGCGTGTGCGGGGAGGGACGGCGGCGGGCCTCAGGTCCCGGCGAACAGCCCCTTCAACCCCTTCAGCAGGCCGGCAGCCATGTCGGTGGCGGTGTCGTCCATGCCGACCGAGCGGACGGAGGCGAGGACGCGGGCGTTCGGCCCCTCGCCACCGTCGGTGACCGCCCACAGGCTGGCGCCCTGGCCGGGCCGGGTGTCGGTGAGGCGTCCCAGCGCTCCCCCCTTGATGGCCCCGAGCAGCGGGCTGCCGCGGTCGCTCGCGTCCTGCAACGCGATCATGCGCAGCGGATCGTCCGTGCTCTTTGACCGGCTGGTGAGGCCGAGCCGGTCGAAGGCGACCTGCAATTCCTTGCCGCTGTTGGGCATGCCGATTCCGATCACGCCGGCCTCGGCGTCGGCATCCTCCGCAAACGGGTCCTTCACTCCGGCGGCGCGCATCGCGTCCGGCATCTCGGGTTTGCTGAGGCCGTTCTTCGCCGCCAGCTTGTCCAGCAGGCCATGCGCAGCGCCACCCAGGAAGATCGGCTGGTCCTCGGGCAGGTTGAGCGTCTGGCGCAGCATGCCCATCGCCTCCCGCATGTAATCGGCCTGCTTGAGGTCGTAATCGCGACGCGCGAGCACGGCGTCCATGCCCGCCGCCACCGGGTCCTTCGGCGACGTCTCATCGGCCTTTGGGACCGTGAAGGAGATGACCCCGGCCTTCATGGCCCGGACCGCGTCGGGGGACAGGCTGACCGTGTCCACCGTGCCGTTGCGGCCGATCGTTGGGGCGGCGGTTCCCGAAGCGGGGGCGTCGGGGCCTTTGGCCGGGGCAGACTTGGCGGCCATGCCGAAGGTGGCGGACGTTCCGCTGGTGACGTCGGTGACCGACATGCGCGCTTTCCCCCGCTTTCCGATGGAAGGGGCTTCGAACTGCATCCCCAGGTGGTTGTCGATAATGCCGTATGCGGTCGCGGTTGTCCATGCGGCGGAACGGTCCGGCCGGGCTGCGGGCGCCCGACCCGCTTCGTCCCTTCGGGCAATGAGTCGAGGGACGGCGCATTGCTGTGTTTAGTGAAAAATAAAGACGGAAATTTCGCTGTCATCTCCAGGATATCTTTACAGACATGCCAATGCATGTGGATGAACAAGACGTTTGAATATTCTTTTTTCCTGAGGAAATCTGCCGTCTCATCCAATTTTCTTTGGGAGAGGTCCATGTCCGATACCCCCGTCACCTACGCCGCGCCGGTCGATGTTCCGGTGGCCCGGCAGCCCTTCGGCCTGGAGGGCTACAGCAACTCCCTCAACGTCACCATCGGCACGCCGAGCGGTCTTCTGCATGAGGTGCAGGTGGACACCGGTTCGACCGGCGTCGTCATTCCCGCAACGCTGCTGATGGTCGACGGCGACACGTCGAAGGGGCTGGTCGCGGGGGTGGTATCGCTCGGGCCGGCGCAGATCACCTATCACCCGTCGGGCAACACCCTGGCCGGTTGCCTCTATCTCGTGCCCAGCCTGGCGATCGGCGCGTCGCTGAACGACTCGAAGCAGGTCGTCTCGGTCTGCGAGGCCGGGCCGCTGGTGGTCTTCGGCGCGCAGTATGCCGGCAACACCGCCACGCCCGATGTCCAGAACCCGGTCGATCCGGGCATGGGCATGATGGGCGTCGGCTTCGGCCGTCCGGCGCTGAGCTACACCGCGAACGCCGGCCAGTCCGATCAGGTCGTCTACACGCTGAGCAATCCGTTCCTGTCGGCGTCGGTGAACGGCCAGCCGATCTACCCGTCCTATCTGCTGTCCTCGGCGGGGAGCGGGGCGAGCGGCTACATCACGCTGGGCGTGACGACCGCGGCGTTCACGGCCAGCCCCTTCAACGGCCAGACCGTCGCGCTGACCTCGGCCAAACCGCCGGTCACCGCCAACGTCACCAACGGCTGCAACTGCGCCCCGGCGTCGGGCACGCCCTGGCCGGCGGCGCCGACCCAGCCCTATTGGCTGACCGGCCCGGCGACCATCACCATCAGCACGGTCAACGACGCGCGGCCGCTCAAGGCCACCCTGCTGCTCGACAGCGGGGTCACCGGGGCGATGATGAGCGTTCCCCAGGCGAAGGCCTGGACGGCCAATCTCGGCGGGGCGGAGATCACCGTCGCCGTGCCGAACGGGTCCAGCCCCGACGCGGAACCGGTGATGACCTACAGCTTCGCCATGTCCAGCGCAGCCCCGGTCAAGGGCATCTTCGGCATCGACACCACGCTGTCCACCGCGGCGGCCCCGGCGTCGCTGGAGCCGGTCTTGCCGGACGCTGACATCGCCTTCGTCAACACGGGAATCAACCCGCTGCTGGCCTACAACTACTTCTTCGACGCGCAGCTGGGCCAAGTTGGCTTCGCCACCACAGCTGCGGTCACGCTGCCGTAAGCGGCAGCCGGCTCTGTCCGTGGAGCGCCCCGCCATCCCGTCTCGCCGTTGCAGGCCGGGACGGGCGGGGCGGTTTCAGGCATGGGGCGGTCACGCCGGGCCGGTCTTGTCGACGGGACACCTCGAAAAACCGCAGTCGCGCGGACGTGAAGACAGGATGCGGTTTAAGGATGGCGACATGGAGGTCGAAGCTCGGATGATTGAAGAAGTCAAAAGACTCATCGACAGGGCGGCGGAGTGGAAAGCGCGCGGCAAGCAGGACGAGGTTGAATGAACCAGCTCGCCCCGCTTGGCGCGTCCGTCCGGCGGGCACCTGGCGCTCGACTCCCGTGCGGGCGCGGTGCTGGTCATCCTGCTGCTGATCGCCGGGCCTCGATGTCGACGAGCTGACGGCCGCGGGGGAGATCGAGGAGCCGGCCGGACCGGTGCTGGCCAGCCTGAACTGGATCCAGATCACCGTCGGCATGCCGGCAAGGTGAACTTGCCCGCCATTTCGCGACAGCACCAGGGCGGGCGAGCCCACCCCTATTCCGGCTGCAGCTTGAGCAGCTTTTGCCCTGAAGCGGACGCCCAAAACTGGTCTACGGTATGCCCAACAACCCTCGGCCGGTCGGACGCCCAACATGCAACGCATAGCCCGTGGGTTGACAAAAGGCGTCTACAGCTCATGCCGCCGCTGCAAGATTTCAGCCGCGCGCTCGCCCACGATCGCGCACGGCGCTTGCGTGTTGCCCGTCGTCACCCTCGGGAGGATAGAGCCGTCCGCGACGCGCAGCCGGTCGATGCCGTGAACCGCCAGCGATGCGTCGACGACCGACAGGTCATCCATGCCCATCCGAGCCGTCCCACATTGGTGCCAATAGGTCACCGCCGCGTCGCGGAGGAACTGATCGTCGATCGCCGCTCCCACCCCAGGGATGGCCTCGCGCCGGACATGGGGCGTGAAAGCCGCATCGTTCCCGATCTCGCGGCACAGCCGCACGCAGGCGTGTGCCGTCTCCAGGTCCCGCGGATCGGACAGCATATTGGGATCGACCAGAGGCGCCGCGACCGGGTCCGCCGACCGCAGCCGCACCTCGCCACGGCTGTAAGGCTGCGCCAACCCGGCGAACATCGTCCACCCGTGATCGGGCGCGCCGCGCGCCGCCGTGCGCTCGCTGGGAACGGGGAACTCGACTTGGCAGAACAGAAGGTCCGGCGCCTCCAGTTCGGGACTGCTTTTCCAGTAAAGGGTCGCCTCGCTCCCGCTGGCGCGTGGAGCCATCGGCTGCCGATACTCCCAGGTGCAGCCGAACGACACATGATCCTGCAGGCCGCGGCCGACGCCGGGCAGGTGACGCACGAGCGGAATGCCGAGCCGGTCAAGTTGGCTCCGGTCGCCGATCCCCGACAGCATAAGCAGCTTGGGCGTGTTGATGGCGCCGGTGGACAGGATGACCTCCGAGCCTGCCGTGAAAGACAGAATCGCGCCGCCTCGTTCGACCTCGACGCCGGTCGCCGTCGCCCCGTCGAGGAGCACGCGGCGCACAAGCGCATCGGTCAGGATCGTGAGGTTGGGCCGGTCGGCCACAGGGTGGACATAGGCGCGGTAGAGTGAGTTGCGCCGTCCGTCCCGCACGAGCATGTCGGCATAGGCCACGCCTCCCGCGGTTTCCATCATCCTGCCATTGGGGCTGTCGTAGCGCGGGATGCCGAGGGACCCGGCCGCGCTGAGCAGGGCGTCGGCGATCGGGCTCGGGTTTTGGGCGGGCTGCACCCACACCGGTCCGGAACTGCCGCGGTAATGCGGGTCCGGCGCGCCCTGCCAGTTCTCGATGCGGCGGTAGATGCCGAGAACCGCCTCATAGCTCCAGCCGGCATCGCCGGATTGTTCCGCGAAATGATCCCAGTCGGCGCGATGGCCCCTTGCCCACACCATGACATTGATGCTCGACCCACCGCCGAGCCCCTTGCCCATGGACATGGGAAGCGCGCGGCCGTCCAGATGCGGGTTCGGCTCGGCCTGGAACCCCCAGTCGCGCCGACTGCCGAGATTCGTGGGCCACAATGCCGGATTCAGCACCGCCTCATCCTCGTCGCTGCCCCCCGCTTCGATGAGGAGCACAGAGCAGTCGGCGTTTTCAGCCAGGCGGCGCGCGATCACCGACCCGGATGCGCCGGCACCGCAGACGATGAAGTCATAGGCAGGCTTGAGGTCGGCACGTCTTTGCGTCTGATTGTCACGGGCACGTCGGTTGAACTCCTCGGAGCCGCCGGAGACGGATTGGTTCATGTCACGGGCCTTTTGGTAAGCGGAGAGAATGGTCCGACGAGGCCGGTGCCTAGCGCGAAGCCGCGCCCGACTGTTGGGCCGCTTCGTCGATCACCGTCGCGACGACGGCCGATTGCGTGAAGTAGACGGCGTGGCTGGCTGGAACGTTCGTGACCTTCGCACCGATGCGTTTCGCCATGCCCTGGAGCATCCGCTGATCGAACGCCTTGTCCTCCGTCGCGATCACCGCCCAGCTGGGCTTGGTCCGCCAGGCGGCCTGCCGGAGCTTCACGCCGAAGCTCGCCATATTGATCGGAACCTGCGACGCCTTCAGGAAATCGACGTCGGCCTTCGTCGCATCCGCCGCGAAGCCGGCGGCGAAATTGTCGGGCTTGATGAAGCCGAAGCCGTCCCCGCTCGTCTCGATGACGAACTCGGGCGGTGTCGTATAGCCGTCATACTGCTGCGCCGTGGTCTCGCCGGCGTCGGGCGACAGGGCGGACACATAGACCAGCCCGCGCACCTTGGGATGGACGCCGGCTTCGGTGATGACGGTGCCGCCCCAGCTGTGGCCGACCAGAACGGCGGGACCATCCTGCCTGTCGAGCGCGCGCCGCGTGGCCGCCACATCGTCGTCGAAGGAGGTGAGCGGGTTCTGGACGATCGTGACCCGGTAACCACGGGCGGTCAGGTCCTCGTAAACCTTCCGCCATCCCGATCCATCGGCGAAGGCGCCGTGGACGAGGACAACATTCTTAACGGCCGCCGGATCGACGGAATGGCTGGTCGGCTGCGCCTGCGAAACCGACAGCGGCAGGGTGACGACCGAAGCGGCCAGGATCAGGGCCTGAAACGTGTTCCTCATGCTTGCCTCCATAAAACTGCGATAATTGTTATCGCGATAACTATGTGTATCTCTGGCTCGCGCTCTTGTCCAGGGAAATTTATCGCGATATATGTCAGGGGACGATGCGCTGCGAAGGGAGCCTGCCTATGTCGGATGACAACAACCCGCCGGTGCCGCTGGAGGAGCAGCTCTGCTTCGCGATCTACTCGGCCGGTATCGCCATCCAGCGGGCCTACAAGCCGCTGCTGGACGCCCTTGGTCTCACCTACCCGCAATATCTCGTCCTCAACATCCTGTGGCGGGAGGACGGACAGACGGTGGGAAGCATCGCCCAGCAGCTCGCTCTTGAATCCAGCACGCTGACGCCTCTGCTTAAACGCCTCGAGGCTGCGGAGCTGATCCATCGCACGCGCAACCCGGCCAACGAGAGGCAGGTGATCGTGTCGCTGACGGACCAGGGACTGGCCCTGCGCTCCAGGTCCGGTTGCCTGGGCGATGCATTGCTCCGCGCCTCCGGGCAGTCACCCGACGCTTTGGGAAAGCTCAACCGCGAGATTGCACAACTGCGCGACGCCGTTTACGCGCATATCGGCGGCTGGACCTCACTCGACGCACAGGGATGAGCGGAGTGCCGTGCGAGGTTGGTGCGCCCCCAACCGATCCTGTCGTCGATCCAGGCGATTGTTTGGGGCAACCGATCCGCCCAGGACAAGGCAGGCGCGGACAGAGCTGCTGGCCGGGAGCGTCGGGGCGATGACCTCAGACAGTCCGAACGGTGCCGCCGTCGATGATGAACTCGGCGCCGTGGATCGCGGCAGCGCGATCCGAGGCCAGATAGGCAATCAGATCGGCAACCTCATGAGGCTCGGCCGCACGCCCGATCGGGATCCCACCCAGAGCATCAAGAACCGCGTGCCGCGCCTCCTCGATCGTTCCGCCATTGGCGGCCTGCAGACGCTTCAGAAAGTCGACGGACGACTCCGTCATGATCCAGCCGGGGGAGACGGCGTTGACCCGCACGCCCTTCGGTCCCAGCTCCTTGGAGATCGACTTGCTGTAAGTCCTGAGCGCGGCCTTTGCGGCGGCGTAGCCCGTGGTCGATTCGGGTAGCGGCAGGATCGATTGGATCGACGTGATATGCACAATCACGCCGGCACCCCGCTCCATCATCTGCGGCGCCAGAAGGCGATCAAGGCGGACCGTGGCCAGAAGGTTGAGGTTCAGCTCGGCGAGCCAATGTTCGTCCGTCAGGGCAAGAAAGCCGCCGCCAGGCGAGGCCGAGCCGCCGATCACATGAGCGAGGATGTCGATGCCGCCCATACGCTCAAGCGCCGCCTCCGCCAGGGTTGCCCCGCCCTCGGCTGTCGTCAGGTCCGCCTGGACGAACTCGACGCCATCGATCGGCTGTGGAGTTCCGCGGGCGGCGGTGATCACCCGGGCGCCGCCGGCCAGGAAGCGATCGACGGTAGCGCGGCCCAAGCCCTTGGTGCCGCCGCTGACGAGCACTCGTTTTCCCGCGAACTCAGTTGGGTCAGCCTTGATGTTCATAGCGTGATCTCCAAGGCTTTGATCGCGTCATGTTCGAGCGTGAAGCGATAGGTGAAGCGGATGGGGCTGCCCTTGAAGTCGCCATGGGCAGGGCCTTCGGCCACGACTTGGCCGTTCTCGTCGCGAACAGTGTCCGGCGTGAAGATGGCCTTGACCGCGATCACCTCGTCTTCAAACAAGGCTCGCAGCTCGGCGTGGCCCTTGTGAGGTTTTCCATTGTCCAAGAGGACCGCGTCGGCGGCAAATGGCTTCAGCATGCCGTCCACATCGAGTTGTGCATTGGCCTCGACATAGTCGGCTATGGGTTTGGGCAGTTCGATCGACATCGCTCGGCTCCGTGACGTTGCAAGGTTGATTTAGAGCCAAACATCCATCACGATAATCGGGGTAAATTGACATTCGGCATCGCGAAAAGCGGGACAATGTCGAAACACGGTCTGATCGAGTTTGACGCTGTTCTCGCCATTGCGCGGCGTGGATCGTTCCGGGCAGCGGCGCTGGAACTTGGCCTGTCGACCACCGCGCTGAGCAACGTCATCGGGAAGCTGGAGCGCCAACTCGGCGTCCGACTGTTCAATCGCACGACCCGGAGCGTCTCCCTGACCGACGCCGGGCGGCAGTTCGTGGACAAAATCGGTCCCGCGCTCCAGGACATCCACGAGGCGATGGAAAACGCCCAGTCGCAGCAGGATACGCCATCGGGCACCTTGCGGATCAACAGCTTTGCCGCGGCCGCGCGTGAGATCCTTCCCCTCCTGCTCCAGTTCCTGCGGCTCCATCCGCAGGTCCATGTCGATCTCGTCACCGAAGGCCGGCTCGTCGACATCGTCGCGGACGGCTTCGATCTCGGCATCCGCACCGCGGACCTCGTCCCCAGCGACATGATCGCGGTGCCGCTCGGTCCGCGCCGCCGCTATGCGGTGGTTGCATCACCGGGCTATTTCCGGACCCGCGACCGGCCAAGCGACCGGCCAAAGTCGCCCTCCGACCTGCTGTCCCATCCGTGCATCCGTGTCAGGCTGCCCAATGGAGCGCTTTATCGGTGGCAGTTCGAGAAGGGGGGACAGCCGATCCAGATCGACGTGGACGGCCCGATCACCCTGGACGAGGCCAGCCTCGCCCGCATGGCGGTGCTGGAGGATATGGGGATCGGTTTCTTCATGGAGTCCGACGTTCAAGGCGACCTTGCCGCCGGCCGCCTCGTTCGCATTCTCGAAGACTGGACCCCGCCACTGGAGCAGCTTTGCCTCTACTATCCCAGCCGGCGGCACCCGTCTGCCGCGTTCAAAGCATTCATTGATCTTGCCCGGAAATGTTCTGCTGCAAAAACTGCGACGGCTTGATCGCCGCCGCAGGGTTCCATTGCAAAAATTGACGGCGGGCGGCGATCGCCCCGCCCTTTCGCGACACCCGCGCCGCAGCCTGATAATGGCCGCGCTCAGTCAATTTATCATTGGCGCACAGCAGGCCGAGCCGGTACAGCGCACGCCACGTCTGCCCCGACCCGCCGTGCCCCGACCCGCCTTGCATCGACCGCCCGGCCAGATGCGCCCAGGGCTTGCCCCGATGGTGGCTTATCACCGCCGGCGACAACGTGAGAAGCTGCGCAAGCACGGCATCCCGGTGCAGCCCGATGACTGAGGCCTCTGCCGCTGCCGTTTCAGAACTTTCGCGAGACACGGGCGGTGACGGTCAGCGGTTCGTTGAGGTAGCACATCGACTGCGTCGCGTTCCTGGTGCAGGAATACTCGACTTCGCGGTCCAGGAGGTTGCGGACATTGACCGACAGGCGCCACGCCTCGGTGGTGTAGCGCACCATCATCTCGTCCATCACATAGCCGGCGGTGGTGACGTTGCTGGAAGTGTTGGTGGTCTTGCCGACGAAGCGCAGGCCGCCGCCCAGCCCGAAGCCTTCCAGCGGCCCGTCCTGCACGCCGTAATCCAGCCACAGCGACGCGGTGTGGATCGGCTGGTCGGACTGCTGGCGGCCGATCTCGCTGGCGATGTTGCTCTTGGTCACCTCGATCGGGTTGTAGGTGTAGGCGGCGACGGCGTTCAGCCCCTGGGCCAGCCCCATGGTCAGCCCCAGCTCGACGCCCTGCGACTTCACCTCGCCGGTCTGCACGCTGCACCGGCTGCCGTTGCACAGGTGGGTCGGGTCGGGATCGGTTGTCAGCACATTCTGCTTGCGCAGGTCGAACAGGGCGATGGTCGCCAGCAGGTTGGTGCCCTGCGGCTCGTACTTCACGCCGATCTCGTACTGACGGCCGGTGGTGGGCTGGAAGCGGGAGCCGCCCCAGGCGGTGCCCGATTGCGGCTCAAAGGATTCGGCGTAGCTGGCGTAGGGGACCAGACCGAAACCGGTCTTGTAGGCGACGCCCATGCGGCCGGTGTAGGCGTTCTGGTAAGCGAGGCCACTGGAGACGCCGGGGAAATCGCGGCGGCCGCCCAGCAGGAAGACCCAGTTCTCGCCAACCGAGATCTGGTCCTGGACATAGACGCCGAGCATGCGGCTGTCCACGTCATCGATCGAGACCGCCGGTTCCGATCCGTAACGCCCGTAGACCGGGTTGAACAGGTTGAGGGAGGTCTCGGCCGACCGCGAACCGTAACCGTCCTTCATGGTCAGATAGGAATAATCCACTCCACCCAACAGCGTGTGGTCGGTGGAAAGGACGGAGAATTTCCCCTCGGCACGGGCGTCGAACGCATAGGTCTCGGCATCCTGGGCGTAGACATACTGGGCGCGGTTCATCATCCGGCCGTTGGCCTGGAAACTGCCGGGCCAGATCTGCCGGTAATCCAGATCGTATTTCGCATAGCGGCCGCCGAAGGAGAATTTCAGACTGTCATTGACCGCATGCTCGGCCAGCAGGGTCAGCTGGGTCTGTTCCTGCTGAAAGCGGTCGTGGTCCGGCTCGCCCATGTAGGTCTTCGGGTTGGTCGTGCCGGCCGCCGTGGTGTAGCGGCGGCGCGGCGTCCAGCCCCGGCTGTCGTCCGTCTGATAGACGGCGGACAGCGTGACGCTGGTTCCCTGCTGCGGTCTCCAGGTCAGCGAAGGCGCGATCATCTTGCGGTCGGCCCGGTCATGCTCGATTCCGTTCAGGCCGTTGCTGTCCTGGACAGCGGTGGTGATGCGGTAGAGCAACTCCTTGTCCTGGTTCAGCGGGCCGGTGATGTCGCCTTCGATGCGCTTCCAGTCGTTGGAGCCGTATTCCACCGCGACCTCGGCCGACTGGACGTCCTGCGGCCGCTTGCTGACCATGTTGATGAGGCCGCCGGGAACGCTCTGGCCGTACATGACGGAAGCCGGACCGCGCAGAATCTCGACCCGCTCCATCAGGAAGGAATCCATCCGCTGCCAGCTCTGACCGGCGACCTTCAGCCCGTCGCGGTAATAGGTGGTGGTGACCGGGAAGCCGCGCATCTTGTACCAGGAGCTGCGCGAATCGCCGACCGAGCCGTAGGACAGCACGACGCCCGGCGTGTATTTGACGGCATCCTCCAGGGTCTGGACATTGCGCGCCTCCAGCTCCTCCGCACCGACGACGCTGATGCTCTGCGGCGTCTCGACCAGCGGGGTGTCGGTCTTGGTGGCGCCGGCGGAACGGGTCGCCACATAGCCCGGCACCGGGCCATAGGCGCTCTCGCGCCCTGCCCCGCCGCCCAGCACCGTCACCGGATCGAGCAGGACAGCGCCGGCGGCGGCGACCTTCTCCAGCGTGACGGTCTTGGGGCCGGTGAAACGCCAGGTGAAGCCACTGCCGGCCAGCAGCTGGTTGAGCGCGTCGACCGGTGTGGCGGTGACGTCCAGGCCCGGGCTGGACAGCCCCTGCACCGCCGGGGCCGAGAAGAGCAGGCGGAGCCCGGCCTGATCGGCAAAGGCGGTCAGCGCGGTGTCGAGCGATTGGGCGGGAACGCTGAAATGCATCGCCGGCTCCGCACCGGCCTGGGCGACGGTGGTGGCAACAGCGGCGGCGGCATGGGACACCGGCAGGGCGGCGAGAGCCGCGCAAGCGGTGGACAGCAGAAGAAACCGGCGAAATCCTCGCCCGACAATGCGAACAGCCCGAACGGCCATTGCAATCCCCTTGGTGGCAGTCGTTCACAAAGCGGGACGCCCCCGATCAGCGAATGCAAATCATTCGCGTCCCACCAAAGGACGGATGGCGAATGGCCAAGTGACAGCGGCCTGGATGAGATTTTCGGCGATTTCGCAAAAAACTTCGGGGCGGTTCCCGACGCCGCCCCTGCCCCCCTGCCGCAGCCTCTACCGCAGAACGGTCAGCAACGGCAGCTGCAGCACCCTGACCGGCAGGGCCTGCTCGATGGCGCGCAGCATGGCGTCCTGGTCGTCCAACTCGAAGACCCCGGTCACCGGCAGGCGCTCCAGTTCCGGGTTGACGACGACGACGCGGCCGGAGCGGTAACGGCTTATCTCGGCCGCGACCTCGACCAGCGGACGCTGGTTGAAGATCAGCTTGCCGCGCCGCCACGCCGTCGCCACCGCCTCGTTCACCCGTTGCGGCACCGGCTCGCCGCCGGCCCCGCCATAACCCGCCCCCTGTCCGGCAAGCAGGCGCACCGGCCCGCCGGCGGCGGCGGTCACCTCGACGATGCCCTCGCTGACGGTGACACGCACCTCGTCGCCGTCGCTGCGGACGGCGAAGGCGGTGCCGATGGCTCGCGTCTCGCCGCCGCGCGCCGCCACCACGAAGGGCCGGTCAGGATCCTTCGCCACCGCGAAGAAGGCTTCGCCGGTGGTCAGGACGATGCGCCGTTCCGCCGCGGTGAAGCGGACCGAGAGGGCGGTCGAGGTGTTGAGCACCACCACCGAGCCGTCGGGCAGGGAGACCTCGCGACGCTCTCCCGGCCGGGTGGCGTGGTCGGCGGTCAGCCCGGCCAGCGGGCCGAACAGTCCGGAGGCCGCCACCAGCGCGGCAGCCGACGCCGCCATGGCGCCAGTCATCACGGCACGGCGCCCCAGGTGTCCCGGCCGCCGGTCCGGACCGCGGAGCATCCCGCCCGCCGGCAGGAACTGCGGCCGGCTGCGCAGGGTTTCGCGCCGGGAGAACTCAGCCGCCGTCGCGGTGTGACCGATGTCGTGCCACAGCGCCTCGGCCGAGCGGGCGGCCTGCTCGTGGGCCGGGCTGCGGGCGCGCCATGCCACGAACTCGTCCGGACCGGCCGTGCCGAAGCCGACGCGGACCAGCCAATCAAGCGCTTCCTCATCGAGGATGGAGGCATTCGGATCGGACATCGGCGGACAGCCTGTGGCGGAAGGACGGGGCGTCTCTACCATAGGACGTTTTCCGGCGGCGACAGCGACAGGAGCGGCATCACGATTTTCCCTACGATCTTTCGCTGTCCAGCCGCTGGCGCCACGTCCGGCAATGCTGCATGGCCTGGGCCACGTATTTCGTGACCATGCTTTCCGAAACCCCGAGGCGGACGGCGATCTCGGCCTGGGACAGGCCGCCGAGCCGGTGCAGCAGCAGGGCCTCGCGCGGTTTGGCCGGCAAGGCCTGCAAGGCCTCGTCGAGCAGGCGCAGCCGCTCCTTGGACAGCACCGCCTCGTCCGGCGAAACGGCGTCGTCGGCCACCGCCGCGACCTCGGTCGCGACCGTCTCGGTCGAGACCAGCCATTTGTCCCGGCGCAGCCGGTCGATCGACAGGTTGCGGGCGACCCTCAGGATATAGGCACGGAGGTTGCCGATCGGCTTTTCAGATTCCTGGATCGCCGCAAGCCGGAAATAGGTGTCCTGCGCCACGTCGGCGGCGTGGTCGGCATCGCCGGTCCGCCAGATCAGGAAGCGCAGCAAATCCCCGTAATGCTCCTGGAACCCCGCAACCAGACCGGGCTTTTCCCTGTCCCCCATACCCTGCCTTCCCGGTTCCCCAGCCAGTGGCGGGCAGCCTAACTCAATTGATAATGATTCTCAAAAGCGAATCGACACCGCGCCCGGCTACCGGAGCCCGCCTGCTGTGGAGACCGTCGAAAGTGGTCTGAAAGCCGTTTTCGCGAAACCCGGCGCGAATCCTTGCAGCAACGCTCGGTGGAATGAGCGCCGCCGCGAAGGTTCGCCCCGCCACCCTCCCGCAACGGCCCCGGATCGTTACAGGAACATTTCCACGAGGAAGCATTGTTTCTCCGAGGAAACTTAAAGATTGTCTTATGAAAGATATCATCAATTGCAAGTAAGCGTATTTTGGTTTTAATCTCCGCGAACCGATTGGGGGCCGAACAGGTGATCGGTCGAAGGGGAGCGGCGCAATGACGGCAGGTATGGTGAAGAGTGGGTTGGTCCGGCTGGGCAGGGTGTTGCCGACCGCGGCCCTGATCGCGGTCGCGGCTCTGGCGGGCGCCGGAGCTCTGCAGAAGGCCGAGGCGGCGTCGACGCTGGTCTTCTGTTCGGAAGGCAACCCGGACAATCTGGCCCCGGCGCTGGCCCGCACCAACACCAGCTTCGACGCGATCCTGCACGCCTACGACACGCTGGTGCGATTCGATGCGGAATCGAAGAGCATCGTGCCCGCGCTGGCGGAGTCCTGGACCATCTCGCCGGACGGCACCGTCTACACCTTCAAGCTGCGGCCCGGCGTGCGCTTCCACGACACGCCCGGCTACACGCCGACGCGCCCGCTGACCTCCGCCGACGTGCTGTTCAGCTTCTTCCGGCAATGGCACAAGGACCACCTGTACCATTCGGTCGGAAACGGGGCCTACAACTACTTCAACGACCTCTCCATGGGCTCGATCCTGAAGTCGATCGAGGCGGTGGACGACCTGACGGTGCGCTTCACCCTCAACCGGCCGCAGGCCCCCTTCCTGGCCAACCTGTCGATGGTCTTCGCCGCCATCACCTCGGCGGAATACGCCGACACCATGACCAAGCGCGGCACGCCGGAGCTGTTCGACCGGGAGCCGGTGGGGACCGGCGCCTTCCAGCTCCTCTCCTACCAGAAGGACAACCTGCTTCAGTACAAGGCGTTCGAGGGGCATTGGGCCGGGCGGCCGCCGCTGGACAATCTGGTCTTCGCCATCACCCCCAACGCCACGGTCCGGCTGAACCGGCTGCAGGCCGGCGAATGCCACGTCATGCCCTACCCCAACCTGACCGACCTGCCGAAGATCCGCAACAGCCCGTCGCTGACCCTGCTGCGGCAGGAGGGCTACAACGTCGCCTTCCTCACCTTCAACGTGGAGCGGAAGCCGCTGGACGACGTGCGGGTGCGCCGGGCGCTCAGCATGGCCATCGACAAGGAGACGCTGGTGGACGCGCTCTACGGCGACACCGGGCGCACGGCGAAGAATCCGTTGCCGCCGACGAGCTGGGGCTACAACGACGCCATCGCCGACATCCCCTACGACCCCAAGGGCGCGAGCCAGCTCCTGGCCGAGGCCGGCTACGCCAACGGTTTCGAGATCGAGCTGTGGCACATGCCGGTGGCCCGGCCCTACATGCCCGCCGGCAAGCGGGCGGCGGAAATGATGGCCAACGATCTGGCCCAGGTCGGCGTCAAGGCCACCCTGGTGACCGACGACTGGTCGGTCTACATGAAGCGGCTGATGAACGGCGACCACCAGCTGGGCATGATCGGCTGGACCGGCGACAACAGCGACCCGGACAATTTCCTCTACACGCTGCTGAGCTGCGAGGGAGCCCGCAAGGGCGGCGGCAACATGGGCAAATGGTGCGACCGCAGCTTCGACGACGTCATCATCGAGGCCAAGCAGACCACCGATGTCGCCAAGCGCACCGCCCTGTACCACCGGGCGCAGGAGATCTTCAAGGATCAGGCGCCCTGGCTGCCGCTGGCCCATTCCATGGTGTTCATGGTGCTGCGCGAGGAGGTGAAGGGGTATCAAATGAATCCCTTCGGCCTGCACCTGTTCCACCGCGTCGACCTCGCCCAGTGAGCGGCGGTATGAGCGGCGCTATGAGCGGTGGCGCGCGGTGATGACCCGCACCAACATCGCCCAGCGGATCGCCGCGGTCGGCGGCATGCCGGTGCTGGTGGCGGCGGCCATCGCCATCGTCGCGTGGTTCCTGCTGCAGCAGTCCGACCGTGCCAATGGCTCGGTGGTCACCGCCGGCACGATCTACCGCGAATTGCTGGGGGCGGAGGCGGCGCGCTCCGACTATCTGAACACCGCGGCCAGCCGGCGGGCGGCGCAGGCCGTCCGTTTCGACGCCCACACCGGCGAGGCGCGCCGCCATCTGGACGCCCTGGCCGCCGCCACCGAGGACGACGCGCTGGAAAGCGCCGTCAATGAGACGCGGCGGATTCTGGACCGCTACGCCACGCAGATGGAGGAGCTGAAGGCGGTCACCGAGCGGAACGACGCGCTGATCGGCGCCATGGCCCAGCAGGCGGCCCGGCTGATCGACATCACCGACGCCGCCCGCCAGCGCCAGAACCTCGCCAACCTCGGCTATGCCGAGACGGTGGCGGACTCCGACCGCCGCCTGACCCTGCACCGCGACGTTCTGGACAACGCCCGCAGCATCTACGCCGCGCTGGCCGGACTGTGGCGGCATGAGGCGGCCCGGCTGTCCCGGGAACACGGCCGGGCCCAAGGCGGCGGCGCGGCACCCGGCAGTTCCGGCGCCCACGACACCGGCGTGCTGATGCTGCGCCTGAACAACAGCGCGGAGGCGCTGGAGGAGGCGCTGGAGCGGGCCGCCGCCGCGGAAGGGCGCAGCGGGCGGGGGCAGAAGCGCATCGTCGCGGCGGTCGCGCAGGTGTCCAGCGCCTTGATGGACGGCGGCGACATCCGGGACAGCGCGCAGGAGCTGGAAAAGCGCATCGACCAGATTCTGAACGTCTACGGCACGGCCTACGCCGCCACCCTGAACGAGGTCACAGAACTCACCGCCCACGCCGTGTCGGCCAACGAGACCGAACAGCAGGCGCAGGGCGTGACCATCGCCGTGCTGAAGCTGGCGCACGCCACCGCCGACGCGGTGAGCCACCGGGACATCGGCGCGACCATCACGCTGATCGCGGACGGAGCGGCGGTGGAGGAGCAGATCGAGCGGATCGCCCTGCCCCCGCTGGTGCGCGGCGGCATGATGTCCGCCGTGGCCGGCTGGCGGGACAGCCTGGACAAGGTGCGCGAGGGGCTGAGCGTCCAGGACCTGATGATCGCCCAGATGGACGCGGACGCGAAGGAGATGGCGTCGGGCGCCAGCGCGCTGAACGACACCTTCCGCAGCAACGCCGAAACCATCGGCGCCTTCCTGCGGTCCGCCCTCGTGCTCGGGGCCACCGCCGGCCTGCTGCTGGCCATCGCCGGGGCCTTCTTCGCCGCCCGCTCGATCACCCGCCCGCTGGACCGCCTGCAGAGGCAGATGGTCCATCTCGCCGGGAATCCGCTGACCGGCGCCATCGTGGACACCGGACGCCGGGACGAGGTGGGGGCCATGGCCCGCTCGGTGCAGCATTTCGTCACCGAGATCGCCCAGCGGGAAACCGCCCTGCACGAGGCCAAGAACCAGGCGGAGGAGGCGACGCGGGCGAAGTCCTCGTTCCTGGCGGTGATGAGCCACGAGATCCGCACGCCGATGAACGGCGTGACGGCGATGGCCGAGATGCTCGACCAGACCGACCTGACCGAGGAACAGCACGGCATGCTGGGGGTCATCCGGTCGTCGGCCCAGGCGCTTCTCATCATCATCAACGACATCCTCGACTTCTCCAAGATCGAGGCGGGGAAGATGGAGATCGAATCCGTGCCCTTCTCCCCCCTGGAGGTGGTCGAGGAGTCGGCGGAGCTGGTGGCCGGGCGCATCGAGGAAAAGGGGCTTCAGCTGTCCGTCGACGTCGGGCCGGGCGTTCCCGACCGGCTGACCGGCGACCCGACGCGCGTGCGGCAGATCCTCATCAACCTGATGGGCAACGCCGTCAAGTTCACCGAGAAGGGCAGCGTCGCCGTGACGGTGACCGCCGAACCGCTCCCGGAGGGGAACGGCGGGGTGATGCTGCGCTTCGCCGTGACCGACAGCGGGATCGGCCTGACCGCGGAGCAGCGGGACAAGCTGTTCCAGCCCTTCCAGCAGGCCGACAGCTCCACCTCGCGCCGCTTCGGCGGCACCGGGCTGGGGCTGACGATCTGCCACAAGCTGTGCACCATGATGGGGGGCGGCATCGGGGTGGACTCGGTGTTCGGCGAGGGCTCCACCTTCTGGTTCGAGCTGCCCTTCGCGGTGGCCGCCCCGACCGCCGACTGCCCGCAGCCGCAAACGCCGGCGGCACCGGCGGTCGCGGTGGACGACGCCCGCGTGGTGGCCGTCGGCTTCGACGGCGCCGGCCGCCAAGCGCTGCAAGGCATCCTGGCCGCCGCCGGCATCGCCCCGCTGGGCTGGTACGATCTGACCGGGGGCCTTGAGGCGGTGACCGGCACCCAGGCCGGTCCGGAGCGGCTGGTGGTGCTGGTCAACGGCGGCGTGCAATCCGAAGCCGCCATCGCCTGCTGCCGCGCCATCGTGCAGTCCCCCGCCTTCGCCGACGGCCCGGTCCCCGCGGTCATCCTGGCCGTGCCGCGGGCGCTGGCCTCCACCATGTCGGAAGCCGACCGCATCGGGCTGCTGTGCGCCGTCAATCTGCCTCTGCGGCGGCGGCGGGTCTGGCTGACCATCGCGGCGGCGCTGGGCCGGGCCAGCCTGGAACGGCGGTCGGAACCGCGGGAGCACGACGCCGCCGGCTGGGAACCGCCGCCCATCGAGACCGCCATTGCGGCCGGGGCGCTGATCCTGGTGGCGGAGGACAACCCGATCAACCAGACGGTGATCCGCCGCATGCTGAACAAGCGCGGCTACGCCATCGAAATGGCCGACAACGGCGCCCGCGCCCTGGAGATGCTGCAGCCGGGGCGCCATGGCCTGCTGCTGACCGACTTCCACATGCCGGAGATGGACGGCTTCGGCCTGACCCACGCCATCCGGGCCCGCGAGCGGGAGCTGGCGGAGGCGTTGAGCGGGACGGGGGCGGGCGCCGGTGCGGTGCCCCGGCTGCCCATCGTCGCCCTGACCGCCGATGCCCTGCCGGGCACGCAGCAGCGCTGCCTGGAGGCGGGGATGGACGGCTATCTGACGAAGCCCATCGAATCCCGGCTGCTGGCCGAAACGCTGGACCGCTTCCTGCCGCAGGCCCGCTCGCTGCGCCTGCCGGCCCGCCGGACGCCCGCCAAGCCGGAGCCGGCGGCCGTCGCCGAAGCGTCCCCCGCGCCGAGCTGGGCGGACGCCGACATCGACCCGCAGATCTTCGACCTGGGACAGCTCAGCCAGAATTTCGGCCGCGACGACCCGGACGCCATGGTCTTCCTCGGCGATTTCCTGGCCATGGCGCCGGGGCTGATCCAGGCCGCCGTGACCGCGCTGGAGGCCGGAGCCGCTGGCGAGGCCCGCGACGCGGTCCACACGCTGAAGGGGGCGGCCCTGTCGATCGGCGCGGCCCGGCTGGGCCGGCTGGCCGACGACACCCAGGACTTGCTGGACGCCGGGGACGCGGAGACCGCCGCGCTTCTCGCCAGCATGCTGGACGCCACCCTGGACGAGTTGATCACCGCGACCGCCGCGATGCGGGCGTCGCACAGTCCCGCACCGACGCTTTGAACAAGGGTAGCCCATTATGGCGGTAGATTACGCGAAGCTGAGCATCCTGGTCGTCGAAGACGACAACTTCACCCGCGGCCTGATCCGCAAGGTGCTGAAGGAGATCGGGGTCCGCTCGATCCTGGAATCCTCGAACGGCAAGGACGGGCTGATGGAGGTGGTGCGCACACGCCCGGACATCGTCTTCTGCGACATCCACATGGCGCCGATGAACGGCAAGCAGTTCCTCCAGGGCGTGCGCGGGATCAAGGTGAAGGACGTGGACAAGACCCCGGTGATCTTCCTGACCGGCGACGCCGACCTCAGCACCGTGCGCTTCGCCAAGGAGCACAACGTCAACGGCTATCTGGTGAAGCCGATCAGTCTCGCCAAGCTGCGCGACAGCATCGACGCGGTGGTGTCCAGCAACGTCGGCATGACGCAATGGCTGACCTGAAACCAGCCCGCTTCCGTCATTGGAAACACCCTGACGCGACCGGAGAAACCGTCGCTCTCAAGCCATGAGCCGATAAACGCCCCGCGTTTTTGTTTTTTCGCCCCGCATGTCACAGTCCGGGGGTGGGCGTTGTCATTTCCCCCGTGGCTGCATTTTCAAGGGAGACGACGATGGCCAAGCACACAGCGACGATTGATTCCCGGTCCCCGTGCCTGACGCTGATAAACGTTTATGGGGTCGAGCCGGAGACGCAGGCCGACCTGGCGAAGGCGCTGTCGGAGGCGACCGAGAGCACCATCCGCCACCAGCCCGGCTTCCTGTCGGTCTGCATCCACAGCAGCCTCGACGGCAAGACGGTCGTCAACTACGCCCAGTGGGCCTCCAGGGAGCATTTCGAGGGTTTCATGAGGAAGCCCGAGACGCAGGAGCAACTGAAGATGTTCGCGGGTCTCGCAAAATCGGTCGCGCCCAGCCTTTATACGGTCAGCGCCGTTCACGCGGCCTGAGGAAAGCATGACGATGGCATGATGATGGCATGATGAGGCCGCAGGGTCATGAACGACACGCCGACCGACCCTTCATTCGCCGACATCCGCCCCCGCCTCATCCGCCTCGCCTACCGGATGCTCGGGTCGGTGGCCGATGCCGAGGACGTCGTTCAGGACGCCTATCTCCGCTGGCTGGCGACCGACCGTGAGACGGTCCGGCAACCGGCGGCCTTGCTGCACACCATCGTCACGCGCCTCTGCCTGAACGAACTGAAATCGGCACGGCGCCGGCGCGAAACCTACATCGGACCATGGCTGCCGGAACCGATCGTTGACGCCGGGGAAACCGACGCCATCGACGACATCACGCTTCCCTTGATGATCGCGCTGGAGCGTCTGTCCCCGTTGGAGCGGGCCGCCTTTCTGCTCCACGACGTGTTCGGCATGGGGTTCGACGATGTCGCCACCGCCATCGGCCGTGAAACGGCGGCCTGCCGCAAACTGGCCAGCCGGGCGCGTGACCACATTCAGGCGGCCCGCCCACGCTTCACGGTGACGAAGGAACAAGGGCTGGAGATCGCCGCCGCCTTCTTCACCGCGTCGCGCGAAGGCGACATGGAGCGGCTGCGCCGGCTTCTCGCCGATGACGTGACCGCCAGCGCGGACGGCGGCGGCAAGGTGCCGGCCTCGCAGCGTCCGCTGATCGGAATAGGCGAGGTGATGGCGCGACACCTTCAGCTCGCGCAGGAGTTCAAGCAGGCGCCATCGCTTCTCATCCGCTACGCCGTCATCGACGGGCTCGCCGGCTTCATTTCCATCGAAGGCGGCGGGATCGTGCAGACCACCGCCCTGCAGATCGAGCAGGGAAGGATCGTCGCGCTCTACATCACCAGGAACCCCGACAAGCTGCGGCGCGTGGACGGTGTTTCGGTGCAATAGATGGCCCTGCCGACGACCCCGCCGATCCGTGGCGCTCCACGGTCGCTCGGACCATGGGGACGCCCGTCGTCAGCGGCTGATCATCGGCTTCAGCCAGGGCGACGAGGCGAACACGTCCGTGAAATAGCCCTGGGTGAGGATGGCGCGGCCGGCCTTGTTGATGCGTGCCGGCAGCGACCCCAGTTCGCCCTTGCGGGCGACCACGAAAACGGACCGGCGGAAGCTGGCCGCCGGGAAAGGCAGCACCTTCAGGCGCCCCAGATGCTGGCGGCTTTTCACCAGCGCGGTCGGCGGCAGCAGGCTCCACCCCATCTCTTCAGCCACCATGGCCATCATGGTGTCGACGGCGTCGAAGGCGAAGCTGCGCGGGATCTCCATGCCCAGCCGGCGCAGGTGCTGGTCCACCATCCGGCCCAGGCTGCTGTCCACCGTGTTGCGGATCAGCGGCAAAGCCTGCGAGAGCGCGCGCAGCCCGGCCTCGTCGGCGACGTCCGGCGCACTGCGGGGCACCAGAAGCACGAAGGGCTCGCTGAGCAGCCGGAAGCTGTCCACCTGATCCAGGTCGTCGAAGGATTCGTTGGTGAAGATGACGTCCAGGCGCCGGGCCATGAACTGCTCCCGCAGCTGGCGGCTGAGCCCCGCCGCGATGCTGAAGGACGGCACGCTGTCGCGCAGTTGCTGGAGCAGCCGCGGCATGAAGGGGGCGGCCAGCGTGTCGATGCAGCCGAGCCGCAGTTCCGGCACGAAGAGCGTGTCCTTGCCGCCGATCACCGCCGGCAACTGACGGGCGTCGCCGAGGATCCGTTTGCTCCAGTGCCACAGCCGGTGGCCGGAGGCGGTCAGCGCCATCGGCCGGATGCTCCGGTCGAACAGCTGGGTGGCGAAGGCGGTTTCCAGTTGACGCACCACGTGCGACACGGCCGACTGGGTCAGCCCCAGCTGGCCCGCCGCGCGGGTCATGTTGCCCAGCTCCGCCACCGTCACGAACACCTCCAGGGAATCCAGGTCGAAGTCGCGGTGGCGCATGGGGGTGGTGGGTTCCGTCGGTCGGTAGGCGCGGTGGTGCGCGAGGGGCGCCGCATTATGAATCCAATTCATCCCGATCATGAAAGTTCTTTCTTGGCCTGACGGAGGACGAGGGTCGCTGGCAGCCTCGCCGGATCGTCCGCCACCGTTCGCGCGAGGTTCCGCCATGACCGCCTCTCCCGCCGCACCTCCTTCCTCCCCACCCGCCGCCCGGCTCATCGGCCATTGGCTGGCCGGTCTGGACCGGGGCGGCATTCCCGAGGAGGTCGCCACGGTCGGCCGGGGCTGCATCATAGACACGCTGGGCGTGGCGCTGGCCGGTGCCGACGCCGCCCGCATGGCGCGGGAGGAGGCGCTGGACATTTACGCCCCCGGTCCGTGCACCCTGCTGGGGGGCGGGCGGCTGTGCGCCGAGGGGGCCGCCTTCGCGAACACCGCCGCCGCCCACGCGCTGGATTTCGACGACAATTGCTACGCCGGCTTCGTCCACGGTTCCGCCGTGGTGGTGCCGACCGCCCTGGCCGCGGTGGAGGCCGCCGGCGGGACGGGGGCCGATCTGCTGACCGCGGTGGTGGCCGGGTCGGAGGCGGAATACGCGCTGGCCATCGCGCTCGGCAACGGCGTGTACGAAGCCGGCTGGTGGACCACCGCGCTGTTCGGCACCGTCGGAGCCGCGGCGGCCGCGGCCAAAGCCCTCCGGCTGGACGGCGACCGGGCCGCCGACACCATCGCATTCGCGCTTTGCGGGGCCGGCGGCCTGCGGGCCTGCTTCGGCACAAGCGCCAAGCCGCTGCTGGCCGCCCAGGCCGCCGCGAACGGGCTGCGCGCGGCGCGGCTGGCGATGCGCGGCGGGGCGGTGCCGCACGGCGTGGTCGAGGACCCGCGCGGCTTCGCCCGGCTGGTGGCGCAGGGCCGGTTCGACATCACGGCGCTGGACGCCCTGGGCCGGCGGTGGCACCTGCTCGACCCCGGCATCGACACCAAGGCCTATCCGGTCTGCCTGTCCTCGCACGCCGCGGCCGACGCGGTGCGCGACCTGATGGCGGAGCACCGGCTGGACCCGTCGGACATCGTGGCGGTGCGCTGCGTCGTGCCCCCGGTGGTGGCCGCCAACCTCACCTACGACCGCCCCGCCACTCCCGGCGAAGCCCGCTTCAGCCTGCCCTTCGCGGTGGCCTGCGTGATGCTGCATGGCGACCTGACGCTGGATCATCTGAGCGGACCGACGCTGTCCGACCCCCGCCTGCGCGCGGCCATGGAGCGTGTGAGCCTGCGGTCCGATCCCGGCTGGAACGCCGATCCCGACCGGGCGCGGCTGGCTCCGGAGGGCGCTGACGTGACGGTGGAGACCCGCACGGGGCAGAGCGTCCGCCGCTTCTGCGCCTCGGCGCGCGGCACCGTCGCCCGCCCCCTGTCGATGGAGGCCCACACCACGAAGTTCCTTGCCTGCGCCGGCCGCGCCATCGGCCCCACGGCGGCGCAACGGCTCCACCGGCGGCTGTCGGCGATCGACGCCCTGCCCGGCCTGGATGGGTTGCTGGACGGCGGCGCGGACTGATCCGCGCTCCGATATCATACGAATGCGTTCATGGTGCCGACAAAAAACATTCATGGTACGGGACAGGGGCCGATGAATGAGCCTAATTTTTAGGCATGATTATCGGTGGGACGAACCAAATCCCGACGAAGAAATCCGGACTTTGTCTGTGGTCGAAAATCGGGCATCCCGCTCGCATCCGCAAAAATGAGTATTTTTTAGGCACACCATGACCCACCGGACGGCGCGTCCTCGGTCGTTCCGTTCATGACACGTCTGTGAGAGCGTCGAGGCGACAGGAACCAAGGTCCACAACGGACCCCGCAAGCAGAGAGGCTTCATCATGGTGAAACGGTTGGTGGCACGGGCTGTGCTCTCGGCTTTCCTCCTCTCCGGCACGGCGCTGGCCGCGCAGGCCGCCGGCACGCTCAAGGTGGCGGTGGATTCGAACCTGAACACCCTCGACCCCGCCAAGATGAAGGGCGGCCAGGAGTATGTGGCCGCCTACCTCCTCTTCAACGGCCTGACGGCGATCGCCGCCGACATGACGCTGAAGCCGGACCTCGCCGAGCGCTGGGAGCACAGCGCCGACCTCAAGACCTGGACCTTCTTCCTGAAGAAGGGCGTGAAGTTCCACAGCGGCCGCGAGATGGACGCCGAGGACGTTCTCGCCACCATCACCCGCATCCAGGACAAGGCGACCGGCTCCACCGCCCGCGTGAACTTCGAGATCGTGGAGTCGATGAAGGCGGTGGATTCCCACACGGTGGAATTCACGCTGAAGTCCCCCTACTCCGGCTTCGCGGAGCTGTTCGGCGAGCGTCAGGCCCGCATCGTGCCGCGCGACGCCCTCGACACGCTGGCCTCCAACCCGGTCGGCACCGGCCCCTTCCAGTTCGTCTCCTTCGCGCCCGGCGACCGCATGGTGGTGAAGCGCAACCCGACCTATTTCGAGGCCGGCCTGCCGAAGCTGGACGAGGTGGTGATCCGCATCCTGCCCGAGACGGCCAGCCAGGTGGCGGCGCTGACCACGGGTGAGCTGGACCTCGCCTGGAACCTGCCGCCGGAGGCGGTGGACAAGGTCAAGGCGACGTCCAACCTGAAGGCCGAAGCCGTGCCGACCTCAACCTGGGACGGCGTGATCATGAACGGCACGACCAAGCCGTTCGACGACGTGCGCGTCCGCCGCGCCGTGGCGACCGCGCTGGACAAGCAGGCGATCACCCAGATCGCCCTGTTCGGCTACGGCACGCCGACCCATTCGCCGATCCCGCCGAGCCATCCCTACTTCAATAAGGATCTGCCGATCGCCAAGGGCGACCCGGCCGCCGCGAAGAAGATGCTGGCCGAGGCCGGCTATCCCAACGGCTTCGAGGTCACCCTCTACACCCCGGCCGGCCGCGCCACCCGCGAGCGTCTGGGGCTGGCGGTCCGCGAGCTGCTGAAGCCGGCGGGCATCACCGTCAACGTGCAGCGCGTGCCCTTCGACGTCTTCCTGAAGGACATCGAGGGCAAGGCGGGCTTCTACATCGACGGCTTCTTCAGCCGCCCGACGATCGATACCTCGGTCTACCCCTGGTACCACTCGCGCGGGTCGTGGAACGCCGCGCTGTGGAACTACAGCAACCCGGCGATGGACAAGCTGCTCGACGGCGCCCGTCAGGCGTCCAGCGAGGAGGAGGCCAAGAAGCTCTATGGCGAGGTGCAGGCGCTGGCCGTCCAGGACGCCCCCGGCGTCATCCCCTACGTCATCAACCACGTCAACGGCGTGAGCGCGCGGGTGCAGGGCTTCACCTCCCACCCGATGATGTTCCTCGACCTGCGCAACGTTTCGGTCGGCCAGTAGCGCCGTCGACGGCGTCGGGAGCGCCCGCCGCGCTCCCGACGACCCCGGGCCAAGGGAAGCTCTCTCCATGCTCCTCTACACACTCACCCGGCTGGCCTACCTGGCGATGGTGCTGGTCGTCATGTCGATCCTCGTCTTCCTGGTGACGCAGGCGATGCCGGGCGACGTCGCGTCGATGATCGCCGGACAGTTCGCCTCGAAGGAGGTGATCGACGCCATCACGGTCAAGCTCGGCCTCGACCAGCCCCTGATCGTGCAGTACGGCCGCTGGGCCGCCGGCATCCTGCAGGGCGATCTCGGCCGCTCGCTGGTGCTGGAGCAGCCGGTGGCACCCATCCTGATGGAGGCGCTGAGCCGGTCCCTGGTCCTGGCGGTGGTCGCCCTGGCGGTGGTGACGGTGATCGGCATCGGCGCCGGCGTCCTGGCCGCGGTGCGCCGCGGGCGGATGGCCGACCAAATGGTCTCGGGCGTGTCCTATCTCGGCATCGCCGTTCCCGACTTCTTCTGGGCCATTGTCCTGGTTCTGATCTTCGGCAGCTACCTGAAATGGCTGCCGACCGGCGGCTACGCGCCGCTCGCCGACGGCTTCGTGCCCTGGGCGTCGCATCTGGTCCTGCCGGTCGTCACGCTGGTGCTGATGCTGATCGCCCGCATCGCGCGGCTGACCCGCTCCAGCATGATCGACGTCCTGCAGACCAACTACGTGAAGTACGCCCGCGCCAAGGGCCTGCCGGAGAAGGTGGTGATCGTCCGCCACGCCCTGCGCAACGCGCTGCTGCCGACCATCACCGTGCTCGCCATCGACTTCGGCCTGATCCTCGGCGGCGTCGTGGTGATCGAGACGGTCTTCTCCTTCCCCGGCATGGGCCGGCTGCTGCTGTTCGCCATCCAGCGCCACGACCTGCCGCTGATCCAGGCGACCATCCTGATCATCTCGACGGCCTACTGCCTGGCGAACCTGGCGGCCGACCTGCTCTACGCGTTCGTCAACCCGAAGATCCGCCATGGCATGGGGAACGCCTGACATGACCGCCGCGAGCCCAACCCGCGCAGCGTCCTCCCGCTCCGCGCCGAAGCGCTGGCCCACCTCGCTCGTCCTCGGGATCGCCCTGCTGGCGCCGCTGCTGGTGGTCGCCGTGGCCGGCCCCTGGCTGGCCCCCTACCCCTACGACGAGATGAACATCATGAGCCGGCTGCAGCCGCCGGGGCCGGACTTCTGGTTCGGCACCGACGAGTACGGCCGCGACGTGTTCAGCCGCACCCTCGTCGGCACGACCAACTCGCTGGTCATGGGCGTCGCCGCCACCGCCATCAGCCTGCTCGTCGGCGTGCCGCTGGGGCTGGTCGCCGGCTACGGCCGGGGCCGGACCGACGAGATCATCATGCGCTGCATGGACGTGCTGATGTCCTTCCCGCCCATCCTGCTGGGCATCCTCGTCCTGGCGGTCACGCCGCCGGCCCTGTGGAAGGCGGTCGTCGCCATCGGCATCGTCTACGTGCCGCAGGTGGTCCGCCTGACCCGCGCCATCACCCTGGAGCTGATGCAGGAGGAGTTCATCACCGCCGCCCGGCTGCGCGGCGAGAGCACCGCCTACATCCTGTTCCACGAGATCCTGCCGAACATCTGGCCGCCGCTGGCGGTCGAGTCCAGCCTGCGCGTCGTCTTCGCCATCCTGCTGGGCGCCGCCCTCAGCTTCATCGGCATGGGCGCCCAGCCGCCCTCCTCCGACTGGGGCCTGATGATCAGCGAGGCCCGGCCCTTCGTCGAGCAGGCGCCGTGGATCGCGCTGTGCCCCGGCCTCGCCATGGGCATCACCGTGATCGGCATCAACCTGCTGGGCGATGGACTGCGCGCCGTGCTGGACCCCCGCAACACGGGAGGACACTGACTCCATGACCGCTCTCGTGCCCCTTTCCGCCGCCGCGTCCCCCGATCCGACCCCCGCGACCGCCGCCATGTCCGCCCTGCTGGAGGTGCGCAACCTCACCATCAACTACGCCAGCCCGCGCGGCACGCTGCGCGCCGCCAGCGACGTCAGCTTCGCGATCCGGCCGGGCGAGGTCATGGGGCTGGTCGGCGAGTCCGGCTCGGGCAAGAGCACCGTCGCCATGGCCATCCTCGACCTGCTGGGCGAGGCCGGGCGCATCGACGGCGGCGAGATCCTGTTCGAGGGGACCGACCTGCGCCGCCTGTCCGCCGGGCAGCGCCGGAGCTTGCGCGGCGACCGCATCGCCGCCGTCTTCCAGGACCCCTTCACCTCGCTGAACCCGGCGCTGACCGTCGGGCGGCAGATCGCCGAGCCGCTGGTCCAGCACAAGGGCTTCACCCCCCGGCAGGCAGCACCACGGGTTGAGGAGCTGCTGGCCGAGGTCGGCATCCGCGAACCGCGGCGCATCGCGCAGTCCTACCCGCACCAGCTGTCGGGCGGCATGCAGCAGCGCGTGCTGATCGCCACCGCGCTCGGCTGTGACCCCAAGCTGCTGATCCTCGACGAGCCGACGACGGCGCTCGACGTCACGGTCGAGGCGCGGATCATCGAGCTGCTCGCCGGCCTGTGCGAGAGCCACCATCTGAGCGCCTTGTTCGTCTCCCACAACCTCGGCATCGTCAACCGCATCTGCAATTCGGTCTGCGTCCTCTACGGCAGCGAGGTCGTGGAGACCGGGCGCACCCGCGACGTGCTGGCCCGGCCGGTCCATCCCTACACCAAGGGTCTGGTGGCGGCGCTGCCGCGCATCACCACGGACCGCCGGCACCGCCTGTCCTCGATCCCCGGCACGGTCAGCAAGCTGTCGGGTCCTCCCGACTCCTGCGTCTTCGCGCCGCGCTGTCCGTTCGCCGAGGAGACCTGCCGCCGCCTGCCCCAGGCGCTGCGCGGAGACGCCGCCGGCAACAGCGTGCGCTGCTGGAAGGCCGAGGCCCTGTCCGGCACCCCGTGGCCGGAGGAGTCGACCGCGTCCCGGCCGCCGGCGACGCCGCCGGCCCGCACCGCCCCGCTGGTGCAGGTCGATGCGCTGCGCAAGGTCTTCGGCGAGCGCCGGTCGATCCTGCCGTGGCTGCGCCGCGACGGCACGGTGGCGGTCGACGACGTCTCCTTCACCATCCAGCGCGGCGAGGTGCTGGGCGTGGTCGGCGAAAGCGGCAGCGGCAAGAGCACGATCGGCCGCTCGCTGCTGGCCCTGATCGAGCCGACCGCCGGCACGGTGCTGTTCGACGGCGCCGACTTCGTCAAGCAGGCCAAGGAGGGCGACCGCGACCTGCGCCGCCGCGCCCAGCTGGTCTTCCAGAATTCCGCCGCCTCGCTCAACCCGCGCAAGACGGTGGGGGCGGCCATGGAGCGCCCGCTCGTCCTCGCCGGCCGCCAGGGCGAGGCGGAGCGCCGGGAGATGATCGCGGCCCTGCTGACCCGCGTCGGCCTGCCCGCCGCCTACGCCGACCGCTACCCGCACGAGCTGAGCGGCGGCGAGCGCCAGCGCGTGAACATCGCCCGCGCCCTGGCCACCGACCCGGAATTCGTCGTCTGCGACGAGGCGGTGTCGGCGCTCGACGTCTCGGTGCAGGCGAACATCCTCAACCTGCTCGCCGACCTGCGGGACGAGTTGGGGCTGTCCTACCTGTTCATCACCCACGACATCGCCGTGGTGTCGCACATCGCCGACCGCGTGCTGGTCGTCTATGGCGGCACGATTTGCGAGGAGGGTCCGATCGGACGGGTCCTGCGCCCGCCCTACCACCCCTACACCGAAGCGCTGCTGTCGGCCGTGCCGCGGCTGAGCGGGGCGGAGGACGGGCCGGAGCCGGAGCGCATCCTGCTGGAGGATTCCACGGCACCGCCCGGCGGCGGGGGCTGCGCCTTCCGCGGCCGCTGCCCGCGCAAGCTCGGCACCATCTGCGACGAGCGCGCGCCGCCGGTGCAGACGGCAACCGACGGCCACCGCATCGCCTGCCACATCCCGCTGGCCGAGCTGGCGGAACGGGCGTCGGTCTTCCCCGAGCTGGCGGCCCTGCACTGACCGTCTGATCCGCAACCCTTTCCGGGCAGCGTGACGACCGGGACGGCTTCGGCCTCCCGGATACGCCCTCCCCATGCCCGGCGCCACCCCTCACCCAAGAGAGAACCGACCCATGACCACCCACACCCGCATCCGCAAGTTCAACACCAAGAAGACCTATCCCGAGCAGGCGCTGGACAACGACCTCTGCCAGACGGTCGTGGCCCGCGGCGCGATGGTCTTCGTGCGCGGCCAGATCGGCCAGAACCTCGACACCAGCGAGAGCGTGGCCATCGGCGACGCCGCCGGCCAGACCGAGCAGGCCATGAGCAACATCAAGATGCTGCTGGACGAGGCCGGCGCGAAGATGGAGCACATCTGCAAGATCACCGTCTACATCACCGACCCGCGCTACCGCGAGCCGGTCTACCGCACCATCGGCAAGTGGCTGAAGGGCGTCCATCCCGTCTCCACCGGCATCGTCGTCAGCGCCCTGGCGCGGCCGGAGTGGGTGGTCGAGGTCGACGCCATTGCCGTGATCCCCGACGCTCCCTGATTTCCCGCATCCCACAGAAGAAACCTGGAACGCCCGCCATGAGCAGCACCCTGACCAACCCGCCGCGCCGCGAACTGCAGAGCTTCCTCGACTTCCCCATCTGCACGGATCTCGACCAGCTCGACGGCCACATCGGCATCCTCGGCATCCCCTACGGCGATCCCTACTCGATCGACGAGGTGACCAACGACCAGACCAACGCCCCCACCTGGGTCCGCCGCTACACCGAACGGGCGCTGCGCCAGCTGGAGCGCTGGGACTTCGACATCGGCGGTCCGCTGCTCGGCGGGAAGGACATCAAGGTCGTGGACTGCGGCGACGTGAAGGCGAACCCGCGCGACCTCGACCTGCATTACCGCAACGCCGAGGCGGTGGTGCGGGCGATGCTCGCCAAGGGCATGCTGCCGATCATCATCGGCGGCGACCACGGCATCCCGATCCCGGTGCTGCGCGCCTACGACGACCAAGGCCCGATCACGCTCGTGCACATCGACGCGCACCTCGACTGGCGCGACCATGTGAACGGCGCCCGCGGCGGCTATTCCAGCCCGATCCGCCGCGCCGCGGAGATGGACCATGTCGGCCAGATCTTCCAGATCGGCCTGCGTTCCGCCGGCAGCGCCCGGCCGGAGGAGGTCGAGGCGGCCCAGGCCTACGGCGCCGTGCTGATCCCCGACGTGGAGCTGCAGGACGTCGGCATGAAGGCGGTGCTCGACCGCATTCCCGACGGCGGGCGCTACTACCTGACCATCGACGCCGACGGCATGGACCCGACCATCATGCCGGCCGTCAACGGCCCGGCGCCGGGCGGCGTGACCTACCCCCAGATCCGCACGCTGATCCACGGTCTGGTGAAGAAGGGCCGTGTGGTCGGCATGGACATCGTGGAAATCACGCCCAAGAAGGACGTGAACGGCATCACCGCGATCACCGCCGGCCGCATCATCTGCAACCTGATCGGCAAGACCATCCAGGCCGGCTACTTCGACGCCAAGTGAGCGGAGCGGCCTGACGAGAAACGGGGGAGGCCGGCCGACGGCCGCCTCCGTCCCGTCGGCGCGGAGAAGCCGAAGCCGATCGACGACCAAGGAAGAAGGACCATCCCGCCATGGGTGCGACGCTGGACATTCTGGAGCGGCTGGTGGCCTTTCCCACGGTCAGCCGCGACAGCAACCTCGACCTCATCCTGTGGGCCAAGGAGCGGCTGGAGGCGGCCGGCGCCGCCACGCGGCTGGTGCCGAGCGAGGACGGGCGCAAGGCCAACCTCTTCGCCAGCGTCGGCCCGGCCGACCGTCCGGGCATCCTGCTGTCCGGCCACACCGACGTGGTGCCGGTGGACGGGCAGTCCTGGACCTGCGATCCCTTCCGCCTGACCCGCCGGGACGGCAATCTCTACGGCCGCGGCACGGCCGACATGAAGGGCTTCATCGCCGCGGCGATGGCCCTGGCCGAGCGGGCCTCCGGGCGGACGCTCAGCCAGCCGCTTCATCTCGCGCTGTCCTACGACGAGGAGGTGGGGTGCCTGGGCGTGCGGCGCCTGATCGACATGATGGCCGCCCTGCCGGTCCGCCCGCGCTTCTGCATCGTCGGCGAACCCACGCTGATGCAGGTTGTCACCGCCCACAAGGGCAAGACGGCGCTGCGCATCGACTGCCGGGGCGCCGAGTGCCATTCGAGCCTCGCCCCGCAAGGGCTGAACGCCATACACATGGCTTGCGACATGCTCACCGGCCTGCGCCGCCTTCAGGAGCGGGTGCAGACCGAGGGGGCGCGCGACGCCGGTTACGACGTCCCCTGGACCACCATCCACGCCGGTGTCATCCAGGGTGGCACCGCGCTGAACATCGTGCCCAACCAGTGCCGCCTCGACATGGAGATCCGCCACCTGCCGCAGGACCCGGTGGACCCTCTGCTCGACGCCGTCCGCGCCGAGGCGGAGGCCATGGAGAAGCGTCTGCGCACCGCCTTCCCCGCCGCCGCCGTGGACATCACGGAGCTGTCCAGCTACCCCGCCCTCGACACCGACGAGGATGCGGAGGTGGTGTCCTTCGTCAAGGCGCTCACCGGCGGCAACAGCCTGGGCAAGATTTCCTTCGGCACCGAGGGCGGGCTGTTCCAGCGGCGTCTGTCCATTCCCACCGTCGTCTGCGGCCCCGGCAGCATCGGCGAGGCCCACAAGCCGGACGAGTTCGTCGCCGAGGACCAGCTGGCCGCCTGCGATCGCATGCTGGATGCGTTGCTCGCCCGACTGGCCTGACCGCGCCCGCCGCAAGGCGGACGTGATCCAAACTTAGCAAACCAAACAGCGACGATTCCGTTTTCCCCTGTCGCACGATCGGGGCCGATGGTGCGACGGAACAGCGGCGGCACAGCGCCGTGCGCCCCGCTGGGCCCTTTCCCTCCTCTTTTTCAGCCTCGCCGAAAAAGTCCGCCAGCTTTTCCGTTCCCGTCCGTGGATAGCCACAGAACGGGACAACGCTCCGCCCTGCGGCGCCTCCTCCCGGACCACACGCTGGATCATCACGCCGAAACGGACGCGGAGTCCCCGATTCCCGCGACGGGGAGGCTGCATCCCGGAGGCCGCCATGCAGGTTGACTCGCTCAGCTCCTCGACCGTCACGACCACCTCGTCCGCCAAAAGCTCCTCGGCCTCGCTGGCCGGCAGCTACCAGTCCTTCCTGACGCTGCTGTTGAAGCAGCTTGAGGTGCAGGACCCGACCAACCCGGTGGACACCGCCCAGTACACCAGCCAGCTCGTGCAGCTCTCCTCGCTGGAGCAGCAGATGTCCATGAGCGACAAGCTGGACGAGCTGACCTCGGCGGTGCAGGCGCTGGGAACCGGCAGTTCGGCGCTGGGCTATCTCGGGCGGACGGTGACGGCGGAGGGCGACACGACCGCCCTGCAGAACGGCGCGGCGAACTGGGAATATTCGCTGAACAGCGAGGCCGCGTCGGTCACCCTGACGGTGCGCGACGAGGACGGGGCCATCGTCTACCAGGACAGCGGCGCCACCGGCCAGGGCAGCCATTCCTTCACCTGGGACGGCACGGGGCGCGACGGCGCGGTCCACACGTCGGGCACCTACAGCCTGACCGTCACCGCGCTGGACTCCAGCAAGGCCGCCGTCGCCACCGAGACGCGGATCAAGGGCACGGTCACCTCCGTGGACACCTCCGGCACCAGCGCGGCGCTGGGCATCGGCGGCGTCAGCGTGCCCGCCGACGACGTGCTGTCGTTGAGCTGAGCCGCCGCCCCTTCCCGGCCTCCTCCCAGCCCTCTCCCCTTTCTTGCGACAGGTGCGACGATGAGCATCACCAGCGCGATGTACAGCGCCACGTCCGGCCTGATGGCGCAGAGCAAGGCGCTCGCCTCCATCTCCAGCAACATCGCCAATTCCAGCACGACCGGCTTCAAGAGCACCGGGACGAACTTCAACTCCTACATCAACAAGACCTCGACCATCGACGAGCAGACCGGCGGCGTGCTCGCCACCACCTACCGCAACATCAGCGCGCAGGGCGAGATCCAGTCCTCGTCGGTCTCCACCAACATGGCGATCAACGGCGAGGGCTTCTTCGTGGTGTCGGAGGAGACGGCGGACGGCACCGTCGCCTTCACCCGCAACGGCTCCTTCTCCACCGACGCCCAGGGCTACCTGTCGAACAGCGAGGGCTACTATCTCTACGGCTGGGCGCTGAACGCCAACGGCACCGTCGCCGCCGGCAACAAGGGATCGGTGGACAGCCTCGTCCCGGTCAACGTCGCCAACATCAAAGGCACGCCCAAGGCGACCTCGACCATGGGCATCGACGCCAACCTGCCCTCGGACGCGGACACCGGCGACAGCTTCACCACCGACATGGAGATGTTCGACAGCCTGGGCGTCAGCCACTCCATCACCCTGAGCTGGACCAAGACCGGCGAGAACACGTGGGAGCTGGACGCCTCCGACCCCGTCCTGTCCTCCGACGCCACCCGGACCACCGGCACCATCGCGGGGTTCCCCATCCAGCTCTCCTTCAACACCGACGGCACGCTGGCCTCCGCCGCCACGGTGGCCGCAGACGGCACGACGACCCCCGCCGACCTGTCCGCCCTCTCCTTCACCGTCGACGGATGGACCACCGGGGCCGGCGGCAGCGCGGTCGCGCTGAACCTCGGCACCGCCAACAGCAACAACGGCCTGACGCAGCACGCGTCGGGCGACAGCACGCCCTCGGTCAGCGTCGAGACCACGACGCAGAACGGCTACAAGCCCGGCTCCCTGACCGGCACGACCATCGGCAAGGACGGCATCGTCCGCGCCGTCTTCGACAACGGCGAGACGCGGGCGATCTACCAGATCCCCATCGCCACCTTCGCCAACGCCGACGGGCTGGAAAGCGTCACCGGCACCACCTTCACCCAGACGGCGGAGGCCGGTCAGTACCAGCTCCGCACGGCGGGCGACGCCAAGGCCGGGACGGTGACGGCGGGCGCTCTGGAAAGCTCCACCGTCGAGCTGACCGACGAGTTCAGCCGCATGATCGTCGCCCAGCAGGCCTATTCCGCCGCCTCCAAGGTCATCACGACCTCGCAGGACATGATGGACACGCTGATCGCCATGAAGCGCTGACGGTGACGGCCATGCACCCGCCGCAACCGCTTCTCGACGGCGAAGCCGCTCTGGACGCCGAGCTGCGCCGCCTCGCCCGGCGGGTGGAGCGTCACCGGTCCCAGCCGGTCCCGGTCCCGGCGGAGCGCCTCGCGCTGATCGACGACCTGCTGGGCCTGCGGGCGCGCATCGCCACGGCGCGGGCCGCGGTGCAGGCGGCGATCCGCCAGACCGGCTGCGCCCAGCGCGCCGCCACCGCCTACCGCCGCACCGGCGCCCTGCGCGGCTGACGCCTCCAAGGATGCCCGCATTCGCCCTTCCCAACCCTCTCCCCTCTGGGGAGAGGGTGGCCCGGAGGGCCGGTGAGGGGGTTGCGCGCGATGGTACGTCCGGCAAAAGCTCAACCCCCTCACCCTAACCCTCTCCCCAGAGGGGAGAGGGAACACATCAAGGAGACCGCCATGCTCCCCACCCCGCATGTCCCGTCTACCGCCGCCCGCCCGGACCCGGTGGCGGTCATCGCCCGCTTCGTCGCGGAGTTGGAAGACCACGCGGAGCGCGCCGCCAGCGCCGCGCGGGAGGGGCGCGCGGTGGACGCCCTGCGGGCGGCCGGCGCCATGCAAATGCTCCTGCACAGCCAGACCGGAACGCTGCGCGACGCGCTGGCCGCGGCGCAGAGCAAGCGCGTGCCGCTGGAAACCCGGCTGGCGGTGCGCAAGGCGCTGGACCGCGCGCTGGCCCCGCTCGGCCGGTCGGTGCGCGCGCTGGAGGCGCAGGCCAAGGCCCGGCAGGCCCGGCAGGCGGCCATCGGCGCCGCGCTGCGCGCCGCCGCCTCCGTCTCCGCCCCGGCGCGCTCCTACGCGGCGCTCGGCCGGATGGCGGGGGCGAAGCACTTCGCCGTCACCGCCTGACCCACCGCACAGGAGAGCCATCATGTCCCTGCGCGTCGCCGGCAGCATCGCCACCTCCGCGCTGCGCACCAACGAGGTGGGCATGGCGGTCGCCTCGGCCAACGTCGCCAACGCCGGCACGGAGGGCTACACCCGCAAGACCGCCAAGCCGACGGCGAGCGACACCGCCGTCGGCTTCACCGGGGTGGACGTCGTCGGCATCGGCAGCACGGTGGACCGCTACCTGCTGACGTCGCTGGTGTCGGCGCAGTCCGGGCTGGGCCTCAGCCGGACGGTCAGCGACTATCTGGACCGCTTCCAGGAGCGGCTGGGCGCCACCACTTCCGCATCGTCGCTCGGTTCGGTCATCGACACGCTGGGCGAAACCATGGCCACGCTGGCGACCTCCCCGGAGAGCGGCAGCGCCAAGGCGGCGGCGGTGGACGACCTGACCGCGGTGGCCGAAACCCTGCGCTCCACCGCCAAGGCGGTGCAGGACCTGCGCGGCGAGGCCGACCACGCCATCGCCGACACGGTGACCCGCATCAACGGCACGCTCGACAAGCTGAAGGACCTGAACGACCGCATCCAGACCGGCAAGGCGCTCGGCCAGGACACCGGCGACCTGGAGGACCAGCGCAACACCGCCCTGAAGAGCCTCGCCGGGGACATCGACATCCGCTACCAGACCGACGCCAACGGCATGGTCCGGGTCTCCACCGCCTCCGGCACGTCGCTGCTGGACTCCGCGGTGCACCGGCTGTCCTACACGCCCGCATCCACGGTCGGCGCCGGGACGAGCTTTGGCCCGATCACCATCGACGGCAAGGACGTCACCGCCTCCGTCGCCTCGGGCACGCTGGGCGGGCTGATCCAGGTCCGCGACAGGGACCTGCCGGCGCAGCAAGCCCGGCTGGACGAGCTGGCCCTGACGCTGAAGGACACGCTGAACGGCATCCACAACCAGGGCACCGCCTTTCCCCCGCCCAACGCGCTGACCGGCACGGCCACGGCCGCCGGAACGGACGCGCTGAACGGCAACGGCACGCTGCGCGTCGCCGTCACAGCGGCGGACGGCACGGCGGTGGAAGTTCTGGACCTCGACCTCTCCGCCTACGCCACCGTGCAGGACGCGGTGGACGCCATCGACGCCATGGATTCGCTCTCGGCCCATCTCGACGCCCAGGGGCGGCTGGTCATCCAGGCCGACGACGCCGCGAACGGCGTGGCGTTGGGCGGCGATGGCACCGTGGGGGCGGACGGCAAGGGCTTCTCCGCCCGCTTCGGGCTGAACGACCTGCTGACCGGCACCAGCGCCGCCGACCTGAAGGTGAGCGACGTGATCGCTCAGGACAGCGGGCGTCTGGCGACCGGCGCGCTCTCCACCGCCGCCACGCTGGCCGCCGGCGGATCGGCGCTGTCCGCGGGGGAGGGCTCGGTGGCGCAGGCGCTGAAGACGGCCTTCTCCGGGGCGCAGTCCTTCGACACGGCGGGCGGCCTGTCCGGTCGGATGGGCACCTTCTCCCAGTATGCGGGCGCCATCATCCAGGGGGCGGCGACCGCCGCCTCCCGCGCCGCCACCGCCTACGAGGACCAGGACTCCTACGCCAGCGGGCTGGAGTCGGCGATGGCCTCGCAGAGCGGTGTGAACGTCAACGAGGAAACCGCCGCGATCAGCAACCTGCAATCCGCCTATCAGGCCGCCGCCGCGGTCATGAAGGCGGTGCAGGAGATGTTCGACACGGCGCTGAATTTGGTCCGCTAAAGCGGATTGCAATCCGCTTTGGACCGCGACTGCGGTCCCGGTCGCGCATGCGACCGGAGCCCGCCTCTCGCGGGAACTGTGTTCCCGCTGGCGGCAGGCGGATGCCGCTGGCATCCGCCGAGAGCCGGCGCATGAGGCATATGAAAGGGAGCCGGCATGGAACGGATCGCGACCTTCAACCACCAGAACCAGCTCGTCCGCTACATGCTGGCGGCGGAGTCGCAGGTGGCCGCCGCCCAGGTGCAGGCGGCAACCCGCGAGGCGTCGGTCGATTACAAGGGCATCGCCGGCGACAGCGGGCGTCTCGTCAACCTGGAGAGCCACTACCGCCGCTCCGAGCGCTACGTCGACGAGGGGGAGGTGGTCAACGGCCGCATCCAGACCATGCACGACGCCGTGGGTGGAATGATCGACCTCGCCAACCGGGTGCGCAGCCTCGTCGCCAGCCTCCAGGGGGCCGGCAGCGGCGCCGCGGATGGCATCAAAAGCGAGGCGCAGGCCCTGATGACGGAGTTCGCCGGATTGCTGAACACCCAGCAGGAAGGCCGCTACCTGTTCGCCGGGGGTCGCACCGACCGCGCGGCGGTGTCGCTGGACGGCCTGCCGGCGGCGACCAGCCCCTCCGCCGCCGACACGACCTATTACAAGGGCGACGGCAGCGTCTCCTACTTCCAGGCCGCCGACGACCTGATCGTCCAGTACGGCGTCACCGCCGACGACCCGTCCATCGAGAAGGCGCTGCGCTCCATCAGCCTGATCGCCAACATGCCCACGAACCCGGTGGACAGCGCCCTGGTGGACGAGGCGTCCGACCTCGCCGACGCGGCGGCGGACGGGCTGACCGTGGTGCAGACCAAGCTCGGCTCCGCCTCCGCCACGCTGGAGCGGACCATCGACCGCCACCTGGAGGAGCAGCTCGTCCTCCAGACCCACGTCGAGGACATCCGCAACATCGACCTCGCGGAGGCGACGACGCGGCTGTCGCAGCTTCAGGCCAATCTGGAATCGACCTTGAGCCTGATGAAGATCCTCCAGCAGACCAAGCTCAGCGATTTCCTCTGACCGAAAAATTCCGCGCCAGCTTTCGCCGCGCCGGCCGTGAGACGCACTGAGGGCTGATGCACAGGCGGCCCCACCATCCGATCAGGCTCCGACCAGGAGGCACATCATGCCCGTCATCTCCACCAACACGGCGGCGAACTCCGCGCTGCGCTACCTGAACATCAACTCCGAGAACCAGGCGAGCTCGGTTTCCAAGATCGCCAGCGGCTCGCGCATCACCAAGGCGTCGGACGACGCGGCGGGCTTGGCCGTCGGCACCTCGCTGACCTCCGACATCACGGTGCTGAAGCAGGCGGCGACCAACGCCTCGCACGGCTCCTCGATCCTTCAGGCGGCGGACGGCGGCATGTCCCGCGTCTCCGACATCGTGCAGCGCATGCGCTCGCTGGCCACCCAGTCGCTGTCCGGCGCCGTCACCGACACCGAGCGCGGCTATCTGGACGCCGAGTTCCAGCAGCTCATCGAAGAGATCGACGGCATCACGTCGGGCACCCGCTTCAACGACGACCCGCTGCTGGACGGCAACGGCGCCTGGGCCAACGGTGTGGATTTCCGCGTGGGCACGGAAAGCACGGACAAGATCACCGTCACCATCGCCAACGTGAACGCGACCGGGCTCGCCATCAACGCGCTGGACGTCGGCACCTCCGCCACGGCGAGCGCCGCGCTGACCGCGCTTGACACGGCGGTGACCACGCTGTCGAGCGCGCGGGCCGACGTGGGCGCCCTGATCTCCCGCTTCGAGTTCCGCGGCCAGGTGCTGGACACCTCCATCGAGAACACCGAGGCGGCGCAGTCGGCGATCATGGACGTGGACGTCGCCGCCGAGCAGGCGGAGCTGGCCTCGACCAAGGTGCTGACCCAGGCGGCCATCGCCGTGCTGTCCCAGGCCAACGAGATGCCGCAGAACCTGCTGTCGCTGCTGCGGTAAGGCTGTCTACCCACTCCTTCCCTCTCCCCTCCGGGGAGAGGGTTAGGGTGAGGGGGTTGGGCTGTCGCCGAACGCACCGCCACGCACGACCCCCTCACCGGCCCTTTGGGCCACCCTCTCCCCAGAGGGGAGAGGGCTTCCCGCCCCCGGAGACCCGCATGACGACGGTGTCCTCAACCTCATCCTCGACCGCCGCATCGACCGGCAGTTCGTCGCTGATCGCCAGCGGGTCGGGCACGGGCATCGACTATTCGGCGCTGATCGAGGCGTCGGTTCAGAAGCGCCTGTCCCGCGCCGACCGCATCGACACGACGATCACCGCCAACGAGGCCAGGATCGCCGCCTACGAGGACATGCAGTCGCTGCTGCTGGCGGTGAACACGTCGCTGGACGGGCTGCGCAACCGCAGCGTCTCGACGGGCGCCGGCAGCAACCTGTTCGAGGAGCGCACCGCCTATCTGTCGGGCGGCGGTTCCACCGCGGCGGACAGCGTGCTGTCGGTGACCGCGGCGGACGGGGCGGAGACCGGCACCTACTCCATCGTGGTGGAGCAGCTCGCCACCCGCCACAAGATCGGTGCGGCGACCACCGCCAGCCAGAGCGCCGCGCTCGGCCAGTCCGGCACCTTGACGCTGGGCGTCGCGGGCGGCACCGCGGTGTCCATCGACGTGGAGGCCGGGGATTCGCTGACCGACCTCCGCGACGCCATCAACGCGCGGAAATCCACCAGCGGCGTGACCGCCAGCATCGTGAAGGTGACGGACAGCCAGTACCAGCTCATCCTCACCGCCAACGACACCGGCAAGGCGATCACCCTCGACGACGGCGGCAGCGGCGTCCTCACCGGCCTCGGCCTGACCGACGCGGACGGCGGCTACGCCAACGAGTTGGTGGCAGCCCAGAACGCCATGGTCACCGTGGACGGGGTGCGGGTGGAGCGCAGCAGCAACACCATCGCCGACGCCGTCGACGGGCTGACCTTCGACCTTTACGCCGCCCTGCCCGGCCAGACGATCGGGGTCGAGATCGGCACCGACCTGTCGTCGATCAAGAGCGCCATCACCGGCTTCGTGGACGCCTACAACGCCTTCCGCGCCTTCGCCCAGACCCATCAGACGGTCAGCAGCGGCGGCACCGCCGGCAGCGACGCCACCCTGTTCGCGGACAGCCTGCTGCGGCAGGTCACGAAGTCGGTCTACGACGCCCTGAACGCGAAGGTGACGACGGACGACGGCGGCACTCTGTCGCTGGCCAGCCTGGGCATCACCTTCGCCAGCGACAACACGCTGAAGGTGGACGAGACGGCGCTGAACGCCGCGCTGACCGGCGACATCGACGCGGTGCGCACGTTGCTGGGGCTGGAGATGACCAGCTCCTCCACCGACCTGAAGCTGCTGCGCTACGACCGCAGCCTCGGCCGAACGGACTTCACGCTGGACATCACGGTGGCCGAGGACGGAACCCTGTCCGGCGCGTCGGTGGACGGCGACGCGTCGCTGTTCCGGGTCAGCGGCAACCGCATCATCGGCAACGACGGGACCGCCTTCGCCGGGCTGGTGCTGGTCTACACCGGCCAGACCGGATCGGTGGACCTCAGCTTCTCGCAAGGGCTGGCCGACCGGCTCTACACCACACTGAACGGCATCGCGGCGACGGACAGCGGCGACATCGCCCGCATCGTCTCGCAGCTCGAAGCCGACAACACCGACATGACCCGGCGGTCCGACGACATCAAGACCAAGGCCGAGGACTATCGCACCCGCCTGACCGCCTACTACGCCCGGCTGGAGGCCAAGGCGGAGGCCGCGAACCTTCTGCTCCAGCAGTTGAAATACAAGGAAAGCAGCGACGATTGACGGCGCCGCGCGCCCGTCGACGTCCCCGCGTCCCCATCCGGAGAAGCCGCGCCATGCGCAACCCGACCCTGACCAAGGCCCTGTCCGCCTACGCTTCCGCCAACAGCGCGGCGCTGCCGCCCGTGGTCGCCGTCGTCCGCCTGTACGAGACGGCGGCGGCGCATCTGCACCAGGCGCGCGACGCCGCGCAGGACGGCCGTTTCGACGCCCATTTCCAGGCCATGGACCGCGCCATCACCATCCTCTTGGGGCTTGATTCCATTCTGAAATTGGATAAAGGTGGGGATGTCGCGGCGACGCTGCGGCGCTTCTACCGGTCCCTGGTCCGGCAGGCCGGTCTGGCCGCCGCGCGCCGGGATCCCGTGGCCGCGACCGAGGCCATCATCCGCCAGCTGTCCTTCATGACGAAGGCGTGGCAGACCATCGCCGCAGAACGCGGCGTGGTCCCCAGTTCAACCGGTGCTTCGACCAAAGGGTCGCACGCATCCGTGATCGGGAGATCCATGGATCATGCGCGCGGCGGCCTGTTTGGCTGAGGACGGCACGCGTCCGTCCGGCACCCTTCACAACTCCATGTCCGGCAGGGGCGTGAGCGGCTTGGCGGCGGAGACCGACGAGGTCCTGATGGCGCGCATCCGCGCCGGGGACCAGGCGGCCTACCGCACGCTCGTCCACCGCCACCTGAAGCGCGCCTACGCGCTCGCCCGCCGCATGTGCGGCAGCGACGCCGAGGCGGAAGACATCGCCCAGGACGCCTTCCTCCAGGTCTGGCAGCGGCGCGACCACTGGACCGACGAGGGGGCCAAGTTCACCACATGGCTCTACCGCGTGGTGCTGAACCGCTGCATCGACCACAAGCGCCGCCCGGCGGGGGAGGATCTGGACTCGGTGCCCGAGCCGCCGGACCACGCGCCCGACGCCGTCACCCACATCCAGCGCCGGCAGGTGGCCGCCCGGCTGCGCGACGCCCAGGACCGCCTGCCGCCGCAGCAGCGCGCCGCCCTCGCTCTGTATTATAACGAGGGTTTGAGCAACGCCGAGGTTGCAACCATTATGCAAATCAGCGTGACTGCTGTAGAATCGCTGCTGAAACGTGCCCGCCAGCAGCTCCGCACGCTGCTGCGCGCCAGCGCGCAAGCCGCCAGGGATTCGTTCGAAGACGGATGACGCGATGACCGAAGACCAGTTTCGCGAGCTTCTGGACCGCCACGGCGGCGATCTGGAGCGCTGGCCCCGCGCGACGCTGCGGGAGGCGCGCCGCCTCCTCGCCCAGTCCGTCGCGGCCCAGGCCATGCTGGACGAGCTGGTGGCGGTCGAACTCGCCCTGACGGAAACCGACGGCGACGCCGCGCCCCCCGCCGATCTGGCCGACCGCATCTTCGAACGGGCTTTTGGCACCAGGACGGCGTCCTCCGACGCCCTGGCGCCCGACGTCGCTCCGTTGCGCGGCACGATCCGCCCGGTTTGATTTCTTCTTCAGAAAGCGTGAATGCGCGGCGGCGGCGTCATCCGGCCGCGCCTGCTCAATGCCGCCGCAGCGAGGGGGCCTGGGGATGGGCGCGCCGGACCGGACGGGCGGGAAGACGCGGCCCCGGCGCCTCCGCACCCGCCCGGCGCGCCAGGGCGGCGGCGCGGCGAAGCTCCGCCGCGATGCGCCCCAGCGCCGCGGACAGCGGCTCGCCCGCGTGGGGATGGAAGACCCGCATGGACGGGTACCAGGGGCGCACGCCGCTGCCGAGATGGGTCCAGTCCCGCGCGCCGAAGCGCCAGACCGGGACACCGAGGGCGCCGGCCAGCTCCGCCACCGAATTGGCCGGTGCGATGACCAGATCCAGGTTGGCGGTGAGCGCCGCCGTTCCTTCGAAATCGTTCTTCAGGTCGAGCCGCTCCAACTCGTAGATGGGCACGCCGAAGCGCGCCTCCGCGCGCAGGATCTCGGCCTCGCAGTCGTCGTACTGGAGGTTCACGAAGGTCACCCCCGGCACGCCCAGCACCGGCCCCCAGTCGTCCAGCGGCAGATAGGCCCATTGCCGTTCCATGGTCATCAGCTGGCTGCGCCACGCGATGCCCACGCGCAGGTCCCCGCCGATGCCGTCCAGTTGCCGCCGCCGTTCCAGCACCCGCGCCGGGTCGGGAAACAGCCAGGAGGAGCGCGGCGGGAAGTCCGCCAGCCCCCCACGCAGATAACGCGGCAGCGAGCCGGCGGGGATGTGCAGGTCGCAGTCCACCGTCTCCACCAGCGCCCGCCCGCGCAACGGCTGCTCGGCCCGGACGGTGGCCTTGGGGAAGGAGCGGGCGAACAGCGGCAGCAGGCGCGGCTCGCACTCGATGACCACCCCGCCGGCCTGCCGGATGGCGTCGGCGTAGCAGGAGGCGAACAGGAACTCGTCCCCCACCCCCTGCTCCCGCCAGATGAACAGCCGTTTGCCAGCCAGCGGCTCACCGCGCCACTCGGGGATGGCGAAGCGCCGCTCCCGCCCCGCGCGGCCGGCGGCGAAGCGGCAGGCGTAGTTGGCCCAGCCTTCGGCGAGCGCACCGCTCTCCAGCTCCGCCAGACCGCGGTTGAAGCGGGCGAGCGGGTGGCCCGGCGACGCCGTCGCGGCCCGGTCGAACCAGCGCAGGGCATCGGCACCGCCGCGCCGCTGAACCGTCAGGCCGAGCGTGCACAGCGGGTCGGCCAGGGCCGGCGCCAGCGCCAGCGCGCGGCGGCAGGCCCGCTCCGCCTCCTCCAGCCGGCCTTCGCCGCTCAGCGTGTAGGCCAGAACGCCGTGAAGCGCCGCGTGCTGCGGCGCCAGCACCAGAGCCCGGCGCAGCAGAACCCCCGCCTCGGCGAAACGGTCCTGGTCGCGCCGCGCGCCGCCCAGATTGCCGAGCGCATCCGCCTGGCCCGGGTCGAGCGCCAAAGCCGTCCGCCACGCCGCCATGGCCCGACCGGTCGCGCCCAGGTCGCGCAGCGCGTTGCCCAGATTGTTCCAGGTCCCGGCCTGCCGGGGATCGAGCGCCAGGGCGCGGCGGAGCCGGCGCACCGCCCCCCGCGGGTGACCGGCGGCCCGTTCGAGAACCGCAAGGTTGACCAACGCCGCACCGGCGGCGGGAGATAGGGCAAGCAACGCGGCGAAGGCCTCCGCGGCCTCCTTTCGGCGTCCGGCGCTGCGGCACGCGTCGGCCAACGCCGCCCAGCCGTCCGTCCAATCGGGTTGCAGCCGGACGGCGCGCCGGAACCAGCGGATGGCCGCCTCCGCCCGCCCCAGCCGCGCCGCCGCCAACCCGAGCAGGAAGGCGCCCTCCGCCCGTGCCGGGTCGTAAAGGACCGCTTCCCAAGGCGAGCGGTGCCCGCCGCGCCGGCCTGCCGCCATGCCCATGCCCCCGATTGCCAAGAATGTTCCCGCCCTTGATACGGGACGCTCCGCCGCCTTCCTGCGCAGGGCCGGAGCAATTTTTGCAGCCTGTGGCGAAAACAATCGGTCGCTCGCGGTCGCCGCCCTACGCGCTCTTGTTCAGTGACGAGAGAAACTCGTCCTCCCACTGCCGCCCTGCCTCCAGTTCGCTGAACAGCCATTCGCGGAACAGCCGGATCTTTGGAAGGTTCGCGGTCGATTTCAACGTGACGAAGCCATGCCCCTGCGCCCGCAGGCCGCGGGTCGGAAAGGGGACGATGAGCCGGCCCGACAGCAACTCCTGCCGGGCCAGCAGCAGGCTGTCCAAGCACACCCCCATACCGTTCGCCGCGGCGTTGATCGCCATGAAGGAACGGTCGAAGCGCAGGCCGCGCTCCATGTCCAGCTCGACGCCGCGATGCCGGTTCGCCCAGTCGCGCCAGCCGACGAGGTTGATTTCCGAATGGATCAGGATGTGTCGGCTGATGTCCGACGGCTTGCGGATCGGGTTCAGCCCGTTCGCCAACGCCGGGGAGCACATCGGCACGATGACGTCGTCGGGAAACAGCTCCAGCACGCAGCCGGCCGGCGGCGGACCGGGGTTGTAGCGGATGTCCACATCCACCGCCCCCGTCGTCAGGTCGATGGGTGAGACCGACGCGCGCAGGCGGATGTCGATGGCGGGGTGGATCTCCTTCACCCGCCCCAGCCGCGGCATCAGCCATTGCGCGGCGAAGCTGGGCATCGAGCGCACGGTCAGGATCGCGGTGCCGCTGCCCGTCGTCGTGACGTTGCGGGTCGCCGTGTCGATGCGGGCGAAGGCGGCGATGATCTCCGCGGCGTAGGCCCGCCCGTCGTCGGTCAGCGCGACCGACCGGTGAACACGATGGAACAGCCGGAGGCCGAGCTGTTCCTCCAGAATCTTCACCTGATGGCTGATCGCCGAGGGCGTCAGGCCGAGATCCTGCGCCGCCGTTGCGAAGGAACCGAGCCGCGCCGCCGCCTCAAAGGCTTGCAAAGCCTTGATGGAAATCCGTTTCCGCATCGCACCATAATCATGAATTCATTTCAGCATTCGACAATCTTATTCGTTTGTCGAATTCATCTCAAGACCATAGGATTGTTGCAACGATCGGGGTGCCGAACCATCCGCCCTCCGTACCGAAAAATCATCAAAACCGAGCGAAAACGACGCTCCGCCGCGGCATCCCCAGGGCCGCCACGCCCACGGCCGCCATGGCGGAGCCAGCTTCGAACAAAGGGAGCGAGCATGTTGCTGTCCAACAAGGTGTGCGTGATCACCGGAGCGGCGTCCCAGCGCGGCATCGGCCGGGCCACGGCGCGGCTGTTCGCGCTGCACGGCGGGCGGGCGATCATCCTGGACCTCGACGGCGGTCAGGCCGCCGAAGCCGCCGCCGAGCTGGGCGAGGCGCACCGCGGCATCGCCTGCGACGTGACCGACAAGGCCGCCTGCGTCAACGCCGCCGCCCGCGTGGTCGAGGAGTTCGGCCGCATCGACGTGCTGGTCAACAACGCCGGCATCACCCAGCCGCTGAAGTTCATGGACATCGAGCCGAAGAACTACGAGGCGGTGACCGACGTCAGCCTGCGCGGCACGCTCTACATGAGCCAGGCGGTCGTCCCGCACATGCGCGCCCGGAAGTCCGGCTCCATCGTCTGCATCTCCTCGGTGTCGGCGCAGCGCGGCGGCGGCATCTTCGGCGGCCCGCACTACAGCGCCGCCAAGGCCGGCGTGCTCGGCCTCGCCAAGGCGATGGCGCGCGAGCTGGGTCCGGACAACGTCCGCGTCAACTCCGTCACCCCCGGCCTGATCCAGACCGACATCACCGGCGGCAAGCTGACGCCCGAGCTGCGGGCGGACATCCTCAAGGGCATCCCGCTGAACCGCCTGGGCGACGCCGAGGACGTGGCGCGCTCCTGCCTCTTCCTGGCGTCGGAGCTGTCGTCCTACGTCACGGGCGCCACGCTCGACGTCAACGGCGGCATGCTCATCCACTGATCCCGAAACGCTGGAGACGACTCCCGTGGACACCACCCAACTGGGCCACAACGTTCCCCTGACCGAACGCGCCTACCGCATCCGCCGCAACGCCGTGCTGATGGGCGAGGTGCAGGGCCAGGGCTACATCGGGCAGGCCCTGGACATCGCCGACGTGCTGGCCGTGTCCTACTTCCACGCCCTGCGCTACCGGCCGGAGGACCCGCACTGGGAAGGCCGCGACCGCTTCCTGCTGTCCAACGGCCACTACGCCATCGCGCTCTACGCCGCCCTGATCGAGGCCGGCATCGTCCCGGCCGAGGAGCTGGAGACCTACGGCAGCGACGACAGCCGCCTGCCGATGTCGGGCATGGCCGCCTACACGCCGGGCATGGAGATGTCGGGCGGTTCGCTCGGCCTCGGCCTCAGCATCGCGGTCGGCATCGCGCTGGGCCTGAAGCGCAAGGCGTCGGACAACCGCGTCTACACGCTCTTCTCCGACGGCGAGCTGGACGAGGGCTCGGTCTGGGAGGCCATCATGTCGGCGGCCCATCACAAGCTCGACAACCTGATCGGCATCGTCGACGTCAACAACCAGCAGGCCGACGGCCCCTCCACCCAGGTGATGGCCTTCGAGCCGCTGGTCGACAAGCTGGAGGCCTTCGGCTGGTTCGTCCAGCGGGTGGACGGCAACGACATGGACGCCGTGGTCGCCGCCTTCGACGCCGCCCGCGACCATCCGGAGCCCAAGCCCCGCATGATCGTCTGCGACACCAGGATGGGCAAGGGCGTGCCCTTCCTCGAAGCCCGCGAAAAGAATCATTTCATCCGCGTGGACGCGCACGAGTGGAAGCTCGCCCTCGACGCGCTGGACGCCGGGAGGACCGCATGAGCACCACCACCACCCCGGCCGCCGCCAAGCCGCGCCTGAAGACCTCCGCCATGATCGCCTCGATCGCGGGCGAAGGGCAGCGCACCAAGCCCGCCCCCTTCGGCCACGCCCTGGTCGAGCTGGCCAAGGCCCGGCCGGAGATCGTCGGCCTCACCGCCGATCTGGCGAAATACACCGACCTGCACATCTTCGCCCAGGCCAACCCGGACCGCTTCTACCAGATGGGCATGGCCGAGCAGCTGCTGATGGGCGCCGCCTCCGGTCTGGCCCACGAGGGCTTCATGCCCTTCGTCACCACCTACGCGGTCTTCGCCTCGCGCCGGGCCTACGACTTCGTGCACCAGACGATCGCGGAGGAGAACCGCAACGTCAAGATCGCCTGCGCCCTGCCGGGCCTGACCTCGGGCTACGGCCCCAGCCATCAGGCGGCGGAGGATCTGGCCCTGATGCGCGCCATGCCGAACATGGTGGTGATCGACCCCTGCGACGCCCTCGAGATCGAGCAGGCGGTGCCCGCCATGGCCGCTCACCAGGGGCCGGTCTACATGCGCCTGCTGCGCGGCAACGTCCCGCTGGTGCTCGACGAGTACGACTATAAATTCGAACTCGGCAAGGCGAAGCTTCTGCGCGACGGCGCCGACGTGCTGGTCATCTCCTCCGGCATCATGACGATGCGGGCGCTGGAGGTGGCGAAGGCCCTGGAGGCCGACAAGGTCGACGTCGCCGTGCTGCACGTCCCGACCATCAAGCCGCTCGACACCGAGACCATCCTGGCCGAGGCCGGGCGCAGCGGCCGCATGGTCGTCGTCGCCGAGAACCACACGGTCATCGGCGGTCTGGGCGAGGCGGTGGCCGGCACGCTGCTGCGCGCCGGGGTCGTTCCCAGCGCCTTCCGCCAGATCGGCCTGCCCGACGAATTCCTGAAGGCCGGCGCCCTGCCGACGCTGCACGACCTCTACGGCATTTCCACCGACGCCATGGTAACCAGCATCAAGGGGTGGCTGTAAGCCGCCCCTCACCCCCCGTCGCTCACCCCATCCCGGCTGTCGCAGAAGCGAGGACACCGAAGAACCGCGCCGCGCCCGTTCCCGATACGCTGAACGACAAAAGACCACAGGAGAGGAAACAATGGACAAGAAGCCGCCCCAAACCCCCGCTCACTCGACCCTGGGCCTTCTTCGCCCGAGCCGCCGCGCCGTTCTGGCCGCCGCCGCCGCCGTGCCGCTGGTGACCATCCTGAAGCGCCCGGCCAACGCCGCCGAGTTCCAGTTCAAGTACGCCACCGGCCAGGACCCGACCCACCCGGTCAACATCCGCGCGCAGGAGGCCATCGACCGCATCCGCGAGGCGACCTCCGGCCGGCTCGACATCAAGCTGTTCCCGGCCAACCAGCTCGGCAGCGACACCGACCTGCTGGGGCAGGTGCGCAACGGCGGCGTGGAGATCTTCAACCTCTCCTCGCTGATCCTCGCCACCTTCGTCCCGCTGTCCGGCATCACCAGCATGGGCTTCGCCTTCAAGGACTACGACGCGGTCTGGCAGGCGATGGACGGCGAGCTGGGCAAGCATGTCCGGGCGGAGATCGCCAAGACCCCGATCATGACGCTCTGCAAGATCTGGGACAACGGCTTCCGCCACGTCACCTCCTCCACCCGCGTCATCAAGACGCCGGAGGACATCAAGGGCTTCAAGATGCGGGTGCCGCCGGCGCCGGCCCTGACCTCGCTGTTCAAGGCGATCGACGCCGCCCCGGCGCCGATCAACTTCAACGAACTCTACTCGGCCCTGCAAACCACCGTGGTGGAGGGGCAGGAGAACCCGCTGGCGATCATCGCCACCGCCCGCCTGTACGAGGTGCAGAAGTCCTGCAGCCTGACCGGCCATGTCTGGGACGGCTATTGGGTGCTCGGCAACAAGCGCGCCTTCGCGCGCCTGCCCGCCGACATCCAGGCCATCGTCAGCCGCGAACTGGACCGTTCGGCGGACGACCAGCGGGCCGACATCGCCGCACTCACCGAATCGCTGCAGAAGGACCTGTCCGCCAAGGGGCTGACCTTCCACACCATCGACCGCGAACCGTTCCGCAAGGTGCTCGCCGGGACGAACTTCTACGCGGAGTGGAAGGAGAAGTACGGGGCCACCGCCTGGGACCTGCTTGAGAAGGTGACCGGCAAGCTGGGCTGACGCGGTCCGCCGACGCGGCCGGCCCTCCGGTTCCCGAAGGAGCTGCAGGGCCGGCCGCCTCCCCATCACCGATCGTCCATGCGAAGGGCTGGTTACCATGAACACTCCCGTCAACACGGCGGACGCCGCCGTTCACGGCGCCGGGCGGCCATCGGGCGCCGGCACCGGCTGGCTCGACCGGCTGGACCGCGGCATCGGGCTGCTGGTCGAGACGCCGGCGGCTCTGCTGGTGCTCGCCGAGGTCGGCGTCCTGCTGGTCGGCGTCATCTGGCGCTACCTCCTGCACAGCCCGATCATCTGGTCGGACGAGCTGGCCTCCATCCTGTTCCTCTGGCTCGCCATGTTCGGCTCCGTCGTGGCGCTGCGCCGGGGCGAGCATATGCGGATGACCGCGATCGTCGGCATGCTCCAGCCCCGCACCCAGGCGTTCCTCGACGTGGTGGCGATCACCGCGGCGCTGGCATTCCTTCTGCTGATGGCCGAGCCGGCCTATGAATTCGCGGTGGAGGAGGTGTGGGTCACCACCCCGGCGCTGGACATTCCCAACTCCTGGCGGGCGAGCGCGCTGCCGGTGGGCTTCGTCCTGATGATCGCGGTGGCGCTGCTCCGGCTGGCGCGGCTGGGCCGCCCGTCCGACGTGCTGCGGGCGGTGGTGGCGGTGACGGCGGTGGTCGGCGTCATGGCGCTGGCGGCGCCGCTGTTCGCCGGGCTCGGCAACTACAACCTGCTGCTCTTCTTCGTGGTGGGCGTCGGCGCGATGGTGTTCCTCGGCCTGCCCATCGCCTTCGCCTTCGGTCTGGCGACCTTCGGCTATCTGGCGCTCGCCACCTCGACCCCGGCCATCGTCATGGTGGGCCGCATGGACGAGGGGATGAGCCATCTGATCCTGCTGTCGGTGCCGCTGTTCGTCTTCCTCGGCCAGCTGATCGAGATGACCGGCATGGCCCGCGCCATGGTCGGCTTCCTGGCCAGCCTGCTCGGCCATGTCCGCGGCGGCCTGTCCTACGTGCTGATCGGCGCCATGTACCTCGTCTCGGGCATTTCCGGGTCGAAGGCGGCGGACATGGCGGCGGTCGCCCCGGTGCTGTTCCCCGAGATGAAGGCGCGCGGCGCCAAGCCCGGCGACCTCGTCGCCCTGCTGTCGGCCACCGGCGCCCAGACCGAGACCATCCCGCCGTCGCTGGTCCTCATCACCATCGGCTCGGTCACCGGCGTGTCCATCGCCGCCCTGTTCACCGGCGGCCTGCTGCCGGCCGTCGTGCTGGGTGCCGCGCTGGCGGCGCTGGTCTGGTGGCGCTACCGCCACGAGGATCTGTCCCACGTCCGCCGCGCCAGCAAGGCGGAGATCGGCAGGGCCTTCCTGATCGCGCTGCCGGCCATCGCGCTGCCCTTCATCATCCGCGCCGCGGTGATCGAGGGTGTGGCGACCGCGACCGAGGTCTCGACCATCGGCATCGTCTACGCGGTGGTCGCCGGCCTGCTGATCTACCGCCAGTTCGATTGGCGCCGCATCTACCCGATGCTGGTCGAGACGGCGTCGCTGTCCGGAGCGATCCTGCTGATCATCGGCGCCGCCACCGGCATGGCCTGGGCGCTGACCCAGTCCGGCTTCTCCAGCTCGCTGGCCGAGGCGATGCGGGCCCTGCCGGGCGGGGTGCCGGTCTTCATCGTGGTGTCGATCATCGCCTTCATCATCCTGGGCAGCGTGCTGGAGGGCATCCCCGCCATCGTGCTGTTCGGACCGCTGCTGTTCCCCATCGCCCGCCAGCTCGGCGTGCATGAGGTGCATTACGCGATGATCGTGATCCTGGCCATGGGCATCGGCCTGTTCGCCCCGCCCTTCGGTGTCGGCTACTACGCGGCCTGCGCCATCAGCCGGATCAACCCCGACGAAGGCATGAAGCCGATCATCGGTTATCTGGTGGCGCTGACCATCGGTCTGATCGTCGTCGCGGCGGTGCCCTGGATCTCCATCGGCTTCCTCTGATCCGCCTTCCGGCCCGGTCCCCTGCGTTTCCGATGGGTGGACCGGGCCTTCCTCTCCTTCTTCCGTTCAGGAAAGTGATACGGCCATGATGACGGTGGGCTTTATCGGCCTCGGTTCCATGGGCATGCCCATGGCGCGCAATCTGCTGGCGCAAGGCTTCCGGGTCCAGGGCTTCGACGTGCGGCGCGAGAGCGTCGCGGCCATGGAGGCCCACGGCGGACGGGGGGCGGACAGCGCCGCCGCCGCCGCCGAAGGGGCCGACGCGCTGGTCCTGATGGTGGTCAACGCCGCCCAGGCCGAGTCCGTCCTGTTCGCCCAGGGCGCGCTGGACCGCCTGCCGGAGGGCGCCACCGTGATCCTGATGGCGACCTGCCCGCCGGACGCCGTCGCCGCGCTCGCCGCGCGGGTCGAGGCGGCGGGGCGGCGCTTCGTGGACGCCCCGGTGTCGGGCGGGACGGTCGGGGCGGTGGCCGGAACGCTCTCCATCATGGCGGCGGCCCCGGCGGCGGTGGTGGAGCGGGTGCGCCCGGTCCTGGCGGCGATGGGCGACAAGGTCTTCCACGTCGGCGAGGCGCCGGGGCAAGGCGCCACGGTGAAGACCGTCAACCAGCTGCTGTGCGGCGTCCACATCGCCGTGGTGGCGGAGGCCTTCTCGCTGGCCGCCAAGGCCGGCGTCGATCTGGCGGTCCTGCTGGAGATCATGAGCGGCTCGTCCGCGTCGAGCTGGATGCTGAAGGACCGCGGCCCGCGCATGCTGGAGGCCGAACCGGGCATCACCAGCGCGGTGGACATCTTCGTCAAGGACCTCGGCATCGTCCTGGAGGCCGGGCGCGGCGCCAAGGCCGCCCTGCCGCTGGCCGCCGTCGCCCACCAGATGTTCCTCTCGGCCTCAGGGCGTGGCGAGGGCACCATGGACGACAGCCAGGTGATCCGCAGCTATCACCTTCTGAACGGCGTCACGCCGGGGTGAGACGGCCCCATCGCCGGCGGCCGCAACGCTGGTCCAGGCGGGACGGGGGTGCGGTCATCGCCTCCCCTACCGCTCCCACCGGCGGACGATGGCTTCGATGGTGCCGTCCCGCGTGAGCTTCTCGTAGGCCGCCCGCAACCGCTCGGCCTTTTCCGCCCGCAGTTTGGGGACGGATATGTAGCGCGGCACCATGGCCAGCGGCTTGGGCAGGATCTTCACCGAACCCGTCCGGCCCTCGCTGTCGGCCAGATAGCGGAGCACCTGGAGATCGCCGGCGATGGCATCGACACGGCCGAGAAGCAGGCGGCGGAAGGACACGACGTTGCTGCTGCTGCGGACCCGCTCGAACAGGGGGGATTTGTCGAACTCGGGGGTGTACTCGAACCCGTCGACGACGCCGATCCGCAGACCCTGCAAATCGTCGATGCGCGCGTAGGTGATCTCCGAATTGCTGCGGACCATGAGCACGGTCGCCCCGACACGGTAGGGTCCGACCAGGTGCCCGCGCTCCAGACGGCGCGGCGACGTGAAGAACTGAAAGGCGACGTCCACCTCGTTCTCGTCGTGGGCGCGCACCACCTCCGGCCAGGCCATGGGGCGGTGAACCGGGTAGACGCCGATGTCCTTCAGCATGGCATCGACGATCTCCGTGTCCATTCCCGTCCGCTTGCCGCGCTCGGTGAAATTGTACGGCGGGAAATAGTCCTCGGACGCGACCGTCCAGTTCTCCGCGCGCGCCGGGGCCACGGCCATAAGCGGGGCCAGAACCAAGGCGGCGGCGAGCAACCGCGCCACCCCCGCCAAACACGCGCGCACCCTCGTCCTCATCAACCCTCTCCGCTCGCATCCCGACATCGCCTGTCGCCGGGCACCGCGTACAGGGCAATCCGGTCGCCCTCAATGGGAAAAGAGCGGGCGGGTGTGATATCGCACCGGAGACGGCGCAGCGGTCCGGCCCCGCCCCGCGATGGAGGGGGCCGGTCCCGCTCACCACGCCGGTCAGGCGGCGGCGCGCAACCGCATCGCCCCGACCAGATCCTCGATGGTCACCACCGGCATGCCCTGGCGCTCGGCGAAGGCGACCAGCTCGGGCAGGCGGGCCATGGTGCCGTCGGGGTTCATCACCTCGCACAGCACCCCCGCCGGACGGCGGCCGGCCAGGGTGGTCAGCTCGATGGTCGCCTCGGTGTGGCCGCGCCGCGCCGCCAAGCCCCCGGCGTGCGCGCGGATCGGGAAGACATGGCCCGGCCGGGCGAGGTCCTCCGGCCGGCAGCCGTCGGCGATGGCGGTGCGGATGGTAGTCACCCGGTCCGCCGCCGACACGCCCGTCGTCACGCCCTCCCGCGCCTCGATGGAGACGGTGAAGGCGGTGCCGAAGCGCGCCGTGTTGCTGCCGACCATGGGCGGCAGGTCGAGGCGGCGCGCGTCGGCGTCGGTCAGGATCAGGCAGACGATCCCCGACCCTTCGCGGATCAGCAGGGCCATCTGTTCGGCGGTGATGGTTTCGGCGGCGTAGATCACGTCGCCTTCGTTCTCGCGGTCCTCGTCGTCCACGACGACCACCCCGCCGCCCTGGCGGATGGCCTCCACGGCGCGCATCACCCGCTCCTCGGCGGTGCCGAAGCGGTCGAGAAGGCCGGTGGAGGAAGCGGTGGAGGCGGGGGTGCTGGCAAAGGTCTGATTCACGGTTCTCACTCCGGTTGGGGCGAGCCTGAATCAGGGCGCAAAGAGACATCCGGCGGCGCGCGGGATGCCCCGCGCGGACCGCCGTCGCAGGCCAGCGCACGCGGACCGCGCCCAACGCCATGCGTTGCGGGCGGACCACGGTCGATGACCGGCTCGTCCTCTTCCATCCGGACTGTCACCGTCGGCTCCGGCCTTGAACCGGATCTGCTGACCTCCCGGCCTGACGGCCGGGAGCGCTCGCGGGCTCCCCCTCTTGCGAGGGGCTACCGCCGGTCGGGATTTTCACCCTGCCCTGAGAACAAGCGTCTGTTGCGCCGCCCCCGGCCCGCTGGGGGACGTTGGGGGACGGCGTGACCAGCGTCCCCCAGCGGGCCGGGCAAAGTCAAGACCGCTTCGCCCCGCCCACCGGCCCCTCGGTCCGGCGCAGCAGGTAGTCCAGCCCGCCCAGCCGGTACCAGCGGTAGCCGTAGGGCTCCAGCACCAGCCGGTGCCGCCCGTCCTCCTCGGGATCGTTGTGGTCCTCGGCCAGCAGATTGACCAGCCGCGGCGATTCCCCCGTGCCGTCGACCGCCAGCACGACCTCGTGGGGACGGTCGTCGAGGTTGTGCACGACCAGCACCGAGTTGTTGCGCCAGTCGTAGCGGATCGCCAGCACCGCGTTCGATCCGGTGGGCAGCAGCTGGAAGTCGCCCCAGCCGATTTCCGGGCACTCCTTGCGCATGCGGATGATGCGCTCGGTCCAGTTCAGCAAGCTCGACGGCTCGCGGCGCTGGTGGGCGGCGTTGATCCGCTCGTAACCGTAGGCGCCGCCGCTGATGACCGGGTGCACGGGGTCGTTCGCCTTGGTGAAGCCGCCCTGCGGTTCGTCCGACCACTGCATGGGGGTGCGGGCGCACTCGCGCTCCGGCAGGGACAGGTCGTCGCCCATGCCGATCTCGTCGCCGTAACGCAGCACCGGCGTGCCGGGCAGTGTGAACAGCAGGCTGTAGGCCAGCTCCAGCCAGCGCTGGTCACCGCGCAGCATCGGGGCCAGCCGCCGCCGGATGCCGCGGTCGTAGAGCTGCATGTCCTTGTCCGGCCCGAAGGCGTCGAAGACGCGCTTGCGCTGCGCCTCGGTCAGGCGCCCGAGGTCAAGCTCGTCGTGGTTGCGCAGGAACAGGCCCCATTGGTTGGTGCCGGGCCGCGGCACCCGCGTGACATCCAGCGCCTTGGCCAGCGGCCGCGTGTCCGCCGTCGCCAGGGCGTAGAACAGGGTCTGGTTGACCTGGAAATTGAAGACCATCTGCATGCGGTCGCCGTCGTCGCCGAAATACTCCTGGTCGACGGACGGCAGCACGTTGGCCTCGGCCAGCAGCACGGCGTCGCCGCACCGCCACTGCACGAACTCCCGGAAGGTGCGCAGCATGTCGAACTGCTGCTTGGGTTTCTTGACCTCCGGCCCCTTGGCCGCGATGACGAAGGGCACGGCGTCCATGCGGAAGCCCGACACGCCCAGCTCGATCCAGAAGCCCATCACCTTCAGCAGCTCGGCCTGCACCTCCGGGTTGGCGGTGTTCAGGTCGGGCTGGAATTCGTAGAAGCGGTGGAAGTAGTAGGCGCGGGCCTCCTTGTCCCAGCTCCAGGTCGTCTTCTGCACGCCGGGAAAGACGACGCCCTGGTCGGCGTCGGCCGGCTTCCTGTCCGACCAGACGTACCAGTCCCGGTAGGGGGAGTCCGGGTCCTGGCGCGCCGCCTGGAACCAGGGATGCTGATCCGACGTGTGGTTGACCACGAGGTCGATGATGACGCGGAGGCCGCGCTGCTTGCAGGCGTGGCTGAACTCCACGAAGTCGCCCAGCGTGCCGTAGCGCGGATCGACGTTGTAGTAGTCGGCCACGTCGTAACCGTGGTCGCGCATCGGCGACGGCTGGAACGGCCCCAGCCAGAGGCAGGTCACGCCCAGCCCCTGCAGATAGTCCAGCCGGCGCTGCAACCCTTGGAAATCGCCGATCCCGTCGCCGTTGGCGTCCATGAAGCTGCCGAGCGACAGGTTGTAGATGACCGCGTTCTTGTACCAGAGATCCTTGATCATGGCCCGCCCCCGCACCGGACGCGGCGCCCGCCGCCGCTCGTCCTAGGCCCTAACAGGGCCGACCGGCCGAGGTCCCGCCACTCCGCCGAGCCAACCGTAAGGGGGTGTCCTACGCCCTTAGGAAAAAGGTTAATGTATAGTTAAAGTCACAAGAAAGCCTTCAATCCTGCCCGCATGATGTCCCCCAAGACGCACAGAACCAGGGGAATCGTGCCATGAAGCGTGCCATGCGCCACCACGCCGCCCGGAACGGGGCCGCCCGGAACGGGGCCGCCCAGAGCCCCGCCACCCAGACCACCACGACGCAGGCCGTCAGCTACAGCTACGGGAACAACGCCGGCGCCCTGGCGGCGGCTCCCGCGGCGCCGGTTCCCACCAGCTTCGCCCCGGTGACCATCAACTACGCGGAGACGCGGGCGGATGGCGGGTTCGGCTGGGACGTGAAGTACGACCTCGCCTTCGACGGCACGGCTTTCGTCGTGCAGACCCGCATCCATCTGACCGGCGACGACGCCGGCGCGCTGAAGCAGGTCTGGGAGCAGGGGATCGAGGGAATCTGGAGCGACAAGTACAGCCTGTCGGACGGCGCCAACAGCTACGCCATCCGCTTCGACGTGCAGTTCGTGGCGGCCGGGAACCAGCATTACAACGTGAACGTCAGCAACAGCTACGGGCGCTGCGACATGCTGAACTGGTGCACCCAGACCGATTGGGGACCCGATTACCAGGACGAGCTGGCGGCCCACGAGTTCGGGCACATGATCGGCGCCTTCGACGAGTATGCGGGCGGCGCCACCTACGGCAACTTCGCCGCCACCGGCACCATCATGTCGGACCTGACCCCGACGCTGCGTCCCAACTACATGAACTCCATCGACTATTACGCCGAGCAGTTCACCGGCAAGACCTTCCAGATCGTGGAGATTCCGAAGAACCTGACGCTGACCGGCAACACATGGGCCGACAGCCTCTATGGCGGGGCGGGCAACGACACGCTGTTCGGGCTGAGCGGCAACGACCAGCTGTTCGGCGGCGCCGGAAACGACCTGCTGTGGGGCGACGCCGGAAACGACACGCTGCGCGGGCAGGCCGGCAACGACGCGCTGCACGGCGGCGCCGGCAACGATCTGCTGATGGGGGACGAGGGGAACGACACGCTGTGGGGCGATGCCGGCAACGACACGCTGTGGGGCGGCGCCGGGGCGGACCTGTTCGTCTTCACGCGCGGCGGCGGCCAGGACCGCATCGCCGACTTCAGCCGCGCGCAGAACGACCGCATCCAGATCGCCTCCAACATGACCTACCGGCTGGGATCGGACGGCAGCGGCAGCGCCCTGCTCGACTTCGGCGGCGGCGACCGGCTGACCCTGGCCGGCATCGCTCCGAACCAGGTCACCGCGGCCTTCTTCACCTACGGCTGAGTCCCCCCGTAGCGCAGGAACTGGACGCGGGTGTCGCCATAGCGGCGCTCGTCCAGCTCCGCGAAGCCGGGCGGCAGGGGCAGCGGGTCGCGCCCGGCGACCTCGACCACCAGGACGGCGCCGGGGGCCAGCCAGCCGGCCTTCGCCAGCCCGGCCAGCGCCCGCGGCGCCAGATCCTGGCCGTAGGGCGGGTCGAGGAAGGCCAGCGTGCAGGGGCGGCCCGGCGGAGGCGGCGGGCGGGTGGCGTCGGCGCGCAGAACCGCGGCGTTCGCCCCCTCCCCCAGCGCCGCGACGTTGGCCCGCACGGCGTCCAGGGCGGCGCGGCCCATGTCGAGGAAGCTGGCGTGGGCGGCCCCGCGGGACAGCGCCTCCAGCCCCAGGGCGCCGGTTCCGCAGAAGGCATCCACGATCACGGCGTCCTCCAGCAGGTCGGCGCCGTCCGGCCCCCAGTCGGCATGGGACAGGATGTTGAACAGGGATTCGCGGGTGCGGTCGGTGGTCGGCCGCGTGTCGCTCCCCGCCGGGGCGGCCAGCCGCCGCCCGCGGTGCTTACCGCCGACGATCCGCACGGGTCCGCTCCGGCCCCCGGCCACCCGAGGCGCCACCGCCCGAAGCACCGCCGCCCGAGGCGCCGCCAGCGCCACCGGCGCCGCGCGGCTTCGGCCCCGGCTTCCCGCCGCCTGGGCCGCCGCCGGGCTTGCCGCCCTTCAGCGTCAGCGTGCCGGGCTTGCCCGCCGGCTTGCCGTCCGTCCTGGCGGAGGCCGGTTTGCCGGAAGCGGGCTTGCCGGACGCGAAGCCGCCCGAGGCCGGCTTGGCCGGGCCGCGCCGGTCAGACGCGGCCTTCGGCTCCGCCTTGGCCCAGCCGGCTTTGGCGTCGCGCGGCTTGGACGCCTTCGCCGGAGCGGCGGAACGGCCCTTGGCGCCTTCGGTGCCGGCGCTCTCGCTCTTGGCGGCGGTCTTGGCGGAAGAGGTCTTGGCGGAAGAGGTCTTGGCGGAAGAAGTCTTGCCCTTGGCCTTGCCCTCCTCCGCCGGATCGGCGCCGGTGAAGAAGCGGGACACCTGCTCGCGCACGACGCGCTTCGGCACCTCCTCGACGGCGCTCTCCTCCAGCTTGCCGAGCTGGAAGGGGCCGTAGGCGACGCGGATCAGCCGGTTCACCTGAAGGTCGAGCGCCTCCATCACCTTGCGGATCTCGCGGTTCTTGCCTTCCTTCAGGCTGACGGTCAGCCAGGCGTTGCGGCCCTGGATGCGGTCGAGAACGGCTTCGATGGGACCGTACTTCACCCCCTCGATGGTCGGTCCCTTCGCCAGCTCGGCCAGCTTCACCTCGTTCACCTCGCCGAAGACGCGCACGCGGTAACGGCGGGTCCAGCCGGTGGCGGGAAGCTCCAGGAAGCGGGCCAGCTCGCCGTCGTTGGTCAGCAGAAGCAGCCCTTCGGTCGTCAGGTCGAGCCGACCGACCGAGATGACGCGCGGCATGTCCGGCGGCAGCCGTTCGAAGACGGTGGTGCGCCCCTTCTCGTCGCGGGCGGTGGTGACCAGCCCGGACGGCTTGTAATAGCGCCACAGCCGCGCCGGCTCCGGCTCGGGGATGACCTTGCCATCCACCTGGACGACATCGCCGGACCGCACGACGCAGGCCGGGCTGTCCAGGGTCGTGCCGTTGACGGCGACGCGGCCGTCGGTGATCCAGCGCTCGGCGTCGCGGCGCGAGCACAGGCCCGCGCGCGCCAGCCGCTTGGCGATGCGCTCGCCGGCATCGGGCTCGCCCGCGTCCGCATCGGCGGCGCCGGGCGTGGCTTTGGAATGTTCGTAATCGGGGGTGTCCATGGGCACGGACCATAGGGCTTGCAAGCCCCGCCCGCAACCCACGGCACGGGGTCCCCGCCGTTATTCTTCGAGGCGGAAGCCGACCTTCATCACCACCTGGAAATGGGCGACCTTGCCACCGCTGACGTGGCCGCGGATTTCGCCTACCTCGAACCAGTCCACGTTCTTCAGCGTCCTGGACGCCCGCTCGATGCCGTTGCGGATGGCGTCGTCGATGGTGGTCTCGGCGGTGCCGACGATTTCCACCTTCTTGTAGACATGGTTGCTCATGACCGTCCTCCCTGTTTCGTCCGATGCTTAACAACGCCGGAGGGCGTTCCGCGGCTTGACGAAAACAGGGACCGCCGGGCAGGGTGCCCCGCATGAGCCGCCCCCCCTCCCCCATGGACATCGCCTTCGCCGAGGCCGAAGCCGCCGCATCCCGCGGGGAGGTGCCGGTGGGTGCCGTTGTGGTCGATCCGGCGACCGGCGCCGTTCTGGCCCGCGCCGGCAACCGGACCGAGGAGTTGAACGACCCCACCGCCCACGCCGAGGTTCTGGCGATCCGCGCCGCCTGCGCGGCCTTGGGTGAGCCGCGCCTGCCGGGGCTGGACCTGTATGTGACCTTGGAGCCCTGCGCGCTGTGCGCGGCGGCAATCAGCTTCGCCCGGCTGCGGCGGGTCTATTTCGGCGCCTACGACCCCAAGGGCGGCGGGGTGGAGCACGGTCCCCGCTTCTACCACCAGCCGACCTGCCACCACGCCCCGGACGTCTACGGCGGCATCGACGAGACGCGGGCGGGGGAGATGCTGAAGGCGTTTTTCAGGGGGCGGCGTTAGGGTCTTTCACACTCTCGTTCAAGATGGCTGCGATCCGGCGATCCACATCGGGAAGCCGGTGCACGACCACGTCCCATACGATGGCCAGATCGACGCCCAGGTAATTGTGGATCAGCACGTCGCGAAGCGCCGCCATGTTCTTCCATGGAAGGTCGGAATGTTGCGACCGCAGCTCCGGCGAAAGCTTCTTCGTCGCTTCACCGATAATCTCCAGGTTGCGGATAACACCGTCCTGAAGGAGCGTACGGGTGAAAAAGTCATCGCGCCCGGTGGTCGTATACTCCATCACACGGCGGATGGCCTCGTGGATGTGTTCAAGATAAGCACGGTCTGCGGTCACAGGGATCGCGCCGACTGAAGAATTCCGTCGCGCATGTAAGGCGACAAGCCACGCTCCGTCACCACATCAACGGCAGCGCCTGTTCGTTCCTCCAAAGCGTGCTTCAATTCGATCAGGTCGAACAAATCCCGCCCTGGCTCCAACTCTACGAGAAGGTCCAGGTCGCTGTCGGGCCGCGCCCTCCCCGTGGCACGGGAGCCGAAGACGCGCAGGTTGCTGGCCCCAAAGCGGGAAGCCAGAGCCTTGATATCCTCAGCTGACACGCCAGCCGGCAGTTGAAGCGACGTTGCCATGCCCCCACTATAGCGCCGAAGCGGGGCGGCGTTAAAGACGCCCGTCGCCAACGGCCCATCTCATGGTACATTAAGGTCATGGCCAGCGCCGATCCCGTCCTGACCCGATTTCGTGCCGCTCTCGACCAGGCCTACGGCGACCGTGTGGAGCGCGTCGTGCTGTTTGGATCGCGCGCTCGCGGCGATGCCCGGCCGGACTCGGATTACGACATCGCCGTGTTTCTGAAGGACATGCCGGATCGCTGGGACGAGGCCGACCGCATCGCGGACATCGCGTCCACCGTCATGGAGGACGCCGGCGTCTTCATACACGCCATGCCGTACCGGGCCGGCTCCTACACCGACCGCACACCTCTGATGCACGAGATGCGTCGCGAAGGGCGTGACCTGTGAGTCCGGAAGCCGCTGCTTATCTGGACAAAGCCCGTCAGTGCCTTGGCTATGCCCGCATCAATCTGACGGTCGATTTGGGCAACGACGCAGGCCGCAATGCCTACCTCGCGGCCTTCCATGCGGCACAGTCCCTGATCTTCGAACGGACCGGGAAAGTCGCGAAAACCCACCAGGGCGTTCAAGCCGAGTTCACCCGGCTGACCAAGGACGACCCCCGCCTGCCCGCGGAGGTTCGTCGCTTCCTGGCCCAAGCCTACAACCTCAAGGCTGTGGCCGATTACGAGCTTGGTCCTGATTCCATTCTCCCGCTGGAGCGGGCGGAGAAGGCCGTGGCCGACGCCGAAGCCTTCGTCGACCGCGTCGCGGACCTTCTCACTTCCTCCGCGGAACAGCGGGAATAGGCGCCGTCAGCGCCCCACCGCCCGCCAGCCGATGTCGCGGCGGCAGAAGCCGTCCGGCCAGTCCAGCGCGTCCACGCCCTGGTAGGCGCGCTTCTGCGCCTCGGCCACCGTCGGGGCCTTGGCGGTCACGCCCAGCACGCGCCCGCCGGTGGACAGCACCCGCCCATCGTCCGACCGCTTCGTGCCGGCGTGGAAGACGGTCACGCCCTCCACCGCGTTGGCGGCGGCGAAGCCCTTGATCTCCGTGTTCTTCACGTAATCGCCGGGATAGCCGTTCGCCGCCATGACGACGCAGAGCGCCGTCTCGTCGTGCCAGCGCAGGTCGATGTTCTTCAACTGGCCGTCCGCCGCCGCGATCAGCGCGGCCAGAACGTCGGACTTCAGGCGCATCATCAGCGTCTGGCATTCCGGGTCGCCGAAGCGGACGTTGAATTCCAGCGTCTTCGGCACCGGGTTGCCGGCGGCGTCCTTGCCGATCATCAGGCCGGCGAACAGCACGCCCTTGAAGGGGCGCCCCTCCGCCGCCATGCCTTTGACCGTCGGCTCGACGATCTCGCGCATCACGCGGGCCTGGAGGTCCGGGGTCAGCGCCGGAGCCGGGGAATAGGCGCCCATGCCGCCGGTGTTCGGGCCGGTGTCGCCGTCGCCCACCGCCTTGTGGTCCTGGGCCGAGGCCAGCGGCAGGGCCGACTCGCCGTCGCACAGCGCGAAGAAGCTGACCTCCTCGCCGTCCAGGAACTCCTCGACCACCACCTCGGCCCCGGCGGCGCCGAAGCGGCCCTCGACCAGCGCCTCGTCGATGGCGGCGAAGGCCTCCTCCTGGGTGCGGGCGACGGTCACCCCCTTGCCGGCGGCCAGACCATCGGCCTTGACCACGATGGGGGCGCCGTTCTGGCGGACGAAGTCCTTGGCGGCCTCGACGTCCTTGAAGCGGCCGTAGGCGGCGGTCGGCACGCCGTACTTGGCCAGGATGTCCTTCATGAAGCCCTTGGAGCCCTCAAGCTCCGCCGCCGCGGCGCTGGGGCCGAAGGCCTTGATGCCAAGCGCGGTCAGCTTGTCGACGAGGCCGAGCACCAGCGGCCCTTCCGGCCCGACGACCACGAAGTCGATGGCCTTGTCCTGGGCGAAGCGGACCAGGGCGTCCACGTCCTCGGCGCCGATGGCGACGCAGTCGGCCACGTCCGCGATGCCGGCGTTGCCCGGCGCGCAGTAGAGCGTGTCGCACAGCGGCGAGTTCCGAATGGCCCAGCACAGCGCATGCTCGCGCCCACCCGACCCGACCACCAGGACTTTCATGGCACCTCGTCCTTCCACGCTTGTTGCCGACACCGCGCCTTGTATCATGGTGCCGCCATGACTCAAGACCTTGATATGACCTCTCCGCTGATCGCCCCCGAGCCGCGCCCCGGCTCGAACCTTCCGGAATTCTCGGTGGGCGACCTCGCCCGGCGCCTGAAGCGCAGCATCGAGGAGGAGTTCGGCTTCGTCCGCGTGCGCGGCGAAATCTCCCAGCCCAAGCGCCACAGCTCCGGCCACTGCTACCTCCGCCTGAAGGACGACACGGCGGTGATCGAGGCGGTGTGCTGGCGCGGCACCGCGTCGAAGCTGGCCGTCCAGCCGGCGGAGGGGTTGGAGGTCATCGTCACCGGGCGCATGACGACCTACCCCGGCCGCTCGCAATACCAGCTCATCATCGAGTCGATGGAGCTGGCCGGCGAGGGCGCCCTGCTGAAGATGCTGGAGGAGCGCAAGAAGCGCCTCGCGGCGGAGGGGCTGTTCGACGCCGGCCGCAAGAAACCCATCCCCTTCCTGCCCGACGTGATCGGCGTCGTCACCTCCCCTACCGGGGCGGTGATCCGCGACATCCTGCACCGGCTGCACGACCGCTTCCCGCGCCGGGTCCTGCTCTGGCCGGTCGCCGTGCAGGGGGAGCGGGCGGCGGCGGAGGTCACCGCGGCCATCGAGGGCTTCAACCGCATCCCCCCCGGCGGCCCGGTGCCGCGCCCGGACCTGCTGATCGTGGCGCGCGGCGGCGGCTCGCTGGAGGACCTGATGGCCTTCAACGAGGAGAACGTCGTCCGCGCCACGGCGGCCAGCCGCATCCCGCTGATCTCGGCGGTCGGGCACGAGACCGACACCACCCTGATCGACTTCGCGTCCGACCGCCGCGCCCCCACCCCCACGGCGGCGGCGGAGATGGCCGTTCCGGTGCGGGCGGAGCTGCTGGCCCAGGTGCTGGACGACGAGCGGCGCATGGTCGGCGCCGCCACCCGCCTGCTCGCCGAGCGGCGGACGCGGGTGGAGGGGCTGGCCCGCGGCCTCGGCGACCCGCGCGCCCTTCTGGAAAGCCACGCCCAGCGGCTGGACGACCGGGCGGAGCGGCTGGCCCTGGCCGCCGCCTCGCTCCTCGACCGCCGCCGCACCCGCCTGAACGAGCTGGGCGCGGCGCTGCGCCACCCGCGCGAGAAGCTGGCCGAGGCCGGGCAGCGGCTGGCGTCGGAGTCCCGCGCGCTCGACGGCGCGCTGCGCCACGCCGTCGTCGCCGCGCGCGGCCAGTATGAGCGGGTTGCCGGGCGGCTGTCGCTCGGCCCGATCCGGGTGAAGTTCGGCGACGGCAGCCGGCGGCTGTCCGACCTGTCGCCGCGCCTGGGGCGCAGCTATGGCAAGGCGGTGGAGGAGCGCGCGGCGAGGCTGACGGCGGTGGGGAAGCTTCTGGAAAGCTATTCCTACAAGGGCGTCCTGGAGCGCGGCTTCGCCCTGGTGCAGTCCGGCGACGGCAAGCCGCTGACCAGCGCCGCCCAGGCCACGCCGGGTTTGGCGGTGTCGCTGGTCTTCGCCGACGGCAAAGCCGCCGCGACGGTGGACGGCGGGCCGCGGGTCGATGGTCCGCCTCCCGCCGCATCGGAACCGAAGCCCAGGAGCCCCCGGCCAAAGGCGGAGCCGAAGAAGCCGAACCGCCCGCCGACACAGGGGAGCCTGTTCTAATCCGTCGGTTCCACGGTGGATTTGCTCCATTCCGGAGCACCGGACTGGAGCGGACTGCCGGACGGCATGGGCACTTCCACCGCGAGCCCCCTCCCCGCATCACCTATAGTGGTGCGCCGCCGGACCGACGCCCGGCGATAGCGGAGGGGAAAGGATATGGAGCAGCGCGCCGCCTCGACCGGCCCGTTGGCGCGGGCCGGAGACTGGATCGACAGCGAGCGGGGACAGAAGACCGTCTTCGGGTTGATCCTGCTGAACGCCGTCGTGCTGGGGCTGGACACGTCCTCCACGGTGTCGGACGCCATCGGGCCATTGCTCGGCACGCTCGACAGCCTGATCCTGATCGCCTTCACCGTGGAACTGGCCCTGCGCATCGGCCACCAGGGGCGCGCCTTCTTCCGCGACGGCTGGAACCTGTTCGACTTCGCGGTGGTCATGATCACGCTGGCCCCGGTCGGCCCGGAAATCATGGTCCTGCGCACCCTGCGCGTGCTGCGCGTCTTCCGCCTCGTCACCGTCATGCCGCGTCTGCGGATGATCGTCCACGCCCTGGTTTCCTCGCTGCCCGGGCTGGCGATGATCGTCCTGCTGCAATTCCTGCTGTTCTACGTGGCCGGGGTGATGGCGACCAAGCTGTTCGGCGCGGACTTCCCGGACTGGTTCGGCACGCTCGGCGCGTCGCTCTATTCGCTGTTCCAGATCATGACGCTGGAAAGCTGGTCGATGGGCATCGTGCGCCCGGTGATGGAGGTCTATCCCTACGCCTGGGCCTTCTTCCTGCCCTTCATCCTGGCCGCCACCTTCACGATGCTGAACCTGTTCGTCGCGGTGATCGTGAACGCGCTGCAATCCCTTCAGGACCAGGACAGCAAGGAGGTCGGCGACGCCATCCTCGATGAATCCCACCATGTGGTGGAGGAGTTGAGGAGCCTGCGCGCGGAGGTCGCCGCGCTGCGCCTGGCGCTGGACGACCAGCGCCAGGCAGGCCGGGCTCCGCTTCCGGCCCTGTCCGACGCCGGCGACTGACCGTCGTCGTCGGCGGCGGCGTCGAAAACCGGCCTCAGACCGCGCCGGCGAAGGTCCAGCGGGTCGTCTCGCCGCTGCGGAAGGGCAGCACGGCCTCGCCGTCGGCGGTCAGCACGATGTCCGGCGTCGTGGACGGCGTGCGCTCCAGCACCACCTTGTCCTCGTTGGCCGGCAGCCCGTAGAAGCGCGGGCCGTTCAGGCTGGCGAAGGCCTCCAGCTTGTCCAGGGCGCCCGCCTCCTCGAAGGCTTCGGCGTAGAGCTCCATGGCGTTGGCGGCGGTGAAGCAGCCGGCGCAGCCGCAGGCGCTCTCCTTCGCGGTCACCGTGTGCGGGGCGGTGTCGGTGCCCAGGAAGAACGGCCCCTCGCCCGAGGTCGCCGCCTCGACCAGAGCCACGCGGTGCGTCTCGCGCTTGGCGATGGGCAGGCAGTAGAGATGCGGACGGATGCCGCCGGCGAACAGGTGGCTGCGGTTGATCAGCAGGTGATGCGCGGTGATGGTCGCCCCGACCCGGCCCGAGGCGGCGTGCTCGCGCACGAAGGCCACGGCCTCCGCGGTGGTCGCGTGCTCCAGAACCACGCGCAGCGCCGCGTAGCGTTCCAGCAGCGGGCCGAGGGTGCGCTCCAGGAACACCGCCTCGCGGTCGAAGATGTCGACGTGGGCGTCGGTCACCTCGCCGTGGATCAGCAGCGGCATGCCGATCTCCGCCATGCGCTCCAGCACCGGAGCGATCTTGCCGAGGTCGGTCACGCCGTGGGCGCTGTTGGTGGTGGCGTTGGCCGGGTAGAGCTTGGCGGCGGCGAACACGCCGTCCTCGAAGCCCTGGGCCAGATCGTCGGCGTCGGTGCCGTCGGTCAGATAGGCGGTCATCAGCGGCGTGAAGGCGTGGCCCTCCGGCAGGGCGGCCAGGATGCGCTCCCGGTAGGCCACGGCGTCCGCCGTGCGGGTCACCGGCGGCTTCAGGTTCGGCATGATGATGGCGCGGCCGAACTGGTGGGCGGTGAAGGGCAGCACCGCCTTCAGCATGGCGCCGTCGCGCAGGTGCACATGCCAGTCGTCGGGACGGCGGAGGACGAGACGGTCGGTGGGCATGGCGGCTCCGGGCGCGGATGTATGGGGTTTGCCGGAGTTCTAGCCCCTTACGGCCCCCCGCTCAACGATATCAGGGGGGTATCGGGGCGGTATCCGGCCACTGCAATGGTGACGGGACCCGCGAAAGCCGCTAGAACCCTAGCCGAATCCCTAGGGACATTCGAAGCCGGACCCGCGCCGATGAGCCTCATTACCCCCCGCACCCCGCCCGGAACGATGGAGCTGCTGCCGCGCCAGCAGGTGGCTTTCCAACGTCTTCTCGACACCATCCGCCGCGGCTACGAGCGGTTCGGCTTCGTGCCGGTGGAAACACCGGTGTTCGAGACGGTGGACACCCTGCTGACCAAGTCCGGCGGCGAGACCGAGAAGCAGGTCTATTTCGTGCAGTCCACCGGCGCACTCCAGCAGGGAAACAAGCCGGACATCGCGCTGCGCTTCGACCTGACGGTGCCGCTCGCCCGCTACGTGGCGGAGCATGAGCGCGACCTCGCCTTCCCCTTCCGCCGCTACCAGATCCAGCGCGTCTACCGCGGGGAGCGGGCGCAGCGCGGGCGCTTCCGCGAATTCTACCAGTGCGACATCGACGTGATCGGCAAGGACAGCCTGTCCGCCCATTACGACGCCGAGATCCCGGCGGTCATCTACCACGTCTTCAGCGAGCTGGACTTCGGCGGCTTCACCATCAACGTGAACAACCGCAAGGTCCTGCTCGGCCTGCTCGACGGGCTGGGCGTGGACGACGCGGAGAAGCGCGTCCTGGTCCTGCGCGAGATCGACAAGCTCGACAAGATCGGCCGCGACAAGGTGCAGGCCAGCCTGACCGGCCTCGGCATGACCGCCGACGCCGCGGAAAAGATCCTGTCCCTGATCGACGCCAAGGGCACGAACGAGGAGACGCTCGCCGCGCTCGGCACGCTCGGCATCGAGAACGAGACCTTCCGCCAAGGCGTCGCGGAGCTGACCACGGTCATCGAGGGGCTGAAGGCTCTCCAGGTGCCGGACGGCGTGGTGCGCATCAACCTCGCCATCGCGCGCGGCCTCGACTACTACACCGGCACGGTCTACGAGACCTTCCTGAACGACCACCCGGGGATCGGCAGCGTGTGCTCCGGCGGGCGCTACGACAACCTCGCCAGCCACTACACCAAGTCGAAGCTGCCGGGTGTGGGCATCTCCATCGGCGCGACGCGGCTGTTCTACCAGCTGATGGAAGCCGGCATCATCAAGGACGGCGGCGCCACCGCCCAGGTCCTGGTGACGCAGATGGACCCGGCCCTGTCCGCCGACTATTACGGTCTGGCGACGGCGCTGCGGGCGGCGGGCATCAACACGGAAATCCAGCTCGACGGCGGCAAGCTCGCCAAGCAGATGAAATACGCCGACAAGGCGGGGATTCCGCTGGTCGTCCTGATGGGCTCCGACGAGAAGGCCCGCGGCACGGCGACGCTGAAGCATCTGGTGAAGGGCGAGCAGGTCGAAGTCCCGCTGGCCGACCTCGCCGCCAAGGCGAAGGAACTGCTGGGGGCATAGCGCCCCACCACAGAAGGCCCCGCCCATGGCCACCGTCGCCGAAGCCCTGAACCTCGCGCTCGATCATCATCTGTCCGGGCGGCTGGAGGAGGCGCGGCTGCTCTACGGTCGCATTCTGGACGTGGACCCGGACAACCCCCACGCCCTGCATTTCGCCGGGCTGCTGGCGGCCCAGACCGGCGCGGTGGCGGATGGCGTGGCGATGATCGGCAAGGCGGCGGCCCTCCTGCCGCTCGCCGCCGACATCCACGGCAACCTCGGCAAGGCGCTGATGGCGCTGGGCACGCCGGACGGCGCGGCGCGGGCCGCCGCCGCCTTCCGCAACCTCCTGGTCCTGCAACCCGACGGCGCCGGTGACTGGTTCGCCCTGGGCGGCGCCCTGACCGAGGCCGGCGACGGTCCCGCCGCCTTCCACGCCCTGACCCGCGCCCTGACGGCCAGCGCCGCCACCGGCAGCGAGCCGCTGGCCGAGGCCTTCGAGCGGGCCGGCCTGCTGCTCTACGCCGCCGCCGACTGGGCGGGCGCCGCCAACGCCTTCGGCAAGGCCAGCGGCCTCGCCCCGCAGCGGGCCGAGGCGCACCGCATGCTCGGCGCCGCGCTGGCCCAGACGGGCGACCCGGAGGGCGCCGTGGAAGCGCTGACCGAGGCGTTGCGGCGCGACCCCATGCTGGCCGACGCGCAGACCAACCTCATCCATCTTCTGGTGACGCTGGGCCGCTTCGACGAGGCGGAGCGGGCCGGGCGCCGGGCGGTGGCGCTGGACCCCGGCAACGCCGACGCCTACGGCAACAGGGTGCCGCTGCTGGAGCAGACCGTCCGCGTCGCGGAGGCGCTGCGCCAGTGCGGGCGGGCGGCGCGCATCGCCCCGGAACGCGCGGCCTTCCACCGCAACCGCCTGTCCCTTCTGCTGCACGAGGGCCGCCACGACGAGGCCGTCGCCGCCGGGCGGGAGGCCATCCGCCTCGCCCCCGCCGACGCCGACGCCCATCTGGCGCTCGCCGTCGCCCTGCTCGCCTCCGGCCGGCTCCGCGAGGGGTGGGAGGAGTTCGAGTGGCGCTGGGAGACCCGGCAGCTCGACCCCGTGCACCGCAACTTCCCCCAGCCGCAATGGACCGGGGCGGAGGATGTGGCGGGCCGGACCATCCTGCTCTACGCCGAACAGGGGCTCGGCGACACCCTCCAGTTCGTCCGCTACGCGCCGCTGCTGTCCGCGCGGGGGGCGCGGGTGATCGTCGGCTGCTCCCCCGCGCTGGTGCGGCTGATGGAGCGGGTGGACGGCGTCGCCGCCGCCGTCGCCTGGGGCGGCGCGCTTCCGGCCTTCGACCTTCACATCCCGATGATGAGCCTGCCCCGCGCCTTCGGAACCGATCTCGACAGCGTCCCGGCCGCGGTGCCCTATCTGCGCGCCGATCCCGCCGACGTCGCGGCGTGGCGCGAGCGCCTGCCAATGGACGGGCGTCCGCGCGTCGGGCTGGTCTGGGCCGGGTCGCCGCGCACGGCGCGCGGGGTGGCGAGCCCGATCGACCGGCGGCGCAGCCTGCCGCTGGCCGCCCTGGCCCCCCTGGCCGAGGTCCGGGGGGTGCGCTTCGTCAGCCTGCAGATGGGGCCGGGCGCGGCGCAGTTGGCCGAGGCCCCGGCGGGCATGGACATCGAGGACCCCATGGGCGGCGTCCACGACTTCGCCGACACGGCGGCGCTGGCCGAGACGCTGGACCTCGTCATCACGGTGGACACCTCCGTCTGCCACCTCGCGGGCGGCCTGGGGCGGCCGACCTGGACGCTGTCGCGCGCCGACGCCTGCTGGCGCTGGCTGGGCAACCGGGAGGCGAATCCCTGGTACCCGACCATGCGCGTGTTCGGCCAGGACCGCTCCGGCGACTGGTCCGGCGTGGTCGCCCGCCTGCGCGCGGCGTTAACGGATTTCGTGGCGGCGCACGGTCACGTTTCTTAACCACACAACCGAGAGGTGCATCCGTGGCGCCGCCGCAACGGTCCGCTACGATTTTGAGTTACACCGATTTCGGGGCGGACTCGCACACCCGAAGAGCCAGGGATTACACCGGTTGTTAACCAAGCCACCTCTACATTCCGGTCCTATCGCTCGGCCATTTTACCGAGCATTTTAACCAATTCGCGGGTCTTGCCCCGCGGTCATGGCTGGAGCCGGACATGACACGGTTGTGGGTGCGACGCGCGATCTGGGGTGTGACGCTGGCGGCGACGCTGGGCGGCGGCGCCCTCCTGGCGCAGGAGGAGATGCGCACGTCGCGATTGCAGGCCCGCCTGCTCGCCGGCTACGCCAAGGACATGACCTACACGCTGGGCGAGGGGCCGAACCCCGCCGCGCGCCACCCCACCCAGGGCCCCTACAATGAGCGGATGGGCTATGTCGGGCTGCCCGGCTATCTGCGCTCGCTGACCTCGGACATGTACGCGGTGGAGATGCAGGCGCATCTGTCACCGACGCTCGACCAGTTCATGGCCGCCGGCGGCTTCCCGATCTACCACGAGAAGACGCGCGCCGGCCTGACCCTGCTCGACCGCAACGGCACCGCGCTGTTCTCCGCCCGCTACCCGGAGCGGGTCTTCGCCAAGTTCGAGGACGTGCCGCCGCTGGTCGCCGCCACGCTGCTGTTCATCGAGAACCGCGAGCTGCTGAACACCGACGAGCCGCGCCGCAACCCCGCGGTGGAGTGGGACCGCTTCGCCGGCGCCGTGGCGATGCTGCCGGTGCAGTGGGTCAAGCCCGGCCAGCGCTCCCCCGGCGGCTCGACCCTGGCGACCCAGATCGAGAAGTACCGGCACTCCCCCGACGGCCAGACCAGCGGCGCCACGGAGAAGCTGCGCCAGATGATCTCGGCCAGCACGCGGGCCTATCTGGACGGCGAGGACACCGGCGCCCACCGCCGCCGCATCCTGATCGACTATCTGAACTCCACCCCACTGACCGGGCGCCCCGGCTTCGGCGAGGTGAACGGGCTGGGCGACGGGCTGTGGGCCTGGTTCGGCACCGACCTCGCCATGGCCGAGAAGGTGCTGTCGGAGGAGCCCGCCGACGCCCGCGCCCTGCAATTGAAGGCGCTGGCCTACAAGCAGGTGCTGAGCCTTCTGCTCGCCCAGCGCCGCCCCTCCTATTACCTGATCCAGGACCGCCAAGCGCTGGAGCGGCTGGCCGACAGCCACCTGCGCGTGCTGCATGGTGCTGGCGTGATCGACACCGCGCTGCGCGACGCCGCGCTCGGCCTGACGCTGAAGTTCCGCGAGGACCCGCCGCAGGCCCAGACCGCCAATTTCGTGGAGCAGAAGGCCCCCAACGCCATCCGCGCCCGGCTGCTCTCCATGCTCGGCGTGCCCAGCCTCTACCAACTCGACCGCATCGACCTGACCGCCGAATCGACGCTCGACGCCCCGGCGCAGCAGCGCGTGGTGGAGGTGCTGGCGAAGCTGGGCGACCCGGCCTTCGCCGCGCAGATGGGGCTGACCGGCGAACGGCTGCTCGACACCAAGGGCAGCGACCTGTCGAAGATCATCTACTCGGTCACGCTGTACGAGCGCGGGCCGGACGCCAACTACCTGCGCGTCCAGGCCGACAACCTCGACCAGCCGCTGGACATCAACGAGGGCGCCAAGCTCGACCTCGGCTCCACGGCGAAGCTGCGCACGCTGGCCACCTATCTGGAGATCGTGGCGGAGCTGCACACCCGCTACGCCCACCTGCCCAAGGACTTCCTCGCCGACGTGGAGGAGGAGGCGTCCGACAACCTGACGCGCTGGGCGGCGAACTGGCTGGCGACCTCCGCCAACCGCGGTCTGAGCGCCATGCTCGACGCGGCCATGGAGCGCCGCTATTCGGCGAACCCCGGCGAGGCCTTCTTCACCGGCGGCGGGCTGCACAGCTTCGTGAACTTCAATGCCAAGGACAACGGCAGCATCCTGACCGTCACCGAGTCGCTGCGCAATTCGGTCAACCTGCCCTTCATCCGCATGATGCGCGACGTCGTGCAGTTCTATCTGTCCGAAGGCGGCGACGACAGCACCGACATTCTGCACAACCCCGACCACCCCGCCCGCCAAGCCTATCTCGCCCGCTTCGCCGACAAGGAAGGCAGCGACTTCCTGAACCGCTTCTACAACAGCTACCGGAAGCACACGCCGGACGAGATGCTGACCATGCTGGCCGCCCGGTCGCGGCCGACGCCGCACCGCCTGTCGGTGATCTTCCGCACCGTGCGCCCGCAGGCCGGGGTGAAGGAGTTCGGCGCCTTCCTGCGCGCCCGCCTGCCCGACGCCAAGCTGGACGACGGCGACATCGCGTCGCTCTACGGCAAATACGGGCCGGACAAGTTCCCGCTGAACGACCTCGGCTATCTGGCGCGCGTCCATCCGCTGGAGCTGTGGCTGGTCTCCTACCTGCAGAAGCGCCCCGACGCCAAGCGGCAGGAGGTTCTGGAGGCCAGCGTGCAGGAGCGCCAGGAAAGCTACCGCTGGCTGTTCAAGAAGGGCCAGTCGGCCCAGAACACCCGCATCCGCATCGGGCTGGAGGAGGAAGCCTTCCAGCGCATCACCGAGCAGTGGCGCAAGCTGGGCTACCCCTTCGAAACGCTGGTCCCGTCCTTCGCCACGGCCATCGGCAGCTCCGCCGACCGCCCGGCGGCCCTGGCCGAGCTGGTCGGCATCATTCAGAACGACGGGGTGCGCCAGCCGACCGTGCGCGTGCGCAAGCTGCATTTCGCCGCCGGCACGCCCTACGAGGCCGTCGTCGGGCTGGGCGAGCTGCGCGGCCAGCGCGTGATGAAGGCGGAGGTCGCGGCCACCCTGCGCAAGGCGCTGATGGACGTGGCACAGAACGGCACGGCCAAGCGGGTCTGGGGCTCCTTCAAGGACTCGGCGGGGGCGGTGATTCCGATCGGTGGCAAGACCGGGACGGGTGACCATCGGCTGGACCGCTACGGCCCCGGCGGGCGCCTGATCGAATCGCGGGCGGTGAACCGGACGGCGACCTTCGCCTTCTACATCGGCGACCGCTTCTTCGGCACCATGACCGCCTTCGTCCATGGCCCGGAGGCCGACAACTACCGCTTCACCAGCGCCCTGCCCGCCCAGCTGCTGAAGAGCATCGCCCCGGCGCTGCAGCCCCTCATCGACCCCGGCGTGACCAAGACGGCCGACACCGGCAAGCCGCAGACCGGCCTGTGAACAACCGACCCGGACAACGAAAAGGCCCGCCCCGGGAAACCGGAGCGGGCCTTTTTCTTGAACCGACGAGACGACGGCCGGGCGTGCCTTACGCCAGGGCGGGCTCGGGGGCGGTGGAAACCGTGGCCGGCAGGGAGGCCAACAGCAGTTCCAGCTCCGCCGCGGCGATGTTCAGCGGCAGGCCGGGACGGTAACCGCGCAGCGTCTCCAGCGCCCGGTCGAAGGCGCTCTCATGATCGCCCTGATCCAGATCGCTCTCGTCCAGATTGTTGCCGTCCAGCGCCGCCAGATAGGCGTGCGCGACGGCGGCGGTCTCCTCCGGCGTCAGGTCGTCAACCCGCAAGGACGTAATGGGGAGCATGATGGCGGTTCCCGTACAAGCAGAAGCGGAAACAGGCACGCTACGAGAACATGGTTAACAAGGCGTTGCCGACTTCACCCCGCCGCTCCACGAAAAAGGGGGAGGCGCAGCCCGCGGCCACGCCTCCCCCCGATCAGCCTCCGGCGGCTCCGAGCGGCTCAGCTCTCGCCGTAGATCTGCTCCTGCTGGTAGGCGACGATACCCACGCGCTGGATCAGGTCGAGCTGCGTCTCGATCCAGTCGATGTGCTCTTCGGTGTCGTCGAGCAGTTCGGTGAGCTGCGCGCGCGTCTCGTAGTCGCGGACCTGCTCGCACAGGGCGATGGCGTCGATCAGGTCGGCGCGGGCCTTGTGCTCCACCTTCAGATCGTTGCCGAGCATTTCCGGCACATCCTCACCGATCATCAGCTTGCCCAGATCCTGAAGGTTGGGAAGACCTTCCAGGAACAGGATGCGCTCGATCATCTTGTCGGCGTGCTTCATCTCGTCGATGGATTCCACGTAGATCTTGTGCGCAATGCGCTTCAGACCCCAGTTCTTCAGCATGCGGGCATGCAGGAAGTACTGGTTGATCGCCGTCAGCTCGTTGGTCAGGATCTTGTTCAAATGGGTGATGACCTGCGGATCGCCCTTCACGTCCTGCCTCCATGCGGTTCGTTTGTCGGTTTATCGGGTTTCGCAAAAGACCATGCCCGAATTATGGGCCGCTGGCAACCGGTTGAGTGCCGGAATTTGGAGAATTCGCGCCCATTCACATCACGCGGCATCCTGCTATTGCGAGTGAATATCAGAAGCAGCCACCGGATGACCGCGACAGGAAAGGCCGCCATTCGATTGTTGCGGATCTTTCCAAACCTTTTTCTTATGAACAACATCAAGCATCGACATTGCCACTTGCACAGCCGGCATCGCAACCTGATCACCGGCCGCAGATACAAGGCCGGACGGTGTGGGAACATACCTGCGAAGAACCCGCTGCCGTTGGCTCGCCTCTCCTTGCCCCCGACACGGCCGCGATCAAGAAGCGCATCGGCGGGCTGCGCGGAACGGCGCGCGGAACGCGTTGATGCTGACCGCCCACATGGCGTGGGGGGAACGACGGGCGGTTTTGCCACCGCCATGCTGAGAAACCAAACGCTCAGTTCCGCTTCGCCGACGCCGGGGGAATCGGTTTCACCGGAGCGTTTTCCGCACGGGCGACATCATAGCTGAAGGACGGCAGTAGCCGCTCCCACAAATCCCGATCCAGCCGGTTGGCGCAGGCGTAGCCGTAGGTTGCGCTTCGGTAGCCAGGCAGGGTGGCCGCCGGGGCGGCCTTGGCGCGAAAGGCCATGCAGGACTTGCCACTCAGCAGGAATGTCTGTGTTTCGTATTCCTGGCCGCCCAGAACCTCGTTCCGCGGCTCTTTCCAATCCGTGCCGTTCATCGCCACGTTGTTGTATATGCGGACGGCGCTTCGCAGATCACCCTGGGTCATGAAGGTGTTGTGCCCGGCCACATGATGGACGACGTCGGCGTGCCCACCGGGAATCTGGAAATGCCGAATATGAGCCGTGCTCATAACGTCGGCCCGATCGGCCGTTACGCGGTAACATTTCCCCCAGGTCGGCGTGTAGACATTGCTCCAACTGGATTGGATCGGCGAGCGGTCGCAGTCGATCTCCACTCGCTCTCCAGTGTTGTATCCTGCCGTCTGGCAGGATGCCAACAGCAGCGCCAATCCCGCCAGCACCGTCCCTCGAACCATGGCCTCCCTCCCCCGACAAGTGCGCAATCATTCCTTTTTGCGACCTGGGCGAGCATACATCATGGTCAGGGCTGGACGAACAGGGGGGAGGTGCCGGGACAATCTGTCTCACGCCCTGGGCAAGGGCAGCGGCCTGCGCCCCGCCCTCGGAAACATGGTGCGTGCGGCCGGACTCGAACCCGCACACCGTGGGGTGAGGGACTTTACGTCTGACACATACGAATGTCCGCGACTTTTCCATAATTTGCGCGAGACGCTGATAGCGTATGTTCTTCAATGCATTGCCCACCTTCCTTCTTTCCCGTGCTTTCCCGACCTATGATGGAAATGCCGCTACGGTGGGTCCTGAAGGGGAATGGAAGCAGCGGATGTTGCAGCGCCACCCGTGGCTGCCCACGCGTCGCCAGCACGGAACCCTCATCATCGGCCGCGCTTTCGCCCGGCACCGGCCTCGAAGCCCAGCACGGCATCCACGAGCAGCCACCAACGCACACACCCACCGATCGATTACCCAACGCCGCCCGGCAGCTTATTCATTCCCGAAGGAAGGGCATGACCACGAACGTCCTAAAATCCAAGAGGGTGATCCTGCTCGGATTCGTTGTCGTTGCCGGCATCGTCGACCAGATCGCCGGAACCGACCTGCTGCCGCCCCTGTTCGCCAAAGTCGGGCCGACGCTGTCCGGCGGGTTCGTCCTGGCTGCAGCGGCAAGGTCAGAGCCGAAGATGCGGGTAAATTGCTGCTGCTTTCATCCAACCGGCAACAGCGCCTTATCCCACGTCACCCCCTCCCGAATAACCCGTGCCGGATTTCCAGCTGCCGAGCAGTAGGCCGGAATATTTCCACTTACGATAGCGCTTGCCCCAATAATTGAGCCTTCCCCGATTTGCGCGCCTTTGAGTACAATGGAGCGAAATCCAATCCACACCTTTTTACTTATGATGATGTCGCGTGCTGGGTTGATGCGCTGCCCGCTCGCGCAGTCGATAATTGAATGCATATCGGACGCGAGAACATGTGTTTCCGATCCAAACAGACATTCCTCGCCGATGCTGATTTTTGCTGGTTCGTGGGCCAGGAGGGATGTGGGGCCGCTAAAGCCTGTTTTTGCTCCAATCTCCACCTCAGCGCCTTGGCCGGCGAATACCAAGAGGCTACTAAGCACACACTCAGCTCCAATGCTTATGCGCGCATCGTTCTGAACAATAATATGCGCGCCTCCCCACGCATGAGCCGTCCCAACGGAGACATAATTGTTATCACCGTGAATTTCTATAAACGCACTTCCGCTCTGCATATCACCTTCACTAATGCACACAACGTTATTTTTCCCGCCGTCTCTAACTGTAATTGGCATTTTAAAGATACTCCATTAAAGAGTTATTTTTTCCCGTGCGAATATTATGATGAATGATATCTGGACCGCAAGGCGCAACCGGCTTTGGCGCCAGATGCGGCACCGACACTCCGCAGACCTCGCTCGGACCCCATTCACGACCTGATCCACCGCCCCTCAATCCCCTTCAACACCACCAGCCCCAAGGAATCCACCGTGAGCGCCATGTTCCAGGCGCGCACCGTCGCGCCCGACTTCCGCCTCGTCGAAACCCTGTCGCTGGGCACTGGCCCGCTCACCCGGCGCTGGACGCCGCGCGTGATCGTCTCTGCGGCGAGTTGGTCGCCCGCGGCATGCCGCCTGTCCTGTGCGAGTCCTGGCCAGACCTGCAGGCGCTGAACACCCGGCCTCGCGCCGGCTGGTTCCCGCTGCGCCTGTCTCGAGCGATGTCGAGAAGAGAACGATCCCAGAGAACTCGCCCACCGCGCTGTTCTCCAGCCGGCCAGATACCGGCCTCGGCCTCTTCGGCGAACTTTCCTGGGCTGACGCCGACATAGGCGGCGGCTTGATCACGCGACAAACAGCGCGGTCATATGGCAGCGGCTCAGCCAGCCCTCGCAGCCGGGCCTTCTCGTGGGTCCTGGGTGGGTCCTGATGCCTTAACCCCGCCTCGCCGCAAGATCGAGCCGAATACAAACATCATCATAATTCAAAGTGGTGCGGGCGGCGGGACTCGAACCCGCATGCCGTTGGCGAAGGATTTTAAGTCCTTTGCGTCTACCGATTCCGCCACGCCCGCGCACCGTCGCGGATCGGCTTGGTAGACGGGTTGCCCCCGCCCGCCGGAGTTGCATATCATCGTATGCAGCCCGCCGCTCCGCTGGATTGACTTAGACAATCAGCGGGCGTTTGGTCAAGGATTGAGCGCGTTTAAAGCGCCGGACACGCAAAAATCCCCGCAACCTTGGCGTTCAAGGGAGGTGAGCTTGGAATCGATCAACTGGTTGGGTGTCGTGAGTGTGCTGATGGTCGCCGTGCTGATCGTGCCGGCGGCTTTGCGCCGCAACCGCAACACTTGGCTGCCCTACGCGGCGGTCTGGATCGCCGCCATCGTGGCGCTGGTCTGGGCTTATGACAGCTTCGGGCCGTTCTGAACGGCCCGCGTCTAGGCGGATGCCCATCCGCCAGGAGTCAGGGCCGCGTGTCCTCGTTCAGGGTCATGATGCCGATGCCCATCGCCACGCTGCCGAAGGTCAGGATGAGGCTGGCGTACAGCATGATCGCGGCAACGATGCCGTGATCGCTGTTTCCGATCAGAGTCGCCAGATTGGCGACGTCGAGAATCAAAAGCCCGGTCGCCAAGACAACAGCCCCGGCCACGCCGGAGGCCAGATGCTTCAGCAAGAACAGGATCGCCGCTTTTTCGAAGGGTTTCATGGCACGACTTTTCATGACCGTCACGTCCCAGTCCTCAACATAGAATTACCCATGGCAGCGACAATATGACCAAGGACGGCTTGGCGTCCTAGAGACTTGCCTAGCCTTTGGTTCCGACCGTGACGTTCGGCGTACCGCCCAAGCGCAGGACGATGCCCGCCAGCTCCTCCGTCGCCGCCGTCACGCGGGTCTCGTCGGTGCCGCGCAGCACGAGGCTGACGCCGAAGAAGCCGTTGCGGAAATAGGGGTAGCTGCCGATCTCCAGGTCGGCGTAGCGGTCCTGCAAGGCGCCGAGATCGGCGGCGATCTGCCCCTCGGCCAGTTCGCAGGCCACCGTGCGGGCGTGCAGGTCCGGCCCGCCCTCCAACTGCGGCAGGACACCGTCGAGCATCGCCTGCATGATGTTGGGCACCCCCGCCATGACGAAGACGTTGCCGATGCGGAAGCCCGGCGCGGCGCTGATCGGGTTGTCGATCAACGAGGCCCCCACCGGGATGTTGGCCATGCGCAGCCGCGCCTCGTTCAGCTTCGACGGGTCGCCGTAATGGCGCTCCAGCCGGGCCACCGCCTCGGCGTTGCGCTCCAGCGGCACGCCGAAGGCCCTGGCGACGCAGGCCGAGGTGATGTCGTCGTGGGTCGGCCCGATGCCCCCCGTGGTGAAGACGTAGCCGTAGCGGCCGCGCAGGGCGTCCAGCGCCGTGATGATCTCCTCCTCCACGTCCGGAACGACGCGCGCCTCGCGCAGACGGACGCCGATGCCGGCCAGCTTTTCCGCGATGTGCGGCAGGTTGGCGTCCTTGGTGCGGCCCGACAGGATCTCGTTGCCGATGACGAGGACGGCGGCGGTCGGGTTGGCGGCGGTCGGGTTGGGGGCAGTCGGGTTGGAGGTGGCGGGCGTGGACATGCGGAGTCGGCTCCGTTCTCGATTGAGGCGGGGTGGCGGGACCGGCGGGCTTGCCGGACGGCGGGGGCGCGCTTTAACCTAGGGCCCAAGATGCGCTTCCCCACCCCCCTCCTGCAAGGCCGCCTCGTCCGCCGCTACAAGCGGTTCCTCGCCGACGTGGACCTCGACGGCGCCATGGTCACCGCCCATGTGCCGAATTCGGGCAGCATGATCGGGGTGGACGCCCCCGGCTCCGCCGTCTGGCTGTCGCGGTCGGACAACCCAAAACGCAAGCTCGCCCACACGCTGGAGCTGGTCGAGGCGCTGGACGACCCGGAGGCGCCCTGCCTCGTCGGCGTCAACACGTCGCATCCCAACGGGCTGGTCGCCGCCGCCATCGCCGCCGGCACCATCCCGGAACTGGCCGGCTACGCCCGGCTGCGCCGCGAGGTGAAATACGGCAGCAACTCCCGCATCGACATCCTGCTGGAGGACGAGGCCCGGCCGCCGGCCTATGTCGAGGTCAAGAACGTGCATCTGCGCCGCCCCGCGCGGGGCGACGGGCGGGCCGCGGAGTTCCCGGACTGCGTGACCGCCCGCGGGGCCAAGCATCTGGTGGAGATGGCCGGGATGGTCCGCCAGGGCGCGCGGGCGGTCATGGTCTATCTTGTGCAGCGCGCCGACTGCACCCACTTCCGAGTCGCCGCCGACATCGACCCCGCCTACGCCGCCGGATTGCGCCTCGCGCTCGAATCGGGGGTGGAAGCCGTGTGCTGGTCCTGTAGGATCACCCCGCAGGCGATCGAACTGGAACGGCCGCTGCCAATCTGCATGGGCTGATCCGCACGGATTGACCCCGCTCTTTGTTCGCCGCCGGGCCTGCCGGCGGGTTTTCCTGGGACCTGATCTGTAAGGGACGATTCTCTTGGACCACGACGACCTCGATTCCCATCGCATCCGGATTCATGGGCCGGAGGATTTCGAGGGCATGCGCAAGGCCGGACGGCTGGCCGCGGCCACGCTCGATTTCATCACGCCCTACGTCCAGCCGGGCGTCACCACCGGCGAGCTGGACCGGCTGCTGGAGCAATACATCCGCGACCATGGCGGCGTCCCGGCCCCGCTCGGCTACCGCGGTTTTCCGAAGGCCAACTGCATCTCCGTCAACCATGTGGTCTGCCACGGCATCCCCGGCGACAAGCGGCTGCAGAACGGCGACATCCTGAACATCGACGTCACCCCCATCCTGGACGGCTGGTACGGCGACAGCAGCCGCATGTACCTGTGCGGCGACGTCGGCGTGAAGGCGAAGAAGCTGGTCGACGTCACCTACGACGCGCTGATGATCGGCATCGCGCAGGTGAAGCCGGGCGCCACGCTGGGCGACATCGGCCACGCCATCCAGACCTTCGCGGAAGGCCACCGCTACTCGGTCGTCCGCGACTTCTGCGGCCACGGGCTGGGCCGCGTCTTCCACGAGCCGCCGTCGGTCCTGCATTTCGGCAACCCCGGCACCGGCGCCGTCCTGCGCGAGGGCATGATCTTCACCATCGAGCCGATGATCAACGCCGGCCGCTACGACGTGAAGATCCTCGGCGACGGCTGGACCGCGGTGACCAAGGACAAGTCGCTGTCCGCCCAGTTCGAGCATTCCATCGGCGTGACCAAGGACGGCTGCGAGATCTTCACCCTGTCCCCCGCCGGCTTCCACAAGCCCCCCTACTCTGTCCCGGCCGAGGAAGCGACCGCGGCCGTCTGACGTTTCCCGCGGCTGTGATTTTCGCGCGGAAGAGGTATAGTCCCGACGCACACATTCGTATGGTGGCGTCGGGATGGCGGGACGGAAAAACGCAAAGCGGTCGGGGGAAGCGGAGGAGGCTCAGGGGCTTCCCGGGCTGGAGCCGCCCCCTGACGTCTCTCCCCCTAACGTTTCTCCCCCTGACGCCGCCGTGGAGGAGGCCCACCACAAGGGTCACCGCCAGCGGCTCTACAGCCGCTTCCTGGACGGCGGACCGGACGCGCTCCAGGATTACGAGCTGCTGGAGATGATCCTGTTCGCGGTCAACCCGCGCCGCGACGTGAAGCCACTGGCCAAGGCGCTGATCCGCGATTTCGGCGACCTCTGGAGCGTCGTCAACGCCCCGCCGCCCCGCCTGCGCGGCTATTGCGTGGGGGAGGTCTCGCTGGCCTCCGACAAGGCCGTCGCGACGCTGCGGGTGGTCGGGGCGGCGGCGCTGCGCGGGATGCGGCAGCGGGTGATGGACCGGCCCGTGCTGGCCAACTGGCAGTCGCTGCTCGACTACTGCACCGCCGCCATGGCGCACCAGCCGATGGAGCAGTTCCGCCTGCTCTTCCTCGACCGCAAGAACAAGCTGATCGCCGACGAGGTGCAGCAAACCGGCACGGTCGACCACACCCCGGTCTACCCGCGCGAGGTGGTGCGGCGGGCGCTGGAGCTGTCGGCCAGCGCCATCATCCTGGTGCACAACCACCCGTCCGGCGACCCCACCCCCAGCCGCGCCGACGTGGAGATGACCAAGGAGATCCTGCGCGCCGCCCACAGCCTGGGCATCGCGGTGCACGACCACCTCATCGTCGGCAAGGGCAAGCTTGTCAGCTTCAAAGCCCAAGGCCTGCTGTAGCCGCAACCCTGTCCTGCAGCCCCATCTTGTCGCCCGGACCGGCGCTCCCATATGTGCGGCGTTCGTCACCACAGAGGTAGCACCATGGGCCTTTTCGACATGTTCAAGGGATCGGCACCGCTGGATCTCACCCCCCGCCGGACGCTCGTCGTCTCGCTGATCTATTGCATGGGCGCGGACGGGGAGCTGGACCCGGAGGAGGTCGGCCATCTGCTGTCGGTGATGGGCCGCAGCGCCACGCGCGAGGAGCTGGACCGCTGCTTCAAATACGCGCGCAGCACCCCGCCCGACGCTTTCCTGGCCGCCGCCACGCCGAACCTGAGCGAACAGCAGCGGCTGTGCATCCTGCTGAACATGATCGACAGCGCCATGGCCGACGGCCAGGCCGAACAGGGCGAGCGTGACCTGATCGCGCGCTTCCAGCAGGCCTTCGGCCTCGACGACGCCAAGCTCGGCCCCTATTTCCAGGCGCTGGTCGCCAAGAACGACCGCAGCGTGCTGGGCGCGTAAGACCAAACTCGCGGCGCATCGCCCGTCAGCCGACCGCCTCCCCGACCGCTTCGGGAGCGTCGGCGTGGCGGGCGATGAAGGCCACGAAGTCGTCGTAGGGCATGGGGCGGCCCAGCAGATAACCCTGGATCTGGTCACAGCCCAGCCGGGCGAGTCCGCCGAACTGCTCCTCCGTCTCCACCCCCTCGGCCAGGGTCTGCATGCGCAGCGAGCGGGCCATGCCGATGATCGCCTCGGCGATGGCCCCGCCGTCGGACCCGTCGGTCAGGCTGGTCACGAAGGAGCGGTCGATCTTCAGCTTGTCGACGCGGAAGCGCTTCAGATAGCTGAGGCTGGAATAGCCGGTGCCGAAATCGTCGATGGCCAGCGCCACCCCCATCGCGCGCAGCCGGGCGAAGGTGCCGGTGACCATGTCGGACTCGTCCATCAGCACGCTTTCCGTCACCTCCAGCTCCAGGCAGCGGGCCGGCACCTTGTAGGCGTCCAGCCAGAAGGCCACGCGGTCGGCCAGACCGGGGCGGCGGAGCTGCACCGCCGACAGGTTGATGGCGATGAGCAGCGGATGGCCGCGGGCGAGCAGGTCGGCGGCGCGGCGGCAAGCCTCGCCCAGCACCCAGTCGCCGATCGGCTGGATCAGGCCGGTGTCCTCGGCCACCGGGATGAACTGGCCGGGCGGGATCATCGTGCCGTCGCGGCGGCGCCAGCGCAGCAGCCCCTCCGCCCCCACCAGACGGCGGCCGTCCACCGCGAACTGCGGCTGGAAATGCAGCTCCAGCTCGTTGTCGGCCAGGGCGTGGCGCAGGTTGCTCTCCAGCCACATCCGCTCCGACGCCCGCTTGTTCAGCTCCGGCGTGAAGAACTGGTGGTTGGCGCGTCCGGCCTCCTTGGCGGCGTACATCGCCATATCCGCGCATTTCAGAAGCGCGTCGATGGTCGTCGCGTCGTCGGGGTAGAGCGCGATGCCGATGGACGGGGAGATTTGCAGCTCGTGCCCGTCCACCGGGAAGGACTCGGTCATCGCGCGCAGCACCTTGCGGGCCACCGAACAGGCCGCGTCGGGACCGTCCAGGTCGTTGACGAGGATGACGAACTCGTCGCCGCCCTGGCGGCTGACGGTGTCGCTGGCCCGCACCGTCTCCAGCAGCCGCGCCCCGACCGCGCGCAGCAGCCGGTCGCCGACGCCGTGCCCCAGGCTGTCGTTGATGGTCTTGAACCGGTCCAGATCGACGAACAGCAGCCCCACCTTGCTGCTGTGCCGGTCGGCGGCGAGCATCGCGCGCTCCAGCCGGTCGCGCAGCAGGAAGCGGTTGGGCAGGTCGGTCAGGAAGTCGTACTGCGCGAGATGCCGGATGCGCTCCTCCTGGGCGCGCTTCTCGGTGATGTCGGAGAAGGCGGCGATGTAATTGACGGCCTCCCCCGCCTCGTTGCGCACGACCTGGATGCTGAGCCATTCCGGATAGACCTCGCCGGACTTGCGCTTGTTCCAGATCTCGCCCGACCAGTGGCCCTCCTCCTTCAGCTTCGCCCACATGTCGGCGTAGTAGATCCCGTCCTGCCGGCCCGAAGCGAGCATGGCCGGATCGCCGCCGATCACCTCCTCGCGGCTGTAGCCGGTGATGCGGCAGAAGGCGTCGTTGACCGCGACGATGCGGTTCTTCTCGTTGGTGACGACCATGCCCTCGGCGGCGTTGTCGAACACCTTGGCGGACAGCCGTAGCTCCCACTCCGCGCGCTTGCGCTCCGCGATGTCGCGGGCGATGGCACAGTAGTAGGCGTCACCCTCGTAGGTAACCCGACTGGCCGTCACCTCCAGCTCCAGCGTCCGCCCGTCCCGCGTGCGGTAGTGCGTCTCGTAATGGGCCGACGCCTCGGCCGCCTCGTCGCGGAAGCGTTGCAGAAGGTCGGCGGGGCCACCGGCCAGCCCGGCCAGCGGGGCGCCCAGCGCGGCGCAGCCGAACGGGTTGACGTAGGCGATGCGCAGCTCCGAGTCCGCCAGCACGACGATCTCGGACACATGGTCCACGAAGAAGTTGGCGAGGTAGAGCTGCCGCGCCCGCTCACGCAGCATGCTGTCGCTTTCCCGCATGTTGGACTGGTAGCCGCGGACGATGCGGCGGACCCAGCCGGTGACCAGCCAGGACACCCCGGCCGACGCGCCCAGCGCCAACGCCAGCACCGCCACGGTGGTCAGGATGCGCTTCTTCATGCCGGCGCTGATCTCGGCCCGCCGCTGGGCCAGCACGGCGTCGATGTCGTCGGTGTAGAAGCCGGCGACCAGCACCCACCCCCAGACGTCCGGCGCCGTGGCGTGGGACAGTTTCGGCGCCGGGCGCCCGGTGACCGGATGCACCCAGTCGAAGCGCAGCTCCCCCCCGCCGGCCAGCCCGGCCTCCAGCAGGCGGGTGACCAGATCCCGTTCGGTCTCCCAGGGCAGGTCGCGGGCGTTCTTGCCCTCCGCCGCCGGGGAGGTCGGCGAGAGCAGCACCTCGCCGTCCTCCCGCAGCACGGCGATGAAGCCCGAATCCCCGAAGCGCCGCGCGCGCAGCCGCTCCAGCGTCTCGCGCTGGAGCTTCTCCTCCACCGCCCCGACATAGTCGCCGGCGCCGATCAGCCAGTTGAACGGCTCGAACCGGCGGACATAGGCGAACTTGTCGGACATGCTGTGCGGGTTGCCCGGCGCGTACCAGCGGTAGCGCGTGAAGCCCTGCATCTCCGGGTCGTCAACGGCGCGGATCAGGTTGCGCATGATCGGGCGCCCCTGGTCGTCGCGGTTGTCGAGCAGCGAACTGCCTTCCCGCTGGGGGTCGGTGGGCAGCAGCACGCAGGTGCCCTGCATGTCGTCGATGAAGTAGTAGCCGCGCCCGCCGAAGAAGCGCAGGGGCCGCAGGGTCTCCTTGATCGACTGCCGGATCGACACCTCCGGCAGATACTCCTTCTCGCGCTCGTAGATGGTCCAGGCGATGCCGTAGGCCTCGTCCACCTTGGCGCGCAGCTCGGCGCGCAGAAGCGGCTCGGTGCGCGACCGCATGTAGGCGAGGTAGGAGCGCGCGTTCTCCAGCTCCTCCTGCAGGGTCTGGCGCTGCTCCTCCCGGTAGCGGGCCTCGGTCTGCTTCAGGTCGGCTTCGAAATCCATCCGGTGCTGCCAGATGAAGTAGGCGCCCAGGCCCAGCACCACCGCCGCGACCAGGAACAGCGAGGCCAGGAACTGAAGACGGTATAGCTGCCTCTCGTCCGAAGTCCGGGACGGCTCGCGCATCAACTCGGCGATCGGATCGGACAAGGAAAGCCCTCCTGGAACCACGCCCGGCTTAGCCCGTCCGCGGCGCACAGTGTAAATCATTAGTGCGCGTGGCAGGGACTCGGCAAGATCAAGGTGAAGAAGCCGGCGCGACGAATTGCCAGTCTTTGCGATTTTTCCGCGAGGACAATCCCGCCTTGGAAAACCTTATGACGCGCCCCCGCAACCGGCGGGACCGCGAAGGGGCTTTGCAGCGCCGTCCGGCACGGTTATGGTCCCGCGCGCGAGCAACAGGGGGCGTTTTCCGCCGCTGCAAGGTCCCGGTACGCCCCCGCCCGTCCCAAAGCGTTCAGGTCCGCCACCCCCGGAGAGTCCGATGATCCCCCGCTACACCCGCCCCGAAATGGCCCGCATCTGGGAGCCGGAGAACCGGTTCCGCATCTGGTTCGAGATCGAGGCGCACGCCTGCGACGCGCAGGCGGAGCTGGGGGTCATCCCGAAGGAGGCCGCCGCCGCCGTGTGGGAGCGCGGCAAGTGGGAGATCGACCGCATCGACGAGATCGAGCGGGAGACCCGCCACGACGTCATCGCCTTCCTGACCAACCTCGCCGAGCATGTCGGGCCGGAGGCGCGCTTCGTCCACCAGGGCATGACCTCGTCGGACGTGCTGGACACCTGCCTCGCCGTGCAGATGACCCAGGCCGCCGACCTGCTGCTCGACGACATGGACAAGCTGCTGGCCGTTCTGAAGCGCCGCGCCTACGAGCACAAGGACACCGTCACCATCGGGCGCAGCCACGGCATCCACGCCGAGCCGACGACCTTCGGTCTGAAGCTGGCCGGCCATTACGCCGCCTTCGCCCGCGGTCGGGAGCGTCTGGTCCAGGCGCGCGCCGACATCGCCACCTGCGCCATCTCCGGCGCGGTCGGCACCTTCGCCAACATCGACCCGCGGGTCGAGCAGCACGTCGCCGCCAAGATGGGGCTGACGCCGGAGCCGGTGTCCACCCAGGTCATCCCGCGCGACCGCCACGCCTTCTACTTCTCGGTGCTCGGCGTCATCGCCTCGTCGATCGAGAATCTGGCCGTGGAGATCCGCCACCTGCAGCGCACCGAGGTGCGCGAGGCGGAGGAGTATTTCCATCCGGGCCAGAAGGGCTCCTCGGCGATGCCGCACAAGCGCAACCCGGTGCTGTCGGAGAACCTGACGGGTTTGGCGCGCATCGTCCGCGCCGCCGTCGTCCCGGCGCTGGAGAACGTCGCCCTGTGGCACGAGCGCGACATCTCCCACAGCTCGGTCGAGCGCATGTTCGGCCCCGACGCCACGGTGACGCTGGACTTCGCGCTGGCCCGCCTGACCGGCATGATGGACAAGCTGGTGGTCTATCCGGAGCGCATGCAGAAGAACCTGGACGACCTGGGCGGCCTGGTCTTCTCGCAGCGCGTCCTGCTGGCCCTGACCCAGGCCGGGATGAGCCGCGAGGACAGCTACAAGGCGGTGCAGCGCAACGCCATGCAAGTGTGGGAGAAGGGCGGCAACTTCCTCGACCTGCTGTCGTCGGACGCCGATGTGGCGAAGCACATCTCCCGCGAGACGCTGGCCCCGATGTTCGACATGACCTACCACACGAAGAACGTCGACATGGTGTTCAAGCGCGTGTTCGGGGAGTGAGGGTTCGGGGGGCTTCGCTGATCCTCGGAGCCCCCACCCTTCCCACGGCTTCGCCGTGGGCCCCTTCCCTCCCCCGCTTCGCAG
>NZ_QLKQ01000100.1 GCF_003349955.1 Azospirillum brasilense
ACCCAAGCCACCCAAGCCATTGCCAAAGCCGCTGCCCAAGCCGAAGCCGCCCGCCAAGGCGGCGCCGAAACCGCAGGTGGCGCCCGGTCCAAGCCCATCCGCGACGCCATCCGCCGAAACCGGAACGGGTCGCGAGGCCGCCACCGCGTCCGAGCCGGTCTCGGCGAGCCGGGGCGCGGTGGTCGATTACGGGGCGCAGGTCTGGGCCTGGATCGGGCGGCACAAGCCGGAGAAGGTGGTCGGCGGCGGGCAGGCCACCGTCAAGCTGACCCTCGGCACGGCGGGCGAGGTGCTCGACGCCGCCATCCTGACGTCAAGCGGCGACGCGGCGCTGGATCGTGCCGCCCTGGCGGCGGTGCGCAGGGCGTCCCCCTTCCCCACCCCGCCGCCCGGCCTGACGGCGGAGGATCGCGTCTTTTCCGTGCCCTTCCTGTTCCGGCCGCGGTGACCCCGAGGCGCCGGACGCGGCGGTCAACCCTGCCACCCCCACTTCCCGTTTGCGCTTTGCGGCTCCACGTAGGATAAAGCGCCCCAATTCCCGAGATTTCCGACGGCGAGCACCCCCATGGGCTTCAATTGCGGCATCGTCGGCCTGCCGAACGTCGGCAAGTCGACCCTGTTCAACGCGCTGACCGCCACCCAGGCGGCCGAGGCGGCGAATTTCCCCTTCTGCACCAAGGAGCCGAACGTCGGCCGCGTCGGCGTGCCCGACCCGCGGCTGGACAAGCTGGCGGCCATCGCCAAGTCGCAGAAGACCATCCCGACCCAGCTCGAATTCGTCGACATCGCCGGGCTGATCCGCGGCGCCTCGAAGGGTGAGGGGCTGGGCAACCAGTTCCTCGCCAACATCCGCGAGGTGGACGCCATCGTCCACGTCCTGCGCTGTTTCGAGGACGACGACGTCACTCATGTGGAAGGCAACGTCGATCCCCTGCGCGACGCCGAGGTGGTCGAGACGGAGCTGATGCTCGCCGACATGGAAAGCCTGGAGCGCCAGCTCACCAGCCTCCAGAAGAAGGCCAAGGGCGGCGACAAGGACTCCAAGATCAAGGCCGATCTGATGGAGCGCGCGCTGAAGGTCCTCCAGGACGGCAAGCCGGCCCGCGTCGTCGAGGTCAGCGAGGAGGAGAAGCCGGTCTTCAAGCAGTTCATGCTGCTGACCGCCAAGCCCGTCCTCTACGTCTGCAACGTCGAGGAGGCGTCTGCTGCCACCGGCAACGGCCTGACCGCCAAGGTCGCCGAGAAGGCCAAGGCCGAGAACGCCGGCATGGTCGTCATCTCCGCCGCCATCGAGGCGGAGGTCGCCCAGCTCTCCGACGCCGCCGAGAAGCAGGAGTTCCTGGAATCCCTCGGCCTGGAGGAGACCGGCCTCAACAAGCTGATCCGCGCCGGCTTCCAGCTTCTCGACCTCATCACCTTCTTCACCGTCGGCCCGAAGGAGGCCCGCGCCTGGACCGTGCGCCGCGGCGCCAAGGCCCCGGAAGCGGCGGGCGTCATCCACACCGATTTCGAGCGCGGCTTCATCCGGGCCGAGACCATCGACTTCGACAGCTACGTCACGCTGGGCGGCGAGCAGGGCGCCAAGGACAACGGCAAGATGCGCCAGGAAGGCAAGGAATACGTCGTCAACGACGGCGACATCTTCCACTTCCGCTTCAACGTCTGATTGGAATTCCGTTAACCCCTTCCCCCATCCAAGGGGGAAGGGGTTAACGCTTCCCAATCTTATCACCGTCGGGAAATTCGTTAACTCTTTCGTAAAACTGGAAAAACCGCTTAAATACCCCTGAGATATGGTTAACAAGCCTCGCTTCGGCTGTTAAGTCCACTGGAATGGGCGACAACCGAGGGCTGGACCGGAGGGGATATGGCGGTGAACCAGAACGCGACCATCGCGCCGGGTGCCATCGCGCCGGGTCCCGGCACCTTCTCCGATCGCGTGCGCGACGCCATTCGGCATGGTGAGTTGCGTCTGGCCTTCCAGCCGCAGGCCGACACCGACAGTGGGCGCCTGACCGGATTCGAGGCGCTGTCGCGCTGGCGGCTCGACGACGGCACGGTGATCCCGCCCGACGTCTTCATTCCCATGGCGGAAACCAGCGACGCCATCAACATCCTGGGCGAATGGACGGTGCGCCGCGCCTGCGAAACCGCGGCGGGCTGGATGCAGGACGGCGTCGCCGACGTGCCGGTGGCGGTCAACCTGTCGGCGCGGCAGTTGGAAGACCCCGGCTTCGCCCGCACCGTCCTGGGCATCCTCGCCGAAACCGGCCTGCCCGCCGCCAACCTGAAGCTGGAGCTGACCGAAACCGCCCTGTTCGAGCACAGCGAGTCCTCGCGCGAGGTGCTGACGCAGTTGCGCGGCGCCGGGGTGCGGCTGGTGCTGGACGATTTCGGGACGGGCTACTCCTCGCTGTCCCTGCTGCGCCGGGTCCCGGTGGAGGCGCTGAAGATCGACAAGCATTTCACCCAGGCGATGGTGCAGGACCGCGACGCCGCCGCCATCGTGCGCGCCATCATCGACCTCGCCCACGCGCTGGGGATGCAGGCGATCGCCGAGGGGGTGGAGACCAACGACGAGCTTCTCTACCTGCGCGCCTACCGCTGCGACCGCATCCAGGGCTATCTGCTGGCCAAGCCCCTGGACGCGGGACAGGTGCCTGACTTCATCCGGCGGCTCGCCGCGACGCCGACAGGCGGATGACCCGCTCCGTCTCGTCCCATTCGGTCAGCTCCGCGGCCTCGTCGATGGTGGCCCAGCGCGCCTCCAGCGCGTCGTCGGCGCAGACCGCCTCGCCCTCCGGACTCTCCGCCGCCACCTCGACGATGGTGTAGTGGTACTGGACCGCCCCGGCGTCGTCGAGCGTCATGGCGTCCACCACCGTGACCACCTCCGTCGGCACGACGTGCAGGCCGGTTTCCTCCAGCACCTCGCGCACCGCCGTCTCGAACACCGTCTCCCCCACCGACTGGGCGCCGCCGGGCAGGCTCCACTGCCCCATGCGCGGCGGGCGGCCCCGGCGGATCAGCAGCACCCGGTCGCCGCGCCACACCACGGCGCCCACCCCCACCCAGGGACGGTCGGGGTATTCGCGGCCGGAACGGTCGGTGGGAGGTGTGGTGGACATGGTGGCTCCTCGTTGCGCTTGACCCGACGCTAACCCAGGGGGACAGTCGGATACCAGTGGCCAAGAGGCCGCCCCCTCGGACACCGCCGCCCCGGACGCCGCCATGAAGCTCAACGAGATCCGCACCTTCGTCGCCGTGGCCGAAGCCCAGTCGGTGCAGGAGGCCGCGCACCGGCTGGGGCTGACCCAGTCCGCCGTCTCGCGCCTGATCCAGCGGCTGGAGGCGGAGCTTGGCGTGTCGCTGTTCGACCGCCAGACCAAGCCGCTGGCCCTGACCCGCGACGGCGAGATGGCGCTGGCCCACGCGCACCGGGTGCTGAAGGCGGCGGACGAACTGTCGGACGCCTTCGCCGGGGCCGCCCAACCCCAGGGGCTGCTGCGGCTGGGCGTGGCCCATGTGCTGACCGCCATCGCCGCGCACCATCCGCTGGACCGGCTGCGCGCCGCCTTCCCCGGCCTGACCGTCCGCCTGCATTCGGACTGGAGCACGCCGCTGGTCGAGCAGGTGCGCAACGGCACGCTGGACGGCGCGCTGGTGCTGACCCACGACGCCCAGACGCCGCCCGACGACCTGGACGCCGTCTGCATCTCGCGCGAGCCGGTGCGGATCGTCGCGTCGGCCGAGCTGGCCGGGCAGCGGGACTGGACTCTGCCGGCGATGAACGCGGTGGGCTGGGTGCTCCAGCCCGACGGCTGCCAGTACCGGACCGCCATGGGCCGCGCGATGGCCCAGCACGGCCCGGCGCTGAACGTCACGGTGGAGGGGTTCGACCAGTCGCTGCTGCTGTCGCTGGTCGCCCGCGGCGTCGGATTCGGGCTGGCCCCGCTGCGGCTGATCGCCCCGACCCTGCACGCCGCCCAGGTGCGGCCGCTGGAGTGTCCGGACTTCGCGCTGACCGTCGCGGTGTGGCTGCTGCGCGGCCGCTTCACCGGGCGCATCGGCCCCGTCTTCGACGTGCTGGAGGACAGCCTGCTGGACCTGCTGCCCCCGGCGGAGGAGGCGCCCCTGCCGCTGCCCTGCCATTCCGCGGCCGAATAACCTTCTTTCCCATTGTGAATTTGCTGCACGCCCGGCGCACGCTTATCGTGTGACCCTGATGAGACGCGGGCCAGCGTTGCCGCACCGGCCACAGCCCGCGCCGAGGGAGGATAACTTGGACACCAGCAACCGGGCGGGCGGGGCGCCATCGCCCCGCTCCTGGCGGACGCCGGGATTCGTCGTCGCCTGCGGCTGCCTGATCGCCATGCTGGCGTTCGGCCCGCGGTCCAGCATGGGCCTGTTCACCGCACCGCTTTCCGAGACGCACGGCTGGGGCCGCGACGTCTTCGCCCTGTCGATCGCCATTCAGAATCTGGTCTGGGGCATCGGCACCCCCTTCGCCGGCGCGCTGTGCGACCGCTACGGTCCTGCGCTGGTGCTGGGGATCAGCGGCGTTCTCTACGCGCTGGGGCTGGCTCTGATGCCCTACGCCGACACGCCGCTGATGCTGCATCTCAGCTCCGGACTGCTGATCGGTCTGGGTCTGGCCGGGGCGTCCTTCGGCATCGTCATCGCCGGTTTCAGCCGCATCGTCCCGCCGGAGAAGCGGAGCTGGTCGATGGGCGTCGCCACCGCCGCCGGCTCGATGGGCCAGTTCCTGTTCGCCCCCACCGGTCAGGCCTTCATCGCCGCCTACGGCTGGCAGACGGCGTTGATTCTGTTCGGCGCCTCGATGCTGATGATCCCGGTGCTCGCCTCCTCCTTCGCCGGGGCGGCCGGGTCGAAGAGCGCGCAGGCCGTCACCGGGGCCGACATCGGCTTCGCCGCGACGATCCGACAGGCCTTCAAGCACCGCAGCTACGTCCTGCTGGTCATCGGCTTCTTCGTCTGCGGCTTCCAGCTCGCCTTCATCACCACGCACCTGCCGCCCTACCTGACCGCCGCCGGGATCAGCCCCGGCCTCGCCTCCTGGGCGATGGCGCTGATCGGGCTGTTCAACGTGGTCGGCTCCTACATGTCGGGCGTGCTGGGCGGCAAGATGAGCAAGCGCCTGCTGCTCTGCGCCAACTACACGCTGCGCGGCCTGTGCACGGCGCTCTTCATCCTGCTGCCGGTCACCCCGGTTTCGGTGATCCTCTACGCTGCGGCGATGGGCCTGCTCTGGCTGTCCACGGTGCCGCCGACCTCCGGCCTCGTCGTTCTGATGTTCGGCACGCGCTATCTCGGCATGCTTTACGGCTTCGCCTTCCTCAGCCATCAGGTCGGCGGCTTCCTCGGCGTGTGGCTGGGCGGCGTGCTCTACGAGCGCATCGGCTCCTACGACATGGTGTGGTGGGCCAGCGTGGCCCTGGCCTTTGCCGCCGCGGTGGTAAACTGGCCGATCGCCGAGAAGCCCGCCCCCGCCCTGGCGGCGGAAGCGAAGGCCTGACGGTCATGACGAACCCGGCGCCCGCCTCCTCTCCCGGCTTCGGCCACGGCTTCGCGCTGGCGCTCGGCGCGCTGGCGCTGGTCGTCTGGGCGGTGGTGACCGGGGTGGCGCTGAAGCAGGCGGCGCTCAACGAGGAGGACGGCGGCACGGTGCTGGCCGTCTTCCCGCCGGGGACGCCGACCGCCGAGGCCTTCACCGCGGTGGTCCGCGCCGGCGGCCAGCCGGTGCGCCAGACCTGGATCCCCTTCGCCTGGGTCGCCCGCAGCGACGGCGGCGGCTTCGTCGGCCGCCTGAAGGAGGAAGGGGCGGTCACCGCCTACGGCGAGCTGTCGGTCGGCCCGGCGCTGGGCGGCTGCGCGGTGGTCTCGCTGGACGACAAGCGCCCGGTCGGCTTCCAGTTCAAGTGATGTCACAAACCCGACATCAAGCGGCAACGGGGCCGCAGTTCGGGTATTGACAACCCCCGCGAGGAAGAGCAGGCTATCTCTCAGAGCAACACTGGTTGAGGTGAAGACGCGGTGGACACCGCATCAAGTTGGCCCGCAAGCCAGCTTCTCATCACAGCAAATGTTCCCGTAGCCAGGAGGGTGTGATCATCATGAGTCCACCTGCGCTTACTTGAGGAAGCCGACCTGTTCGGCCACACATTTCTGAACATTGCCGTTGAGACGGCTCAACCATTGCGGATGTCCTGGCACAACCGCTGAAACCCCCGCCCCCGCGCGGGGGTTTCGCTTTTTCGGGTTCCCGCGCGCCGCTCATTTCCTGGGCAACCCAAAGAAAAAACCCTCCCCCGCGGGCGCGGGAGAGGGGTGAAGGCGTCGTGTCGCTTCAAACGGGTCCGCAGACCCGGGAGTCAATGCGCCGGCCGGTCAGTACATGTGCTGGCCGCCATTGATCGACAGGGTCGAGCCGGTGATGAAGCCGGCGTCGTCGCCGACCAGGAACAGCACGCCGCGGGCGATCTCCTCGGCCTTGCCGAGACGGCCGACCGGGATGCGGGCGACGATCTTCTCCAGCACGTTGGGCGGCACCGCGCGCACCATGTCGGTGTCGATGTAGCCCGGCGCGATGGCGTTGACGGTGACGCCCTTGGCCGCACCCTCCTGGGCCAGCGCCTTGGTGAAGCCGTGGATGCCCGACTTGGCGGCGGCGTAGTTCACCTGACCGTACTGGCCGGCCTGGCCGTTCACCGAGCCGATGTTGACGATGCGGCCGAAACCGCGCTCGCGCATGCCGTCGATGACGTTGCGGCACAGGTTGAAGCAGGAGGTGAGGTTCGTCGCGATGACATCGTTCCACTGCTGCGGGGTCATGCGGTGGATCACGCCGTCGCGGGTGATGCCCGCGTTGTTCACCACCACGTCCACCGGCCCGAGTTCGGCGGTGATCTTCGCGATGCCATCCTTCACGGCGTCGAAGTCCGACACGTCGAACTTGTAGACCGCGATGCCCGTGCGGGCCGCGAATTCCTTCGCCTTCTCATCGTTGCCGGCGTAGTTGGCGGCGACGACATAGCCGGCGTTCTTCAACGCGACGGAGATGGCTTCGCCGATACCGCGCGTTCCGCCCGTGACGACTGCAACTCGAGCCATTGGCTCCTCCCCCAGAGCTTGATGTTGGATTCTTTATGGGTTTCTGTAGGCACACATACGAAACGGGCCGCACCCCGGAGGGAACGGCCCGCTTTTCGTCAGCCCCGCTCGACGGTGAGGGCGATGCCCATGCCGCCGCCGATGCACAAGGTGGCGAGGCCCTTCTTGGCGTCGCGCTTCTGCATCTCATAGAGCAGGGTGGTCAGGACGCGGGCGCCGGAGGCGCCGACCGGGTGGCCGAGCGCGATGGCGCCGCCGTTGACGTTGACCTTGGAGGTGTCCCAGCCAAGGTCCTTGTTAACGGCCAGGGCCTGCGCGGCGAAGGCCTCGTTCGCCTCGATCAGGTCCAGGTCCTCGTGCTTCCAGCCGGCCTTCTCCAGGGCGAGGCGGGAAGCCGGGATCGGGCCGGTGCCCATGATCGCCGGATCGACGCCGGCGGTCGCCCAGGAGACGATGCGGGCCAGCGGGGTCAGGCCGCGGCGGGCGGCGTTCTCGGCGGTCATCAGGACCAGCGCGGCGGCGCCGTCGTTGATGCCCGACGCGTTGCCGGCCGTCACCGTGCCTTCCTTGGAGAAGGCCGGGCGCAGCTTGGCCAGCGATTCCGCGGTGGTGCCGTGCTTCGGATACTCGTCGTCGGCGACGATGATGTCGCCCTTGCGGCCCTTGATGGTGACCGGGATGATCTCGTCCTTGAAGCGGCCGGACTTCTGGGCGGCCTCGGCCTTCTGCTGCGAGGCGGCGGCGAAGACGTCCTGCTCCTCGCGGGTCAGCTGCCACTTCTGGGCGACGTTCTCGGCCGTCGTGCCCATGTGGTAGCCCTTGAAGGCGTCCATCAGGCCGTCCTTCAGCATGGTGTCGAGCATCTCGGCGGCGCCCATCTTCACGCCGTTGCGCAGATGCATGACGTGCGGGGCCTGGCTCATGCTCTCCTGGCCGCCGACGACCATGACCTCGGCGTCGCCGTTGCGGATCGCCTGATAGCCGAGCGCCACCGAGCGCAGGCCGGAGCCGCAGAGCTGGTTGATGCCGAAGGCGGTGGCGGAGGCCGGGATGCCGGCGTTGACGGCGGCCTGGCGGGCCGGGTTCTGGCCCTGACCGGCGGTCAGGATCTGGCCCAGGATGACCTCGGTCACCTCCGCGGCGTCGGTCTTGGCGCGGCTCAGCGCTTCGCGGATGGCGATCTCACCCAGGTAATGGGCCGGCACGCTGCTGAGCGCCCCGTTGAAGCTGCCAATGGGAGTACGCGCTGCGCTGGCGATCACAACCTCGGTCATGTTGACGCTCCTCAGATTTTGTCAGTTTTATTATCGTGTCAGTGGGCCGCACGGAGTGGGAAAAACCTTATGCGCGGATTTCCCGCAATGCAAGACACCTGACTGGCTGCGGTTATCCTGCCGCACTAAGCCATTCGGCCAGGGGGCGCCAAACGCCTGTTTCGGCACCGGCGCTGACCACCATGCCAATATGACCGAGCGGCGGCCTGATCATTTGCGCGCGGTCGATTGATCTTGCCAAGGCCACCGCGGAGGACGGCGGAACGATGCGGTCGCGCTCCGGGATCAGCGCCAGGACCGGCATGCGCAGCCGCGCCGGCTCCACCGGCTGGCCGGCGACCAGCCATTCGCCGCGCGCCGTGTCGTTGCGGCCGTACCAGCCGGCCAGCGTGTCGCGGGCCACCCCGGCGACCAGCGGCACCCCGTCGTTCAGCCAGTCCTCCAGCGACACGAAGGCGAGCGCGGCGCGGCTGTCCGGCTCCATGCGGGCGAACTGCGAGAATTTCTTCAGCGCCAGCAGCGGGTCGAGCTGGGCGAACAGCCCCTGCAGCACGTCCACCGGCAGCTCCCCCCAGGCGTCGAGCAGCGGGCCGAAAGGCTGGAAGACGGCGGCGGCGCGGCGGGCCATGCCGGCGTCCTCGGCGTGGAAGTCCCAGGGGGTGGCGAGCAGGCCGAGCGCCGCGACCTCCTTGGGGCGGCGTTGCGCCAGCGCGGTGGCGAGCAGCCCGCCCATGCAGTAGCCGACCACCGGGACCGGGCGGCCCACCGCCTCCACCACCGCGGCCAGCGCCCGCTCCAGACGCCCGGCGATGTAGTCGGTCAGGCTGTAGCGCCGCTCCAGCGGGCCGGGCGTGCCCCAGTCGATCAGGAAGGGGCGCAGCCCCTGCGCGGCCAGCCAGCGCATCAGGCTTTTGCGCGCCGACAGGTCGAGGATGTAATGGCGGTTGACCAGCGAGGGCACGAACAGCACCGGCGCGCCGGTCGCCGGGCCGAGGGCGCCATAGTCGAGCAGGCGCGACGCCCCTTCCGTCCACAGCACGGGCGGGTCGGGAAGATCGCGCCGGTAGGGGTGGTGACGGTAGCGCTCGATCCCCGTCAAGGCGAGGGAGAGCTGGCGGCGGACCTCCCGGTCAACCGCCCGGGCGAACGCGTCCCCGTCGGTTGCGGCGATCCGCCGGCGCAGGTCCTCCGCCCGCTCCCGCAGATGCGACTTCCATGGCAGCGAGCCGTTCCTCAAGTGCGGCAATGCGGCGGAGGAGCTGAGCAGTGTCGCCGCCACCGTCGCCAGATGCAGCGCCAGGGGCCGCGGCCCCAGCCGCGGGGTGGGGTGTGGAGGGATCGTGGCGTTGTCCCCGGTCACGCGACTCTCCCTCGCAGGACGGGTGAGATGGGGCCGGCTGAGATGAGGCCGCCTTGGATGAGGATGGCGTCGGATTCCAGCCGGTGCCCGGCGGGCTGGTGTAAGCGAAACCGCCCGGCCCCAGGACGAAGGGCGCCATCGCCGCGGCGCCCTGCGCCATCATCTGGAACAGGCGGGCGGCGGCATCGGCCATCTCGGGATCGGCGGCGCAGGCCGCCCATTGTTCCTGCCACAGGTCGAGGTACCGTTGCGCGAGCGTTTCCAGGGACGGGATGTCGGATTCGGACGATTCGGCCATGGCCGGGAGTATATGGGGGAGGCGGTGCGCTTGACCAGAGCCGCGAAGGACCGATCAAAAATGTCGCGAATCCCGAATTATCGGGGGGACGTCCACCTGCGGTCGCAGCGCTGCGGCACAGCACTGGACAGGGTGCATTCCTTCGAGTAGTCCTTATATCTGGAACATACCCGCCGCACGACCCTTCTTGAAAGAAACAGCGATGGCCGACAAGGAAGACCAGAAGTCCGCGACGATCACGATCAAGAAGTACGCCAACCGGCGGCTCTACAACACGGCGACCAGCAGCTACGTGACGCTCGACCATCTCTGTCAGATGGTCAAGGACGGCCTCGACTTTGTGGTCTATGACGCGAAGACCGGAGAGGACATTACCCGCTCCGTCCTGACGCAGATCATCGTGGAGGAGGAGAGCAAGGGCCAGAACCTGCTGCCGATCAGCTTCCTGCGCCAGCTCATCGGCTTCTACGGCGACAACATGCAGTGGATGGTGCCGCGCTACCTTGAATATTCGATGCAGTCCTTCTCGCGCAACCAGGAGCAGATGCGCGACTATTTCCAGAACACGCTGGGCGGCATGTTCCCCTTCGGCCGGCTGGAAGAGGTCGGCAAACAGAACATGGCGATGTTCGAACGGGCCATGCGCATGTTCTCGCCCTTCGGCGGCGCCGAGGACGGGCAGCCCGGCGAGCACCCTGCCGCCCCGCCCCGTCCCCAGGCTCCCGGCCCGTCCGCCGCTCCGGTCAACGGTCCGGCCTCGGCGGCCAGCCACACCTATGAGGAGTTGCAGAAGCAGATCGACGACCTGCAGAAGCAGATCGCCAGCATCGCCAAGCCGGCCCGCCCGGCGAAGCCCGAAGGGAAGTGAGCGGCGGCGCCGCCAACCGCATCGACGGCCATCGCAGTCACGGCGTTGCAGCGCAGGGTGGGGAAAGTTCCCCGCCCTTTTCTGTTTTTTTCGGCACCAGTGGCACGCCCGGCTGTTTGTTCAACGGAACGGTCCAGAGGAGGAACGCCATGAAGACCGAGCTGCAGATGTCGATGGAGCTGGAGGTTGCGGACGCTCAGGACGCCCACCGGTTCGAAGAAAAGCTGCGCGGCTGGCTGCGCCACCAGAGTCAGGTGGTGTCGGTGTCGGCCACCCACAGCGGCGTCGGCAACGACGTCGCGTGGCGGGACGCCCGCCGGGCGGCATTCGGCTCGCCGTTGCCCAATCCCTTCGCGCCGGGCCGCGGCCGCTAAGCCCCGCCGGCCGGACCCCGCCGGCTGAACGGCGCCGAAGCGCCCGCCCTGCACCCGGGACGGGCGCTTCGGCCCTGGGGAAGCGCGTCAGCCGCGGAAGATGTGCGGCACCATCGCCGCGTCGGAACCCACCCGAGGGTCCGCCGATTCACGGACCGACATGCCCAGGCATTTGTCCCCGATGATCCAGCAGTGCAGGAGCGCGTGGACGCCCTCCTCCTCGAAGATCGGCGGGGTTTCCAGCCAGACCCGGCCTCCCGGATACTCGACGCCTCCGGTGTCCGAAATGGCGCGTCCGTGCGCGGTCATGCGCTGGGTCGCGTCGTCCAGCCCGAACAGGCTGCGCTCCGTCACCGCGTCGCAGCCGGCCAGTTCCTCGGGGTCGAGCGCGGCGCGGCACAGGTTGGGGTGGCGCGGGTAGAGCGACCACAGCGTAGCCAGCAGCCCATGGTTCGACATCGGCCAGCACCACAGCGGCGACAGCATGCTCATGCCGCCCATCCGCAGCTTCTGCAGAAAGGCGTCGTCGGCCAGCCCCTGCCAGGGGTAGATCTTGGCCAGCCAGGAGGCCGCCCGCCCCTCGTCGTCGACGAAGCGCTGGCCGTCCCAGCCCAGGCTCTGCAACGGCAGCAGATGCGTGGCGATCCCGGCCTCCGCCGCGGTGGCGGCCAGATAGACCAGCTCGCTCTCGCGCATCGGGTCGGGGGTGGCGCAGGCCAGATGGACGAGGCCGCGGCCCGGCATGCCCGCCGCCAGCTCCTCCCATCGCTCCACCAGCCCCTCGTGCAGGCCGTTGAACTGGTTGGCGTCGCCCATCAGGGCCTCGCGCCAGTTGCGCTGGATGATCGAGGCGGCGAACAGCCCCTCCGGCGTGTCGTAGTTGCAAGCCAGCAGCTTGACCGAATCGCGCCCGTCATAGGCCAGCGTCAGCCGCCCGATCAGCCCGCCGGCCCGCTCGTTCAGCCGGCCCGCGGCCCAATAGTCGTTCCAGGACGCTTCCAGCAGCCGCGCCACGCCGCCACGGACCCCCAGCCGGGCGAACGCCCGTCCGTCCACCGTCGCGCGCAGCGCCTCGCGCAGCATGGTGTGCAGTTCGTCGGCGACGCTCTCGATCAGGTCGATCTGATGGGCGGAGAATTCGTACCGCACATCCTCGCGCCAGAAGGCGCCGGCGCTCATGGCGCGGACGCCGTAGGGGTATTTGCGGAGCCCCGGACGCCAATCCGCACGGGGTTTCATGACTGCTCTGCGCATCGTGTGCTTACCGGGCCGCCGGATTCAATCCATGGTTTTGCCCCGCTGCGGCGCGCCGCTTGCGGCCGTCCGGGATTCGGTGGGGGCGGATCATTGCGGCGCAAACGCGCCAACACAAGCGCCTTGCGCGCCCGTCCCTCCGTTTTTCCACGCTTCCCCTCCCGGATCTCACAGGCCGGGGGAAACGCCCGTCAGTAAGCGCGGCCGGCCAGCCAAGCCGCGATGGCGCTCTCCATCGCCTCGGCGGTCGGATCGCCGTGCGCCGGGCCGCTTCCCACCATGGGAAGCCGGGCCGCTCCGGCGATGTCCTCCGCCGGGGTACCGGTCCCGACGAACAGGTCGCAGCGCCGCAGCAGGGCGCACAGCCCGTCGAAACCCAACCGCCCGACCGCGTCCAGGCAGGCCGCCCCCGCCTCCTCGGCGATGCGCGCCGCGGCGCCCCTGGCGGCCTCCTCGCCGACCAGGACCAGGGCGGTGTCGCCCCGCGCGGCAAGCCGGCGGCACAGCTCCGACAGGCTGCCGGTGCCGGCGGACGCGGAGAGGCCGACCGCACAACGCCAGCGCGCCGGAACGCCCTCGGCCAGAAGCGCGGCGGCGGCGCGCTCGCCGGCGGGGGAGGTCCAGACCTCCGTGGCGGGGTCCGGCTCTCCGGCGGTCAGCGCCCCCAGCAGCCCGGCGGGAGTCGGCGCGACGTGGGTCAGGAAGGCGTCGGCGTAATAGCCGCGCACCGGCCGGCCGACCCTGCAACCGAGGCGGAGCGGCGCCCCCGTATCCTGCATCAGGCGGTTGGCGAAGCCGGCGTCCTCGCCCCGGTGGAGATTGATCGTGAGGTCGAAGGCGCCGCTGAACTGCTGGCCGATCTCCTGGCGCACGGCGGTCACCAGCGCGTCGTCGGGCGCCCGCCCCTTCAGCGGCGGCAGGGTGACGCGCTGGTTGACGTAGGGGCAGAGGGCGAGCGCCGCCTCCGCATCCGGCGTCGCGAAGACGGTGATCCGGGCCAGCGGCAAGGCCCGCCGCAGCTCCCGCAGGACGCCGGACGCCCCCAGCACGCCCCCCATCTTGTCCGGCAGGAACACGCCGACGCTGCGGATCAGGTCGGTCGGGAAGGGCGGCGGTTCGCCGGGGACGAGCGTGCGGCGGCGGACGGCGGGACCGGAGTTCCGCAGCAGCGCCACCGCCGGGGCGGTCGAGGCGCCCCGCGCCGGCGGCACGAAGCCCCAGCGTCCCTCGGCATCCGGGCGCGCCAGCGGCTCCACCATGGCATGCTCAGCGCGCGAGACGGTCGCCGCGTCGGTCACCCAGGGGAAGAAATCGCGCAACGGGAGGGTGTCGTTGCCGACCGCTCGGCCCGCCGCCTGCAGGGCGTCCCACCGCTCGACCGCACCGTCGTAGCCGTAATAGATTTCCTTGAAGGCGACCTGCTCCCGCGTCGCGTAGGCGAAATGCTGGAAGACCAGCCCGCCCGCGGCCGTCTCCTCGTGCAGGAAGGGGTTGGCCGCGCCGAGTTCGAGGTCCGGCCCGTCGGCCTGCGGACGCATCAGCCGGGGCGGAACGTGCGAGTGCCAGAAATCCCCCGGCCGGTACCGCCAGGTGCGCAGCCATTCGTAAGAGCGGTAATTGCCGTACTGGTCCAGCCGGTCGAGGACCAGGGACGGGCCGACGAAGAAGTGGCAGAGGTACAGCGCCGCCGTGCGCGACGGCGAGTCGAGGAACATCCGGCGCGCGCGGGTGATCTGCTCCGCCGTCCACAGCTCGTCCGCGTCGACCTGCCAGAGCAGGCAGTCCTCCGTCATGGCGGCCAGCGGCGCGGTCACCATCTCCACCTTGCCCTGCCAGAAGACGCCCGGCGGCTTGCGATAGACCGACACGCGCCCGGGCTCCTCCGCGGCGATGCGGTCGAGATACGCCGACGTGCCGTCGCTGCTGCGACCGTCGCGGTGCAGGTCCTGCGGAACGCGCCCACCCCGCTGCGCGCACCAGGAGGAGTCGCGGACCTGCTCCGCCACGCCCTCCACGACGTGCCAATGCCAGGGAAAGGGCAGTTGGCGGAACACCTCCAGGTGATGGCGGATGAAGGGATCGCCGTTCAGCACGATGGTCAGGAAATGAACCGGTAGCATGCCCGAAATTCCGTCCTTAGACCGTTGATCCGCCGCCGCGCGGTCCGCCGGACCTTGTCGGTTCCGCGGGAGCGGTGTCAAGGAAGCCGTGCAATGCCGCCGATGGATCGCCATCCCCCTCTTGACGACGGGGGACCCCGCCCCTACCCTGGCGCCGGTTATGGTTCCCCGCGCCTTCCGGTCGCGGGGCTAAGAGGGAAGCCGGTGCGCCGCCCCGCAGGGGGAGACAAGGGCAAATCCGGCGCTGCCCCCGCAACTGTGAGCGGTGAGCGGCCTCGTCCTTTCCGTGTCACTGGCGCCGCCTGCGGGAACGGGCGCCGGGAAGGCCGGACGATGCCGCCTTGACCCGCAAGCCAGGAGACCTGCCGTAACCGAACGTACGTCCTCGGGCGGGGTGCCCCGGTGGTCGCTTGCCGATGTCCGGCCCAAAGGCCGCCCGTCTTCCGCAAGCCGTCCCTCCGGTATGCCCATCCAAGGGGACCAAGGGGGTTGCGATGCCGGTGCCTGCCAGCAACGACGCCCCTCCCAACGCATGGCAGACTCGGAAAGGGCATAGAGCATGCACATCGAACCCGGCGTCGTGGACGGCGCCAAGATCGCTCTCAGCTACGCGACGGCCGCCGGCGGCTTCGCGATGGCCGGCAAGCTGGCGCGCGACGACGTCCGCAACAACGGCGGGGTCGCGCCGCTGGTGCTGCGCAGCCTGATCGCCACCGCGCTGGTCTTCAGCTTCTTCGAGGTGTTCCCGCACCACCCCGTGGGCGTGTCGGAGGTTCACCTGATCCTCGGTTCGACGCTGCTCCTGCTGTTCGGCGCCGGCGCGGCCTCCATCGGCCTCGCCGCCGGCCTGCTGATCCAGGGCCTGTTCTTCGCGCCCTTCGACCTGCCGCAGTACGGCATGAACGTCACCACGCTGCTGGTGCCGCTGTGGGGCATCAGCCTGCTGGCGAAGCGGATCGTTCCCGACGCCACCCCCTATGTCGACCTGAAGTACTCGCAGGCGCTGGCCCTCTCCACCGCCTACCAGGGCGGCATCGTCGCCTGGGTCGCCTTCTGGGCCTTCTACGGCCACGGCTTCACCGCCGAGACGATGACGGAGGTCGCCTCCTTCGGCGCCGCCTACATGACCGTCATCATCGTCGAGCCGCTGGCCGACCTCGCCGTGCTGGCCGTCGCCAAGACGCTGCGCCGCCAGAGCCGGGGGCCGCTGTTCAACATCCGCCTGCACCAGGGCGCCTGACCGGCGCTTTGGACCGGACGGTTCGCAGGAAGGGCGGCGGGGACATCCCCGCCGCCCTTTCTCGTTTTCGGTCGGTCAGATCACCAGCTCGCCCTTGCGGATCGCCGCGTAGCGGCGGTTCACCGCGCCCCAGTCGACGACGTTCCACCAAGCCGCCAGATAGTCGGCGCGGCGGTTCTGGTACTTCAGGTAATAGGCGTGCTCCCACACGTCGTTGCCCATCAGCACGGGCACGCCCTCCATGGCCGGGGAATCCTGGTTCGGGCGGGCGGCGATGGCGAGCTTCCCCGACGACGGATCGGCGGTGACGAAGACCCAGCCGCTGCCGAACTGCCCGGCGCCAGCCGTGTTGAAGCGCGTCTTGAAATCGTCGAAGCCGCCGAAGTCGCGCGTGATGGCGGTCCCCACCTCGCCGTCCGGGGCGCCGCCGGCGTTCGGTCCCATGATGCTCCAGAACATGCTGTGGTTCGCGTGCCCGCCGCCGTTGTTGCGCACCGCCGTGCGGATGCTCTCCGGCAGTTCCGGGATGCGCTTCAGCAGGTCGGCCAGCGGCATTCCCTGGAGGTCGCCGTGGTTGGCGAGCGCCTTGTTGAGGTTGTCCACATAGGCCTGATGGTGCTTGTCGTGGTGCACGCTCATGGTCGTCGCGTCGATGTGCGGTTCCAGCGCGGCGGGGGCGTAGGACAGCGGCGGCAGCGTGAAGCCCTTGCCGCCCGGCGTTTGGCCCCCTGGTGTTTGAGTCCCTGATGTTTGAGCCAGGACGAAGCGCGGCGCCACCGCCAGCACCAGCGCGGCGGCTCCGGCGGACAGCAGAAGTTGGCGGCGATCCAGGCGAACGGACATGAGACCTCCCAATGTGTGTTTCGTGCCGACCAGCGGGGAAGCGACAGCCTCAGTGCGCCCCGCGCCTCACTCAACAGGGCAATGGGCGTACTCACTCGGTTCCGACGCACGCAGCGCCGCCCGATTCTCAGATCCGGATTTTCCCCGCCGGTCCGGCGGACGCCGAGCGGGCCAAACCCATCGCCACGCTCCGCCAGCGCCCCAGCCGGAATCGGGAGGGCGCGGCCGCCGGCTTCCGGACCGGAGCCTGCGGAGCGGTTTCCGCCGCCTCGCGGAGCCTGCGGGCGCGGCGCTCGCGGAGCAGCAGGCGCATCACCTCCTCCTCCGTCACCGGACGTCCGGCCCTGGCCGAGGCGAGGCTGGCGGTGTCCTGAAGGGCGGCGACTTCGGCCAGCGTGCCGGTCAGCCCCTTGGCGGCGGCGGTGTCCAGCGCTTCGCGGTGAATGGCGAGGATGAACGGCTTCAGCCCGCGGTCGGGCGTTCCGTGCGGCGATGTCGGCATGGCGGAAGGGCTCCGGGCATTCGTTCGATCGGGTGAGCCATCATCCAACCGATAACGCCGCGGCGGCAAAGACCCCTAAGGATTAGCCCCGCCGCCCCTTTCGCAAGGACCGGAGCCGGGTCGAGATCCATGACATTCGGGGAAATTCGGGAAACTCCGGCGCCCTGCCGGGAAGGAGAGAGTTGGTGGAGCCAAGGAGGATCGAACTCCTGACCTCTACAATGCCATTGTAGCGCTCTCCCAGCTGAGCTATGGCCCCACTTATGATCAGACCAACACAAGAAGTGTTGGTGCGCTTGGAGGGACTCGAACCCCCACGGCCTTTCAGCCACTAGGACCTGAACCTAGCGCGTCTACCAATTCCGCCACAAGCGCGTCGTCTACTCTTGCATCCCGCGTCTCTTGGGGTGACGCGGGAGCGCTGATATAGCCGTGCCGCCGCCGGGGCTCAAGCGAAATCGACATGGCCCCGTCACTTTTTTGCAAGACCGCGGGAGGGGGCGCCGAGCCCCTACTCCGCCGCGCCGGCGCGGCGCATCCGGTCGGCGTTGGCGGCGCCCGCCTCGCCGCCCATCCCTGCCAGCGCCTCCGCGGCGCCGCGGGCAATGTGCAAGGTCCGCTGCGGCAGCGGGAAGTCGATCCCAAGCTCGATGAAGCGCGCCTTCATGCGGCCGTTGAACGCGCGCCCGACGTTCCATTGCTGGATGGGCAGCGTCTTGATCCGCGCCTTGATGACCGCGGCCGACTCCTGGAAGGAATCGACGCCCAGCACCTCCAGCGGCTCCAGGATCAGCGGCGCGAAGCGCGGGTCCTTGCGCAGCTCGTCGCCGATGCCGTGCAGCACGGAGACCACCCGGTCGGCGTTCTCGTGATAGGGGATGGCCACGTCGAACACGTAGTAGCTGAAGTCCTTCGTCATGTTCGACACGCTGGTGACCGCGCTGAAGGGAATGGTGTGCACCGTCCCGTCGAAGTCGCGCAGGCGGATGGTGCGGATGTTCATCCCCTCCACCAGACCGCCCTTGCCGCCGACATTGACCACGTCGCCGACCGAGATGGTGTCCTCGAACAGGATGAACAGGCCGGTGATGAGGTCCTTGACCAGGGTCTGCGCGCCGAAGCCGACGGCGAGGCCGACCACGCCGGCGCCGGCCAGCAGCGGCCCGATGTTCAGCCCCAGCTCCGACAGGGTGATGAGGGTCACCAGGGTGAGGATCACCACCAGCAGCGCGCTGCGCAGCAGCGGCAGGAGCGTGCGCACGCGGGCGCTGCGCTGGATGGCGCGTCCGTTGCGGTCCGTCGTCGCCAGATGGCGTTCGATCAGCGCGTTCGTCACCTCCCACACGGCGAGCGCGATGGCGCCGACCAGGAGAAGCGACAGGCCCGACGCCACGATGCGCAGGCCGATGGCGGTCTGCAGCCAACCCCAGACATCCAGGCCCCAGGCCTCCAGCACCACCATCCCGGCTGCCAGGGCCACCATGCCCTGCAACAGCCGGGCGGTGGGCTCCACGTAGCGGCGCACCCGTCCCGCCGCCCAGGCGGCATGGCCCTTGCGGCGGTTCATCCGCTCGACCAGCGCCGCCGACGCGCGGACGATCAGCCGTCCGGCCAGCCGAGCGACCCCGGCCACCACCAGGGTGACCGCCGTCGCGCGCACCACGAACAGCAGCCCGCCGCGGATCTCCAAAGCCCAGATGCCGAACAGGACGATGATGTAAAGGATGGCGACGGCGTGCCAGACGTCGGCCACGCGGCGTCCGGCGGCGCGCAGCATCCGCCCCGCCCCGGCGGTCCGCCGGCCCGGAGGTCCCTCCGCCACCGCCTCCGACAGGGGCTGGGCCGCGGCGATCTCGCCGCGCAGCCACCCCGCCACCGCTTCCCGGCTTTGCAGCACCAGCGCGGCCAGCATGACCGCGACGGCAAGCCCGACCAGGGTCACCAGGGCGCCGTGGCTTTGCGCCGGAAGGCCGAGCCGCCGGGCCGCCTCGGCCAGGAACATGCCGTACAGCGTCGTGATGGCGATGGTCCGGCACCAGCGCAGCAGGCGCATGGCGGACTCGTCGCCCATCGGCAGCAGCCGCAGGTTGGGTGATCCCGGGGCCACCAGCGCCCGCACGACCAGCAGGACGAGCTGGACGAAGATGCTGGCGTTCAGGAAGGTCACGCCGAGAACCCGCACCACCGGCGGCGGGTCGAACAGCGCCAGCACCCCGAAGCCGGCGGCGGCGAAGGCGACGATGGGAGCCAGATCGAACAGGGCCCGCACCAGGAGCAGCGGCACCTTGGCGATGGCCGAATGGACCGGCCGCGCCGCCAGCATCTCGCGCGGGCGCCGCAGCGTGCGGATGGCGACCAGCCGGGCCGCCTGCCCGACCACGACCACCAGGGCAAGCCCGGCGGCCAGCCAGCCCCAGGCCGCGCGCTGCGCCGGGTCGGCGGCCTGCCGCTCCAGCCAGCGCAGCCCCTGCGGCGCGTTCACCAGCACGTCGCCCGCCAGGGCCGCCTCCCGACCGAGCCCGTCCAGCCGCTCCGACAGGAGGGTGAGCAGGCGGGTGCCGATGCCTTCCGGCTCAGGGGGCTCGGCGGCGGTCTCCACCTGTTCCAGCGCGCGAAGCTGGCCGATCAGGGCGGCGCGCCGCTCCGGGTCCTCCAGGGTCTGGCGCAGGCGCGCGATCTCCTCCGGACTGGGGGACGCGGCGGCGGGCGGCGTCTGCGCGGGCACCGGAATCTGCGCCGAAGCCGGGACGGCGACGCTTCCCAGCGCGACGATCAGCAGGAGAAGGGCAAGGAAACCACGCGGGGCGCGGCAGCGGGCGGGGAAAATCCGGGGGGCACGCCGGGGGGCATGTTTGTCGGAAGTCATCGTCCTCTGGCAGCTGTGTTCACGACGAAATCGATAGGTTTGATCTGGGGGCTGACCTCCCATGGGCAACCGCAAATCAGCCCGTTTTGTCCCGCAGCGCAGCAAAACGCGACATTTTGTCCTGCCTGCCGCCCCCGTCGGGCGGTTCCCTTGCCGGCCAATCTAATATATTAGTATACAGGTATTGAGCACCGAACGCTCCCGCGCCGTCGCACGGCGGGCCACCCCCAAGTCCCGCCGGCCAAGTCCCGCCGGGACCGCGCGAACCAAGTGGAGAACAGCATGTCCGTGAAGGTAGCGATCAACGGTTTTGGCCGCATCGGCCGTCTGGTTCTGCGGGCCATCTAC
>NZ_QLKQ01000101.1 GCF_003349955.1 Azospirillum brasilense
CGGCCCTCCCCCGCTTCGCAGGGGAGGGAGATTGGTCCCCTCCCCTGCGTGAGCGGGGGAGGGTTAGGGTGGGGGCAACACTCTGCTCTTACACCAACTCCACCGCCACCGCCGTGGCCTCGCCACCGCCGATGCACAGCGAGGCGACGCCGCGCTTCAGCCCGTTCTTCTCCAGCGCCGCCAGCAGCGTGACGAGGATGCGCGCCCCCGAAGCACCGATCGGATGGCCGAGCGCGCAGGCGCCGCCATGCACGTTGATCTTGTCATGCGGGATGTCGAGTTCGCGCATCGCCGCCATGGCGACCACGGCGAAGGCCTCGTTCAGCTCGTAGAGGTCCACGTCCTTGGCCGACCAGCCGGCACGCTCCAACACCTTGTTGATCGCGCCCACGGGTGCGGTGGTGAACCAGGCCGGGGCCTGGGCATGGTTGGCGTGGGCCTTGATCTCCGCCAGGATGGGCAGGCCGAGCTTCTCCGCGTTCGACCGGGTGGTCAGCACCAGCGCCGCCGCACCGTCGGAGATGGAGGAGGCGTTGGCCGCCGTCACCGTGCCGTCCTTGGCGAAGGCGGGCTTCAGCGTCGGGATCTTGCCCGGGTCGGCCTTCAGCGGCTGCTCGTCCTTCTCGACGACCGTATCACCCTTGCGGCCCTTGACGGTGACCGCGGTGATCTCCTTGACGAAGCTGCCGTCCTCGGTCGCGCGACGGGCGCGGTTCAGACTCTCGATGGCGTAGTTGTCCTGCGCCTCGCGGGTGAACTGGTAGTGGGTGGCGCATTCCTCCGCGAAGGTGCCCATCAGGCGCCCGCGGTCGTAGGCGTCCTCCAGCCCGTCGAGGAACATGTGGTCGAGCACGCGGCCGTGGCCCATGCGGTAGCCGCCGCGCGCGCGGTCCAGGAGATAGGGAGCGTTGGACATGCTCTCCATGCCGCCGGCCACCATGATCTCCGCCGAGCCGGCCTTGATGAGGTCGGTGGCGAGCATCACCGCCTTCATGCCCGACCCGCAGACCTTGGAGATGGTGGTGCAGCCCGCAGCCTCCGGTATCCCGGCGCCGAGCGACGCCTGACGGGCCGGCGCCTGCCCAAGGCCGGCGGGCAGGACGTTGCCCATGAACACCTCGTCCACGGCGTCCGGCTTCACGCGAGCGCGCTCCAGCGCGGCCTTGATGGCGGCGGAACCGAGTTGCGGCGCGGTCAGCCCCTGCAAGTCGCCTTGAAAGCCACCCATCGGGGTGCGGGCGGCGCCCGCGATGACAACGGTATCGGTCATGCTCTTTCCCTTCCCTCCGGCCTTGCGCCGTTTTCCTCAGGCCGTTTCCTTGAACAGCTCGCGCCCGATCAGCATGCGGCGGATTTCGCTGGTGCCGGCGCCGATCTCGTAGAGCTTGGCGTCGCGCAGCAGGCGGCCCGTCGGGTATTCGTTGATGTAGCCATTGCCGCCCAGAGTCTGAATGGCCTCCAGCGCCATCCAGGTCGCCTTCTCGGCGGCGAAGAGGATCGCCCCGGCGGCGTCCTTGCGGGCCGTCTCACCGCGGTCGCAGGCCTTGGCCACGGCGTACACGTAGGCCTTGGCGGCGTTCATGATGGTGTACATGTCGGCCAGCTTGCCCTGCATGAGCTGGAACTCGCCGATCGGCTGGCCGAACTGCTTGCGGTCGTGCAGGTAGGGAACCACCACGTCCATGCAGGCCTGCATGATGCCGAGCGGCCCGCCGGCCAGCACCGCGCGCTCGTAGTCGAGGCCGGACATCAGCACGTTCACGCCGCGCCCGACGCCGCCCAGGATGTTCTCCTCCGGCACCTCGCAGTCCTCGAACACCAGTTCGCCGGTGTTGGAGCCGCGCATGCCCAGCTTGTCGAGCTTCTGCGCGACGGAGAAGCCCTTGAAGGACTTCTCGATCAGGAAGGCGGTGATGCCGCGCGGGCCGGCGTTGACGTCGGTCTTGGCGTAGACCACCAGCGTGTCGGCGTCCGGCCCGTTGGTGATCCACATCTTCGTACCGTTCAGCACGTAGCGGTCGCCCTGCTTCTCCGCGCGCAGCTTCATCGACACCACGTCGGACCCGGCGTTCGGCTCCGACATGGCAAGCGCGCCGATATGCTCGCCGGAAATCAGCTTGGGCAGGTAGCGGGTCTTCTGCTCCGCCGTGCCGTTCTTGCGGATCTGGTTGACGCAGAGGTTGGAGTGCGCGCCGTAGCTGAGGCCGACCGACGCCGAGGCGCGGGAGATCTCCTCCATCGCCACGACATGCTCCAGATAGCCCATACCGGCGCCGCCGTACTCCTCCTCCGCCGTGATGCCAAGCACGCCGAGGTCGCCGAACTTCCGCCACAGCTCGTTCGGGAACTCGTTGGTGCGGTCGATCTCGGCGGCGCGGGGCGCGATCTCGTCGGCGGCGAAGCTGCGCACGGTGTCGCGCAGCATGTCCGCGGATTCGCCGAGGTCGAAGTTCAGGGTCGGATACTGGTTCGACAGCATGGTGTTGGCGCTCCCCCCGGAGGTCTGTTCTTCGTTCCCGCCATACGGCGACGTATGGAGCCGTACGGTAGCGTATGGAAATGGGCGTGGCAAGGCCTTCTAGCCCTCTCCCCTCCGGGGAGAGGGTGGCCCGAAGGGCCGGTGAGGGGGATGCGCTTTTGCCGGACGTCCCGACACGCACACCCCCCTCACCCTAACCCTCTCCCCGCTTTCGGCGGACCAGAGGTCCGCCTGTCGCGTCAGCGCAAACTTCGTTTGCGCGTAAGCGGAGGGGAGAGGGGGACAGAAAGCCATCACTTCATGTTGATGATGATCGTCTTCTTGTGGGTGAAGTGCTCCAGCATCGCCTCCAGCGAGGCTTCCTTGCCCAACCCCGACGACTTCACGCCGCCGTAGGACAGGTTCGGCTGCACGACCAGATTCTGGTTCACCTGGACGAATCCGGCCTCCAGCCGGTGCACCGCGTCCATCGCCACCCTCAGGTCGCGCGTCCAGATCGTCGCGGCGAGGCCGTATTCGGTGTCGTTGGCCTGGGCGATGACCTCTTCATAGTCGGTCCAGCGGATGACGCAGCAGACCGGGCCGAAGATTTCCTCCTGCGCGATGCGATCGCTGTTCTTCACGCCGGTGAAGATGTGCGGCTGAACGTACAGGCCCTTGGTCAGCATCGGATCGGACGGCATGGCCGAGCAGACATGCGGGGTCGCCCCGCCCTCCTTGCCGATGGCGATGTAGCTCTGCACCCGGTCGAGCTGCTGCGGCGAGACGATGGTGCCGATGTCGGTCGACTCGTCGAGCGGGTCGCCCATCTTCATGGCGTTCACCTTCTCCTTCAGCTTCTCCACGAAGGCGTCGTGGATGCTGTCATGGACGAAGATGCGCGACGACGCGGTGCAGCTCTGGCCCTGGCGGGTGAAGCGCATGCCGGCGATGGCGCCCGCGATGGCCTGATCGAGGTCGGCGTCGCCGCAGACGATCATCGGGCTCTTGCCGCCCAGCTCCAGCGTCACCGGGATCAGCTTCTCGGCGGCGGTCTTGTAGACGATCTTGCCGGTCTCGACGGAGCCGGTGAAGGTCACCTTCTTCACGTCCTTGTGCGCCACCAGCGGGGCGCCGCATTCCGGGCCGTAGCCCGACAGGATGTTCACCACCCCCGCCGGAATCACCGTGTTGATCAGCTGCACGACGCGCAGAACGGCGAGCGGCGCCTCCTCCGCCGACTTCACCACCACGGCGTTGCCCGCGACCATGGCCGGGGCGATCTTCAGCGCCATCAGCAGCAGCGGCACGTTCCACGGGATGATCGCGCCGACCACGCCCACCGGCTCGCGCACCGTCATGGTCAGCATGGACGGGTTGAAGGGCACCGTCTCGCCCTTCAGCTCCGGCGCCAGACCGCCGAAGAAGACGAAGGCGTCGGACAGGACGCCGGCCTCGACGCGCGATTCGGTGCGCAGCGCCTTGCCGGTCTCCAGCGCGATCAGCTTGGCGATTTCCTCCTTGTGGGCGTCGAGCACGCGCCCGCATTCGGCGACCAGCTTGCCGCGCTCGCGCACCGGGCGCTTGGCCCATTCCTTCTGCGCGGCCACCGCGGCGGCCACCGCGGCATCGACGTCCGCCGCCTCGCCGAAGGCGGCCTCGGCCACCGTCTCGCCGGTCGCCGGGTTCACGACGGGGAAGCCCTTGCCGGAGGAGGCCGGGCGGAAGTCGCCGCCGAAGAAATGCTTGCCCGACAGCTCCCTGGCGAGCGCGAAGGGGTCGAGCTGGAGGTCGGTGCTGACGCTCATGGCAAAAAGGTCCTCGTGTGTATCGGGTCGGTTATCGTTGTTTTCGGGTATCGTCGGCGCTCAGGCGCGGGCGTCTTCGATGACCTTGCCGTCGTTGGGCAGGCTGCCGGGGGCCGCGAACTCCACGACACCCTTCAATTTGGTGACGGCGGCCAGAGTTTCACGCACCGACGCCGCCAAAGCCTCGCCGGACTCGGGCGACTCGCAGCGCAGGGTCATGGTGTCGTTGGCGTCCTCCCGCCCGACGACGAGGCGGGCCTTGCCGATCTGCGGGTGGCGGCGCAGCACCTCGGCGATCTGCTGCGGGTGGACGAACATACCCTTGACCTTGGTGGTCTGGTCGGCGCGGCCCATCCAGCCCTTCAGCCGCATGTTGGTGCGCCCGCAGGGGCTCTCGCCGGGCAGCACGGCCGACAGGTCGCCGGTGGCGAAGCGGACGAGCGGGTAGGCTTGGTTGAAGGTGGTGACGACGACCTCCCCCACCTCGCCTTCCGGCACGGGGTCGCCGGTGCCGGGGCGGACGATCTCGACGATCACGCCCTCCTCCACCACCAGCCCGGCGCGGGCCGTCGTCTCATAGGCGACGAGGCCGAGGTCGGCGGTGCCGTAACTCTGGTAGGCGGCGATGCCGCGCCCCTCGTAATAGGCGCGGGCGTCCGGCAGGAAGGGACCGCCGGTCAGATGGCCGATCGCGATGGAGGACAGGTCCAGCCCCAGCTCGTCGCCCTTCTCCAGGATGATCTTCAGGAAATCGGGGGTGCCGATGTAGGCCCGCGGCTTGAGATGGGCGGCCACCTGGGCCTGCATCTCGGTGTTGCCGACGCCGGCGGGGATGACCGCGCAGCCCAGCGCGTGCGCCCCCGTCTCGAACATCGAGCCGGCGGGGGTCAGGTGATAGGCGAAGCAGTTCTGGACGAGGTCGCCGCCGCGGATGCCCGAGGCGTAGAGCGCCCGTGCGGTGCGCCAGGGGTCGGTGCCGTGGGCCTCCGGATCGTGGATCGGGCCGGGCGAGGCGAAGACGCGGGCCAGCCGCCCGATGGCGACCGTGGTCATCCCGCCGAAGGGCGGCGCCTCCTTCTGCAGCGCGATCAGGTCCGACTTGCGCGTCACCGGCAGCGCGGCGAGCGCCCCTCGGTCATGGACGGCGGCGGGGTCCACATCGGCCAGCAGGCGGGTGAAATAGGGCGCGTTCGCCTTGGCGTGGGCGATCTGCGCCGGCAGCGCCGCGAACAGCTCCGCCTCGCGCCGGTCGGGGGAGCGGGTTTCGAGTTGATCGTAAGTGTCGGACACCGATGCCTCCCGGCTGTTTTTCTTGTTCCCTCTCCCCTCTGGGGAGAGGGTCAGGGTGAGGGGGTTGCGCGTGTGCCGGACGTTCCGCGATGCGCAACCCCCTCACCCGACCCTTCGGGCCACCCTCTCCCCGCTTCGGCGGACCAAAGGTCCGCCTGTCGCGTCAGCGCAAACTCCGTTTGCGCGTGAGCGGAGGGGAGAGGGAAACGTTCAAATCCAGCGCTTCCGGCGCTTGAAGCTCTTGAGATTCTTGAAGCTCTTGCGCTCTTCGTTGCCACCGCCGAGGTAGAATTCCTTCACGTCCTCGTTGTTGCGCAGCTCCTCGGCGGTGCCGTCGAGAACGACCTTGCCGTTCTCCATGATGTAGCCGCGCGTCGCCGCCTGGAGCGCCATGCGGGCGTTCTGCTCGACCAGCAGGATGGTGACGCCCAGGTCCTTGTTGATCTGCCGGATGATGCTGAAGACCTCCTTCACCATCAGCGGCGACAGGCCCATGGACGGCTCGTCCATCAGGATCAGCTTCGGCCGCGCCATCATCGCGCGCCCGATGGCCAGCATCTGCTGCTCGCCGCCCGACAGGTAGCCGGCGAGGCCGGTGCGTTCCTTCAGGCGGGGAAAATAGTGATAGACCATCTCGATGTCGTCCTTCACGCCGCCGTCGCGGCGGGTGAAGGCGCCGAGGCGCAAATTCTCCTGGCAGGTCATGTCGCCGATGATGCGGCGGCCCTCCATCACCTGGAAGATGCCGCGCCGGACGATCTTGTCGGGATCGATGCCGTTGATGCGCTCACCCGCGAAGGAGATGTCGCCGCGCGTGACCTCGCCGTCCTCGGTCTTCAGCAGCCCGGAGATGGCCTTCAGCGTCGTCGATTTGCCGGCGCCGTTGGCGCCCAGCAGGGCGACGATCTCCCCCTCCGGCACCTCCAGGCTGAGGCCGCGGAGCACCAGGATGACGTCGTTGTAGACGACCTCGATGTTGTTGACGGACAGCAGCGGCGCTTTGGCCGTGCCGGGAACCGGCGCCGGAGCGCTGGCGGGAGTGACCGCGGCGGTCGCGGTGGCGGCGTTCATGATGCGGCACCTGATGCAGTGAGACGGGACGGGTGCCCCCGCCGCCGGCCTTTCACGGCGACGGCGGGGGCGGTCCGGCTTACCAGCCCAGCCACTCCGGCTTGCGCGGGACGTCGACGGTGGCGATCTTCTCCAGCTTGATCGTGCCGGCCTTCACCAGCTCGTCCACCGAGCCGCCGGTGTCGCCGGACACGTTGGCGCGGTACAGGTTGACCTTGTCCATGCCGCGGTGGTCGGTCTCGGTCCAGGTTGACGGCACGCAGACGCCCTCCAGCCCCGCCGGCACCCAATCCTTCTTCTGGTACATGCCCTTGCGGATGTTCGGGCCGGTCACGCCGCCGTTCTGCTTCGCCCAGTCCATCGCTTCCTTCATGTAGAAGGCGGAGCAGATGCCGGAGACGTAGTGCACCGGACGGTAGGCCGTGCCGGCGGCGTCGGAGACCTTGGAGATTTCCTTGACGATCTTCATGCCCGGCGCGTCGCCGCCCCAGATGGCCGCGGTGCGCACCGGGAAGATCACGCCGTTGGCGGCGGAGCCGGCGGCCTTGGCGGCGTTCTCGTCCATGCCCCAGACGTTGCCCATGAACTGCACCTGGGCGCCGACCGTCTGGCAGGCCTTCAGGACGGAGATGTTCGAGCCGGCCGTGTTGCCGAGATAGGCGTAGTTGGCGCCGGCCTGCTTCAGCGTCAGGCACTGGGCGGTGTAGTCGCCCGGCGTCAGGGCGAACTGGACCGCCGGCAGCACGTCGAAGCCCAGCTCCTTGGCGAGCTGCTCACCCGCTTCCTTCGGGGCGTTCGGGTAGGGGTGGTTGGCGCCCATGTGGACGTACTTGGGCTTGCCCGAGCCGCCCTTCGTCTTCCAGTCCTCGGCCGCCCACATCAGCATGGCGCGCAGGCCGTCGGAGTAGGACGGGCCGTAGAAGAAGTTGTAGGGCGCCGGCTTGGAGCCGTGCGGGCCGTTGCCGGTCGGGTCGGTCAGGTGGCCCGAGTAGGAGCCGGAATAGTAGGGGATCTCGTCCTTGCCGACGAAGCCGGTCAGCGCCTCGGTGTCGGCGGTGCCCCAGCCCTGGATGGCCGCGACCTTGCCGCTGCCCGACGACCACTTCTTGTACTGGCTGATGGCGCGCGGCGCCTGATAGCCGTAGTCCACCGTCTCGACGTCCATTGTCGTGCCGCCGACGCCGCCGTTCTTGTTGATGTAGGCGAGTGCGTCGGCAACGCCCTGGCCGAAGGGCACGCCCACGTCCGAGGTGGCGCCGGACTGGTCGGCGAGATGGCCGACCGGAATCTTCTGGGCGTTGGCGGCCCCGGTGCCGAGCAGGACGACGGCGGCGGACGCCAGCAGGACGGTCTTCATGGTCATGGTGCGTTTTCTCCCAGTCGTTATGTTTTTCAGAAGCCGATGCGCGAGAAGGGCTTTAGTGCGAGAACGGGTAGAGCTTCCAGTAGGCCTTGATCTGCTTCCAGCGGTGGGCCAGCCCGTCCGGCTCGAAGACCAGGAACAGGATGATCACAAGGCCGATGGCCATTTCGCGCAGGAAGGCGATGGCCTCCCTCAGGTTCAGCGCGGCGTCGATGGCGGTGCCGGACAGCGCCGTGGTGATGGCCTGCATCACCTCGGGCAGCAGCACCATGAAGGCGGTGCCCATCAGCGACCCCATGATCGAGCCCAGCCCCCCGATGATGATCATGCCGAGGAACTGGATCGAGAAGAGGATCGTGAAGCCTTCCACCGACACGAACTGCAGGTAGTGGGCGTAGAGCGCGCCGCCGATGCCGGCGTAGAAGGACGAGATGCCGAAGGACATGGTGCGGTACTTGGTCAGGTTGATGCCCATGATCTCCGCGGAGAGATAATGGTCACGCACCGCCACCAGCGCCCGCCCGTCGCGCGACCGCATCAGGTTGGTCGCCAGGATGTACATGACGACCACATAGACCAGCACGACGTAGAAGAAGCTCTCGTCGGTGTCGAAAGCGTAGCCGAACAGGGTGAAGGGCTCCGCGATGGTGCCGGCGGTTCCCCCCGTGAACCAGTCCGCCCGCGAGAAGAAGTCCTGGAGGATGTACTGCGCCGCCAGGGTGGCGATGGCGAGGTACAGGCCCTTCAGCCGCGCCGCCGGGATGCCGAACAGCATGCCGACCCCGGTGGTCATCACGCCGGCCAGCGGGATGGCGAGCGCCACCGGGATGCCGAAGCTGTTCGACAGCCACGCCGACGAGAAGGCGCCGAAGCCGAAGAAGGCGGCGTGCCCGATGGAGATCTGGCCGGTGAAGCCGACCAGGATGTTCAGCCCCAGCGCCGCGATGCCGAGATAGCCGATCTGGATGCACAGGTTCAGCCAGTAGCGGTCCATGAAGGCCGGGCAGAGCAGAAGCAGCGCCACGCCCAGGATCGCGAAGTTGCGGCTGGTCTTGGTCGGGAAGATGGTCGTGTCGGCGGCGTACCGGGTCTTGAAGTCGCCGCAGGGAATGAGACTGATGTTCGCCATGGTTGCGGCCGCTCCTTACACGCGCTCGATGTCCTTGGTGCCGAAGAGGCCGTAGGGCTTGATCATCAGGATGACGATCAGGACGTAGAAGGGGGCGATCTCGTACATGTTGCCCCAGTTCAGCCACTGACTGTCCAGGTAGTGCGCGAGATTCTCCAGCACGCCGACGATCAGCCCGCCCAGCACCGCCCCGGCCACGCTGTCCAGCCCGCCGAGGATGACCGCCGGGAAGACCTTGATGCCGAAGAAGGAGAGCGCGGAGGACACGCCGTTGACGACGCCGACGGTGACGCCGGCCACCGCCGACACCATGGCGGAGATGGCCCAGCTCATCGCGAACATGTGGCGGACGGAAATGCCCAGCGACTGCGCCACCTGCTGGTCGAAGGCGGTCGCCCGCATCGCCAGACCCATCCGCGAGTATTTGAAGAACCAGCCGAAGCCCGCCATGATGATGAGCGAGATGACCAGGCTCATCACATAGACGGTCTGCACGTCGAGCCCGAGGATGTTCACAGTCGGGCTGGCGAAGATGGTCGGGAACGGCTTGGCAAAGACGCCGAACATCCACTTCATCATGGCCTGGAAGAAGATCGACAGGCCGATGGTGACCATGATGACGGAGATGATCGGCTCCCCGATCATCGGCCGCAGCACGACGACCTGAAGCACGATGCCGAAGACCAGCATGAAAGCCAGGGTGATCGGGAAGCCGATCCAGAAGGGCAACTGCCAGGAAGTCAGCAGCCACCAGCAGGTCCAGGCGCCGATCAGCAGGAACTCGCCCTGGGCGAAGTTCACGATGCGGCTGGCCTTGTAGATCAGCACGAAGGACATCGCCACGACGCCGTACAGCGCGCCGACGATCAGTCCGTTGACGAGAAGCTGGAAGAGCAAGGTCATGGCGTGGCCTCGTCTTTGTTCCCTCTCCCCTCTGGGGAGAGGGTTAGGGTGAGGGGGTTCATGGGGGACCCGGAGATTCGGCTGTTGCCGGACCCCCTCACCCCGACCCTCTCCCCGCTTTCGGCGGACCGAAGGTCCGCCTGTCGCGTCAGCGCAAACTTCGTTTGCGCGTGAGCGGAGGGGAGAGGGTGATTAATCCGCAACACCCTCATGCCGCAGCCTGCGCCGGCTTCTTGGCCGGCGTGGGCAGCAGGTCGACCACCTTCAGCACGGTGCGGATGCGCTGCTTGGTGCCGTCCTGGAAGGTGATGGTGGTGTCCACGTCGATGGCCGGCTGGCCCGCGTAGATGGAGTCGATGATCTCGCCGTACTTCTCGGCGATCACGCCGCGCCGCACCTTGCGGGTGCGGGTCAGCTCGCCGTCGTCGGCGTCCAGCTCCTTGTAGAGCAGCAGGAACTTGGTGATGCGCTGGAACTCCGGCAGCGTTGCGTTCACCCGCTCCACCTCCTGGCGCAGCAGCTCGTAGACCTCCGGCTTGGACGCCAGATCGGAATAGGTGGTGAAGGCGATGCGGTTCTTCTCCGCCCACTTCGACACGATGGGGAAGCGGATGCAGATGATCGCCGACAGGTAGGGCCGCTTGTTGCCCAGGATCACCGCCTCGGCCACGTAGGGGCTGAATTTCAGCTTGTTCTCGATGTACTGCGGGCTGAAGCGGTCGTTGTTGCTGGTGGTGGCGATGTCCTTGATGCGGTCGATGATGACCAGATGGCCCTTCTTGTCGAAGAAGCCGGCGTCACCGGTGTGCATCCAGCCGTCGCGCAGGTCCGCCGTGGTCGAGGCCTCGTTGCGGTAGTAGCCGGCGAACATGTTGGGGTGGCTGACGACGATCTCGCCGATGCCGTTCTGGTCGGGCTCGATCACTTTGACCTTCACCCCATCGTCGAAGGGCACGCCCACCGTATCGAAATCCACGTCGTCCGAGCGGTGCACCGTGTAGGCGCCCATCGTCTCGGTCTGGCCGTAGATCTGGCGCAGCGGCACGCCCAGCGCCTGGAAGAACTTGAAGGTGTCGGGGCCGAGCGCGGCGCCGCCGGTCGCCGCCGACTTCAGGTTGGTGAAGCCCAGGCGGTCTCGCAGCGCTGCGAAGAGAATGCGGTCGGCGACGGCGGAGCGGGTTCCGTTGGCGAGCGCCTCCAGCCCCAGCTTCATGCCGTAATCGTACATCTTCTGCTTGAAGGGCGAGGCGTCCATCATGCGGGCGCGCACGTCGGCGGCGATCTGCTCCCACAGGCGGGGGGCGAACAGCACGAAGCTCGGCCCGATCTCGCGGAAGTCGTTCATCATCGTCTCGGCTTCCTCGACGAAGTTCACGCGCATCCGCGACACCATGCCCATGCCGACGGCGTAGATCTGCTCCATGATCCAGGACAACGGCAGCACCGACACATACTCGTCGGTCGGCCCCTTGGGGTCCACCGACAGGTAGCTGGCGACGTGGCGGATCAGCCGCCCGGCCGGCAGCATCGCCAGCTTCGGGTTCGAGGTGGTGCCGGACGTGGTGCACAGCACCGCCACGTCGTCGCCGCGCGTCGCGCCGACCAGCTCCTCGTAGAGGTTCGGCTTCTCGGCGTGCAGCGCGTTGCCCAGCTTGACCAGCTCCGACGCTTCCATCAGGCGCGGATCGCTGTATTTGCGCATGCCGCGGGGGTCGGAGTAGATGATGTGCTTCAGCGTCGGCAGGCGCTCGCCGAGATTCAGCAGCTTGTCGACCTGCTCCTCGTCCTCCGCGAAGATGACGTGCACATCGGCGTAGGTGATGAGGTAGGCGACCTCCTCGTCCATGGCGTCGCGGTAAATGCCCAGGCTCATGGCGCCCATGGCGTGGGCGGCGATCTCGCCCATCACCCAGTCGGGCCGGTTGTCGCCGAGCAGGGCCACCACATGGCCGCGCTCCACGCCGAGCTTGATGAGGCCGAGCGTGAAGGCGCGCACGCGGGCGTGCATGTCCGCCCAGGTGAACTCGCGCCAGATGCCGAAATCCTTCTCGCGCATGGCGACGTCGCCGCCATGCTCGCGGGCGTGCAGGGTCAGCAGCTTCGGCAGCGTGTCGTTGACCTTGATATCAGGAAGGGACATCACGCGACCTCCTGCTTGGGCGGCGGGGCCACGGCCTCGTCCTCCTCGTCGTCCTCGCCGAGATAGGCGCGCTTGACGCGCGGGTCGGCCAGGACCTCCTCCGGCGTGCCCTCGGCGATCTTCTTGCCGAACTCCAGAACGATCACGCGGTGGGAGATGTCCATCACGACGCCCATGTCGTGCTCGATCATCACCACCGTCATGCCGAACTCCTCGTTCAGGTCGACGATGTAGCGGGCCATGTCCTCCTTCTCCTCCAGGTTCATGCCCGCCATGGGCTCGTCCAGAAGGATCAGGTCGGGCTTGAGCGCGATGGCGCGGGCCAGCTCCACCCGCTTGCGCAGGCCGTAGGAGAGCGTTCCGGCGGTGGCCTTGCGGACATGCTGGATTTCCAGGAAGTCGATGATCTCCTCGACCTCGCGGCGGTGGGCCAGCTCCTCCTTGCGGGCGCCGGTCAGCCAATAGAGCGACCCGGTGAAGAAATTGTTCTTCAGCAGGTGATGCCGCCCGACCATGATGTTGTCGAGCACCGTCATGTGGCCGAACAGCGCCAGATTCTGGAAGGTGCGCCCGATGCCGAGCGAGGCGCGGTGGTTGGGCGTCATGCCCGTGATGTCCTGGCCCTTGAAATAGACCTTTCCGTCGGTGGGCCGGTAGCGGCCGGAGATGCAGTTGACCATGGAGGTCTTGCCCGCACCGTTCGGGCCGATGATGGAGAACAGCTCCCCCTTGCGGATGCTGAAACCGACGTCGGTCAGCGCCTGCACGCCGCCAAAGCGCAAGGACACGCCCCGGGCTTCGAAGATGGTGTCCGATGGGGAGGCCGCGCGGGTGGCGTCGGCCGGATGGGCGTAACCGCGTGGCGATGCGACGGGCGCGCCTGACATTTCCTCCTCCGTTGCTGTGGAACTGCCTTTTTATCGTTCGACGGATCGTTGGCCGTGCGAACTGGTCCATATTGTGGACCGTCCTTTGTGCAACGTCTGAACTATAGCCTGTGATGCGCACCGTTTTCAACACGGACATTCCGTGTATGCATGTTTTTTGGAGCGACATCCGGCTCGAAGGTCCATAATATGGACCCCATCATGACCCGGCCCGATTCCGACACCGAAACCGCCCCTGCCGGAGCATCCGGCGGCACGCAAAGCCTGGAGCGCGCGCTGGCCCTGCTGCGCGCCGTCGCCTCCCATGGGGCCGATGGCGCGCGTCTGGCCGACCTGATGGGCGACACCGCCCTGTCCAAGGCGACCGCGCACCGGCTGCTGACCGCACTGGCGCGGGAGCGCTTCATCGACCAGGACCCGCGCAGCCGTCGTTACCATCTGGGCCCGGAGTTGGATTCGCTGGGCCGAATCGCCGCTGCCCGCCACCGCCCCGAAGGCGACGCGGCAGCAGCCGGCCCGGCCACCGTGCAGCCGACCGCTTTCCTGCGTCCGGACTACCAGGGCGAGACGATCCCGCTCGCCGATCTGCTGTGCGACCGCCACGCCCGCGCCGACGGCGCCCGCGCCGCCCTGCTGCATGAGAGCGTCGCCGGCCAGACGACGGAGCTGAGCTTCGCCCGGCTGGCCCGCGATTCGGCGCGCTTCGCCGCGGTGCTGCGCGGCCTCGGCGTCGGGCGCGGCGACCGGGTGGCGGTGCTGCTGCCCAAGGGGGCGGAGCTGCTGATCGCCGCGCTGGCGATCTGGCGGCTCGGCGGTGTCTACATGCCGCTCTTCACCACCTACTCCGCCGCCGCGGTCGCCTACCGGCTGGCCGACAGCGAGGCGCGGGCGATCGTCACCACCGGCTTCCTGCGCCGCAAGATTCCGCGCGACAACAGCCGCCCGGTGGTGATGGTGGAGGGCGACGAGGCCTTCGGTCCCGGTGCCGACGCGGTGCCCTTCTGGTCGGCCCTTCATGAATCGGTCCCCTTGCCCGACATCGCCCGCTACGCCGACCGCGACGCCTTTGCGCTGATGTACACCTCCGAAGCGGAGCCGAAGCCGCTCGGCGTCTCGCTGCCCGTGATGGCTCTGGCCGGGATCGAGCAGTACATGCGAATCGGCCTCGATCTGCGCGATGACGACATCTATTGGAACATGGCCGATCCCGGCTGGGCCTACGGCGCCTATTACGGGCTGGTCGGGCCGCTGCTGCTCGGGCGCACGACGATCTTCTGCGACGGCCCCTACGACGTGCGGCAGGGCTACCGGATGCTGACGAAGTTCGGAGTCACCAACCTGACCTGCGCGCCATCGCAGATCCGCGCCTGGCACAGCGCCGATCCGGAGGGCGGCCCGCACAAGCTGGCGCTGCGCATCCTGTCGGTGGTCGGCGAGCCGCTGCCGCCGGAACTGATCGGCTGGGCCAACCGGGTGGTCAGCGTCCCCCTGCTCGACCAGTACGGGCAGCGCGAGACCGGCATCTTCATGATGAACCGCTACGATCCCGGCCACGCCGACCGCACCGCCGATTCCTCGCTGGGGCGGCCGCTGCCCGGTTTCCGCGTGGTCATCCTCGACCCGCAGGGCCGCGAGGCGCCGGTCGGCGGCGCGGGCGAGATCGCCATCGACGTGGAGTCCTCGCCGCTCTTCTGGTTCGACGCCTACGCCAACGATCCGGGACGCACCGCCGCCCGCTTCCGCCACGGCCGCCGCTATTACCTGACCGGCGACTGGGCGTTCCTGGACGGCGACGGCAACATCCACTTCCGCGGCCGGGCGTCCGACGCCATCGTCATGCAGCAGGCGGATTGAGGGAGAGGCGCTTGCCCCCTCCCCGGCCGCAGGGGAAGGAGGGAAATGTCCCCTCCCCTGCGAAGCGGGGGAGGGTTAGGGAGGGGGCTCCGTAACCGCCCTTACGGCTTCCCGCGCAGCAGATTGACGATGCCGGAGAAGTCCTTGCCCCCGAAGCCGGCGTTGCAGAACAGCGCGTACATCTGCGCCGCCTCGCCGCCCAGCGGCAGCGGGCTGCCGGTGCTCTGCCCGGCCTCCACCGCCAGCTTCAGATCCTTCAGCATCAGCGCCGCGGCGAAGCCCGGCTGGTAGTCGCGGTTGGCCGGCGAGGTCGGGACCGGGCCCGGCACCGGGCAATAGCTGGTCAGCGACCAGCACTGGCCCGACGACTTCGAGGCCACGTCGAACAGCTTCTGCGACTCCAGGCCCAGTTTCTCGGCGAGCGCGAAGGCTTCCGACACACCGAGCATCGAGATGCCGAGGATCATGTTGTTGCAGATTTTCGCCGCCTGACCGTTGCCCGGCCCGCCGGTGTGCACGATGGCCTTGCCCATTGCCGACAGGATCGGTTCGGCGCGGCGGAAGGCGGTGTCGCTGCCGCCGACCATGAAGGTCAGCGTCGCCGCCTCGGCCCCGCCGACGCCGCCGGACACCGGCGCGTCGACCATCGCGTGGCCCGCCGCCTCCGCCGCCGCGGCGACGGCGCGGGCGCTGTCCACATCGACGGTGGAACTGTCGATGAACAGGCTGCCCGGCTTGGCCTTGGCAATGATGCCGTCGGGTGCCGTGTAGACCTCGCGGACATGCTTGCCGGCGGGCAGCATGGTCACGACCACCTCGGCCTCCCCCGCCGCGGCGCCGGGGCCGGTGGCGATGGTGGCGCCGGCGTCGCGCGCGGCGGTGCAGGCGGTCTCCGACAGGTCGAAGGCCAGGACGGTGTGGCCGGCCTTCAGCAGGTTGCGCATCATCGGCGCCCCCATGTTGCCCAGCCCGATAAAGGCGATCGTCGCCATAGCGTTTCCCCTCGTCTTTTTGATGCCGTCTTATTTTTCTGCCGTCAGCCGCCGGTCAGATGCCGGGCGATGATGACGCGCATGATTTCGTTGGTGCCTTCGAGAATCTGGTGAACCCGCAGGTCGCGGAAGATCCGCTCGATCGGGTACTCCTTGATGTAGCCGTAACCGCCGTGAAGCTGCAGCGCCTCGTTCACCACCTGGAACCCCGCGTCGGTGGCGAAGCGCTTGGCCATGGCGCAATGGGCGGTCGCCTCCGACGAGCCGGCGTCGAGGCTGGCGGCGGCACGGTGCAGCATCAGCCGGGCGGCGTCCAGTTCCGTCGCCATGTCGGCCAGCTTGAACTGCAGGGCCTGGAAGGCGTTCAGCGGCTTGCCGAACTGCTTGCGCTCCGTGGTGTAGGCGATGGCCTGCTCCAGGCAGAAGCGCGCCCCGCCGACCGAGCAGGCGGCGATGTTCAGGCGGCCGCCGTCCAGCCCCTTCATGGCGATGCGGAAACCCTCCCCCTCCTCGCCGATGCGGTTGGCGACGGGGACGCGGCAGTTCTCAAAGATGACCGCCGAGGTCGGCTGGCTCTTCCAGCCCAGCTTGTGCTCCTGCTTGCCGAAGGACAGGCCGGGCGTGCCCTTCTCCACGACGATGCAGGAGATGCCCTTGGGGCCGGGCTCGCCGGTGCGGACCATGCAGACATAGACGTCCGACGTGCCGCCACCGGAAATGAAGGCCTTCGAGCCGTTCAGCACGTAATGGTCGCCGTCCCGCTCCGCCCGCGTGCGCAGCGAGGCGGCGTCGGACCCTGCCCCCGGCTCGGTCAGGCAATAGCTGGCGAAATGCTCCATGGTCGTCAGCTTGGGCAGGAAGCGCTCGCGCTGCTCCGCGTTGCCGAAGCGGTCGATCATCCAGGAGGCCATGTTGTGGATGGAAATGTAGGCCGCCGTGGACGGGCAGGCCGCCGACAGCTCCTCGAAGATCACCGCCGCGTCGAGCCGCCCGAGTCCGGAGCCGCCGAACTCCTCTCCCACATAGATCCCGGCGAAGCCGAGGGCGGCGGCCTGCCGCAAGGTGTCGACGGGAAAGACACTGTTCTCATCCCAATGCGCGGCGTTCGGCGCCATTTCCTGCTGCGCGAAGTCGCGCGCCGTGTCGCGGAACGCCTGCTGCTCCTCCGAAAGCGCAAAATCCATGCGCATCCTCCCCAGAACCGCAGTGGCCCGGAGCCCAGGACGGATCTCCGGTTCTCATTGTTGGGGGGGAAGGACTATCATGCTGGATACGCGATGTCCATCTCTTGTATACACAGAGAGGGGCGGCGGAAGGCCGCGGACGAGGAAGGGGACACGCTCGGGATGAGCGACCGGATTGCCGCCAGCAAGACCACGGACAAGGGTGCCACCCGCGCCGACGAGGTGCGGCTCGCCATCGAGGAGGACATCTTCCTGGGCCGCCTGCGCCCCGGAACGCGGCTGGACGAGGAAAGCCTTGCCCAGCGCTTCAACATCTCCCGCACCCCGATCCGCGAGGCGATCCTCCAGCTCGTCCACGCCGGGCTGGTGGAGAAGCAGCCGCGCCAGGGTGCGGTGGTGGCGCCGCTGAAACTGCACCGCATGGTGCAGATGTTCGAGGTGATGTCGGAGATCGAGGGGCTGTGCGCCCGCTTCGCCGCCCGCCGCATGTCGGAGGAGGAGAAGCAGGCCCTGAAGCGCCTGCACGACACCTCGAAGGCGCATATGGAAACGCGGGAGCTGGACGCCTATTACGCGGTCAACCGCTCCTTCCACGAGGCGGTCCAGGCGGGCAGCCACAACGAGCCGCTGCAGGAGATCGCGCGCGGCCTGTTCGCCCGGCTGGCCCCCTACCGCCGCTACCAGCTCAACCACCCCAACCGCGTCAAGGACAGCTTCACGGAGCATGACGACGTGGTGGAGGCGATCCTGGCCGGCGACCCGGAGGCCGCCTACGCCGCCATGCGGCGGCACGTGACCATCCAGATCGACATCTTCACCGAGTTCGTGTCCATCATGGGCGGAAATGAAATACAATAGACCGGCCTTCGGTATACAAAGCGGTGGCCGACGGCATGCGCCTGTGCTAAACCCTGGACACCGGATCACCGGATGCATGGAGGGAATCACAATGTCCGAAGTGGGTGGCAATCTGTTCGAGCTGTTCCGTTCCCGCTTTCCGGCGAACCGCAGCCGCCCCTTCGCCGAGACCGAGCCCGGCACCGCCAACGCGCGCACCGTCACCTACGGCGACCTCGAAGCCCTGACCGGCCGCTACGCCAACCTGCTCGCCGACCTCGGCCTGAAGAAGGGCGACCGCGTCGCCGTGCAGGTGGAGAAGTCGGTCGAGAACATCATCCTCTACCTCGCCACCGTGCGGGCGGGCGGCGTCTTCCTGCCGCTGAACCCGGCCTACACCAAGGCCGAGGTCGAGTATTTCCTGACCGACGCCGAGCCGCACGTCTTCGTCGCCCGCCCCGAATCCGCCGACGCGCTGCGCGAGGTCGCCGACAAGGCCAAGGTCGCCCATCTGCTGACGCTCGGCACCCATGGCGAGGGCACGCTGCCGGAGCAGGCCGCCGGCAAGGGCACGGACTTCGCGACCGTCCCGGCCGAGGCCGACGATCTCGCCGCGATCCTCTACACCTCCGGCACCACCGGGCGGTCGAAGGGCGCGATGATGAGCCACCGCAACCTCGGCTCCAACGCGCTGACGCTGCACAAGTACTGGGGCTTCCAGCCGAACGACGTGCTGCTGCACGCCCTGCCGATCTTCCACACGCACGGCCTGTTCGTGGCGACCAACTGCGTGCTGCTGAACGGCTCCTCCATGCTGTTCCTGCCGAAGTTCGATGCGGAGCAGGTCATGGGACTGCTGCCGCGCGCCACGGTGATGATGGGCGTGCCGACCTTCTACACCCGACTGCTCGCCCATCCCGGCCTGACGCGGGAGGCGACGGCCCACATGCGGCTGTTCGTCTCCGGCTCGGCGCCGCTGCTCGCCGACACGCACAAGGAGTTCTCCGCCCGCACCGGCCACGCCATCCTGGAGCGCTACGGCATGACCGAAACCGGCATGTTGACCTCCAACCCGCTGGACGGCGACCGCATCCCCGGCACCGTCGGCTTCCCGCTGCCGGAGGTCTCGGTGCGCGTGGTCGATCCGGAGACCGGCGCCAGCCTCGGCACCGACGACATCGGCATCATCGAGGTGGCGGGGCCGAACGTGTTCTCCGGCTATTGGCGGATGCCCGAAAAGACGAAGCAGGAGATCAAGCCCGACGGCTTCTTCATCACCGGCGACGTCGGCAAGGTGGACGGGCGCGGCTACGTCCACATCGTCGGGCGGGCCAAGGACCTCATCATCTCCGGCGGCTTCAACGTCTACCCGAAGGAGGTCGAGACGGTCATCGACGGCATCGACGGCGTCGTCGAATCGGCGGTGGTCGGCGTGCCGCACCCCGACTTCGGCGAGGCGGTGACCGCCGTCGTCCTGCGCAAGCCCGGCAGCGCCACCCCGGACGAGGCCGCGGTGATCGCCGTCTGCAAGGAGCAGCTCGCCAACTTCAAGGTGCCCAAGCGCGTCTTCTTCATGGACGAGCTGCCGCGCAACGCCATGGGCAAGGTACAGAAGAACCTGCTGCGCGACGCCCACAAGGACCTGTTCACCGCGGCAAAGGGGCGCTGAGGCGCGCCCGGCTTCCCCTCTCCGGTCAAATCCGTATAAGGTTCGGCGCTCGTTCCGCCCGGCGGATTGTGGACAGGCCAACGGCGACTCGATACGCTGCCGTATGGTCTCCGGAGAGTTGCCGATGGAAGCGAAGACGCTGAACCGTGAATCCTGGCTGTCCGCCGCCTTTTCCGCCCTGGCGGAGGGCGGCGTCGAGCAGGTGCGGGTCGAGCTTCTGGCCAAGCGGCTGAAGGTGACCAAGGGCAGCTTCTACTGGCATTTCCGCGACCGGATGGAACTGGTGGAGGCGATGCTGGAGGGCTGGAAGACCGGCCGCATCGAGGCGATCAAGGCGCAGACCCGGCTGGACGGCCGCACGCCCGCCGAGGGGTTGCGCTACGTGCTGTCGCTGTATGGCGGCAGCAGCAACCCGCGCGGCATCGCCATCGAGCTGGCGATGCGCGACTGGGCGCGCCGCGATCCCCGCGCGTCGGAGATCGTGGCCGAGGTCGACCGCGAACGCCTGCGCTGCGTGTCCGACCTGTTCGCCGGCCTGGGGCTGGACTCCGACGACGCCTTCGCGCGGGCCTATCTGTTCTATTCCTTCATCTTCGGGGAAGGGCTGCTGGCCCGCTCCGCCGCGCCGGACCGGTTCGAGAAGGCACGGGACATCTGCGGAAAGGTGCTGGTGCCGGAGGGGGCTTCTTAAAGCTCGCAGGGTGTTGCCCCCACCCTTCCCACGGCTTCGCCGCGGGCCCCTTCCCTCCCCCGC
>NZ_QLKQ01000102.1 GCF_003349955.1 Azospirillum brasilense
CCGCTTCCCCCCATGGAGGATGACGACGATGACGTCCTGGAACTCACCCAGATGCTCCAGGATGAGGGGAGGGACGAACCCGACGAGCCGGAGCCCGATCCGTGGCGCGATGAGCCGGCCTTCGGTGGCATGGCCGACCCGGAGCCGGTGTTCCACGAACCGGACCCCGAGCCACCGCCCCCGCCGCCGCGGCCGGCTGTGAAGCGTCCGGCGCCGGCTTTCGACGATTTCGACGATGACGAGCCGCCTCCGCCGCGGCCGCGCATCCGTCCGTCCGCTCTCGACGACGGGCTCATCTCCCGCCGGGTGGCCGAGGAGTCGTCCCATCATTTCACGCATCTGGCGCGCCAGCTTGGCGATGACCTGTCCATCGGTCCGATGCCGGTCGGCGTCCGCACCGTAGAGGAGGTCGTCCGTGAGCTGTTGAAGCCGCTGCTGAAGGAGTGGCTGGACGAAAACCTGCCGACCATCGTCGAGCGGCTGGTGCAGCAGGAAATCGACCGGATGATCCGGCGCTCCCAGAAATTCTGAGCGGCGTCACGCCCGCCACGCATTCCGGCCACGCATACCGTTTGAATTCGTAAGCGAAAGTTCCTGGTGATGTTGGAAAAGACGTACCGGCCCGCCGAGGTCGAGGAAAAGCACTACCGGCTGTGGGAAGAGACGGGCGCGTTCGCGGCGAAGACCGAGTCGAACGGCAAGCCCTACACCATCATGATGCCGCCGCCGAACGTGACCGGCAGCCTGCACATGGGCCACGCGCTGACCTTCACGCTCCAGGACGTTCTGACCCGCTACAACCGGATGCGCGGGCGCGACGCCTTGTGGCAGCCCGGAACCGACCACGCCGGCATCGCGACCCAGATGGTCGTGGAACGGAACCTCGCCAAGGAAGGCAAGACGCGCCACGACTTCGGCCGCGACGCCTTCATCGACAAGGTGTGGGAGTGGAAGGCCGAATCGGGCGGCACCATCACCCGCCAGCTCCGCCGTCTCGGCGCCTCGCCCGATTGGCCGCGCGAGCGCTTCACCATGGACGAGGGGCTGAGCCGCGCCGTCCGCAAGGTGTTCGTGGAGCTGCACAAGCAGGGCCTGATCTACAAGGACAAGCGGCTGGTCAATTGGGACCCCAAGCTGCACACCGCCATCTCCGACCTCGAGGTCGAGCAGAAGGAGATCAAGGGCAACCTCTGGCACTTCCGCTATCCGATCGAGGGCGAGGCCGACCGCTTCATCGTGGTCGCCACCACGCGCCCGGAAACCATGCTGGGCGACACCGGCGTCGCCGTGCATCCGGAGGATGAGCGCTACAAGGACCTGATCGGCAAGAACGTCGTCCTGCCGCTGGTCGGCCGCCTGATCCCCATCGTCGGCGACGAATATGCCGACCCGGAAACCGGCTCGGGTGCCGTGAAGATCACCCCGGCCCACGACTTCAACGACTTCGAGGTCGGGCGGCGCAACAACCTCGCGGCCATCAACATCATGGACCGCGACGCCCGCATCACCGGCGACGAGGTCCCCGAGGCCTACCGCGGGCTCGACCGTTACGAGGCGCGCAAGAAGGTCGTGGCCGAGCTGGAGGCGCTGGGCCTGCTGGAGAAGATCGAGCCGCACACCCACATGGTGCCGCACGGCGACCGTTCCGGCGTGGCCATCGAGCCCTGGCTGACCGACCAGTGGTACGTCGACGCCGCCACGCTCGCCAAGCCGGCCATCGAGGCGGTGGAGACCGGCAAGACCGTGTTCGTTCCCAAGCAGTGGGAGAACACCTATTTCGAATGGATGCGCAACATCCAGCCCTGGTGCATCAGCCGCCAGATCTGGTGGGGCCACCAGATTCCCGCTTGGTACGGCCCGGACGGCCATTTCTTCGTCGAGGAGACCGAGGAGGCGGCCATCGCCGCGGCCAAGGCCCATTACGGCCAGGACGTGGCGCTGACCCGCGACCAGGACGTTCTGGACACTTGGTTCTCGTCGGCCCTGTGGCCCTTCTCCACGCTGGGCTGGCCGGACGAGACTCCGGAGCTGGCGCGCTATTACCCGACCGACGTGCTGGTGACGGGCTTCGACATCATCTTCTTCTGGGTCGCCCGGATGATGATGATGGGCCTGCACTTCATGAAGGACGTGCCCTTCCGGACGGTCTACATCCACGCCCTGGTCCGCGATGAGAAGGGCCAGAAGATGTCGAAGTCCAAGGGCAACGTCATCGACCCGCTGGAACTGGTCGACCAGTACGGCACCGACGCCCTGCGCTTCACCCTGACGGCCATGGCCGCCCAGGGCCGCGACATCAAGCTGGCGGTCAGCCGCGTCGAGGGCTACCGCAACTTCGCGACGAAGCTGTGGAACGCCGCGCGCTACACCCAGATGAACGGGGTGGCCCCGATCCCCGGCTTCAAGCCGGTCGGGCTGAGCCAGACGGTGAACCGCTGGATCGTCGGCGCCTTGGCGGAGGCGGCGAAGAAGGTCGGCGAGTCCATCGAGGCCTACAAGTTCAACGAGGCCGCCAACACCGCCTACGCCTTCACCTGGGGCACCTTCTGCGACTGGTACCTGGAGTTCACCAAGCCGATCCTGAACGGTTCCGACGAGGCGGCCATCGCCGAGACGCGGGCGACCACCGCCTGGGTGCTGGACGAGATCCTGCACATGCTCCACCCGCTGATGCCCTTCATCACCGAGGAGCTGTGGGAACAGCTGTCCGCCGACCGGGCGAACCGCCTGATCTCCGCCCGCTGGCCGGAGCATGGCGCGGAGCTGATCGACCCGGCCGCCCGCGACGAGATGGATTGGGTGGTGCGGGCGATCTCCTCGGTCCGCTCCATGCGGTCGGAGATGAATGTGCCGCCCGCGGCGCAGATCGAGCTGAAGTTGAAGGACGCCGGCCCGGAGAGCCTGAAGCGGCTGGACACCCACCGCGACCTGATCCTGCGCATGGGCCGTCTGGCCAGTGTCGAGCCGCTGTCCGGCCCGGTGCCGAAGAGCGCCGTCCAGGCCGTGCTGGACGAGGCCACGCTGATCCTGCCGCTGGAGGGCATTGTCGACCTCGACAAGGAGCGGGCGCGCCTGACCAAGGAGATCGAGAAGCTGTCCGGCGAGATCAAGAAGATCGACGCCAAGCTGTCGAACGAGCAGTTCGTCGCCAAGGCGCCGGAAGAGGTGATCGAGGAGCAGCGCGACCGCCGCGACACCGCGGAGCAGGCCCGCGACAAGCTGCAGAAGGCGCTGGAGATGCTGGCCGCGTAAGGCCGGTCATCTGGACCAGAAAAGCGAGAAAGGGCAGGGGCTTCGGCTCCTGCCCTTTCCTTTTGTCTGAAGAGTGCCGGACGGTGTGGCGCCTCAAATCTTGATCGATGACACGAAGCGGTCGGCGTCGGCTTCGAGCTGCCGGAGTTCGTCCGCCAACTGGGCGGCGGAGTAAATCATCTCGATGGCCGACTTGCCGGTCTCCGCGGCGGTGATCGCCATGGTGCTGACGCTCTCGGTTACCTCGTGGGTGTTATCGTTGGCCCGGCCCACGGCGCCGACGATCTCCTCGGTCTGCTCAAGCTGGTCGCGCACGGCGGCGGACACGTCCTCCGACAGGTGGGCGACCTCCTCCACGGTGGTCCGGATGGCCCGGATCGCCTCGACGACGGAGCCGGTGGCCTCCTGGATGGCGCCGACCTGACCGGCGATGTCCTCGGTCGCCTTGGCGGTCTGGTTGGCCAGGACCTTGACCTCCGACGCGACGACGGCGAAGCCCTTGCCAGCCTCCCCGGCACGGGCGGCCTCGATGGTGGCGTTGAGCGCCAGCAGATTCGTTTGCCCGGCGATGTCGTTGATCAGCCGGACGATCTCCCCGATCCGCTGCGAGCTGTCGGCCAGCGCCGCCACCGCCGAGTCGCTCTGCCGGGCGTGGTCCACGGCGCGGCGGATCGCCGTGCTGGAGGTGGTCACCCGCCCGCCGATCTCGCCGATGGAGGCTGAGAGGGTGCGCGACACGTTGTTGACGATGCCGACCACCTCGGAGGTCCGCTCCGCCTTTTCCGACGTGTCGAGCGCCTGATCCTTCATCTTCTCCGCGGTGTCGCGCAGGATGTGGGCGCCGTTGCGGATCTGGTCGGCGGCGTGGCTGACCGTGTGCAGCACGCGCCCGAAGGCCGAATCGAAATCCTGGGCGATCGCGCGCAGCGCGCTTTCCCGCTCCTCCTCCGCCCGCCGTTCGGCCCGGCGGGATTCCTGCTCCAGTTCATGCGTGCGCTGAAGATTCTCCTTGAACACACTGACGGCGCGGGCCATCGCGCCGATCTCGTCGCGCCGCCCGGTCTCCGGCACCGTGGCCGTCCGATCGCCGCCGGCCAGCCGCTCCATCACACCCTCGATCAGGCGCAGAGGCCGGGTGATGCTGCGGGCGACCAGCAGGCTGATGATCGCGAAGCCGACCAGAAGGACGGAGCCGACCTGGAGCACGTTGGCGATCACTTCGCCGCGCACCCGGTTCTGCGTCTCCACCGCCCCGGCCATGCCGGCGTTGGCCGAGTCCAAGAGGGCTTCGAAGCGGGGCACCATGGCCTGGAAGGCGTCGTTGAAGGTCTGCACCTCGGCCCGGAAGGCCTTGGTGGCGTCGACGAAGCGGCCGAGGTCGCTGCGGTAGGCGCGGGCCTGCTTCTCCAGCCTGGTCTGGGTCGCCGTGTCCAGGCCCGAATCAGCCAGGAAGAAGGTGAATTCGTTGAAGGCCTTGCGGTGGCCGGACAGCAGCGATTCGTCGCTGTAGATGATGAAGTCCTTCTCCATCTTCCGCATGGACTCCATGCGGCCGGTCAGCTTGTCGGCGTTCGGCCACTGCTTCAGCTCGTCCTCGATGGCGCGGGCCGAGGCGCGCAGGACGCCGCGCAGACCGCTGTCGTCGGACAGGCCCAGCTCCTTTGCCCGCGCGACGACCGAGGAGAAGCGCTCCTTCAGCGTGCCGATGCCGTGGGAGAGGTGGTTCAGCTCCTCCGGCGGCAGGCGTTCCACGCCGCGCTCCTTGAGATTGTCCAGCAGGCCGGAGGCCTCTTCCGCGTTCTTCGCGAAGGCCTCGGCCGCCGTCTCGTCACGGTCGGCCACGAAGCGCAGCGCCTGGAAGCGGAGGCGGCTGGCCCGGCGCTCGATGGCGGCGGTGTGCTCGTAGGCGTCGCGGAACTGGTCCAGCTCGGCGGTCGCCTCGAACATGCGCTGGGCGCCAACGGTGACCGTCCCACCCAGCAGGCCCAAAGTGACCACGGAGGCGGCGACCAGCAGCGCGATTCGCGTGCCGATGGACATGTTCGACAGCATATGCGGGAAATCCTCGGTTGCACGCGGACCTTACCCGCCACCGAAGACGCCGCTGTTACGGAATGATGGCGGATTCGTTACCGTGCCGTCGCCCCCTGGGCATCGCGGACAACCGTCCGTATCTAGAAGCCACGGGAAATCGAAAGGGGAGGTCGGCTGTTGTCCTTCGTGCTGTCGAAGCTGCTGTGGTTCCTGGTTTCGCCGGGCAATCTCCTCGTGCTGATCCTCACCGCCGGGACGGCGCTGCTGTTCACCCGCCGTCTCGCTCATTGGGGACGGCGGCTGGTCGTGGCGGTCACCGTCGGCTTCGTCGTCGTCATGGTCACGCCGATCGCCTCATGGGTCGCACTGCCCCTGGAGGAGCGTTTTCCCCGCCCCGATCTGCCGGCACGGGTGGACGGCATCATCATGCTGGGCGGGGCGGTGAACCCGCCGATCACCCGCGACCGCGGCGAGCCGTCCGTCAACGACGCGGCGGAGCGTATCCTGGGTTTCGCCGAACTGATCCGCCGCTACCCCCAGGCGCACGCCGTGTTCACCGGCGGCTCGGGGCGGCTGGCTGGGCAGGACGCCCTGGAGCTGCGCGAAGACCTTGCCGTCCGCGGCGCGCTTCGGCAGATCGGGATCGATCCCGACCAGGTGACCTACGAGAACGAGTCCCGCAACACCTGGGAGAACGCCCTGTTCAGCCAGCGGCTCGTCAAGCCGAAGCCGGGGGAGACCTGGGTTCTCGTGACCTCGGCCATGCACATGCCGCGGTCGGTCGGCATCTTCCGGCAGGTCGGCTGGGAGGTGATTCCCTATCCGGTCGATTACCGCACGCGCTTCGGCGGGCGGCCCTTCGTCCGCTTCGAATTCGACAAGCAGATCGACGCGCTCCAGGACCCGATCCGCGAATGGATCGGCCTCGTCGCCTACCGGCTGATGGGACGGACCGATTCGCTGTTTCCGGGGCCCGCCCATGACCGCACTGCAGCACAGGCGGGCTCCTGAGGGGTGTTGCGCGGTTGGCGCGGCGAGGTAACTCGGCTAGAGTGTCGCCACCAGATTTAGCGGGGTGGGACCATGCGACGCGCGCATATGCTGAGGGGGGCAGTCGTGCTCGCAGGAGCGCTGACGCTCGCCGCCTGCGCGTCCGCGCCGCCCGCGCCATCCTCGTCAGGCCTGCCGCGCAGCGGCGTCTACAAGGTCGGCAAGCCTTATCAGGTCAACGGTGTCTGGTATTATCCCGCCGAGGATTACTCCTACAGCGAGACCGGGATCGCCTCTTGGTATGGGCCGGGATTCCACCAAAAGGTCACCGCCAACGGCGAGGTTTACGACCAAAATGAGCTGACGGCCGCGCACAAGACCTTGCCCATGCCAAGCCTCGTGCGCGTCACCAATCTCGACAACGGCCGGTCGTTGGTTGTTCGCATCAACGACCGCGGCCCCTACGCCAACGGGCGAATCATCGACATGTCGCGGCGCGGCGCGCAATTGCTTGGGTTCGAAGGCACCGGCACGGCCAAGGTGCGCGTCCAGATTCTGGCCGAGGAAAGCCGCGCGGTCGCCGCCGCGGCCCGCCAGGGCACGCCGGCCCCGATGCTGGCGGAACTGGACGGCCCGCCGCCGAAGGCCGCCCCCCGCGGTTCGGTGGAGGTCAACGGCGCCGCCCGTCCGACCCCTGCCGCGGTCACCCGCGCCCCGGTGCCGCCGCCCACGACGGTGGCCGGCGACATGGTGGATGGCCGCTTCGTTCCGGCCCCGGTGGTCGCCGAGCTGCCGGTGAAGCCCTACGAGCAGATCTATGTCCAGGTCGGCGCCTTCGGCAGTCCGGACAACGTCACCCGCGTGCGGGCCCGTCTGGCCTCGCTCGGTCAGCAGGCGCAGGTCACCCAGACGGTCGCCGGACGGCAGCGTCTGCAGCGTGTGAGGGTGGGGCCGCTGGCCAGCGTGGACTCCGCCGACGCCGTTTTGAACCAGATCCTCCAAGCCGGCCTTACCGACGCCAAAATCGTGGTTGATTGATCTCCCGCGAGCCCAGTCCAAGCTTGGCCCGGCACCGGGCCTCGTTCCGTTTCACGTCTTGTCCAGTCCGCGTTTCGAAGGGAGTTGTCATGGTCGCTGTCGTCCGCACCCGCGTTGCCCGCACCCGTTTCGCCATGGGCCTTGCGGTCGCGCTGTTCGCGGCGGGGGTGGGGCCGGTGGCTCACGCCGCCAGCATCGAAACCATCGCCAAGCAGGCGATCCTGGTCGATATCACCTCGAACACCGTGCTGTTCGAGAAGAACCCCGATCAGCGCATGGCGCCGTCCTCGATGAGCAAGATCATGACGATGTACATGGTCTTCGATTCGATCAAGGAGGGCCGGCTGACGCTGGACAGCACGCTGCCGGTGTCGGAGCGCGCGTGGCGGATGCAGGGCTCCAAGATGTTCGTGGAGCTGCACAACAACATCAAGGTCGACGACCTCATCAAGGGCGTGATCGTGCAGTCGGGAAACGACGCCTGCATCGTCTTCGCCGAAGGTCTCGCCGGCTCCGAATCGGCCTTTGCCGAGCGCATGAACAAGCGCGCCCGCGAGTTGGGGCTGAAGGACACCAACCTGACCAACGCGACGGGCTGGCCCGACCCGAACCACTACATGACCGCCCGCGATCTTTCGATCCTGGCCGAGCATCTGATCAAGGACTTCCCGGAATACTACCACTACTATTCGATCCGGGAGTTCAAGTACCACGGCATCAACCAGGGCAACCGCAACCCGCTGCTCTACCGCGGCATGGACGTGGACGGCATGAAGACCGGCCACACCGAGGCTGGCGGCTACGGCCTGACCGCCTCGGCGGAGCGGGAAGGGCGCCGTCTCATCCTGGTGGTCAACGGCCTGCCGAACATGCAGGCCCGCGCCGACGAATCGGCCCGGCTGATCGAGTGGGGCTTCCGCGAATTCGCCACCTACGCCCTGTTCAAGGCGGGCGAGACGGTCGATCAGGTGCCGCTGTGGCTGGGCGCGCAGGACAGCGTGCCGGTCACCGTGCCGGAGGACATGAAGGTCACCATGGCCCGCGCCGACCGCAGCGGCATGAAGGTGTCCCTGGTCAGCAACGCCCCGGTCGCCGCCCCGGTCAAGAAGGGCGACGTGGTCGGCAAGGTCGTGGTGTCGGCGCCGGGCTTCCCGGGCAAGGAGTTCCCGGTGGTCGCCGCCCAGGACGTGGAGAAGCTGGGCTTCGTGGGCCGCGCCCTGGCGGCGGCGAAGTTCCTCATTTTCGGGGCGAGCTGATTGGTGTAAGCCGGCCCGTCACCGCCGGATTTCGGCCGACGGTGGATTTCGGAAGGCGGCGGGCCTCATCACCATCGGGAGCAGACCATGACGCGCGGGCGGTTCATCACGCTGGAGGGCGGCGAAGGGGCGGGCAAGACCACCCAGATTCGCCTGCTCGCCGACGCGCTGATCGGTTGGGGAAAGCGGGTCGTGCTGACCCGCGAGCCCGGCGGCTCGCCGGGCGCCGAGGAGATCCGCGGCCTTCTGGTGTCCGGCGAGACCGGGCGCTGGGGTCCGGTGACCGAGGCCTTGCTGCACACCGCCGCCCGCCGCGACCATCTGGAGCGCACCGTCTGGCCGGCTCTGGAAGCCGGGCATTGGGTCATCTGCGACCGTTTCTTCGACAGCACGATGGCCTATCAGGGCTATGGGCTGGGGCTGGGGCGCGAGCTGGTCGCCACGCTCCAGGCCACGGCCCTGGGCGATTTCCGGCCCGACCTGACCCTGATCCTCGATTTGCCGGTGGAGGACGGGCTGGCCCGCGCCGTCGCCCGGCGCGGCGGGGAGGACCGCTACGAGCGCATGGACGTCGCCTTCCACCACCGCCTGCGCGACGGCTTTCTCGACATCGCCGCGCGGGAGCCGGAGCGCTGCGTGGTCGTTGACGCCGGTCACCCCGTGGAAGCGGTCCAAGCGGCCATTCTGGACAGCGTGACGCGCCGCCTGGGAGCTTCCTGACGTGAGCCGAGCCCGCGCGCCCGAACCGGTCGCGGAGGAGGATGCCTTCGCCCCGCGCCGCAACCCCGATCTGACCGGCCATGACGACGCCGAGCGCCTGCTGCTCGACGCCTGGAACTCTGGGCGCCTGCCGCACGCCTGGCTGATCGGCGGCCCGCCGGGAATCGGCAAGGCGACGCTGGCCTTCCGCTTCGCCCGCTTTGTCCTGTCCCAGGGGCTCGAGCCGCCGGACGCCGGCCTGTTCGGCGCACCGCCGCCGCCCGCCTCCCTGGCGCTGTCCCCGGAGGCCCCGGTCTTCCGCCGCGTCGCGTCGGGCGGTCACGCGGATTTGCTGACCGTGGAGCGTCAGCGCGACGAGAAGCGTGACCGGCTGAAGCGCGACATCGCCGTGGACGATGTGCGCAAGATCGGCCCGTTCCTGCGCAAGACCGCCGCCGAGGGCGGCTGGCGCGTTGCCGTGATCGACGGCGCGGACCGCATGAATCTCAGTGGCTTGAACGCCATTCTCAAGATTTTGGAAGAGCCGCCGCCGGGCGCGCTGCTGCTTCTGGTCAGCGACAATCCCGGCGGCATGCTGCCGACCATCCGCTCCCGCTGCCGCAAGCTGACGCTTCAACCGCTTCCTGAGGAAACGGTTCTCAACCTGTTGGTCCAGCATCGTCCGGACCTCGGCGACGACGACCGGGCGGCGCTCGCCCGGCTGGCGGAGGGCAGCATCGGGCGGGCCATCGGGCTGGCCGAGGCCGGCGGGCTCGACCTCTACCGGGAACTGATCGGCCTGCTCGCCACCCTGCCGCGGCTGGACATCACCGCCGCCCACGCCTTCGGCGACAAGCTGACCCGCAAGCAGGACGATGGGCTGTACGAGACGGCCACCGACCTGCTCGTCTGGTGGCTGGCCCGCTTCGTCCGGTCGCTGGCCCGCGGCGCCTGGCCGGCGGAGGTGGTGGCCGGGGAGGCCGCCCTGATGACCCGTCTGGCCAACGCCCGCGGCCTTGAACGTTGGGTGGAGGTGTGGGAAAAGGTCCAACGCCACTTCGCCCGTGCGGAATCCGCCAATCTCGACCGCAAACAGGTGGTCCTGAACGCCTTGGCGACGCTGGAAGCGGCTGCTACTTAACACGGACGACACACCACGCCCATCCGGACCGGCGCCACGCCGGGCCGGCGCATTCTCGGGAGAGCCTCTGCCATGACCGGGTCGAAGACCTTCTACCTGACGACTCCGATCTATTACGTGAACGACGTGCCGCACATCGGGCACGCGTACACCACGCTCGCCTGCGACGTGCTGGCCCGCTTCATGCGGCTGGACGGCTATGACGTGAAGTTCCTCACCGGCACCGACGAGCACGGCCAGAAGGTGGAGAAGTCCGCCATGAACGCCGGCATTGCGCCGCAGGAGTTCACCGACCGTGTGTCGAAGAATTTCCGCGACCTCGTCTCGCTGATGAACTTCTCCAACGACGACTTCATCCGCACCACGGAGCCGCGGCACATCGCGTCGGTGCAGGAGCTGTGGCGCCGCCTGGAATCGGCCGGCGAGATCTATCTCGGCAGCTACGCCGGCTGGTATTCGGTGCGCGACGAGGCCTTCTACGGCGAGGACGAGCTGACCACCTCGCCGTCTGGCAAGAAGATCGCCCCGACCGGCGCCGAGTGCGAGTGGGTGGAGGAACCGTCCTACTTCTTCCGCCTGTCGGCGTGGCAGGACCGCCTGCTGGAATTCTACGAGCAGAACCCGGACTTCATCGCTCCCGCCGGCAAGCGCAACGAGGTGATGGCCTTCGTGAAGTCGGGGCTGAAGGACCTGTCGGTCAGCCGCACCACCTTCAAGTGGGGCATTCCGGTGCCCGGCAATCCCGACCACATCATGTATGTCTGGCTGGACGCCCTGGCCAACTACATCACCGCGGTCGGCTTCCCGGACGAGGGCGGCGAGTACGCCAAATACTGGCCGGCCAACCTGCACATGGTCGGCAAGGACATCCTGCGCTTCCACGCCGTCTATTGGCCGGCCTTCCTGATGGCCGCCAAGCTGGCCCCGCCGAAGCGCGTCTTCGCGCACGGCTGGTGGACCATCGAAGGCCAGAAGATGTCGAAGTCGCTGGGCAACGTCATCGCGCCGGAGACGCTGGTCAACACCTACGGCCTGGACCAGACCCGCTACTTCCTGCTGCGCGAGGTGCCGTTCGGCAACGACGGCGACTTCTCGCACAAGCAGATGGTGCAGCGGATCAACGGCAACCTCGCCAACGACTACGGGAACCTCGTGCAGCGCTCGCTGTCGATGATCGGCAAGAACTGCGGAGCCGCCGTGCCGCAGCCGGGCGCCTTCACCGAGGCCGACGAGGCCCTGCTCGGCGCCGCCCGCAACCTGCTGCCGATCGTCCGGGCGGAGATCCAGTCGCAGGCCTTCCACAAGGCGCTGGACGCCATCTGGGCAGTGATCGGCGACGGCAACCGTTATGTGGACGAACAGGCGCCCTGGGCGCTGAAGAAGACCGATCCGGCGCGCATGGCCACCGTGCTGTACGTGCTGGCCGAGACCATCCGCCACCTCGCCATCCTGACCCAGCCGATCATGCCGGAAGCCTCGGCAAAGATCCTGGACCAGCTGGCGCAGGGACCGGAGGCCCGCGGGTTCGACCGGCTGGGGGCGGGTGGGGCGCTGGTCCCCGGCACGCCGCTGCCCACGCCGCAGGGCGTGTTCCCGCGCTATGTGGACGAAGCGAAGAGCTGACGAACGATGCTGGTCGATAGCCACTGCCATCTCGACTTTCCCGATTTCGCCGAGGAGCTGGACGCGGTCGTCGACCGTGCCCGGCAGGCGGGGGTGGGGCGGATGGTGACCATCTGCACCTACCTGTCGCGCTTCGACCGCATCCTGGCGGTCGCCGAACGGTACGACGACGTCCTGTGCTCGCTCGGCGTCCATCCGCATCAGGCGGCGGAGGAGATCGCCGGGGTGTCCGTCGAACGCCTCGTCGAGCTGTCGACGCACCCGAAGGTGATCGGGCTGGGCGAGACCGGGCTCGACTATTTCTACGACAAGAGCCCGCGCGACGTTCAGCAGGACTGCTTCCGCCGGCACATCCGCGCCAGCCTGGAGACCGGCCTGCCGCTGATCGTGCACACCCGCGACGCCGACGACGACACCCTGCGGATCGTCCGCGAAGAGGCCGCCGGCCAGCCGGTCAACGGCTTGCTGCACTGCTTCAGCTCCGGGCGGCAACTCGCTGAAGAAGCACTCGATTTCGGCTTCTACATCTCCTTGTCCGGGATCGTCACCTTCAAGAAGTCGGAGGACCTTCGGGCCATCGTGAGGGACGTTCCGCTGGACCGGATTCTGGTGGAGACGGACGCGCCCTATCTGGCGCCGATTCCGTTCCGCGGCAAGCGCAACGAACCGGCCTATGTTGCCCACACGGCGGCCTGCGTCGCCGAGGTCAAGGGCGTGGACGCGGCGGAGATGGCCCGGATCTCCACCGAGAACTTCTTCCGCCTGTTCCCCCGCGCCGGCACGGCCGAACAGGCCGTTGCATGACCGGTCAACGGGTCACGATCCTCGGCTGCGGCGGATCGCGGGGGGTCCCCGTGATCGGTCTCGGCTGGGGCGCTTGTGACCCGGCGAACCCGAGGAACCGCCGGATGCGCCCGTCCGTCCTGGTGGAGTGGGGGCGTGACCGGAACGGGCAGGGTGATGGTGTGAGCCTCCTGGTCGACACCTCGCCGGACCTGCGCCAGCAGCTTCTCGACGCCGATGTGCGTCGGCTCGACGCCGTGCTGTGGACGCACCAGCACGCCGACCATGCCCACGGCATCGACGAGCTGCGGGAACTCTGCCGGGCGATGCACGCGCCCATCGACGCCTACGGGCGCGCCGACGATCTAACCGAGTTGGAGCGGCGCTTCGCCTACTGCTTCGAGCCTTTGCGCCCCGGCGATCCTTTTTACCGCCCGGTGCTGACCCCCCATGCGGTGGAGGGTCCGTTCGACGTGCGTGGTCACCGGATCGTGCCGTTCGAACAGGATCACGGCTACTTGAAGACCCTCGGTTATCGGTTTGATAAATTTGCTTATTCGACCGATGTTGTGAGATTGGATGAAGACGCCTTCGCGGCGTTGGAGGGCGTCGAGGTGTGGGTGGTCGACTGCGCCCGCATCGAGCCGCCGCACCCGGTCCATGCCCATCTCGCCCTCACGCTGGAGTGGATCGCCCGCGTGCGACCCAAGCGGGCCTACCTGACCCACATGGACCAGACCATGGACTACGACACGCTGTGTCGGCTGCTTCCCGCCGGTGTCGAGCCCGCCTACGACGGGCTCGTCATCGAGCTCTGAGCCGGCGGGTTCGACGGCGAATGGGGCAGGGTGACCGTCAGTCGTCCGGCATGATGAGGCCGAGCCGGCCAGCGATGAACCGGTCCGCGGCCGCCCTTGCCGCCTGATCCGCCGTCTGGGGATTCAGCCTGAACTTCTCCCTATAAAGCTTTGATGTTGCTGTGATGGCAGCGGGCAGGGCGTGCGCGGCAGCGTGGTACTCCTTCTCCGGCCAAGCCTCGAAATCGCTCCAGGACCGGAAGGCGGCCACGGCCTTTCCACGCTGCTCGGCCATCTTCCTGGCCTCGGCGGACATCGGCGACTCCAGAAGCGTGCTGGGCACCAGCGACGCCTGGAGGTCGTCCACTTCGAATTGGCGCTCGTAGCCGTGACGAATGCTGCCGCGCTCCACCAGGGCCGGTTCGATGGCCGGGTCGATGTGAGCGGAGACGGTCTTCCATTCCGGCAGGTCGAACACCGAGGATGGCGGGGTGCACAGCCCAGGCGTCTCGTCGCGCGCGTTGCCCCAGAAGGCGCCGAAGGCCTCGAACGCCGGTTGCCCGTGCTTGGTGAACAGGAAACAGGGCGCGTCCATCTCCGTGGTCGACAGGACGTGGCGCAGGAACAGCAGCAAAGTGCCCAGCGGTGCGCCCGGAACATCGCCGAGATTCGCCATCTCTTCATGGAGATAGGGATCTTTCGGAAGATCCTGGTTCAGGATTTCATCGACCAGCCGGCGCACGGTGGCGTCCTTGTCGGGCACCGCCACCGTGCCGCTTTGATAAAGATAGACCAGCCATGCCTTTGCCGGCGCGCCGTTGTGGCCCTGAAGCGCCGCGGCGGCGGCCTTGGCGTCCTTCGGGATGCCGGCGACGATGGTGGACAGCTTTTTCTGAGCCGCCGAATTCTGGGCGGCGAGATCGGCGGCGCGGGCCTCGTACAGGGCGCGGCAGGCCGGGATGGCGGACTTGTCGGCGCAGACGCCGTCACGCTCGGCCAGGAATGCCTTCTGTGCGCGTTCGATGGCGTCCCGGCCATCGGTCGGCGTGTTTCCCAAGGTGTCACGCAGGAGCGCCGCCAAATCCTCAGCGGCAACCTTCAGATCGGCACTCGCGCAGATGGTCCGGTCCGCGCGACTGGCCGGCTTGGCGCAATCCGGGGGCGTTTGGGCCGAGGCGGCAAACGGAAGCAGACACAGAGACAGCACGGGGCCAAAAAGCCATGAGGAACAAAGCCACGAGGAACGAGGCATAAAGCGCAGCCTTCATCGAGGGAATGGATGTGGAAACGAACCGCGACGATAGTCCATCGGCTGGAACGCCGGAAGGGACGGATTGGTGCCCTGCTCGCTTCCTTTCGATTTTATTTTCCATAATACAGATTATATGACTGACCTCGGCCTCCGAGGCTCCGTCTCTCCACCCTTGGCGTTGCCCAAAATGCGCGCTACATAAACCGCAGTTTATAGCGAACGGTCAGGTTCCGGTGAAGCACGCCTACGCGCCGATGACATGGCGGCTAACATGGCCGCTGACATGGCGATTGCGCTGCTCGGCAGCACTGCTCGCCGCTGCCATCGCAGGCGCCATGACGGCCTGGACGGGTCATGCCGATGCGGCATCCGCGGCGTCCGATGCCTCGGCGGAAAGCGAGGCCGTTCCAGTGCAGGCAATCCCCACACCGGACGACCCGCCGGTTCCCACCGTGCCCGACCTGTCGGCGTTGCGGACGGCCCTGGCGGAGTTCCATTGCGCCGAACTGGAGGTCGCGATCGGCAAGGACCAGCGGATTGCGATTTCCGGCCTGACCGCGGGCGACACCGATCCGGACAGTCTCGCGCTGCTCGCCCAGGATTACGCCGCCGGCCATCGGGCCGCCGTAGACGTCGAGCGGGCGTCCCCTGCCCTGTGCGAACCTCTGACTCTCATCAGCGCACACAGGACCACCAACGCCGGCTCGGCGACGCCCGTATCGATCCACCTCAAGGGTGGAGCCGGCGGCGCGGCTTTGGACGGCGGCCAGAACCTGGTGTTCGACGTGACCGCCCCTGATTTTCCGGCTCATCTTCAGGTGGATTATTTCACGTCTGACGGAGATGTCGTTCATTTGCTGCCGAATTCGTTGGAGATCAGCGGTCGTGTCGACGCTGGAGCGGTCCGCCGCCTGGGAGAGCGCGGCGCCGGTGGACGGTTCTGGAGCATCGGGCCGCCTTACGGTCACGAGTTGATCGTCGTGATCGCGAGCCCCACGCCTCTGTTTGCGTCGCCGCGCCCTGAAGCCGAGCCGGCGGCATCCTATCTCCCGGCTTTGAAGCAGGCCTTGGACGCCGCCGCGCCGACCACTGTCGCCACCGCGCGATTCTTGAAAACCAGGGCGCCTTGACGGTCGATCAGGCCGGACGAAGGACGAAGCGGGCAAGGATAAGGGTGATGTTGTCCGGCCCACCCGCTCCGTTGGCGAGATCGATCAGCCGGTCGCAGACCTCCTCGGCGGCGAGGGCCGGCTGTTGGGTGAGAATCCGTTGAATCAAGCCTTCCGGCACGATTCCGGTCAGCCCATCCGAGCACAAAAGGTAGAGATCATCGGGCTGCAGATCGTGGATGGCGACATCCGGCTCCACATGGTCCGCGGTGCCGAGCGCGCGGACGATGATGTTGCGCTGGGGAGCCTGCCCGCGCCGCCCGTTGTCGAGCCAGACCTGGTAAAGGCTGTGATCGCGCGTCAACAGGCGCAACGCGCCGTCGCGCAGACGATACAGCCGACTGTCTCCAGCATGGAACACCACCACGCGCCCGGTGCCCGGAACCCGCCAGAGCCCCACCAGCGTGGTGCCCATGCCGCGCCCTTCGGCATAGCCGCGCTGCCGGTTCAGGGCGTTGATCCGGCGGTTGGCGGCGGTCACCGCGGAACGCACCGTCGCGGCGGCGTCCGCCGCCGCCCTCTCCTCCTCGACCGGGGATGGCGTCCGATCACTCCCGGTCCGGTTCTGGGCGGCGATAACGGCGGCCACGACCTCCACCGCGGTCCGGCTGGCGATGTCGCCGCCGGCGTGGCCCCCCATGCCGTCGCAGATCAAGGCCAAACCGCGCGCCGGGTCGAGGTGGAACGAGTCCTCGTTGCGCGAGCGGACACGGCCAACATCCGTTTGTCCGGCGGCGTTCATCTCGATCAGGGCGGAATGCATCACGCGAACGGCTCCAACGCGTTACAGCCGAACCAGCTTCCTGGAAACAGCCTTCGGCAACGCGAAAAACCGCCTCGGCTTTGCGCAATAATGGCGGAGAGCGTGCGAATTGAACAGCGGGAAAGGACCCGTCCAAAAGCCTCAGACGCTGACGTCGAGGAGCGTGCCGCGCTGCTTGCCGCCGTAGCCGGCGCCGTTGGTGCGTGCCTGAACCGCCGCCGTCTGCGCGTCGATGGCCTGCCCCGACTGGGTCGCGTTGCGGGTTTCCCGCGTCGGGTCCATCTTCCCGACCGCCTGGGTTGCCTGGACCGTCTGGGTGCGGACGGTAGGGGTGGTCTGCTGCGCCGCCTGGACCGCCGGAGACATGGCCATCTGCATCGCCGGTGTGATCGGCGACTGAGGCTTTGCCATCGGTGGCATATTGAGCGGGTTCAACTGCATGCTGAAAAGATGCGCCCGCGCATCCTCTGGTTCAAGGTCCGAATCGCCGCAGCGGCCATTTCAAAGGCGAAGGCCGTATCAGCCTTCGCTTTTCCGCACTCTGCAAAATGACCGATCAGACCGCCGGCTGCTGCTGGGTGATGCAGTGGATGCCGCTGCTGTCGTTATCATATTGAAAAATAATGACTTATTTGCTATTTATAAATTGCCCAACATTAGACCAACAATTTGGTCCGGTACATCTAGTTCACTGGACTGCCCAAGCACGCCTGAAACGTGTTCAGATGATCCGTTGAACGATCACCAAGGCTGGCCCGTGCTGACCCACAGATGCCAAGCCTGTTCCAGGGCCTCAGCATCGTCTTCATCCTGACAGGCGATCCAATAAACCGAATCACCGGGGCCAAGCATGTCTTGATGGACGATCCCCTTCCCTCCGTGATCACGAGCACAATCGGTCATGTGGTTATAACTGTCCCGATAGATTACATGATTGACCAGTCGGGCGCGAAGTGTGGCGACAGCGGATCGGGCGCGAGCATGTTTCCCGCTGTCGAGATTATACGATTCCGGTAGCCGCCTCATCGGACCACCCCATGCGGCGGAATGGCACTTGTGAGCATGGGCTGCGTCATCAAGAAGTTTTGTTCACCACATCCCCATCCGATTTCGAACGCAGTGGCATCCTTAAATGACTGGAATACGAATGAAGATACGATTTCGGTCGGGGCGTCGATCAGGTCGCGCTTGACTTTTTCTTCGTACTTCACAGAAATATTTTGATCTACACACCAATCAAGCCGAAGGTCCACCACAGCTTTCTTGAAGAAAGCCTCGACCGGGACGCTACGAGGACAGAGTGAACGGATATTGTGATAGCTGAAACGGATGGTAACGACGCTTGAGCCAAGGCCATCCAGCAATGGGATTAGAGTTTCTGACTCGAATTCCCGAATACACCAGTCCGCCACAAGCGTCTTGAGAACAATATCCTTTTCTGGGATATCCCAGAATTCTGTCAGGCCAACGAAATTGGCTTTGATGCCTGCACGTCGAAATCTGTGCTCAAGACGCATTGCACATGGGTCCAATACCATACTCCACTTGCTACGCGGACACAGACGACTGAATGGTTCATCACCATGTGACAGATGTTCATTTAGCGACAGAACATCTGTGGAAAGTGGAAGTCGCACCAGAAATACGTCGTTGGATACGAGTATGATGCTAGGTCTAGCTCTCTCTTCCTGAACGTGCGCGGATTTGATGCTATTGATTAGAAAATTGACCTTGCCGGTTACTAGTGGAGCGGGGATCATCGTGCCCTCCGAACTCTCTTTGACACCTCGTCCTGCGCTTGATCAAAAATCATTAGAAGAATCTGTAGCGCCAAGTCATCCTGACCAGCTTTCATCAGGTTGGTGTGAAGGAATGTTAATGTTTCCACGCTAGAACGCTTCAAATCTACAGCATAGTTTGAAGCGCGGCACATGTACGCTTCACTAAAATGTCGGAGAGATCGTGTTAGCTTTCTATTTCTGAGTTCATGATAAAGGTTGTCAATCATATGAACACCGTAAATTTAATGATGGTTATATTTATGTTCGGACACCAAGCGTTTTCCGACGAAAATTTCTGATGTATTCGGTGAGGCGGTAGAATATCGGGGGGGGAGCCATAACTGTCTTAAAGTTTGAACTGTCCGTCAAAAAGCATTAATCCCAAACTGATGATTGATGACCTTGCATCCCACTAGTTGCCTCGGCAGCATGATCTGGTCGGGAACAGATTCTGCGCAACGCTGGCCGCAATGTCCAAATTAGAATATGCGGAGGATAATCGTGCAAGAACGATCAGAGGTTGTGATACCCAACCATAGGGGGGCCGAACCAAATTCCATTCGCTACATCGACGCCCAGTAGCTGACGGGCAAAGCATTCTTTGTCATTCGCTCTTCAATGGCAATCGACGAGACATGAATGCGCTGCTGATGCAGAGTATAGGGTTGGCACTCAGCAGTACAATGGTTTGATATTGTCAGTCGGCCAGTCAGCCAATATTGACACAATACAATAATCAATTACGAACGACCGAATAATTTTTCGACCATGGAGGTAATAGTGCCTTTTAGGTGGGGAGCTAAGATCATACTTGGGCTGCGCAGAAAACCTGAGGTGCTTGCAATCGTATTGATGTTTAGTGTAATCGCAGCCGTTATTACCTTCGGAAAAGATATGATTGACTTTGCAGATAAATTGCAAGTTTTACTAGGTTTTAAACCGGACTCTTTGCAGATTGCAGCAGAGGATGCCAAAGGAAGGTTTTCAAGGGAACTTACTCGGAGTGCTTGGAAACGTATGTTCTGGATGAGGCGTTACGGATTAGCTGTCGAGGATGGGTTGCCCACGCTAGCAGGCTGCGGAAAAACGAACATATTCCGGCCTTTTTCCTCCGCTGAGGCTTG
>NZ_QLKQ01000103.1 GCF_003349955.1 Azospirillum brasilense
CGCCTGACCCGCCCCCACCCCGTCCATCCGATCCCCTTCCATCCGATCCAGGAGGTTCGCATGCCGCTGTCGCGTCTTTTCGGTGCCGCATTGGTCGCGGGCATCGCCACCATTGTGTTTGCCCAGCCGGTCCTTGCCCAGAAGAAGGAGCCGCCGGCCTGCGGCGCCGTGTCCTTCCGCGCCATCGCCCCCGGCGCGCCGGACGGCGAAACCGACGCCGGCCTCTACAAATCCCGATTCGGCAAGATCGAGGTGAAGGCCGAGGTGAAGGGCGGGCAGGCCACCAACTACTACATGGTGCTCAACGGCAAGCGCATCGACGCGTCGGCCAACCCGCCCAAGGCCGCCGATTCCTGCCTGAAATCCAAAAGCGTCAAGCTGCCCTACCAGAAGCAGGCGGCGGGCGCCTGCACCGGCAACCGCTTCCGCGTGGTCATCGACCGTTCCGGCAAGCAGCCGGTGGCCCTGTTCTTCGGCCTGCACGGCGACGATTGGGCCTATTGCAGCGGCACGACGCTGGAAAAGGGCGCCTGACGAGGGCGCTTTACGAGGGTTGTAGGACGCGACCGGGAGACCGCTCATGACCGGGACCATCGCCCATCTGTCCGCCGCGGGGCTGTTCCTGCTGCTGACGCATTTCGGCATTTCCAGCACGCCGCTGCGCGCGGCACTGGTCGGACGGCTGGGCGAGAAGCCCTATCTCGGCCTCTATTCGCTGGTCTCGGCGCTGGCCTTCTGGTGGCTGGTGGCGGCCTACAACGCGGCGCCCCATGTGCCGCTGTGGCCGCCCGTCGGCGGGCTGGCCTGGGTGCCGGTCCTGCTGGTGCCGGTCGCCCTGTTCCTGCTCGTCGCCGGGCTCACCACCCCGAATCCGACCTCGGTCGGTCAGGAGAGGCTGCTGGCCGGCGGCCGGGAGCCGGTCCGCGGCATCCTGCGGGTGACCCGCAACCCGTTCCTGTGGGGCGTCGGGCTGTGGGCGGTCGCCCATATGGTGCCGAACGGGGATCTCGCCTCGCTGATCCTGTTCGGCACGCTCGCCCTGCTGGCGCTGGGCGGCAGCGTCCTGATCGACGCGAAGCTGGCGCGGCGGCTGGGGGCGGCGTGGGACCGCTACGCCGCCCGCACCTCCAACCTGCCCTTCGCGGCGATCCTGGCCGGGCGCCAAAGCCTCGTCTGGAAGGAGATCGGCTGGTGGCGCCCGGCGGTGGCTCTGCTGCTCTATGGCGGTCTGCTGCACCTGCACCGGATGCTGTTCGGCGTGTCGCCGCTGCCCTGGTGACGGCGCCTCCTCACCGTCAGAAGGTCATGCCGCGCACCTGATCGCGCAGCGTGTTGCGGGCGGTGTCGGCCTCCTTGCGGGCGGTGGTCAGCTCGCGGGACAGACCGTCCAGACGGGTTTCCTGCTCGCCCATCTTGGCGATGGTCCGCTTGAACAGGTCGCTGTCGCGCGGCAGCGTGGCGAGGTTCTGGCGCAGCCGCTCCTGCTCCTTGCCGATCTCCGCCTGTTCGCGCTCCAGGTCGGCGACGCGGCGCTCCTTGTCGGCGACGGCGCCGCGCAGCGTCGCGACCTTGCCCAAGGCCTCGCGCGCCGCGGGCGGCAGCTCCGTGGAGGAGGCATAGGCCCGCACCTGCTCCGGCGACATTTCCGAGATGCCGAAGCGCTCGATCCGCGGCCGCTCCAGAGCGACGGCCAGGGTCACCGTCTGGCCGGCGGGCACCGCCACCGGCAGGCGGTAGGCGTCGGCGGTCAGGTCCGGGGCGGCCCCATCCGAAGGCTGCACCAGCTCCCAGCCGGAACGCCGCGGGTGCTCGACGATGACGGTGCGGTCCTCGCCCGCCGCGCCGGCGATCCGGTAGGTGGTGGTCTGGCGGTCGGTCACGGTCAGTTGCAGCACCCCGTCGGCCAGGGTGGCGCGGGAGAGGGTGCGGCTCGGCTGCTCGGAGCGGTCCACCGTCACTGCCTGATCCACCGCGAAGCTGAGGATCCGGCTTTCGCCCGCCGGCAGGGTGGCCATCCGCGCGTCGCCCACATAGGCGGCGGCCCCACCCAGCCGCTCATAGAGCGTCAGCACGCCCGGCGGCAGGCCGGTCTCGCCCGAGTCCCCGTTGCTGAGGCGCAGCGCGGCCAGCGGGTGGCGCGGCTGGGTGTTGGGCTGGTAGAGCGACAGCCGCTCCGCCGGGATGGCGCGGGCGGTGATCGGCATCATCATCGTGCCGCCGTTGGCCAGGGTCACCGGCTGCGGGTAGCGGAACAGCACCTGCGCCGTGGCCTCCGTGCTCTCGGCGGGGGTGGTTTCCGCCGCGCGCTGCGGCATCGCTCCGGCAAAGGGCGCGCTCATGGCAGGCGCGGGCGGGGGCGGGGCGGCCATGGCGGTGGGAGCGCCGGACTCCGTGGCGGCGCGGGAGCGGACGGCCGAATCCTGCGCCTTCGCCATCACGTCGGCGGCCACGGCGCCCTCGTCGGGGGGCGGCAGGACGCGGCCCAGCACCTCCACCGGCACCTCCGGGCGGTTCACGAAATAGGCGGAGTAGAGCGCCTGCCGGAAGGTGACCGGGTTGCCCGACGCCACCGACAGCTCCACCCCCTTCCAATCGTCGCCGCTGAGATTCTCCAGCACGGCCCAGCCCTGAAGATCGCCGGTGCCGCCCTCGCTTCCCTTCGCCGCTCCGGGCGCCGATTCGGGCAGGGTCAGGCGGTAGGTCGCCTTCCACAGCGGGGCGGCGACCACATAGGCGACCCGCACGGTCCGCTCTGCGCCCGCGTCCGTCTGCGGGGCGGTGGTGCGGATGGTCAGGCGCCGCCGCTCCTTGCCCGCGGCTCCGGCGACGGCGGCCAGCGCCGAGTCGAGCTGCGCCTGCACCCGCGGATCGGCGAAGCGCAGGGAGTCGGTTTCCTCAAGGACGAGCTGGCGCAGCCCCTCCGCCGTCATCAGGCTGACGCGGTTGCGGGTGACGGTGCCGCCGCCGTTGGGAAGCTGGGTGTATTCCTCCGTCACCGAGAGCAGCCGGCCCGACACCGCGCGGGAACCGCTGGTCTGGACCTCCGCCCCCTTCATGGCGTTCAGAAGCGCGCTGGGGGAGGCGAGATCCTGCGGCGTGAAGGGCAGTTCGCGGAAGGCGGTCTCCAGCGGCTCCTGACCCGGCAGGTCCACCGTGCCGATTCCGCCGCGGTCGTCGTAGACCACGATGCTCTTCAGCACGTCGTCCACTTGATCGCGGCGCACCTCCAGGGTCAGCGCGGCATCGCCGGAGACGCGCGCCTCATGCTCGAAATAGCCGACGCCGCCGGTGGACAGCAGCACCCGCTTCAGCGCCAACGCTCCCGGCGGCTGGTCCGCCGCCAGGGCGGGCGCGGCCAGCAGCGGCACGGCGAGGGTGAAGAGGGCGGCTTTCGTGATCCCGGACATGCGGGTTTCTCCCGTTATGGACGATTGGGCGTTCTTGGCCTGACGGGACCCGGTTGACCGGACCCGGCTTCCTGGCCCGGCTTACGCTTGGATTTGGGAAAGATTTGGGCGGGCGAAAAGACGCGAACCGCGCCGACATGCCGCGGAACCGCCGCCGGTCAGGCTTTGTGCGGGTTTGGCGCTCTGTGACATAAAGGCGTCAAGGCGGTTTTGCTGACTGTAAAGAACGCCAACGATAAGGGATGGAAGCGCCATGGATATTGGCGGGAGCAACGCCGAAGGGGGCCCCGGCGGCTGGTGGGGCAACGGTGCGCGGACCCTTGTGGCCGGGAGTGCGGGCGCTCCGGACCGGCGCTGGGTGTTCGTGTCCGGCACCTCCGGCTTCGATGCGGAGCGCCGGGTGATGGCCGGCGACGTGGAGGAGCAGGCGCGCCAGAGCTTGCGCAACATCCGCCGGACGCTGCGACGATCGGATGCGGATTTGTCGGATGTGGTGCGGATGCGCGTCTATCTGGCCGATGCCGCTGATTTCCCTCGGGTTCAGCCGGTCCTGGCAGAAGCGTTCCGCGACCGGACGCCCATCGGCACAACCATGGTCTGCCCGTTGGCCGACCCGCGCGTGAGGATCGAGATCGAGGTCACCGCGCGCTGCTGAGCGTTTCGTGCCGCAGGCTCATGCCTCGCCGATCAGCGTGCGCGCCGATTCGATGTGGCGGCGGGCCTCGCTGAGCAGCGCGCGGTGCTGCGCCAACGCTTCGCGGATCGGCAGGCGGTTGTTGTAGACGCGCACCTCGTTCAGCAGGCGGTCGGCGCGGTCGAGATGAGCCATCCGCTCCAGGCATTGGTCGAGCACGAACATCGTCATTCCCCTTCAGTGCGGGCTTTTGCCTTTTGCCTCGCGGCTGAGAGGAATAAACCAACCTGTGATGACCGCGTGATTTCAGGAAACCGGCTTTTTCGTTTCGATCGCGCGGTAGGATGTTTCAGCCGATTCACCCATCGGTCGTGCGGCGAGGGCCTGTTACCGGCTTGTAACCGATTGCGTGCACCCATGGGGGTGAGCTATGAAGAGGACGGGAGGTAACGGCCATGCACATTCTCGCGGTCGATGATGACGAGCCGGTGCGCGAACTTCTGGAGTCCTATCTGGCTTCGGAAGGCTACCGCGTGACCACCGCACCGGACACGGCCGCGGCGAAGAAGGCGTTGGAGAGCGATTCCGTCGATCTGGTGGTCTGCGACCTGCGGCTTCCGGACGGCGATGGGCTGGGGCTCGTCCGCCAGATCCGCACCGAATCGCACATCCCCGTCATCATCCTGTCGTCGAAGGACCAGGACGTGGACCGCATCGTCGGGCTGGAGCTGGGCGCCGACGATTACCTGACCAAGCCGTTCAACCCGCGCGAGTTATTGGCCCGCATCAAGGCCGTTCTGCGCCGCGTCTCCGGCGAGGGGCGCCCGCCGCGCAGCCCCGACGATCTGCGCGCCGTCGTGCAGTTCGCCAACTGGGAACTGGACCTGACCGCCCAGCGCCTGCGCAGCCAGGACGGGCGCGAGGTGGAGCTGACCAAGGCGGAGTTCGGCCTGCTGGCCGCCTTCGTGAAGCGTCCGCAGCGCGTGCTGACCCGCGACCAGCTTCTGGACCTGACCCGCGCCGACGGGGCGGAGGTGTTCGACCGCTCCATCGACGTGCTGATCCTGCGCCTGCGCCGCAAGATCGAGGCGAATCCGAAGGAACCGCGCATCATCAAGACCGAGCGCGGCGCCGGCTACGTCTTCGACGCCAAGGTGAAGACGGTCTGAGTCCCGTCCAGCCGGTCGGCGGCTGGACGGAACCTTCGGCGCGCGTTAGCCTTTCCGGAAAAGCAGAACCGGGAGGAACCGCGGATGGCCGACCCCATCGATTTCTATTTCGACTTCGCCTCGCCCTACGGCTATTTCGCCAGCCGCCGCATCGAAGAGCTGGCTGCGGCGCATGGCCGCACCGTTACCTGGCGCCCGATCCTGCTCGGCGCCATCTTCAAGGTGACGGGGATGAAACCGAACCTTCAGCAGCCATTGCGCGGCGAGTATCTGGTCCATGACGTGGGCCGGATCGCCCGGCTGACCAACGCGCCCTTCACCTACCCCGACTCGGCCCCCGCCAACAGCGTCGCCGCGTCGCGCGCCTTCTACTGGCTGACCGACGAGCATCCCGAGCAGGCGAAGCTGCTGGCCCGCACCCTCTACCACGCCCATTGGGGGGAGGGGCGCGACATCGGCCCCGCCGAAACGGTGGTGGAGATCGCCGGCACGCTCGGCCACGACCGGGCGGCGGTGGCCGCGGCCCTCCAGGACCAGACCGTCAAGGACCGCCTGCGCGCCGAGAACGACGCGGCGGTGGACCGCGGAGTCTTCGGGTCCCCCTTCGTCATCGTCGACGACGAACCCTTCTGGGGCTGGGACCGGCTGGACATGGTGGAGCGCTGGCTCAGCACGGGCGGCTGGTAGGCTTACCGTAGAGCCCGTTCGGGGAGGGCGGTTGAAAGTCCTGCCATCGGGACCGGCCATGGCGCTATAAGGTGGGCACCACCGACAACCGGTTCGCGCATGGACCAGATCCTCCCCGACCGCCGCTCCAGCAAGGCCGCCGGCGCCGCCCATACGTCCCGGCCGCGCGCCCGCCGGTCCTGGCTGACCGGCGCGGTGCTGACCGCGCTGATGCAGGGGATGATCGCCCTGTCCATCCGCTCGGTGTCGGGCGATCTGGCCTTCGCCCTGCTGGGGTCGGTCGGCCTCGTCGTCGGGGCCTTCCATTATCTGTTTCCGGGAAGCCAGTTTTTCAGCTTGGCGCTGGCGAACTTCATTGGCGTCTACGCCTGCGTGTTCGTCTTCTTCCTGGAAAGCAACTTCCACAGCATCCCGTCGCACATCCAGGCCGCCGCCTTCGCCATCCCGCTGATCGCTTTCCTGGGGGGCGCGTGGTGGCGGGCGGGCACGATCCGCAGCATCGTGATGTCGCGGCGGCTGCGCGACGGCGGGCATTTCGACCGCATCTTCCTGTGGATGGCCCCGGTCTGGGGCATCGGCGCGCTGACCTTCCTCCTGCCGGGGCGGGACGTGGCGCCGGAGACGTTGACGGCGATCTTCCTGCTGTCGATGTCGGCGATCGGACTCGTCGTCGCCCTGGTCGCCCGCGACATCGCCGTCTTCCTGCTCGACGCCGGGCTGCTGTTCGAGGGCTTCTTCCAGCAGGCGGCGCGGCTGGTGCTGCCGGCTTTCGCCTTCCTGACCTTCTATTCGCTGTGCATCATCATGTTCGGCGCCTTCTACACCATCCTGGACCGCTTCATGGTGGAGCCGAACTTCATCATCGACGGCGTGCGCCGCGACCTGACCTTTCCAGAGGGGCTGTACTTCTCGCTGGTCACCTTCGCCACGGTCGGCTACGGCGACATCCACCCGGTGACGGGGGCGGTACGGCTGATCTGTGGGATCGAGATCGTGATGGGCGTCCTGCTTCTGCTGTTCGGCTTCAGCGCCATCATCGGCCACGCGCCGCCCCGGGACCGCCGCGACCGCGATCGCGACGGTCCCCTCTGAACCGCATCACGGAGCCAGGAACACCGTCTCGGCGTGATGGACCGTGCCGTCCGACAGGCGGGTCAGGGTGAGGGTGAGCGGCATGGAGCCGGCCACCGCGGCCCCCGACGGGGCGCGGACATGGACGCGGTGGGTCTGCACCGTGTCGGGTTCGGCGCCCAGCACCGGCGCCGCGCCGTCGGCACCCGCACCACCGGCCGCCGTCACGGTGGCGCCACGGGGGCCAGAGACGGTCAGGCGGTAGCCCTGCGGGGCGCGGGTCATGTTGGAGATCTTGACCGTGTAGCTGTTCTGGATCGCGCCGTCGGACAGGGTGACGTAGAGCGGCGCCCGGTCGCGCAGGACGGAGACGTCCACCGTCGGCTCCAGCAGCACGCCGATGGTCATCATCCCGCCGACCACCAGCATTACCAGCGAGTAGATGATGGTGCGCGGGCGGACCAGCCGGTAGGGCTCCGGCTTGCGGGCCACCGCCTTGGCCTCCTGGGCGGACTGGGTGTCGTAGCGGATCAACCCGCCGGGGCGTCCGATGCGGCCCATCACGTCGTCGCAGGCGTCGATGCACAGACCACAGCTGATGCAGTCCATCTGCAGGCCGTCGCGGATGTCGATGCCGGTCGGGCAGACCTGGACGCAGGCCTTGCAGTCAATGCAGTCGCCCAGCCCCTCGGCGGAGCGCTCCGCCCAGCTCTGCTCCTTGCGCAGCGGCGCCCGACCGTCGCCGCGCCAATCCTGATAGGTGACGGTGAGGCTTTCGTCGTCCAGCAGGGCGGCCTGGATGCGCGGCCAGGGGCAGACATAGACGCACATCTGCTCCCGCATGAAGCCGGCCATGGCGTAGGTGCTGGCGGTCATGAACAGGATCCAGCCGGTCGCCACCGGCCCCGGCTGGAAGCGCAGCAGGTCCGCGACGTAGCCCGGCGCGTCCACGAAATAGAAGAGGGCGGAGGCCCCGGTCGCCAGGGCGATCAGCAGCCAGACCGCGTGCTTGGCCGTCTTCCTGGCCAGCCAGTTGGCGTTGCGCGGGCCCTTGTCCAGCCGGATGCGGGCGCCGCGGTCGCCTTCGATCCACTCCTCCACCTTCACGTAGAGGTCGGTCCACACCGTCTGCGGGCAGGTGTAGCCGCACCAGACGCGGCCGGCGAGCGCGGTCGCCAGGAACAGGCCGACCGCCGCCAGGATCATCGCGCCCGTCAGGTAATAGATGTGCTGCGGCCAGAGTTCGAGGGCGAACAGGTAGAAGCGCTGGCTGTCCAGGTCGAACAGGATCGCCTGGTTCGGCAGGCCGGCCCCGCGGTCCCAGCGCAGCCAGGGCAGCAGCATGAACAGCGCCAGCAGGCCCACCATCAGCGCCGACTTGATGCGGCGGAACCGGCCGCGCGCCGCCTTCGGGTAGATCTTCTGGTGCGAAGCGTAGAACGGAGCCGGGGTCGAGGACGCCGGGCTGGACGGGGCCGTAGGAGAGTGGGCCGGAGCGGAGGGTGGCGGGGGAAGGCTGGACGAGCGGGCGAGATTCTGCATGGCGTGCCTCTGCGCAAACATCCGCACCACCCGAGCGGTGGCCTGCGGCATGGCGCCGACTGTATGCCTTCAATCTCCGACTTCGCAAGCGTGATTGAATGCATTCAATGGAGGCTGTGTATGGAAAATCCTGATTCTTCGGGGGTTGATCCCAGCAATGCGACACTCTGAAGCAGGCTTTGATGGGCCTCAGATGATGACGCCCGCGGTGGCGGGGGGCAGGACCAGGGCGTCGGCCAGAATCTCCAGCGCGCGGCGGGTCTCGTCGCGGTCGAGCGGGGCGCCCAGGCAGAAGCGCAGGGCCGCCGGCACGTCCGGGGTGGTGGCGAAGGCCTCCGCGGCCACCGCCGAGATGCCCCGGCTGCGCAGGTGGGCGGTGAACTCCCCGCCGGTCCAGCCGTCCGGCAGGGTGAGCCAAAGGTGAAAGGCCTCGCGCTTGGTGACGATCCGCTCCGCCGGCAGCAGCGATTCGGCGAGCGCCCGGCGGGCCATGGCCTCCGCCCGGATGGCGTCGCGCACGGCCTCGGCGGTGCCGTCGGCGATCCACAGCCGGGCGATCGCGGCGGACAGCGGGGCGGCGATCAGCGTGGTCGCCCGTTGAGCCACCGCCACCCGGCGGGCCTGCCGGGCGTCGGGTGCGGCCACATAGGCGATGCGCAGCGCCGGGGACACGCATTTGGCAAGCCCGGCGACGTGGTAGGTCAGTTCCGGCGCGAAGGCGGCCAGCGGCGGCGGCGCCGTTTCGGGCAGCGGGCCGTAGATGTCGTCCTCGATCACCGGAACGCCGTGCTCGCGCAGCGCCGCCGCGACCGCCCGCCGCCGCTCCTCCGGCATGGTCGCGGTGGTGGGGTTGTGGAAGGTCGGGATGCAGTAGAGCGCCTTGGGCCGATGCTCGGCCAGCGCGGCGCGCAGGGCGTCGGGGTCGATGCCGTCCGCGTCCATCGGAACGCCGACCACCCGCAGGCCGAGCTGGGCCGCGGCGGCGCGGAAGCCGGGGTAGGTCAGCGCTTCCGCGCAGACCGTGTCGCCGGGGCGGGCCAGGGCGGACAGCAGGGCGAGCAGGGCGGCCTGCGTGCCGGGCGCCACCAGCACCCGCTCCGCCGTCAGGCCGGGCAGGCGGTGGCGCAGCCAATGGACCGCCGCCTCGCGGTCGTCCGGGCTGTCGGCCCCGTCCGGGTAGCGCAGCAGGTCCGGCAGTCCCAGCGCGGCGGTGGCCGCGGCGACTCCGCGGGTCATGCGGGCGCTCAGGGCGGCGGAATCCCGGGGCTGCGGCGGCTGGTTCATCGCCATGCTGACGGCCAGCGGCACCGTGCCGACGGTGGTGTGCGGTTCCGCGGCGAAGGGCGGCGGGACATGGCCCGCCTTGCGCACGAAGGTGCCCTGTCCGACCCGCGCGTCGACAAGCCCGCGATGGCGCGCCTCCCCATAGGCGCGGCTGACGGTGGTGAAGTCGATGCCCAGCCGGTCGGCCAGGATCCGCTGCGGCGGCAGCCGGTCGCCGGGCCTCAACCGTCCCGCCCCGATGTCCGCCGCGATGGCGTCGGCGATGGCGATGTAAACGGGCCGGCTGCGGTCCTCCAGGGACGGCGCCCAGTCGATGGGTTGGGAAGCGGTTTGGAGGTCGGAGGGCGGAGGCATGGCGATCCTTGTAGGGAGGCGGGGCGCTCCCGTCCAGGCATAAGACCCTTGATTGTATGGATTGTCAATGCGCGCGTCAGGGCAGCGCGGCATCGGATGGACGGGGAGCCTCCTTTCCTCCCACCGGGACAACAGGCTCCACAGCGAAGCGTGCGCAGAAAAAAGGCCATCGGAATGGTCCCCGATGGCCTTCGAGTCTAGGGAGGAAACGTCCAGGACGTCGCACCAGCCGCCGCAACGGCGGCCCGCAACGCGTGAACATGAGAAGAAGCATACTAATATATTAATATGAAAGCAAGGGGGAAATCGGGGGAGGCAATCCATTTCCGATGCCGCTCCGCGATTCTGTCTTTCGCTTCTGCCCGGCGATTCCGCCGCACCACGCCATCCCGCCGGAGCGACGGGACGGCGTGGCGTTTGCGGGATCAGCCGCTGTTGCGCAGGCCGGCGGCGACGCCGTTGATCGACATCAGGATGCCGCGCCGCACCCGCTCGTCGCTGCTGCCGGCGCGGTGGCGCCGCAGAAGCTCGACCTGGACGTGGTTCAGCGGGTCCATGTAGGGGAAGCGGTTGCGGATCGACCGCGCCAGCAGCGGGTTCTCGCCCAGCAGGTCGTCATGGCCGGCGATGGCCAGCAGATGGCGGCGGGTGCGCTGCCACTCCTCGCGGATGCGCCCGAAGATGCGCTCGCGCAGTTCGACGTCCTCCACCAGCTCGGCGTAGCGCGAGGCGATGGCGAGGTCGCTCTTGGCCAGCACCATGTCCATGTTGGACAGCAGCGACTTGAAGAACGGCCAGGCGCGGTTCATGCGCTGGAGCAGGGCGAGCCCGTCCGGCTCCTCCTCCAGCCAGGCCTCCACGGCGCTGCCGAAGCCGTACCAGCCCGGCAGCATCAGGCGGCACTGCGCCCAGGAGAAGACCCAGGGGATGGCGCGCAGGTCCTCGATGCGGTCCGACTTGGTGCGCGAGGCCGGGCGGCTGCCGATGTTCAGCGTGGCGATTTCCGAGATCGGCGTGGCCGTTCGGAAATACTGGGTGAAGCCCGGCGTCTCGTAGACCAGTCCGCGGTAGGCGCCGAACGCCAGTTCCGACAGCCGCTCCATCGCCGCGTAGAAGGATTCCGCCGGCTCGACGCGGTTCTCCAAGTCGAGCAGGGTGGCCTCCAGCGTCGCCGCGGTCAGGACCTCCAGGTTGCGCTGCCCGACCTCGGGGCGCCCGTACTTCGAGGCGATGACCTCGCCCTGCTCGGTGATGCGGATCTGGCCGGACACCGCGCCGGTCGGCTGGGCCAGGATGGCCTGATAGCTGGGGCCGCCGCCGCGGCCGACCGAGCCGCCGCGGCCGTGGAACAGCCGCATGCGCACGCCGTGCCGGTCGAACAGCTTCGCCAGCTCGATCTCCGCCTTGTACAGCTCCCAGCCGGAGGTCAGGAAACCGCCGTCCTTGTTGCTGTCCGAATAGCCCAGCATCACCTCCTGCTCGTCCCCGCGCGAGGTGACCAGGGCGCGGTAGGCGGGCAGGGTGAACAGCCGCTCCATCGTCGCCGGGGCCTGCCGCAAGTCCTCGATGGTCTCGAACAGCGGGACGATGTTGAGGCCGAGCGCCGGCTCGCCGCCCGCCCCCGGGCGCAGCAGGCCGGATTCCTTGAGCAGCAGCGCCACCTCCAGCAGGTCGGACGCGCCGTCCGTCTTGGAGATGATGCTGTTCGGCAGGGCGGCGGGTCCGTAGGTCTCGCGCAGCTGGCGGGCGGCGAAGAAGATCGCCAGTTCGCCCGCCGTCTCCTCCGAATAGGCGTGGTAGGGCGAGTGCAGCGGGCGCGGGCTCTGGATTTCCTCGGCCAGCAGGGCGATGCGCTCGTCCTCCGACAGGGCGGCGTAGTCGGCGCAGCGCCCGGCGACGGCCAGCAGCTCCGCCACCGTGCGCTGGTGGACGTCGGAGTTCTGGCGCAGGTCGATGGGCGCCAGATGGAAGCCGAAGGTCTTCACCGCGATGATCAGGCGGCGCAGCCGCCCGGCGGCCAGACGGCCCGCCCCATGGGCCTTCAGCGAGGCGGCCAGAATCTCCAGATCGGCCAGCAGCTCGGCGCTGGTGGCGTAGGGATCGCCCTTGCCGACCGCGTTGCGCAGCGCCTCATGCTGGTCGAGCGTGCGCGAGGTCGCCGCCAGACGGGCGTAGATGCCGGTCAGGGCGCGGCGGAACGGCTCGTCGGCGCGGTGCGGCGAATGGTCGGGCGAGCGCTTGGCCAGCTCCTCCAGCTCCGGCGAGGTGCCGAGCAGCAGCTCGGACAGCGGCAGCTCACCGCCCAGCTCGTGGATCTCGGTCAGGTAGTGGTCGAGCGCGGCGGTCGACTGCAGGCGCATCGCCTCGCGCAGGATCGGCGCCGTGACGAAGGGGTTGCCGTCGCGGTCGCCGCCGATCCAGGAACCGATGCGGAAATAGGGCGGCAGCGACCAGTCCCGCTCGGGGAAGCGCTTGGCCAGAAGATCCTCGAAGCGGCAGAACAGCTTCGGCAGCTCGGAGAAGAAGGTGTCGGTGTAGTAGGAGATGCCGTTCTTCACCTCGTCGATCACGGCCAGGCGCTGCGGGCGCAGCATGCGGGTGCGCCACAGGGTCAGGATGGCCTCCTGGAGCGCGTCCATGTTGGCCTCCGCCTCCTCCGGCGTCAGGCGGGAACGGTCGCGGGTGTCGAGCAGGGAGGCCACCTTGTGCTCCAGCGCCAGGATGCTCTTGCGCTGGACCTCGGTCGGGTGGGCGGTCAGCACCGGGCTGACCTGGGCGATGTCCAGCACGCCGGCCAGCCGGTCGGGCGCGACGCCGGCGGCCTCCAACCGCTCCAGCGCGTAGGGCAGGGTGCCCTCGCGCGCCGGCGAGCCGGCGATGGCGTGGTCGCGGGTGCGCCGGATGTGGTGCTGGTCCTCGGCGATGTTGGCGAGGTGCAGGAAGTAGGAGAAGGCGCGCACCACCGACATCATCGTGTCGCGCGGCAGGCCGTTCAGGATCTCGGCCATCTCGCGGCGGGCGGAGTCGTCGTCGTCGCGGTTGAAGCGGACCGAGGCCTGGCGCACGCTCTCGATGACGCCGTAGACGCCGTCGCCCTCCTGCTCGCGCACGGTGTCGCCGAGCAGGCGGCCGAGCAGGCGGATGTCCTCGCGCAGCGGGAAATCCTTGTCGTCGGTGCCGGTTTCGGCGTCGGTGACCGGAGCGGTGGGGCGGAGGGCGGCGTCGGTGGTCATCGTGGGTCGCTCCGGCTGTGCGAAGGTGGATCCGTCGAAAAGGATATGCGTGCAACTGTAAAGCAGTTTGCTGCACCCGCTAAAGCCCTTTTTCCCTTGTGGGAGAACGGCTTCGGCAGGGTTGCGGACGCCGCCGCCCGGGGGCGCCGGTTGCGCTGCGGCGTACGCACAGATGTACCACCTGGCGGAGGGACCCGCCACGGCGGCGCGCGATCCTTCCGCCATGCGGTGACGGCTGCTGTTCAGCGCCAGAGTTATACTAGTATATCAAATCCGCTGGCAAGACTCGCACCGTGTCAGGGCGCGCCGAACCGTCCCGCCGGCAGCCCGACGACTCCGGGCGTGCAGGCGAACAGCCCGCCGGCCAGCGGCTCCCCGGCTGGTGTGCCTTGGGTCGGCGCATCCTGAGCGGCGGTGGTGATGAACAGCCGGTCCAGACCCGGCCCGCCGAAGGCGCAGGAGGTGACGTTGGACACCGGCAGCCGCACCACCCGGTCCAGCGTCCCGTCCGGCCGGAAGCGGCTGACCCGCCCGCCGCTCCAATGGGCCACCCAGAGATGCCCCTCGGCGTCGCAGGTCATGCCGTCGGGATAGCCGTCCTCCTCGCCGAAGCGGAGGTGGACGCGCTTGCCGGACAAGGCACCGTCCGCACCCAGGGCGAAGGCGAAGATGGTCCGGGACGGGCTGTCGGTGTGGTAGAGCGTCCGCCCGTCCGGGGAGAGGGCCGGGCCGTTGCTGACCGTGTAGCCTTCGTCCGCCCGCTCCACGGAACCGTCCGGCCCGATGCGGTACAGCGCGCCGGAGGCCTCCTGCTCCGCGTCGTTCATGCTGCCCACCCACAGCCGGCCCGCCGCGTCGGCCATGGCGTCGTTCAGCCGGTTGCCGGGCGCGTCCTCCTCCAGCCGCATCAGTTCGGGTCCCACCGAGAGCCGGTCGCCATCCAGCGTCAGGCCGTCCAGCGTCAGGCCGACCAGCCGGCGCGAGCGCAGCCCGGCGACGAAGCCGGCGCCGTCCGCCCGCTCGACCAGCCAGCAGGCGGCCTCCTCCAGCGGCCAGGAGCAGCCCCGGCCGTCGGCGGGTGTGTAGCGCAGCAGGCGCGACCCGCGGATGTCCACGGCGAACAGGGCGGCGTGCGACGGCGACCAGACCGGCCCCTCGCCAAGCTGTGCGCGCGCCTCCCAGACACAGTGAGCGTCCATGGTCCCGGTCTCCTTCTCTGGTGGCTCCGCGCCATGCCGCGGGTCTTTTCGTCACAGGTCGAGGGTGGCGTTCGCGGCAAGTCTTTTGCAGCGTTTCGGCGCCGGAAGTGGCAAAAAGAGCGCGTGGCGTTCGCCGGTCCCATGCCCATATGGGGCTTGACCGAACGATCGAACCGACGTTTGAACCGACGTTCGCACCAACGTTTCAAGGCAGTATTTTCCCGAGGGAGGAATTCACCCATGTCTGCCCCGACCCGACTGAAGCCCGGCGTCGTGACCGGAGAGGACTACCGCGCGCTGATCGCCGCCTGCCAGGACGGCGGTTACGCTCTGCCGGCGGTCAACGTGGTCGGCACCAACGGCATCAACGCCGTCCTCGAGGCGGCGGCGAAGAACCGCTCCGACGTGATCGTGCAGCTCTCCAACGGCGGCGCCCGCTTCTACGCCGGCGAGGGCATGAAGGACGCCCTCCAGGCGCGCATCCTCGGCGCCGTGTCGGCGGCCCAGCACGTCCATCTGCTGGCCGAGCAGTACGGCGTCTGCGTCGTCCTGCACACCGACCACGCGAACAAGGGCCTGATTCCCTGGGTCGAGGGCATGATCGGCCACGGCGAGGAGCATTTCCGCCGCACCGGCCGTCCGCTGTTCAGCTCGCACATGCTCGACCTGTCGGAGGAGTCGCTGGACTTCAACCTGTCGGAATGCGCCCGCGTCCTCAAGCGCCTCGCCCCGCTGGGCATGAGCCTGGAGATCGAGCTGGGCGTGACCGGCGGCGAGGAGGACGGCATCGGGTCGGAGGATCTGGACGCCGCCAACAACGCCCACCTCTACACCCAGCCGGAAGACGTGCTGCGCGCCTATGAGGAGCTGTCGCCCATCGGCCACTTCTCGGTCGCGGCCTCCTTCGGCAACGTCCACGGCGTCTACGCCCCGGGCAACGTGAAGCTGCGCCCGGAGATCCTCGGCGCCTCGCAGGCGCTGGTGGCGGAGCGTCACGGCGGCGGCGCCAAGCCGCTGGCCCTGGTGTTCCACGGCGGTTCGGGGTCGGAGAAGGAGAAGATCGCCCAGGCGGTCGGCTTCGGCGTGTTCAAGATGAACATCGACACCGACACCCAGTTCGCCTTCGCCGAGTCCATCGGCGGCTTCGTGCTGGAGAACGAGGCGGCCTTCCGCCATCAGATCGACCCGCAGTCGGGCAAGCCGCTGAAGAAGCTATACGACCCGCGCAAGTGGCTGCGCCTGGGCGAGCAGGGCATGGTCCGCCGCCTGGACGAGGCCTTCGCCGATCTGGGCGCCGCCGGCAAGTCGCTGGCCGGCTGATTCGTCGGGATGTGGGGGTGGGGGGCCGGCATGGCCGTTCCCCCTTACGCCGATTGCACCACCCCGATCACCGGCTCCGGCGGCGTCGCGACTGCCGCCGGAGCCGGGGTTGGAGTCGGGACCGGCGCCGCGGGCGCCGTGAAATCCACGGACAGCTGCTCCACCGTCATCGACCCGGCACCCGCCGTCACCTCGGCGCCGAACTGGAAGCCCAGAATCCAGTCGGTCTCGTTGACGATCCCACGGGTCTGAAGCTCGTCCAGCAATCCGTCCAGGTCCAGCGTCCCGGCGAGCCGGTCGTCGCCGTATTGCAGGACCGTGTATTCCCAGTCGATCGGGTTGCCGTCCACCCCGCCGCTGAACACCGGCTTGTTCCACAGCGTGGCGTCCCCCTGCGCGTCGGTCAGCGTCGCGGCCGGCTCCCCGGCGGGGGTGAAGTAGCCACTGTGCAGCCACACCATCACCTCGTCGGTCACGCCCTCGATCCCCTTGGCCGGATCGTCGCCGATCCACAGGCTGACGGCGACGTTGTAGAGGTTCGGGGCGCCGGTCAGGCCGACCTTGTAGGTCACGTCGAAATTCGGCAGGTCGGCGATCCGCGCCGGCAGGACCGCGCTGGTGGACGGTGCGCTATTCCACGGATTGACGCCGTGGGTCAGCTCCGGATAGGCGCGCACGGGATAAGTCTCGTAGGTCAGGGCGCGCCGGCTGTCGTAGGGCCAGTTCCAGCTGATCACCGTGCCGTTCGGAAAGGTCGCCTCATCGAGGGCGATGGACTGGGTGAAGTCCTTGCCGTTGCGGTAGCCGCCCGGATTCCAGACGTTGCTGCTGGCCGCCCAGCCGCCCGCCTCCAGGCGGTCGGCGCTTCCCGTCAGCGTCGTGGTCATGGATGGTCCCCGCTCCGTCCTGCGTCGGGGGCTTCAACAGAGTGGGGCAACGAAGATCGCGGCGGCGCTCAGCCCGCCACGGACAGCCGGCGGTCGATGTCGCGGGCGAGCCGATCCAGCGGACTCCCCGGCTCGATGGCGTCGAACCATTTGTTGTGCCAGTGGAAACAGAAGGCGCCGGGGAAGAAGCTGTCGAGATCGAACGCGACCGGCGACGCCGTCATGAAATCCCTGAAGTGCAGAACTGGATTGTCGATCCATCCGGCGTCGAACCAGGGGCAGGGCAGGACGAGGATGTCCAGCGGCGTGTCGTAGACCAGCCCGGCCTGCTGAAAGCCCCAGCCGCGGCCCCGGTCCCGGATGAACGCAATGTTGCCTCTCATCGCCTCCGACCGCGGCGTCGGGGAGATGTAGAGCGCGCCGTTGGGATAGCTCTGCCGCTCCCACCGGTAGGCCAGGATCTTGCCGGGAAACTGGTTCAGAAGCGGCGTGACGCTTCTCAGGAACAGGCAATCGAGGTCGAACCACACGCCGCCGTGTTTGTAGAGCAGGATGTAGCGGACGATGTCGGAATAGAAGGAGGCGTCGAGCGACCGCCCGAAATCGTTTCCCTCAAGAAAGGTGCCGCGGCATTCGTCGCGTTCGGAAAAGGCGCGGATCTCGGCGTATTTTCTGATTTCGCTCTGGTACTCGTTCTCGACGCTGTTTTGCGTCCACAGGATGATTTTGTTCGCGCGGCCACGGACGTTGAACAGAAAGCAGCTCTTTACCGAGATGAGGTGCTTCTCGTTCAGCGCCCCGTCCCAATAAGCGTGGAAGGTGAGCGGCTCGGGCGGCGGCGTCTCGTCCTTGATGAGTTTGGCGACTTCGAGCGAGAGGAGTTCGTCGGAAAAATCCTCCGGCGCGAAGCGCAGCACTTCCATGGATGGACCTCTCACGACACTGTTCTCGGGGAATTCTCCCGTGGAACGCCGTTATGCAACAGGTCCGGGGCTCCAGGCAACCTTACCCCCCCATGGAAGGCGGGCGCCCGGGGGACCGGACGCCCGCCTCGCCGCCGAAGCGGTCACTTGCCCTTGCGGGTCAGCAGGAAGGCGAAGACGCCGATGGTCACGACGAACACGCTGACGGCGCCGACCAGGGCGATGTAGGTAGTGGTGTCGAAGTTCATGGCGAAACCTCCATCGGTTGAAGAGACAGGCGGGATCAAGGGGCGAGGAAGACGCTCTCGTGCTGGACGGTCAGCCCGTCCGGCTGGCGGGCGACGACGAAGGCCATGGGAGTCGACGGCTGGCGCAGCGCCTCCCTCGGCACGCGGACCAGCACGCGGTGGGTCGCCACGCTGTCGGGATCGGCCTGGACCGGGACGGAGCCGTCCGCCGCCTCGCCCTCGCCGCCGGCCACCGACAGGGCGGCGCCGGAAAGCCCGGTGACGGACAGGCGGTAGCTCTGGGCCTCCCGCGTCATGTTCAGGACCTTGACCGTGTAGGCGTTCTGGATGTCGCCGTTGGACAGGGTAACGAACAGCGGCGCGCGGTCGCGCAGGATGTTCACGTCGACCTTGGGCTTCAGCACCAGCCCGGCGGCCATCATCCCGCCGACGACCGTCAGCAGCAGCGTGTAGATGATCGTCCGTGGGCGGATCGGCTTGAACGATGGCTTGGCACCGTTGGCCCGCGCGATCTGGGCGTTCAGGGAATCGAAGCGGATCAGATCTCCAGGCCGCCCGATCCTCGCCATCACGCCGTTGCAGGCGTCCACGCACAGGCCGCAGCCGATGCAGGCGAGCTGCGGGCCGTTGCGGATGTCCACCCCGGTCGGGCAGACATGGACGCAGGCCCCGCAATCGATGCAGTCGCCCAACCCCTTCGCCTTGCGCTCCTCCCAGCTTTGCGAGCGCTTCAGATGGCCGCGGCCCTCGCCGCGCCAGTCCTCATAGGTGACGGTCAGGCTCTCCTCGTCCTGCATCGCCGCCTGGAAGCGCGGCCAGGGGCACATGTAGACGCACACCTGCTCACGCGCGTGACCGGCCAGCAGATAGGTGGTCGCGGTGAACAGCCCGATGAACAGCAGCACGGACGAGGAGGCCTCGAACCGCAGCATCTCCAGCGCCAGGGTCGGGGCGTCGTTGAAGTAGAAGACCCAGGCCCCGCCGGTCAGCAGAGCGATCAGCAGCCACGCGGCGTGCTTGGCCGTCTTCTTGCCTAGCTTGACCGGCGACCAGGGGGCGTTATCGAGGCGGATGCGGTCGCCGCGGTCGCCCTCGATCCGGCGCTCCACCCACAGGAACAGGTCGCTCCACACCGTCTGCGGGCAGGCGTAGCCGCACCAGACGCGGCCGGCGAGCGCGGTCGCCAGGAACAGGCCGATGGCCCCCAGGATCAGCGCGCCGGTCAGGTAGTAGATCTGCTGCGGCCACAGCTCGATGAAGAAGAAATACAGGCGTCGGCCCGGCATATCCACCAGCACCGCCTGATCCGGCGCGTTGGGGCCGCGGTCCCAGCGAATCCAGGGGGTGACGTAGTAGAGGCCGAGCAGAAGGACCAGCGTCAGCCATTTCAGCCGGCGGAAGGTGCCGGCAACCGACTTCGGGTAGATCTTGTTGTGCTTGGCGTAGAGGCTGCTCTTACGCGCGGAATCCGCGGTTTGGGAGGCGGTGTGGGAGGCGGTTTGCGGTTCGGTGGTGGAAACGCTCATCATGCTCGTCCGTGGTTCGGCCCGCGGACAAATGGGCAGGGGCGGGGCAGGGGGCGGAAAAGGG
>NZ_QLKQ01000104.1 GCF_003349955.1 Azospirillum brasilense
GTCGGACACCCGCCGCGGCAGGGCGGACTGTCAGGTCAAGTCCATACTTTTACAGCGTACTTGATCGCGTATTTCTTCACGAACGTCGCCATGGCGGTTTCCGCGGCGGCGCGGTCCGGAGCCATCCAGATCTCCCGCAAGTCCTGCTTCATCGCCGGCTGCACCGTTTTGGCCACCTTGTTCAGGACGTTGGCAGTTTTGTGCACCCAGCAGCGTTGCTGCCGGGTGGTGGGGAAGATCTCCTCCAGCGCCTTCCAGAAGCCGAGCGCTCCATCGGCGACCGCGAGTTCCGGGGCGATGGTGAGGCCGCGCGCCTGGATGTCCACCAGCAGTTCGCGCCAGCTTTGCGCGCTCTCGCGCACGCCGACCTGGAAGCCGACCAGTTCCTTGCGGCCCTCCGGGGTGGCGCCGATGATTACCAGCATACACTCGGCCACCGGCTCCATGCGGGCCTGCAGGTAGACGCCATCGGCCCAGATGTAGACGTAGCGCCGGGCCGACAGGTCGCGCCGTTGCCAGCGCGCGTAGTCGGCCGCCCACTCCTCCTTGAGCCGACCGATCACCGAGGCCGACAGGTTCGGGGCGTCCTTGCCGAGCAAGGCGCTCAGCGCCTCCTGGAAGTCGCCGGTGGAGACGCCGCGCAGATAGAGCACCGGCAGCAGGGCGTCCAGGCTCTTGGTCCGCCGTGCCCAACGGGGCAGGATCGCCGAGGTGAAGCGGACCCGCTCGCCAGCCTCGGCGCCGCCACGGTCGCGCACCTTGGCGCGGCGGACCGGCACGGGCCCGATCCCGGTCTGGATCGTCCGTTCAGGACCATGGCCGTGCCGCACGACCCGCTCGCGGCCGTCCGGCAACGTGACGTCCTTCATGGAGGCCAGGAAGCTTTCCACCTCCGCCTCGATCGCCTGCTCCAGCAGCCGGCGGGCACCAGCGCGTAAAATGGCGGTTAGCGGGTCGTCGATCTCCTCCGGCTGACGCAGCCGGACAACCTTGCTATTCTCATCCATGGCGTATCGCTCCCTCGTGGAGGTTCGGGCAGGTTTCGTCACCCACCTCGATACGCCACCCTCTTCAGACCGTCATCACCCAGATTCCCGCATAGCTCGATCGTTGCGGTCGTGGGCCACACGGAACCAGTGCTCAGCGTGCTGACGACAGGTTTCGGCTTCGACGGCATCGCCGGACCGCTCGGCATCGCCGGCGCGGGCGAGCCACTGGACGTGCTTCTGCTGGGCGGAACCATTGACCTTCGGGTGCGCTCGCGCCGGGGCTCCCTGCACGGCTTGACGTTGGGCCGCGTTGCCGAACCGTGGCTGCCGACGGGCTCGATCGCCCGCCGGATTGTCGAAAGGCATGAACGTAGATCCTTGGGTGGTCGGTGGACCGCGATCAGGAGCGAAAAAGCGCTCCCGGATGCTCAATCCCAGCGTTCGTTCGTCACGCCGGAAAAAGCTCGCAAAGCTTCGGTCACATCATTCATGACCTGCGGGAAGAACGCAACACGGCCGGCAAGCGGACCGTCGTTGATTGGTGTGGGGCGGGGGAGAGGACGCGGCACAGGGGGCGGCTTGCCGGGGTCCCTCTCGTCGGCTCGGGGAGGTTCGTAGAAATGCAGGGCGAGTTGTCCGTCGGGTTCGGCGGCGTAGGGCAAGCCGGGCTCGGTCCGGCGTTCCGCACCGGGAAGGACATACTGATCGCCCTGGGCGGTCCTTTCCGTCAGCGGCATCCAAGACACCCCTTCGCCGGTTGAAGTCCAGCTCAACCTATCAGATTTCAGCCAATCCGCTCCAGTGAATACGCCTGATCATTGGTTGCAAAGCGCCGTTGAGTACCGGCGGGCGCACAACAGAATTCAAGAGCGGGGCCGATCGACCGTAGCCTGCGCTGGAGCCGATCGTCGCTGGTGTGAACAGGCATAGGATTCTGATTCAAATTGGCGTCACCTCCATGTCTTTTATAAGCTGCGGAAGGGCTGAAGCCGCTTTCCACTCTCTCCCGCCTGCCGCGTCCGTCTGTTCAATCGTCCTGTACAGCGTCCGCAAACGTACGCCGACAGAGAACATTTCTCTTGACGGAGCGTTCTCTATTCGCGAACGCTCGGCGGGTTGTTGCGGAGTTGATCATGCCGGTTCAGATCCTGGCGAAGGCGGTGAAGGACCTCAAGGCGCTGTCTCCGCCGGATCGCGCCCACATTCTCGGAAAGATCGAGCAGTACGCCGCCGACTCGACGACGCAGGCCAACAACGTCAAAGCCCTGCAGGGTTCCGACCTGTTCCGGCTGCGCGTCGGCGAATACCGCGTGCTGTTCACCGTCGCCGCGGCCGGAACCGTGACCGTCATGCTGATGCACCGCGTCCGCCATCGGAGAGAGGCTTATGACTGAGACCGTCACCATTCCGCGTGCCGAGTACGACGCTCTCACCGCGCGTCTCGAAGACCTGGAGGACATCCTCACCGCTATGCAGGCGCGTGGCGGCCAGTCGATGCCGCTGGATTGGGCCAAACGCATCCTGGAAGGGGAAAGCCCGGTCCGGGTATGGCGCGAGTTTCGCGGATTGTCCTTGCGCGGCCTCGCTGGAAAAGCGGGTGTGAGCGCAGGCTACCTGTCGGAGATCGAAGCGGGCAAGAAGCCCGGTTCGGTGGAGGCTTACAAGGCGCTTGCCGAGGCCTTGGACACCTCCGTCGACTGGCTGGTCCTCTGATGGCGGCCAAACGCCCCACGGGCGGGCTGATCCGACGAGCACGTCAGTGGCCCTGATCGGATACGCCCGCGTCTCCACCGAGGACCAGGCGACCTTCAGCCAGCTCGACGAGCTGAAGACCGCCGGCTGCCCGGTGATCTTCGAGGAGAAGGCACCAGGCGCCAGCCGGGCACGTCCGGAGCTCGCCAAGGCCCTCGGCCGGCTCGGTTCACCCGACCGGCCCTGATCACGCCGGCCCCGCGCAAGCCGCCCAGGGACGACCTTCTGCTGGTCATCGCCGGCATCAAAGGTGCCGACCTGACCATCAGCCTGCGCGCGATCGCCGCGCGGCTTGAGGAGTTGCGCATCCGCACGCGGCGCCGTGGCACGATCTGGTCGGTGTCTTCGGTCAAAGCGCTGCTCGACCGCGCGGAGCGTCAGGGATTGATTGGGGGCTCTGACGCTGGTCGCCGCTTCCCCGTATAAGGAAGTCCGGAAGCATCGCAGCAGAAATTCCCACACTTTGGAAGCGCGGCATACTATGATATGTCATGCCCTGTAGCTGGATAAAGCGAAGGGCAGCCTTCTTGCTTGTGTGAGCACTTCAGACGAGGTGCGGCAAATTGTCGCACTGAGACGCTCGGAAACGTCATGTCATGACACGGGACGGATAATGTCGTGGGTCCGTCGATAATATAACGAAAGTCCGGAACAATCCGGTCCATCAGCGAAACGGCGGTTACATGGCGATGTCGCAACCCTCATCGCAAGGACTCGCGGCGTTTGCATTCAACGCCCGCTTCCGCAACCAAAAAACCAATCGTTAACTTCCGAGCCCAGGCGGGGGGCGGTCACGGCGGTTCTCTTCGGGAGTGGTTTGCCCGATAGTTTGCACAGCCCGGGAGGGCACGCCTGAACGTCTCGTGTGGAGTCGGTCGGGTTCGTTCCAATCGCTTGACCGTAGCGAAGGCCCGATGACATGACTCTCGTCGCCCAGCATTCCCCGTGTGACGGGGCGCCCACAGCCGCCATCGGCCCGATCGCCGGAACAGCCATGAACACTTTGGCCTTGCCGGCCCTCGACCGTGCCTGGGAGGAGGAGGGCAGGTCCAAGCCGTCCCTGGACAGCACGATCCACCTCGCCATGCGCGTTCTCGAACTCGCTGTACAGGACGCGTTCGGCCGAATCCCCCGCAACCAGGCGCGCAACAAGGGCAGGGGGCTGGAGTGGGGCAGGGCCGATCTCCAGGCCAAGGCCCTCGTGTGGATCATCGGCACGACGCCCGATGATCGCGAGGACTTCGCGGCGATCTGCGACCTTGCCGGCGGAGATGCGCCGGCACTCCGCGAGGCGTTCCTCGCCCAAATCGTCGATGGCGGCGTTCTCACCGCGGAGGAGATCGCCGACGCGACGGCCAAACGCTGGCGGGCGCCGCGCATGCGCGAGCATCTGCTCGGCCGCTTGGCCTCCGGTGATGCGGACGCCGTCGCCGCCCGCTGACGGCTCAAAGACGATCAAAAAAGCGAATGATCTTTACGCGGGTGCTCGAACCCCGCTCGCCCGCCTCGGCACACTGAGCCTCGACACCACTTTAGTGCGAGGCGTTCGTGGACGCGAAGAAGCGCGGTGTGGAGGTGACGGAGCCCGGGCGTCCTCTCGTCATCGACGTAGAACCGCTGGAGATCATCGATGCCTCCCCGGCGGCGCCGATCCGGCCCATCGGATCGGCGGTCGCCCGCCGAGCCGCTTCGCCGGCGGCCGATCCGGTCCTGTTTGTCGGTGAACATCCCGTGGATCGGCGGCGCCGTCTCGACGCCGAACGCAAACGGCGCTCCCGGGCGCAGCAGCGCGAGACGGCAACGGCGACGCGCCGCCGCCGCCGCTTCGCCGCGGCGGCGGCGCTGATCGCCATCCCCTGTTTCGGAATCGCCGCGGCGGCCTTCACTTACGACCGCTGGTCCTCCTCCAGCGCCGAGGTGGCGGGTGTCGGCCCCGCCGTCGACGCCGTGGGCAGCGACGTTCGGCGGGTCGGTGGAACCCTGTCGGCGTCCATGGCCGGTCTCGGCCTGTCCGTCGCGGGGGTCGAGGAGGCCATCGCCGGCGTCTCCAGCCAGTTGGCCGCCATCCCCGACACGCGCCCCGACCTCGACCGCATCGCGGAGACCGCCGACGGCCTCGACCGCCGGATCGGCACCCCCGCCCAGGCGACCCAGGTCGACAGCGTGCTCGCCGCGGCCAACGCCATCGGCTCGCGCGTCGACCAGCTGTCGATGCAGGTGGCGGCGCTCGACAGGAAAGTCCGGCTGGCACCGCCCGCCGCGATGGCCGCCGCGGCCCCCATCCCCCTCACGCCCCCGGCCGACTGCGTGCCGTCCGACGACCGCGACTGGTGGGCACGCCAGGGAGAGCATCTCGAGACGACTTTGCGCCGCTGGGCGGCCAAGGCGTGCTGGAACCTCGTGTGGAAGATCCACGGCTTCTACGAATGGGAGGTCGACGCGCGGTTCACCGACGAGGAAATGCGCGACGCCGTTCGCGCGGCTTTGCGCGCCTTCCAGCGGGCGCCGGTCCGCCCGGTCGGGGAGGCCTTCCCGGACAACCGCACCCTCGTCATCTCCCCCGCAACCGACGACACCGGTGGCTGACATGCCTTTTCACGCTGCCCGCCTCGGCGGGTGTCTCCTCGCCGCGGCCGCCGCGCTCGGCGGATGCACGGCGCTGGACGCCAAGCGCGCCGCCACCGTCCAAGCCCAGGACGCGGCGGCTCTGACCGCGGTGGCCCAACGGCCGGCCCGGGTGGCCGCCGCGGACCCCCTGCGCGAAAGCCGGGGCGCCTATGGCGGGAGCATCTTCACCCCCTCCGTCCACGGCGATCCCTTGCCCGCGCGTCTGGAAGGCTCCACCGGCTTCGGCTTCTCCAGCCAGGTCGGGATGACGGTCCACGAACTGGCCGCCGCCTTCACCGCGGAAACCGGCGTGCCGGTCCGTATCCGCGACGCCGCTCTGACGCCGGCTCCGGGGGCGGCCGGCACGCCGTCGGGGAACCCGGGGCCGAACGCGGAGATCGCTGCCCTGATCGCCAACTCCAACGCCAACCTGTTGCCGGGGTTGGGGGGCGTCGCAGCCGCTCCGGCCACCGGGGCCGGAGCGTCGCTGCGCTCCGGTCAGCCGACCATGGTCTTCGACTTTCCGGCGGGTCCCTTCTCGCGGGCTCTGAGCACGCTGGCCGGCCGCTTCGGCATGGAATGGGAATACCGGGGCGGTGCCGTCGAGCTGTTCCGCTACGTCACGCGCAGCTTCCAGATCGCGGCGCTGCCGACCACCAACACCTACAACGTATCGAGCGGCGGCTCCGGCGGTGGCGGTGGCGGCGAGAACCGGCAAGCCGGCGGCGACACGGGCAGCAGCGCCAGCACCGGCCTCTCCCAGGAGGCGACCAGCTCGGTGCAGCTCAAGTTCTGGGATGAGCTTCGCGAGACGCTCTCCACCGTCGCCGGCACCGACTCCCGGATCGCCACCTCGCCGTCCACCGGCACGGTGACGGTGATGGCGTCCCCGGGCGCCATGCGCTCGGTCTCCCGCTTCATCGCCGAAACGAACCGGCGGCTGTCGCGGACCGTCGCCATCACCGTCCAGGTGCTGTCGGTCCGCCTCGAGGACAGCGACGCCTACGGCCTTGATCTCGACCTTCTGTTCCGCCAGGCCGACCTGAATCTGCGTTTCACGGGGCCGCCGTCGGGACTGGGGACGGGCACCGGTTCCGCCACGATCGGCATCATCGACAGCGCCGGCAGCAACTTCCGCGGCTCCTCCCTCGCCGTCCAGGCTCTCACCGGGACGCAGAGGGCCGTCGTCGACTCCGGCGAATCGGTCACCACCTCGAACAACCGGCTGGCGACCAAGCGCGTGGTGCTGCGCAACGACTACGTCCGCTCAGCCGGATCGGCGGTGACTTCCGGCGGCGGAGCCGAGACGGACATCCGGACCGTCACGCGCGAAACCGGCTTCATCGCGACCTTCCTGCCGCGCATCCAGGAGGACGGCAAGATCCTGCTGCAGTACGGGATCTCTCTGAGCGATCCCAGCATCTTCGAGCCCTTCGAGACGGGCGGCGTCACCGTGCAGCTGGAGCGCGGCTCGGCGTCGGAGGCGAGCAACGAGATCGCTCTGCCGTCGGGCGCCACGCTCGTCGTCAGCTCCTTCGCGTCGAACCGCACCACCAGCGACGCCCGCGGCACCGGCAACCCTTACAACCTGCTGCTCGGCGGCGGCATTTCCGGCGGCGTCGAACGCCGTCAGGTGATCGTCCTGATCACGCCCGTGGAGCTTGCCGACGGCCTGCGCGCCGACGACGGGACCGGCAAATGGGCGTTGCCGGACATGCCCGAGGGTCTGCGTCCATGACGGCCGACGCCCTGCTGCCGGTGGTCGCCGACGCCGATGCGGCCGGGTCCGGCCGGAAGGCCGATCCCGCTCCGGCCTGCGTGATCGAAATCGACGGCCGGCTGTACATCGCCGGCCTCGCTTGGCGCTCGCACCTCGACATGGCCGTGCGGCTGAAAAGCGCCGCGACGGCCGGGGCGCGGCGAGCGGGAGCCAAGCGCATGGTGCTGCGCGAGCGCGCTCGGCAGTACGGCGTCCCGACGGTTTCCCTTCCACCGGGTGCCGCGGCGCGGAGCGCCTGGAGCCTGGCGGCCGTGCTGGCCGACTCGATTCACGGCACCTGGGTCGGTGCCTGGCGCCTGCCCGATGGCCGTTTCATCGTCATCGTGGTCGGGCCGTCCGGCATCCTGCCCGACGGCGATCGTGTCTTCGGCGACGAGACCGCGGCGCGCGATCACGTCGAGACCGTCACTGCCTCGACGAGCTGGCGGCACCTTTACGTGCCTGTGGAGTGGGGACTGGCCGAAGCCAAGCCGGTGCCGCTGGAACGTCTGCTCCAGCAGGCCCGGGCGCTGAGCAAAGCGGGGCAGCTCCAGTCCGTCGAATCCGGAATCGGTCGGCTGCCCGCCGCGGTCGGGCTGGCCGTGTTGCTCGCCGCCGGCGGTGCGCTCTGGTGGACGACCCGGTCCCCGGCCGTCGTTTCGCTGCCACGGCTGGCGATGCAGCCGGCCACGCCTTCGGTGTCTCTGAGCTGGACACCGGCCGCGGCGGCCTTCGGCGCCTGCCTCGATGCCTACGTCCGCGACGGCCGGCTGCGGCTCCTGCCGGGCTGGCCGGTGGGCGAGTACCGTTGCGATCCGGGCCTCGCCACGATCAGCCTGCGCATGGAAGGGCCGGTCTGGCTTCTCCGCGCCGCGGTGCCGGACGCCGCCATCGATGCCATGGCCGGAACCGCGGCCGTCCAGCGCCCTTACGCCGCCCCGCCACCCTCGAGCTGGCCGGCCGGCACGCGTCTCGGCGCGCGGGCGGACTACGCGGCTTACCTGCGCGACGCCCTGGAGCGGGTCGGCGGCATGGTGAGCCTCGACGGCATCGCCGCGCCGCTCCCCGGCGCGGCATCCGTGCAGCCCGCTTCGGCCGGACCGGCGCCCGCGTTGCGCCTGAAATGGACGGTCAGCGCCGCGGTGACGTCGTCCTACCTGCTTTCGGTTCTTCATCCGCTCCTGGCCGGCGAGATGACCAGCGCGGTCTACACCCCGTCGAGCGGGCAGTGGACCATTCAGGGGGTGCTCCATGTCGACGAGTAAAGGCAAGACCTGGCTGTGGGCCGCCATGGCCGCGGTCGCCATCGGCGTTCCGGCCGCGGGGTTTCTGGACGGAGACCTGTCGCGCCATTTCCGGACGTCCGCCGCCGCCGTGGCGGCGCCGGCGCCCGCTCTGCCGGCAGCCGCTCTTCCGGTCGCTCCCGACGGAGTGACGGTTGGGGTGCCGCCCGGCATCGTCATGGGGCCGCCGGCAGATCTGCCGGACATGGCGTCGCCGCCGTCCCTGGCGCTGCGCCAGGACCAGGGCGATCCGGACCCGGAACTCTCGCGGGAGCTCGCCCGCATCGAGCGCGACCGGACCATGATCCAGCAGCTTCACCGGCTCGCCAAAGCCAAGTCGGATCTGTGCACCACCGGCTTCGGCCCACCCGACCTCTGCGTGCGGGCCTATGCCGGGCAGGCCGGGCAGGCCGGGCAGGCCGGGGGCGGCCAGCAGGCCGCCGCGGCCCAGACCGATGGCCCACCTGCCGGGGTGATCCGCATCGCCGTCGTCGAAGGCAAGGCCCGCGCGACCCTGGTGGTCGGCGGAGGACGCACGATCACGGTGGACGGCGCGTCGCTGTCCCGCACCCCGTCCATTCTGCCCGACGGATCTCGTGTGGTCGCCATCGATGCAGCCGACCGCAACGTCGAGGTCCTCGACCCCGCCGGCCGCCGCGTCCAGCTTCCGTGGGTGCGCTGATGAGGCTCAGGGATCTCGGTCATCGCCTTTTCCGCTTTCCGGTCCGCGGCTCCCGCTCGCCCGCGGTGGATGGTGCCGACGGAATCGTCCGGCTCCACGAAGGGGCGATCGCATCGCCCGCCGCCGCCGTGGCCGGAACCCGGCATGGCGACGAGCGCGGCCCGCGGCTTCTGACCATCCCCGGCGGCGGCCTCGACGTCCCCGACGACGTCCGCCAAGCCTGCGCCCTGTACTCCGACGGCACCTTCCTGGTGCACCGTCCGCACCTGCACTCGGCGCGTATTCTCGAAACCCAGAAGCAGGCGCACGAGCGCCTCAACGTGCCAATCCGCCCTCCCGAAGCGGTCGACCTTCCGCGTCTGTTCCAGGCCTACGGGGAATCCGCGACTCAACGCCTGCCCGACGCGACCGGCGCCCGCCAGAGGCTGCTGCACCACATCGAGCAGGCGGCGGCGGCGGGCGCCAGCGACATCCAGATGACCTGGCGGGGCGACCGCGCCGAAGTGCGCTTCCAGGTGCACGGCTATCTGACCGACGTGATCGACGAGCTGCACGCCCGCGAGGCTGAGGCGCTGATGACCACGGCCTTCTACCTCGCCGACCACAGCGACAGCTGTGAGAAGCCGGCCGAGGCGCAGAAGTCGTCGGTGACCAACCGCCGGCTGCTGCCCGCCAACGTCCTGGCGCTGCGCATGCAGTTCGCGCCGCTCGGCGACGGGCGGCATCTCAACATTCGCCTGTGCTACGCGGTCATTCCGGGCGTCGGGGAGACCCTGACGTCGCTGGGCCTCCCCGGGCATGTGCTTCGCCATCTCTACACCATGCAGCAACGGGCGAGCGGCCTGAAGACGATCTGCGCGCCGACCGAGCATGGGAAATCCACCACCCTGCATTTCTGGCTCTGCGACCTCAGCGATAGCCGGAACAACCGGCTCACCATCGTCTCCTGCGACGACCCGCCCGAAGGGCTCGATCCCCGCATCCTTCACTTCCCCGTTCCGTCGCGGGCGCCCGACGGGCGCGATCCGCTCGACGTCGCCTTCGAAACGGCCCTGCGCGTGGCGCCCCACGCGGTGCGCCTCGGCGAGTGCCGCACGCCCTGGCAGGCGCAGAAAGCCTACGAGACCGCCAATTTCGGCAAGCTGGTGGCCACCACGCTCCATTGCGACCAGGTGCTGGAGATCCCGTCGCGCTACGTCGAACTCGGCATTGCGCGGGAGACTGCCTATGCGGCCCACCGTCACGCCGGCTGGACCGGCCAGCGGCTGATTCCCTGCCTGTGCCGGACCTGTGCGGAACGGTTGACCGATGTCACCCGGCGTGACGAGCGCCGCGCCGCCCTGCTCGATGGCTACCGCGCGGTGGGCATACCCGTCGAGAACATCCTGGTGCGGGGTTTGGGAATCGTCGACAAGGAGCCCTGCCCCGAATGCTGCCATCCCGATCTGCGGGTGCCGATGCCGGGGCTCGTGCGCCGCCAGCTCGTCGCCGAATGCGTGCGGCCCACGCCCGAACTGATGACGGTTCTGCGCGACGACATGGACGAGGCGCGCCGGCGCTGGATCGCCAGCGGCGGTACGAGCATGCGGCTCGTCGCCCACGGCCTGCTTCTCGAAGGCGTCATCGGTGCCGACGAATGCGCGGAGTTCGGTGGGTCCGCCGAGCAGATCGGCTTCGACCTGCGGGCGCGTGACGCGGTGACGGCCGGCAGCGCGAGGATCGCGGCATGAGCATGACCTATGAGGACGGGGCCTACGGGGACGCGCTGGAGGAGCTGACCCGGCTGGGTGGCCTGACGAAGGACCGTCCGTGGCTCCTCCGCTACGCCGTGTTCCGCTTCGGCGCCCAGGCCCGCGCCGATCTCTACCGCGAGGTGGCGGTCTACCTGGACCGCGAGGTCCGCCTGCCCGAGGCGCTCGCCACGCTCTACGCCATCGAAACCGGCGGCGAGGAGGATGGCGACCTGGTCAGGATCGGCGCCACGAAGCTGTCGGCGCTGGGCATCCTCATCCCGTACTGGCTGCACGCCATGCGCCAGTCCGGCCACGACTGGTACGAGGTGCTGGCCGAGATGGTGCCGAGCCGCGAGGCGCAGATGATCGGCGCCATCGGCGAGGCGGGCATGACGGGCGACGCCCTGCGCAAGCTCGCCCTGTCGATCCGGCGGCTCAATGAGGCGCGGACGAAGATCCGCAACGCGCTGCTGCCGGTCGCCTTCATGCTGCTGGTGATCGCCGGCGCCCTCTACGCGGCCAGCGTCTCGCTGCTCCCGGACCTCTTCAAGGCGTTGCCCAACATGCAGCTGCGCGGCGAAGCCGCGTCCCTGAAGGAGGCGGCCGACTTCATCCGGGACTGGGGGCTGCTCACCTGCGGCGGGGCCGTACTGTTCATCGCCGCGGTCTGGTGGTCGCTCGACAACCTGACCGGACGCGTGCGCATCGTCCTCGACCGCATCCCGGGATTGCCATGGGCGCTGCACCGGCAATGGACGGGCGCGTCGTGGCTGGAGGCGATGGCCCTCCTGATCGGCGCCGAACGAAAGATCCCGGAGGCTCTGCAGCTGCTGCGCGTCAACGCCTCGCCCTACGTCGCCGAGCGGCTCGACGCGCTTCTGGTGCAGGACGACGCGCGCCTCGGCGCCGCTCTGGCGCGGACCGGCTTCGGCTGGCCGGACGACCGGACGATCCGCGCCATGCGCGTCTACATGAGCGGCAACCGGCCCCAGGACGGCCTGGCGGCCCTGGCGGCCGACCAGCAGCAGGATCTGTCCGACCGCATGCTGGCCGCCGCCGGCATCGCGACCTACGCCGGCGCGAGCCTCATCGGCTGCCTGGTCGGCTGGCTGCTGTGGGCGAGCTGGGACCTCTACAAGAGCGCGGTTCCGGGTCTCGGTCCCCTGTAGCCGCACCGTCACGAGTCACGTCAAACAAGAAGGCAGAGCGTCATGAAAGACCTGTTAGCGTTCATCATCGTGGTCATCCTCTCCGTGGCGGGCGCCTTCTTCGGCCCGAAGATCTACGCGTCGCTGGCCGCCGGTTCACGGGCCAACACCATGATCGAGCAGCTCACCACCGGCCGCAGCACGCTGGTGGCCCGCTTCGCCAACATGGGCATCGCGCGCTTCGGAACCGGCGCCTACACCGCCGCCAACGTCATCGCCTGGCGCGTCCTGCCGGACGAGGCCATGGACGCCTCCTCGAGCGCGCTCGGCAACCCGTTCGGCGGGACCTACGCGATTTCCGGAGCGGGCCGCAACTTCCACTGGGACGCCGACACCATCCCGCAGGACGGCTGCATCGCGACGCTGACCGGCTTTCCTCCCGGGTCGGGTTACACCGGTGCCGGCGTCGCCACCTCCGTGTCCGGCCTCGGCGCCGCGACGGTCAACGCCTTCCCGATCAGCCCGAACACGGCGGCCAACGTCTGCTCCAGCGGCAACAACGCCATCCGCTTCGTGGGCGGCTGATGGATCTCGCTCTGCCCGGACTGGCCCATCTGCATGTCCTGGTCGACGCCGCCGGGGCGATCCGCAGCGCGCACGCCACGATGAGCGGCGGCGCCTGCGCGCCGGTCGAGGACGGTGGGGCTCCGCTCGACGCGCTCGTGCGCGAGGCGATGCGGGTCTGCCCCGGCCCGGGCGGCGGACGGGTCGCCGACGAGCGAGTCGGTCTCTGGCGCGTCGAGCGGTACGACACGGCGCAGGGGGCGGCCTTCGTCCTGGTCCGCACGCCCGCGGTCACCGACCGCCTCGAGGATCTCGGGCTCCCCGAGGCCGTCTGTCGCATGCTGGAGGAGCTGGGCGGCCCCGGACGGCGCGGCCTCGTGCTCGTGCTCGGCGACATGAACGCCGGCAAGAGCACTCTGGCCGCAACCCTCCTGAAGCGGTGGCTGGTCCGGCACGGAGGCATCGCCTTCGCCTGGGCCGATCCGCCCGAGCATGACCTGGACGGACCGGTCGGCGCCGGATGCTGCATCTCGGTGAACATCGCCGCCGAACAGTACGGGGACGCCGTCGTCGCCGCCCGCCGCAGCCGCGCCCGCTACTTCTATTTCGGCGAGCCCCGTCTCGATCCGGCCATTCTCGCGGTGGTCCAGGCGTCGCTGTCCGGCCCGGTGTGCCTGTCGACGGCTCATGGCGCGGGCCTCATCCCCGGGCTGATCGCCTTTTCCGCGGCGGCCGCGCGTGTGCACTCCCGCGCCTACGAGCAGCTCGCCTCGGGACTGGCCGCCGCCTTCCACGTCCGGGTCGAGAGCGGCGTCCAGCGCAGCCGCCTCGTCGTCACGGAGCATCTGGTGCTCGGGCAGGGGCACGGCGACACCGGCCGCAGCCACATCCGGGCGGGCAACCTGGGCCAGCTCGGCAATCTGATCCGACCGTTGAGGGCCGCCTGATGAACTGGGCCATCGTGTTCGCGGTTACGACGGCAACCCTCGTCGCCCTCAATGTCGCCACCGATCCGCGGCCGTCCGACCGGGTCGCCGACCGCGGGCGCGCCGCGGCGGTCGCCGAGACCACCCTGAGCGCCCACCGCGCCGCCGAACGCTGGGTGACGGCGAATCCCTCGGCGACCGGCGCCGTGCCCCTGAGCCCGACGAACGGGAGAGGCTTCGACGGGGTCGCGTCCTGCGTGGCGGCGATGCGCGTGGCGACCTGGGCGACCGAAACGGCGGGAGCTCCGGCCGCCGAGGTCGGCCGGGCGATGAGGGCGCGGCTTCAGGGCTGGCCGGCGGCCGGGGTCGCTGGCTCCGGCCGGGTGCTGGCCGGGAGCGAGAGCCGCGCGACCCTTCCCTGCGCCGTCCCCGAGGGCGCGCCCGTCGTCGTCACTCCCGTCGTCATCACCCTTGCGTCCCCCTGACGGCATGGAGGCGTTGGAATGAAGGACCTGTTCGCCTTTGTCGTCGTCACGCTGCTGAGCATCGCCGCCTTCATCGGGGCCGCGCCGGCCTTGCGCCGGGCCGTCGACCAGCCGTTCGAGAACTCCGCCGCGGCGATGGCATCGCTGGTGACCGACTCCGCCGTCGAATACATTCGGACCTACTACGGGGCGGTGCTGTCGGCCACCGCCGGCGGAACCGTCGCCCAGATCACGCCGGCGATGCTCCAGGCCACCGGCAAGCTCGATCCGGCCTTCACCGACGGAAACTACTTCGGTCAGACCCACCGTGTGCTCGTTCGCCGGCTCTCGGGAAATCAGCTTCAGGCCGCCGTGGCGACCTGCGGCGCGGCCATGCCCGAGGAGGTCCTGTTCCGGCTGGCGCCGCTGGCCGGTAAACACGCCGGGCTGGTGTCGAGCACGGACCCGGCGACGATCCGCGGCGCCGTCGCCGGCTGGACGGTGCCGGCGTCGGCCTTCGGCGGCGTGGCGGGATGCGCCATCGCGCCCGGCTCCCTGGTCAACGTCGTCTTCTTCGACGATGGGGCCGTCCTCTCGCCCTACATGTCGCGCCTTCCGATGCCCGAGTTTGGCACCGAGCCGAACACCATCCGGACCACCCAGTACATGAGCGGCAACACCATCGAGGACGTCATGGACATCCGTTTGTCCAACGGCCAGTGGTTGTCGACCGCGCTCTCCGAGATCGATCTCGTTCAGGATGGCGCAGTCCTGGCCAAGCCGGCCTGCGTCCATGGGGTTCCGAGACTCTGGATGGCCAGCGGCGTCTTTTCCGGCAACGGGACCGGCCATCCTCTGGTCGGCGTGCAGCCCTGGGCTGAGGACAACCCGGCCGACAGCTCGACCTGGATCGTCCATGTGCCGATCTGGACCACCAACGCAGCCGGCACCGGCACGGAGTCCGCCGGCAGCGGGCCGCACGGCCTCGCCATGGCCGTGCGCAAATGCCAGCAGACCTGACCATCCCACTGAGAAAGGGAGACAATCATGAAACGATCGACCGCCGCTTTTCTCGCAGCCGCGCTCATCGGGTCCGTATCGAGCGCCCCTGCCATGGCGGGGCCGGACAGCACGTCCATCCGTCCGCCGCCAGTCGGCTCGGCGCCGCTGCGCGCATTCAGTGCGGCCTCGTCCGACATCTCCGCCCGGGCGCTGCTGCTGGACAGCAACGCGACGATCGACGGATCGCGCATCACCGGCACGGTCCAGAACGCCAGAAACGCCAACCAACTGTGGGATGGCATGAAAGGCGCCTATGTCAACAACACGGGGTTGACGGTTTCCGAAGCCTGGAGTTCGTGGGAGGCAAACCAGGCAAAGGGCCTCGCCGCCGGTGCGACCATCAATGGGGGCCAAGTGACGGGAACGGTGGCAAGCGCGGCCAACGCCACGACCGCTTCTCAGGCCTACAACGTTTATGATGCGCGCACCAACACCTGGCAATGGGTCAACAACGTAACCGTTGTCCGCTCCGACTCCACCGGAACGGCCGACCGCGCGAACCAGTTGTACAATAACTACAACGGCAATTATAACTGGGCGAGTGATCTTACGGTGGGGAAGGCGAATTTGGCTATGAATGCCAACAAACTTTGGGACGCTTCGTCGGGGACCTATCAGTATAACGATAAGCTCTGGGTCTGGAGTTCGTCAAATGCTGCTGTAATGCAACCTGATTGGTGGCACCCGAATTGGGGTGTATATCCGAACTTCTAACCACTAGAAGTATTTCTGTGAACCGCATACGAAAAGAATTCCCGATGTCGAAACGCATTCTATTCATGCTTCCTAGCGTCGGTATAAATGGAGGCGTGAAAGTTGCGTATAATCATATCCGATGCCTGCGAATGCTTGGGTATGATGCGTATGCGGTTCACAGCCAGGGGGCGATGCCGTCTTGGTTCCCTCTGAACGGCGTGCCTGTCATAGAGACGCACAACTGCACAATTTCTGAAAATGATACAATTATTCTTGGAGAAGATATTCACCACCAGTTGTTGATGGCAGCTGAACATCCTGCTCGAAAAGTTCTGCTCGTCCAGAATCATTTTTACATGTTGAACGGGCTGCGCGGCATAAACAATCTTGCAGAACTCGGTATTTGTGCAGTGATTTCGACTGGTGATGCTATCGCTGATTACATACATAGGCGCTATCCACAAATTCAGTCTGGCGTAGTGCATATATCACTAGATCGTAACGTGTTTCGCCAATCAGAAAAAAGGTTGCAAATCTGCTTTTTCCCAAGAAAGCGGTCATATGAGGTGCGATTTATTCAGGATTTGTTTTCTTCTCAGCATTCCCAGTGGTCTGCCATTGATTGGATAGGATTGCATGACGTTAACGAGGAAACGGTTGCGCGCACTCTTGGTGAATCTGCTGTATACTTATCGCTTGCTCGATTAGAAGGCGTTGGTATGGCCGCATTGGAGGCTATGTCCTGTGGGTGTGCGGTAGTTGGTTTCAACGGTGTTGGAGGACGCGAATATGCAACTTCAGCAAATGGATATTGGGCAGCAGAGGACGATCTTGTTGCTGTGGTTGATCAACTTGCGACATGCATCGCCGATCTCCATAATGGCAAGGGCAATCGCGTAATAGAGAACGGATTATCAACGGCCATGAATTATAATATTGATAGGATGACTGCCGAGCTTTCTGTTGTCTGGAAAAATATCATGATGCTATGATTCACCATAAAAGTATAATAAATAATAAATTTGATTGGCGGTAGATAGGTCCATATGCATCTATCCACCGCCGACAAGGCGCTGCTGCTGGATGATTTACGGGCGACTGTCAGAAAGCAATTCGGCCTGCCATGCTACCGGCGCACCGGAGCCACGGTCGACTGGACTCCCCTGCCAGAGGAGCGTTGTCCGAAGTGCGGCATGCTCGTGGCGCATCTTCCCGGTATCGCGCGTCTCTGTGACCTGACCGGGGAGGAATATGAGCGTCGGGCCGAGCTCAGCGGAGCGCCGCACCTGCCGACATCCAGAATCAAGCAGGGTCTTCTTCCGGGGGTGCCCGGCGTGATCACGTCGTGATGGTCATCAGACCCTGGGCATCGGGTGGGTCTTCATTCCTCTTGCGTGTAAGAGGTATGACTTGCCCGGTGTCATGCGCCATATGTTAGGGTATGTTGAAGTGCTGTCGATTGACCGGTGGAGGTCGCGGTGAGGTTCATCACGGGTTTGTTCGGGAAGAAACCGGAGGTCCAACTGAAGCCGATGAAGCGCTCCAGCGACGTGCCGCTGCCGCCCGTTCGCACCATCGTGGTGGACGGCAAGCGGCGCACCATCGTGCGCGACGACGTATATAAGGATGCCATCAGCCTCAAGCACGACGACCGAGCTGCATGACTGACCGAACTGCGCCGGCGCCGGACCACCCGACGCCGGCATCTCAGGACGGCTCGCCGGCCGCCACCGCGCCCAACACCTTCAGCCAAGCCTTTCGGAACTTCGTGGGGGATAACCCGAAGGACATCGAAGGGCTGCTTGCTTATGCTCTCTATAAACAGAGCATCACCGAGGACCGCGAGCGCGGTCTGCCGGTTCAGCCGGGTGCGTCGCGCAACCCAGGTTCGAACACCATTGACAACCTGCGCCGCGCTGCGCGGACTCTGTTGCAAGAATACAGCTCCAAGATCCTCGAAGCGGAAAAGCCCGGTCTGCAGCGCACGGCGATCTGGGCGAAGCTGGACGAGGTGTCGGGCAACCTGGCGACGCTGCAGTCCAACATCATCACCCATGTCGAAAGACGCACGAGGACCTGGGCGGGAGTGAAGGCCAGTGTGTACGGCTGGTTCCTCTCGATCGCCCTGACGATCCTCATCGTGGTCGGTTTCGGCACTCCCAATCCGGTCAACCGGATTATCGATTGGTTAAAAGCCCTGATGTCCTAAATTTCGGACCTGCGACGTCGGCCCTCATCAGCGGCGTCGGTGTGCCGCTTGGCCCCGACCCGCTGATGATCCAGGGGAACCGCTCGGCTCAGCGCCAAGCGCATTGCGGAGTGCATCGGCAAGGGGGGCCCGAGCCTCCAACATCGGAGGCCGACTGCTTCGGTTGCCGGCGGTGCACCGGAATGAGGCGCAGATCCATACACCCCGCTTAACGGGCTACGCCGAGCGCGGTACCGTCGGCTCGTGCTGCGGGAATGGCCGCGTCTCCGAACAGCTGTCGGCGCCTCCTTTCCAGCAGATCCTGATAGGCTTCCTTGATCCCCGGCGTGGCGCTGTTGTAGCGGCCGAGGGCGTCGTGCCGGTCGCCTTTGGCTGCTCGTCGCTTCTCGACGAGCAGCCATCCGGCGACATGCGCGTTCAGGCACCCGTCATTCGTCACCCGGCGCATGGCCTCCTCCGGTGTCGTGCCGAAGAGCTTGGCGAGGGCCGGGCCGTTCCCGGTGTTGATCTGGAACGGTCCACAGTCCCACGACGTGATTTCCCCAGTCTTCCGGTCCTTGTTGGGAACGCACTCGCCGACGCGGCCGCGCTCGGCGCCAAAGAGCGTGTAGAGGTCTTGCTCCACCAGGGAAGGGGGGTCGCCGAGCAGCGGCGCGTAGGTGTATGCGACGGCGGCAATGCAGGCGGCAGTCAAGGGCACCATGACGCGTCGGGTTCCGGTCTGATGGATGTGGCTTTGTCGATCATGCCGGTCTTCGCATCCGGCAATCGAGCCCCGGCGGTCGATTTGCATGCCTCGCCAGTTGTCGCTCGGCAAACTGACCTCGCCTGACGGTCAGGCGTCCGGCAAACGGCGCTGGGCGCCCAACCTCTTCGTTCAGGCGCCTGTTGGGCGCCCAGCGGGCGCCTGGATCGTGTCGACGGGCGCCCAGGCCGGGCGGTTGGGCGCCCACTTCGGAATGTTAGGCGCCCAAGTGCAACACACTGATCAAAAACAGTTTTTCTGATCCAGGCTCGATGCTCTGGCGCCCAATGCTTCAGGTTGGGCGCCCACGTTGGAATGTTGGGCGCCCAACCATGAGGCGGGACTGGACGGGGGAGGGGCCGCCGGCGAAAAAGCGCTCCGTCGCCGGCCCGTGTCGGGAGTTCCGGGCGCCCACTGGCCGCCCTGCATTCCGCCCTCGTCGCCCTCGTGCCGGCTCTAGGCAAGGCGGGCGCCTGCGGCCGTTCCGCCACGCCGCCAGGGGTGCTTTTTGACCGAAACATTCCCTTCCCCGTCCGCCCCGGAGCCCTGAAAATGGAGCTGCCGCACTGCCCGGGCCGGGCAGCCGGCTGACCCGGACGCTCGGTCACTTCCGCTATCCCGGGCTGTGCGGCTTCGCCTTGCCCTCCGGTCCGCCGTCCCGGTGCCCGGCGCGACCGCCCGCCCAGCACGCCACCAGCTCCACGATATGGCTCGTTGGAAAGCCTGGTCCGTTCCAGCGGATGTCCGGCGGACGTCCGCTGGATGTCCTCAAACGTCCGGCAGGATTCATCCAGCGCCTTCCGTCCCCGCCGCCCCCGACGGCGGAAGGCGTTCTCCGCCACCTAATCGCGCTAGCCCGGATAATTCACCAGAGCTGAAGGTGTGGCGGCGGGCGCGAGGTTAAG
>NZ_QLKQ01000105.1 GCF_003349955.1 Azospirillum brasilense
GCGGATGCCGGCATTTTGAGGAAGGTTGTCGGTCACCGTTCGGAACGCCTGATCGAGCCGCTCGGTCAGTTGGCCGATCTCTTCGCCCGCATTCTGCGACTTCCCCAGCGTGCGGCAGACGGTTGGCCGCGCGGCCTCCCAAGCGGCACCATCGAGCAGGCCGATGCGGGGATCGGCGAAGCGCAGACTCGGCGTCGCGAACACGTCACGGCGCCGGAGCGCGCCGCGCAGTCGATCGACCAGACAGAGGGTCCAGGCGCGCCGATCAAGGACGCCGTTCCGGGTCACCCGGCGTTCCCAAGACTTCGGCACGAACTCCGTGGGCCACGGCGCACCGCGGGCGCTGCCGTCCTCGACTGTCCGGAGGTGCTGCAGGGCCTTCAGTACCGGGCGTCCGGCCGGCATGGCGCCCAGGCCGAGCACGCGCACGAAGTGTGGCAGGAAACGCCGGATGCGGCGGTGCTGCGCCAGCAACTCGTCGAAGTAGGGATCGTCCGGCGTCTTGGTCAAGGCATCCACCTGCGCCACGGCGGTTTCCAGGGCGGCTTGCGGGACGGCTGCGAAGACCGCGGCTCGCAGGTCGGCGTCGCCGACAGCGTCGTCGAGCACCAAAGCACAGACCCTGCTCAGGGTGCGCGCGGCGGCGTCGAGGTCGCCCAGGCTGCGCAACCGCGCCTCCCGGCCCTTGCGGACAGCATCGACGAACATTCGGGTGACGAGCAGGTCAAAAAGGTCGAGCACATCGTCCTGCGAGCTTGCCTCCAGCGCCCGGAGAAACGCCAGCAGGGTGGCGGCGCGGCGCTCGTCCGGCAACCGGGCAACCGCCTGGGCCTTGGCGACGCCGGCGAACCGCGCCAAAGCCAGGATGCGAGTTTTCGGCAGATGGTTGGTGAGCGGCAGACCAGCCACGAGGTGCCGCACCTCGTCGAGGCGCTCGATCGCGCGCACCAATTCATTGGTGCTTTGCAGGGTCGGTCCCGAGCGGAGCCGGTCCATTGGGCTCTGTCGCTCCCCCTCCGGCACCACCAGTAGGGCGTCGAGCCGCGCCTTCTGCTCGGGCGTGATCCGGGCCGCCAGCAGGCGCCACAGGCGGCTATTGGCACGGGACCGCACCCGCGCGACGGTCCGTTCGAGCACGCTCGCCCCCGGCAGCAGCACCTTGTGCGTTACCAGCCAGGCCGTCGCCTGGTCGAACAGGGCCGTCGGCCGGTCGGTCCCCGTCCAGCACAGCGCGTAGAGCCACCGCTGGAGGCGCCATTGCGCGGCGGAATTCGAAAAATCGCGGTAGCCATAGCGTTTGCGGATTTCAATCGGGTGTCGCCAACGCCATTGGCTGGCGTGGTATGCGTCGAGCGCTCCGTTGACTGGCACGCCAAGTTGGTCGCCAAGGAAGCCGACCACGCCCGACGGTACCTTGCATGGATCTTCAAGAAACGTTCCGAGAAACCGCACCGTGCCGAGTTGAACGGCGCAACCGAGCCGCATGTGGGGGCCGCGGTGCGCCAATATGAACGCGCGATCCGCGTCATCGAGGTGGAAAAACCGGGCCAGCTGCTCGGCGGACACATCGGCCGGAAACTGGCCGTACCGCCCTTCCTGTTCCGGGGTGAGAAAGCTGACCGGCATCAGGTTCGATCGGTGCCGGCGAGCACCCGATAGACGGATGCGCGCCCGATCCCGAGCCGCTGGGCGATGGCGGTTGGTCCCAGCTTCTCTTCGGTCCGCAAGCGCCAGACCTCCGCCGGGTCGATCGACGGCTTGCGGCCCTTGTAGATTCCCTTGGCCTTGGCGCGCGAGATGCCCTCCATCTGGCGCTCCCGGCGTAGGTTGGTTTCGAACTCGGCGAACACGCCGAGCATGTCGAGAAATGCCTTGCCGGCCGAGGTTGAAGTGTCGATGGGCTGTTCGGTCGCCTTCAGTGCCACGCCCTTGGCGCGCAGCTCGTGCACGATGTCCTGGAGATCCTTGATCGACCGTGCCAAGCGGTCGACGCGGGTGACCACCAGCGTGTCACCGGGGCGGAGGAACTGGAGGAGCAAAGCGAGTTCCGACCGGCCGGCGCGGGTTGTGCCACTCGCCTTCTCCGAGCGGATGACCTCGCACCCGGAATGGCGAAGCGCCTCCTCCTGGATCGCGACGTCCTGATCCAGCGTGGAGGCGCGGGCGTAACCGTAGACCGCCATGAATCGTCTCGTTTGCTTCTAAACCAGCAAACGGTAGCGTCTCGCTCATGCGAAATCCATCCAAATGAGACGCTGAGGATCGTCTCACGACGCTGTGTCGTATGGGTATACCCTATGGTATTCCAGCATGCTAGGGTTACAGGTTGTTTCTGATCTTCTCCTACAACCACGGCAGCTTTACTCAATGCGCCCTCTCGAAGAGATTGCTGCTGCTCTGGACCTTCGCATTGCCCAAGGGGCCTATGTCGGGGTGATTGCCGGCGTATACAGCGAAGGCAGGTGTGACATCCTCGGCCGTGGGGTGGCTGACCGCGGAACAGGCGCGCCGCTCGACGGCACGTCGTTGTTTGAAATCGGCTCCATATGCAAGGCGCTCACCGGCGTGCTGCTCGCTCTGATGGAGGAAGCTGGCGAACTGTCCGTGGACGAGCCCGTCGGCATGTTCCTGCGGGACCAGATCGAAATGTCCTCCGCCTTTTTCGACGAAGTGACGCTGCTTGACTTGGCAACGCATCACAGCGGCCTTCCAATGATGCCTCCGGAACTGGAGGACATCGATCTGGAAGCTCAGCACCCCGACTATCCGCTCGCTACGCTGTCCGGTTTTATGTCGTCCATCGTTCCGCCCGATGTGCGGCGCTACCAGTACAGCAATCTTGGGTACGGCCTTCTCGGGCTCTGCCTGTCTGCACGGGCCAAGCGTCCGTTCGATGCCTTGCTGAACGAGCGCGTGCTGCTTCCGCTCGGCATGACCAGAACGGGCTTCGGCATGCCGGAAAGCGGCGCCGTGACCGGGCACTCCCCCGAAGGACATGGCCTCCCGGCGTGGCAAATTCCTGAACTGCTTCATGCGGCGGGAGGCCTGAGGGCACCGGCGTGCGACCTCCTGAATTTGGTTGCCGCCTGTCTGGAGCCGCCGGGCGGCCCGCTCGGCCGGGCCATAACCAGTGCTCTTCGGCCACGCCGTTATGGAGGGTTCAGCATGGACATCGGCCTCGGATGGGAGACGAGTTACCGCTTCTCGCCGGACATTTTCGTTCTGAAGGGTGGCCTCACGGCCGGTTTCTCGACCAACTGCATTCTCGTTCCCTCCCGCCGGGAGGGGGCCGTGGTCCTGGCCAATTCGAGGCAATGCCTTTCCGACTTGTCCTATTACATCCTGGACCATCGATTCGGAATGCACTGGGAGGCGTGCTGGGAGCCTCCCTTTCTGGCGCCCCCCTTCTGGTATGACACCCTGGCCAACCCCGTCCACTCCACCGGCTGACCGGCACCCTGCCCGGACGGGGCTGGGACGCACGAAATGGGATCGTTGACGCTGGTCGATGAGGATGGGCGAACCCGGTCAATTCAGGCAGACAAGCGCGAGGCCACCTTACCTAGGTTTTCTGTTCCGCTGCTACTCAGATCCCAGGCCCGGGCGCTGCTCGACGCCATCGACCCGACGACGCCGGGCGGCCTGCGCGACCGCGCGCTGATCGGGCTGATGGTCTACGGCTTCGCCCGCGTCGGCGCCGCCCTGGCCATGCGCGTCGAGGACGTCTACGTCCAGAACCGCCGGCTGTGGGTGCGGCTGCGCGAGAAGGGCGGCAAGCCGCACGCCCTGCCCTGCCACCACACGCTAGAGGACTACCTGGTGGCCTACCTGGACGGTGCCGGCCTGCGCGGTGACCCCAAGGGGCCGCTGTTCCGCACACTCGGCCGCGGCACCGGCCGGATGTCCGAGCGCCCGCTGCCGCAGGCGAGCGCCCACGCCATGGTGCGCCGGCGCGCGGCGGCCGCTGGCATCGCCACGCCGCTCGGCTGCCACAGCTTCCGCGCCACCGGCATCACCGCCTATCCGTTAGCCTGGACGAGATCAAGCGCATCCGCATCTCGGGAGCGTTCCTTGTGCCAGACGCCATTGGCATGATGCCGGCAGCTTCGGCCTCAATCCTGTGGTGCCTGGGCAGCCGAGTCGGACCAGCACGTCCGACAGTGCCGCGTGCGACCCAGCCGGCGGTGCCGAGAAGCTCGTCTACGGTTTGAGTGGCGGGGGCAAGCCAAGCCCAAAGGGATGCCGCTTGTCGCTCACGACCGGCTTGAAGTTCCGCACCATCTCCGGCGTCACCTCCACGATACGTACCGGAGTAAAGGATATTGGAATCTTCAACCCGATTATGGGGAAGGCCGTCTCGTCGACCAGCGGCGGCGTCGACGAAGCTTCGGTCTCAGAATTCCCGGCTTCCGGCTGCATGGAATCATCCTCCCCGCGCATGCTCATTACGCCTCATGATACATGGCGCCGGCGGGGTTCACAGCCGCGATCGCCCACCAGCGGACGGCTGTCAAGGACGTCGGACGCATCATCGTCGTAGTGGCCCGCGCATGGAGGGGCGGCACACAACGCCGCACCGCTTCCCCGCCCGGCGTGCTGCGCGGTGCCGCCCTCCAGCCGTCGATCGCCTCGTCGGAAGGCGTTGTCAGCACCTCGGGTTTCGCACCGACGCCGGCTGGCCCCGGCACGACTCATAGAGGGGGAGACGGGAACTAAATCCCGTGCGGCGATTGCCGCCTTTTCACCGCGGCATGCGCGGCGAAGACCTTGCCCGGTGAGGCGAATATGGACACTATCACCGCAAATCATGCGGTGAATAGGGTCGACCGATGGTGACGTACATCTGGCAGCGCGAGGAGTGGCCGAGCTTCCGGTGGGATGGAAACCGTTTGCTGTTGCCGCTGGCCAGAGCGCGACATCGGCAGGGACTGCTTCTTGGGAAAATGAGCGACATCGGTTTCGCGGCGCAGCGCGACGCCGAGCTGGTGGCGCTTTCCGAGGAGGTCGTCAAGACCAGCGCCATCGAGGGCGAGATGCTGAATCCGGCCAGCGTGCGTTCGTCCGTTGCCCGGCGCCTCGGCCTCCCCGAAGCCGGTCCGATGCCGGTCGACCGCCAGGTGGAGGGCGTGGTGAGTGTCGTGATGGATGCCTCCAGGAACCATGCCTGCCCATTGACGGAGGAGCGCCTCCATGGCTGGCACGCGGCTCTCTTCCCGACCGGCCGCTCCGGAGGGGAAAGGATCGATGTGGCGCGGTGGCGAACGGACCGCCTGGGGGCCATGCAGGTGGTCTCCAACCCGTTCTCCCCCAGGCCCACGATCCACTACGAGGCGCCGCCGGCCCGGCGTGTCGCGAGCGAGATGGCCGTGTTCCTGAGGTGGTTCAACGCTGGCCGGGAGATCGATCCGCTGCTGCGCGCCGGCTTGGCGCACCTGTGGTTCGTGACGATTCATCCCATGGACGACGGCAATGGGCGCATCGCCCGCGCGGTGGCGGACCTCGCGATGGCGCAGGCCGAAGGGACCGGGCAGCGCTTCTACAGCCTGTCGGCGGCCATCGAACGCGACAGGACACGCTATTACGATGCGCTGGAGGCGCCGCAGAAGGGCGATCTCGACATCACCGACTGGCTGGTCTGGTTCGCCGAATGCTACGAGCGCGCCATCCTGGCCGCCGAGGCGATGACGGAGCGCGTGGTCAACGCGGCAAGGTTCTGGAAGACCCACGCCGCGCACCCGTTCAACGGCCGTCAGCGCCAGGTGCTGGGCATGCTGCTGGGAGGCTTCGACGGCCCGATCACCGCGAAAAGATGGACCGGCCTGTGCGGCTGTTCGCCGGACACCGCGCAACGCGACATGAGCGCACTGGTGGGCCTGGGCCTGCTCGCCCGCAACCCTGGCGGCGGCCGCAGCACGAGCTACCGCTTCACCTGGCCACCGGCCAGCACCCCGGCCATCGTGCCGGAGGACCCGCCGCCCGAGCCCAAGGACGGTGGCCCCTCGATCGCGTCGTCACCGGTGTGAGAGTCATGCGGAGTGGGCGTGGCGGCATTTGCTGCTCGAGGAACCAGATCCGTGGGACCCGCCGCGCGGAAAATCGATGAGCGGTAAGCGTGCTCAGCGAGTTGTGAGGTGAATGGATACCAGAAAACTCCGCCTTATTCTGTAATGTTATGACATGACACGCAGAACCGACAAGCATTTCCGGAAACGTTTTCTTTGTTTGTCTGAGGAGTAATTGTTTTTGAACTTGACTCATGGGGGAGGACCCGTTTAAACGGGTCGTTACCAATAACAATTCCCCCCATGAGTCATGCCATGCCCGAGCTGGATGACGAGCACCGGGCCGGCCATCTCGACGAACGCGAACTGCGGCGGGTTCTGACCCGCCCCTTCCGCATCCGGCGCGGCGGGGCGGCCGTCGCCCGCCGTCCGCCGAAGCGGGCGCCATCGGCACGCAAGGCGTCCGGCCGGGTGGGCTTGGTCCACGGCTGGCCGACCCGGACCACCACGATCAAGGTCGAGCCGGCGCGCCGCGGCGGGGCGCTCGCCCGCTACACGCACCGCCTGCACGCCGCCTCCGACCGCGACGCCGAGGATCTCGAGACCAGCTCCGCCGATGGCGTGGGCATCGCGGCGTTCGAGCGCACGATCGCCGGCGTCGAGGCGGCCATCGCCGCCGCCGACGACGCCGTTCCGCGAAACCGCCGCGCCGCCGCCTACGGCCTCGTGATCGACCTGCCCTACGACGGCGATCCGGAGTACCGGGCGGCGGTGATGCGCACGGTCGCCGCTTGGTTCGAGAGCCGTGGCCATCGCGCCGAGTGGGCGGTGCATTCCCGCTCGGCGCGCAACGGCGACTACCCCCACGGCCATCTGGTCGCCGCCGCCGGGGCCGACGGCACGCGGCCGATCGACGGCGGCGACGTCATGAGGAGCTTCCGCCGGCACGTCGCTGAGACGGTGAACCAGCTCTACGCCGAGCGCTTCCACCGGCGTCTGCCGGTCGAGTTCCACGGCGGCACGCTGCGCGACACCGGGATCACGCGGGCCCCTCGTCCGGACATCCCGCGCGGCCTGTGGCACGCCCGGGAAGCCGCCCGCGACCATGCGGCCGTCCAACGCCCGGTGCCGCAGCGCACGGCCGCCCTGGCGGCGGCGGCCGACCGCATCGAGGCGGCGTGGGCCCGCGACGTCGCCGCCGGCCGGTTGCCGGAACCGCAGGGCCTCGCCCGCCGGCGGTGGCGGACCGAGCAGCGGGAGGGCTGGCTGGCGTTCGCCACGCGGCTGAGCGCCCGCCAGGCCGATCTGCGGCGGCAACTGACCGAGCGGGAGGCCACCCTGGAGGCCGAACGCGCGGGTCACCGTGGCGCCCTCACCAAAGCGCGCGTTCAGGGCGAGTTCGACGGCCAGCGGTGGTTCGTGCGGAGCTGCGTCGTTCCCAATCTGCCGACCGACCTGGCCGCCCAGTACCATGGCGCACCGCCGCCCGAAGCCAGGGACGCCGGCCGGTGGCTGGCCGAACGCCTGGTTCAGGCCCGCGACGACAGACGGCTGGCCGAGCGCCTGCGCCAGGAAAACCAAGTGCTGCGGCAGGACCTCGCCACGGCGCGGGATAAAGCCGCCGGCAGCGGGCGGGGCATCGCCGCCCTGGCCGGCCGCGCCCTCGGCTTCCTGCGAGGCGGAACGGCGACGCGGGGTGTCCGGGACGAATCCGCGGCGGCCGAGGCCAGGGACCCGGGCGTGTGGACGCCACCATCGCCGGAGCCGGTTCCCCCGGCCGAGTCCACGCCTTCCGCGCTGAGCGCGGCGTGGGCCCGGCACGACGCCGAGTACAGGCATCCCGGCGTGCTGTTCCCGTTGCCCGCCCATCCGCCAAGCCCGCCCGTTTCCGCCGCGGAACCGGCGCCGTCCCCAGCCGTGACCGCGCCAGCTCCCGCCGCGTCGCCTGAGCCGGACGCGGACAGGGGCCGAGGCCATGCCGCCGATGGAACCGGGCCGCCCAGGCCCCCGCCTGGGCCGGTTGACCCCTGCCCGCCCTCCGGTGGGTTCCCGGCGCGCCCCAGACGGCGCTCGCGCGGGCAGGGCCGGGAATAGATCGCCGGCGTGACGGCCGCGCTCCCCGCGCCTCCCGGCGCCCGCGCGACAGGCCCGCCCTGCGCGGGCGGGCCTGTCCGACCGACGCGCTGAAGCGGAAACGGCGTGTGGCTGTTCAGGCGGTGTCAGGACGAAGCACAGCGGCTTGCGCGTGCCATATCCACCGCGGCGATCGGCGCTGGTGTGCCCGAGACGTGTCTCGAACCGGCCGGTGCAGCTTCCTGCATCACCGTAAACCTGCGGGAAAGGTTGGCCCGCCGCTTCTCCAGCTGTTTCCGCCGTGGTGTGGAATTCCCACGGTTTGCATCGCCGGGCTGAGGCCGTTGCCCATCACCCCGCTTCCGGTCCGGTCAGCGTCTTCCCGTTCCACTCGTACAGCAGAACCGGCGTGTCCAACCCTTGGCGCTGGTCGGCGGCGGTGCGGCGGATAGCCGGACCGCTTCGCGCGGGCGCCGGGAGGCGCAGGAGCGCGAAACACCCCACCGATCCTCGGCTCCGGCTCCGCGGTCGCATTCCGCCTGTGGTTTGGCGTGCGTTGCCGGATGACGGTCGCGTGGCGCCCGGTGGCTCAGATCCCTTCCAGCGACAGGCCGCGGCGGATGAAGGCCGGCTCGTCCAACTCGGCGTCGAGCGGCAGATGGCGGGTGCGCAGCATCTTGTTGCCCTCGGCGATGCAGGTCAGCAGGTAATCCTCCATGGGCAGCCCCATGGCGTCGGCGACAGCCTTCGCCCGCTCGTAAGCCGGGCCCTCATCGCGGAAGCGCAGTACAAAGCTCATGGTTATCTCTCTCCCGGATCACCGCATGAAATTGGGGCGGACCGCCTTTGGGGTGAGGCTGCGGATGAACCGTCCTTCAGACAAGAAGACAGATCGGCTCACGAGACCGACCTTTCCAGCGGACGGGCCAGTGCTACGGGTTGCCCTCATGCACTCGCGGAACCGAGCTGCTGGCAGCGCGTATAGGTCGTAGGCCCCCGTAGCGGTTTCGAAGGCGCCGATCACTTCAGACAAACGATCAAGCATAGTATGGGTTACACCAACGCTGGTTGTTTTGGCCTTGGCGCATTTGATGGCGACGCGGTTGCCATCCAGCGAGAACTCGTTGCCGTTGTTGGTGAGCGGCTCGGCCCCGAGAGCAGCCGCGATCGTCCGTCCCATCTGCCGACCAAAGGCGTTGGCCGTCATCCCGCTGACTTGGTCCTGTCCCATGGCGCTCATCGCCACCTTCTTGTCTGGTAATCCCAAGACACCACGTAGCAGGGCGTCGACGGCATCGGATCGTGACACGCTGCGATCACGCGCATGCGCATCCAACACCTCCAGAACATCGCGTTGGAAACGGATACCGACTGCCTCGCCAGCCATGCGGCGCCTCATGAGAAGTGTGCACCCCTCTTCTGCGAGAAGCATGCAGACCTTGTCAAGGCGGATCAACATAGGGTGACCGTCGACCGGCGACCCTTCGATGCGGAAAGCCATGCCCAACTGCTCGATGAGATCGCCGCACTGTCGGGGATAGATGTCGGGATGTAGGGACGACGGCGCCGGCCCGGTGCCGCGCTTTGTTCGCCCGGTTCGGGTCCTACGCCAGATGTGTTAAAATCCGAAACGGTCGTTTAAGATTTTTACACCCCTCTTCATTGGACCCGATGCATGTCCTCCACAACATCCACAGCGCCCCTAGCGAAGCTGCGTACTGCCATTGTCGAAGTGCTCTACCCAACCAGCGCCAACATCCTGCCTGATGTGTGCGAGGGGCTTGGCCTTGCTCCGGGAACACGCAATGAAGCCATGTCCAGCAAGCGCAGTTACGTGATGTCGCGGCTAAACAAACTGAGCTCGGAGGATACCGTTCGGATCGCGCGCCGGATCCTGGTTGAGCAAGGTGGCGACTATCAGCTGGAAGAGGCGGCAGACAGATTGGCTGAAGCCAACGGTCGCGTTGCTTCCGATTTGGTCCGCCGACACATCGGAAGAGCGCTGAACCGGTTTGATCTGGGCGGCGAGTTAGATGTTCTGGACCTTATCAGGGAGCATTTCCCGATCGACCTCAGGCCAGGCAAGTACGGCGTTATGACCACCATGGCCGAGGACCTGCAGCGCCATTTCATCCGCAACTGTGATCTGGACAACGAGGAGGTGCTCGATGCGATTGGCGCCTATGACTGCTCGCAACGCAGATTTTTCGCATTCCTGGAAGCTGTAGTACACCCACGGACTCGTGCCGAGGCCGAGCAACAGGCCATCGTAGACGCCCTCAACCCGATCCTCGGAAGGGACGGGTTTGCCCTCATGCAGAAGAGCAAAGTCTCTGGCTATCCCGTCTTCACGGTACAGGAGGTTGGTACAGCTTATGAAGCACCAGCCGATGCCGTCATCTCCGAAGCCCTGGCGGCCTTCGACGAGGCCAGCGTGCATGCCGCCTGGACCAAGGCCCTGGAACGTCGCGCGACGCACCCGGAGGGGGCGATCACCTCGGCCCGCACGCTGCTGGAAACCGTATGCAAACACATCATTGAGGACGCCGGCGGCAGTTACGGCGAGAAGGACGAGTTACCGAAGCTGTATCGTACAGCAGCCGAGCACCTGAACCTCGCCCCTGATCAGCACACCGAGGAGGTGTTCAAGGCCATTCTTGGGAACTGCCAGTCGGTCGTGAACAGCCTGGCAGGAATCCGCAACAAGCTGAGCGACGCGCACGGCCGAGGCCGCAAAGCGGCGCGGCCCCTGCCACGGCATGCTGAGCTCGCGGTCAATCTTGCGGGCACCATGGCTACCTTCCTGGTATCCACTTGGCGTGCCCGGCAGGACGCCAAGCCGTGAGTCGGGTCTTCGTCGCCTACTACCGGGTCTCTACCGACCGACAGGGGCGCAGCGGCCTGGGGCTCGACGCCCAGCGCGAGGCGGTCGCCATCCACGTCGCCGGCCGCGGCGATCTGGTGGCGGAATTCACCGAGGTGGAGAGCGGCCGCAAGGTCGACAGGCCGCAACTGCGGGCCGCCCTGGATCTGACCGTCCGCCGGCGCGCGACGCTGGTGATCGCACGCCTCGACCGGCTGGCGCGCAACGTCGCCTTCATCGCCAAACTGATGGATAGCCGGGTCGACTTCGTGGCCTGCGACATGCCGGAGGCCAACCGCCTGACGTTGCACATCCTGGCCGCCGTTGCGGAACATGAACGCGAGCTGATCAGTCAACGCACCCGGGCCGCCCTGGCCGCCGCCAAGCGTCGTGGTACCCGTCTCGGCAACCCAACACCGGGGCCGGCTCTGCAGTGCGCGCGCGCTGCTCTCGTCGCCGCGGCCGATGGCTTCGCCGCCAATGCTCGACCGCTCATCCAGGATCTGCGGGCTGCTGGTCTTGGGCTGCGGGCAATCGCGCGGGAACTGAACCGTCGGAGCGTCCCGACCGCCCGGGGGCGAGAGTGGCAGGCGTCGACGGTGCGAAATGTCCTGCACCGTGGCTGAGTGGGATGCGATGTTCTTCAACCAAGCGCCTCTGTCACCCAGATACAGTGAATTCCTTATCGGTCATGCTGGTGAGGGGTGACGTCTCTATGGCGTGACCCCAAATCGCGCACCGGCCCGGCCCGTCGCCACCGCTGGCCACTATCTACGATCTCCACCAGGCTGGCCCCACACGGGCTCGGCCGTGGCTCCAGCCCCAGGTGTACGCGGAGGGGCTCGGCGCACACGCCGTACCAGGCGTTGAGGTGGAGGATCGGCACACCGAAGCTGCCCTCTCATCAACGTTTAATGCCACCGTCGTCATTGCGCCATCCTCGCCGCACGGCCGACCAGGATGCGGCCGCCTTGGTTCCGCAGCGCCTTCGGATCCCGGACCCACCCCCGCAGCGTCTCAGCCGTACAGCCGATCTTCGCCGCGATCGAGCTGATCGCCGCCCACTGCGAGGCGTGATCCCCCGCGTGCTCGAACACCATCCGCACCGCGCGTTCGCGGACTTCAGGAGCGTATTTGCGTGATGCCGGTTTCGTCATGATGACCCCATCCTCTCAAGAAACGGGGCCTCCGGGAAACCCGGGGCGGTTCACTAGACGTGGCGGTATCATACTCTCAACAAGTTACTGTGCCGATCGCCGTCGAAACCCCGTGCCGATTCACAGTCTGTCCGATTCGCCCCTAATGCCCCTGCCTGTGGAGCTAAGCGTCTCCAACCAACCTAACTTATTCACAGGAATCTGGTTGCAGGAAAGTGGAGTCTAGTTGCTACGACTCGGCTTATTCAGTGGAATCTGGTTGCTAAGCAAATAGTTGTAATTCAAATAGCTTCCGAATAGCCCCGCAACCAGATTCCACCATTGACCGGAGCCGCTGGCATCTGCCGAATGCGTGACATGGGAAACATCCACCATCTCATTACGGCCCACGGGCTGGAGCGTGCGCGCGACCTTGCCGACACCAAACTGGAACGGCAGGAACTAGAGATCGCTGCCGCCGTCCTCGCCAATGAAGGTGAAAGCCTAGGCATTTGCCATGCCGGCTTTGCCCTGACCTCCCTGCCTCACAAGAACACGCCAGAACGGCTGTGGCGCAGGGAGGGGCACCGCGTCACGCTGCTAGTGGAATCTGGTTGCACGGAGAAGGGTGAGCTTATCGGCGTGCCCTACGGCTCCAAGGCCCGCATGATCCTGATCTACCTCCAAACCCAAGCCCTCCGAACGGGATCGCGGGAGGTAGAACTCGGGCGATCCATGAAGGCGTGGATGACTGCCATGGGGATCGGTGCCATCGGTGGCGCGACCTACAAGGCCGTGACCGAACAGGCTAAGCGGATCTCCGCCTGCCGCCTAACCTTCTTCAGCGATCACGGCGGTGCTCGCCAGCGTGACAACGGCGCCTTCGTCGACAGCGCAATAGAGCTGACTGGGGCACTGAACGACGATGCCCAGCCGATGCTGTGGCGCGAGACGGTCAAGCTCAACGAGGCCTTCTATCACTCCCTTATCGAGCACCCGGTGCCGGTTTCGGAGGCTGCGTTGCGGACAATCGGCAACAAGTCCTTGTCGATCGACATTTATGTCTGGCTCGCCTACCGCCTGCACAGCCTCAGCAAGCCGACACCGATATCCTGGCAGGCCCTATATGCGCAGTTTGGCGCCGGCTGCGCTTCTCTGCGCACATTCAAGCAGCCTTTCACCGAGGCGCTACGCATGGCCCTGGCCGCTTATCCGGACGCTCGGGTCGGAGTGGAATCTGGTTGCATCATGCTGCACCCCAGCCGGCCACCGGTCACGAAGCGGCTGGCCAGAGCTGTGTCATGAAGATCATCGCCGTCATCTCGCCCAAGGGCGGCAGCGGAAAGAGCACGCTGACGCGCAACCTCGCTGCTGCTGCTGTTGGTGATGGGGTGCCGGTCGCGGTCGTCGATACCGATGCACAAGGGACTTCTGCCGAATGGGCCCGGGTGCGGGCTGATGCCGACGCGACGCCGGTTCCAGGGTTCATTTCCGAAACCTCTGCCGCGGCACATCGGGCTAATGCGGCCGGCACACAGCTCGTGCTAGTCGACACCCCCACCGCAATCGAGAAGGATCCAGAGGGATTCAAAACCCTGGTGCTGGCGTCGGAACTAGTGGTGATCCCCACCCAGGCGCTGCCTGACGATGTGCGCTCGGTCGAAACGATCATGCGCGCCGTCCAGGCTCTAAACCGGCCGGCGATCTACTGCCTCAACCGGGTGAAGCCGCGGGTAAAAGAGACCGATGGCGCCCGCCTCCGACTGATCCGCTCCGGCGATGTGGCGGCAGCGGCGATCCCCGACAGCGTTGACGTGGTACGTGCGATGGCCAATGGCTACGGCGTAACGGAGGTCGGCGGACGCGGGGCGGATGAGGTTACTGCGCTGTGGCAGGAAGTCCGGCGGAGGATCGGCCTGTGACCCCAACGGCGAAGCCAGCCCGCAAGAAGCTGGGCTCAGCGTTCGGCGACGATGGCTTGGTGCCGGCAGAGCGCCACCGGGACACCCGCGGCGACCTCCTAGTGTCTGCCCTGATAAAATTGGAAACGCGTCGCGAATTTATCGAGGAAATCGGGCGTCTGTGGAAGCGGGCGAACGACGCTTTCCTGGACGTCGGCCGCCACCTGATTGAAGCGAAAGCGCGCCTGGAGCATGGTGAGTTCGGCGAGATGGTGGAGCGGGACATGCCGTTCAGCCACCGCACGGCCAACATGCTGATGAAAGTGGCGGAGGCGGTCGACACAGGTGCACTGCCCTTCCCCGCCGATCAGCTGCCCCCTTCATACGCGACAGTCTACGAGGTCGTAACGTTGAAGCCGGAGGAGCAGCAACAGGCTGTAGCCGCTGGACTAGTCAGTCCTACGGTGCGGCGTGAAGACGTCGTCGCGTTCCGCCGGCAACTGCGCGTGCATGCGTCGCTGCTGGTCAGTTCGCCTAGCCGAAAGGCGCTAGAGAAGGAACTAGCAAAGCTAGAGGCGGAGGAACGCCGCATCCGGGAGCGACGTGCTGAGATTGAACACATGCTGTCTAATTTGTAAGAGCCCGTTTGAGATAGGGCTTGGGCTCGGGCAAGTTGTGAGCCGGCGGAGCATGATGGAGCCCATCCAGCCGCATGTCCGACCTAGCGAAGATGCCCGATCAAGGGTCCGAGTAGCAGCGGACACTGTTGGCGAATTCCGGGGTTACGCGACGGAAGGCCCAAGAGCCGCGAAACGAGAGACGCGAGTTTTCGCCAAGGGCCGGTCCGTCCACCATGCCTCCAAGCGGACGAGGTTGAGGGCGACGGCGCCAGTCCTCTGTTTCCTGCTGGCGGCGAGCATCCTGAAGCGCTTCATGCTCGGCGCGCGGCCGGAAGGTGAGGTTCCGTGGGCTGGCTTTGGCCTGGGTGCAGTGCGCCCGCGCCGGGCACGGGGTGCACACCCGGAAGGGGAATTTGACATGGATGACCGCGTTGCCCCAGCGGTCCGTCTTCGGCACCCAGGATGTGGCGGTCTGGCCCTGCGGACAGGTCACGGTCTGGGCGTCCCAGCCGATGGTGAAGGCGCCCAGGTCGTAACCTTGGTGGGTCTTGTTCTGCCAACTGATATCGGGCCGGACCGGCCCCACGATCTCAATCCGGTGCTCGGCTTGACTGGCGATCAGCAACGGCGCATCGACATAGCCGGCATCGAGGAAGTGCACCGCGGGCACCAAGCCGCGTGTCGCCAAGGCCGCGTGAATGGGCGCCGTGCGGTCGATGTCGCTGACCGGCGCCAGCGTGGTCTCTACATGGGTGATCAGGTGGGGCGCTTGGGCGTCGCAGGTTTCGCTGAGATGGACCTTGTACCCGACCCAGGTGGCGCTGCGCTTGTTGCCGTAGTGCGCCTCCACGTCATAGGGCGAATCATGCCGCTGGCCGGCCGGCGGCAACTCGGTTACGGTCCGCCAGCGGACTTGATCCTCTTCGGTGTAGAATTGGTGAACCCAGGTCCGGCGCAGCGCCTGGACCGCTGGCAGGGCGCGCAAGTCGACCTGAGCGTCCGCGGCATAGACGGCGGCCAGGATCTGGTGACCGTCGCGGCCGATCTGCTCGGCCAGAGCCGCGCGGGCGGCCTCTCCCTTGGGCAGCCGATATTCCTCGACCCGACGGCCATAGCGCTCGAACCAGTCGATGGTGATGCGTTCGGTCAACCAAGCCGGTGCCGCCTCGGCCAGACTGTTCAACGCGGCCCGCAGCGTCTCGCCGATCGTTTCCAGACGGTTGAGCCCGCGGATAGCGGCCAGGACGTGAGTGGAATCGGTGCGCTGTCGGCCTCCGGCCTTCACCAACCCGGCTGTCTTGAGCCGCATCAGCAAGGCGTCCAGCAGCAGCGCCTCCTGTTCTCCGGCGATCAATCGGGCGCGGAATTCGCTCAGCACGGAAAAATCGAAGCCCGGATCGGTGAGATCCAGGCTGAGAGCGTACTTCCAGTCGATCCGTCCGCGCACAGCGTCGGCGGCCTGCCGGTCGGGCAACCCCTCCAGGAATTGCAGGACCGAAACCAGCGCCAATCGCCATGGCGCTGCTGCCGGCTGGCCCCGCTGGGGGTATAGGGCGGCGAACAGATCGTCCTGGTAGATCGTCCCCAATTCATCGCGGAGACGGAGAACGGCCGTGCCCTTGGGGAAGGCGGCCCGCGCGACGGCCGCGGTCTGGTCGGGCACCGGCGGAATGCTCTGCGGTTTGAGCGACATGATCAGCCCCCTGGAATGAGGATGTCGCCTCAACAGCCGCTGCTCCCATACCGTACCCATGCCCACAGCCTACGGAATTCGCCAACAATGTCAGCAGCGGAACAGAAAGTCCGATTGGACCGGGATGGCTGTACGGCAAACCCCAGCGGGACGGTTTCCGTGCAGCCGATCAATCCGACAGGGCTTCCCGCTTCCGCTTCTGAGGCTTTGGGGCGGTCAGGCTACCCGTCGCCCATCCCTGTCGGAAAACACATGTTTTCCGACAGGGCGCCGCCGCCGAGCACTGAAGGGCAGCGCAAGCCAAGTTGTTGATTTTCCAGCAGCCCTCAGCGTGGCTGTTCCGGGTTTGTCCGCCTATAGGTCAACGCCATTATCAACTAAAGACAGCTACGGCGGAGCGGATGCTGATCCCGCCGTCCTTGGTCCGCCGAAGTTGGCGCCCGACAGCGTAGCGAAAGACGGCTGGAAGCTGGAGGGCTGGGGGAACACGGGACCAGAGGGTTTGGATCACCGTGCGTCCTTTGCGGGTCCGGCGCTGGGCCTGACCCGTCACCGTGCGCTGGGACCAGCGGAAACCGATCTCGCCAAAATACAGGTCGGCGTGGTCGGGGCTGATGTGATGGAAGACACCGGCGATCGTGCGCCGGACACGATCGTTGAAGCCCTCGGCCGAGTTGGCATGCACGCTGCCGCGAACATACTCGCGCTGAGAATGGCGGACTGTGTCGTGCGCACCGAATGCGCTCCCGATGGCGATGAACGCCTTCCATTCGTCGCTCATCAAGTGCGCATCGGGATCGACCGCGGCTTCGAGCACCCGCTCGGCCTCGTCGAGCGACAGGTCGGCGACCACCGCGGCACGGGCTTCGCCCGCCGGTGTTCCCGGTTCCCGGCTGCTTGGCCGCTGGACGACCGCAAGCGCTGGAGTTTTCGTCGTGCGGGGATGGCCCTTGCGTCCTCGACCCAGTTTGGGAGTGTTGGGGTCGCGGCGCGGCTTGGCGCCGAAATGAAACTCGTCGATCTCCACCGTCCCGCCCAGCGGATGGTCGTGCAACACCAGAAGCCGCAGGACGTGGCCCATTCGCCATGCCGTCGGCTGGCTGACGCCGAGTGCTTCGGCCAGACGGATGGACGAGATGCCCTTGTCCGATTGCAGGATGAACCACAGTCCCATGAGCCAGGTCCGCAATGGCAGCTTCGTTCCATGCAACGGGGTTCGCGTCGTCACGGTGAACTGGAAGCGGCAATCCGGATTGCAGCACTGATAGAGTCCGGGCCGGGACCGTCGTCCCGTGTCGCGCCCCGCCAGAGTGATCGAGCGCCGTGAGCCGCAGGCCGGACAGAGCCGTCCGTTCGGCCACACCATCGCCTCAACCAGCCGACGGCACCGCGCCTCGTCGCGGAACGCTTCGGTCATCTCCGCCACGGTCCGGATGGCCGCCAGATTCTCCAGCACCGATCCCATCGTCGCCTCCGCGCTTGATGGCTGAGAGTCGCACATAAACACTGGAAGAGCTACACTTTACTGTGTTTGGTTGATAATGGCGTAGGTCAATTTTGCGCATTTCGTTCGTTCGAGCCAACATGAGCCGCATCCGGGGCAAGGACACCAAGCCGGAGATGGTCCTGCGCCGCGGCCTGCATGCGGCTGGTCTGCGGTTCCGTCTGCATGCGCGGGATCTGCCCGGGCGGCCCGACCTCGTGTTTCCCCGCCACCGGGCCATCGTTCTGGTTCATGGCTGCTTCTGGCATGGCCACGGATGCCCGATGTGCAGGCTGCCCGCCACCCGGACGGAGTTCTGGGCGAAGAAGCTGGAGAGCAACCGTGAGCGTGACCGGCGCAGTGCCGACGCCTTGCGCGCCGTTGGCTGGCGGCTTCTCACGGTTTGGGAGTGCAGTCTCAGGGGCCGGGCCCGCCTGCCCCTGGATGTCCTCCTGCACAGGTGCTCGGATTTCATCCGAGGTTGGGAAGAGCAGGCGGAACTGGCCGGTGACTGGCCCCGCCACGAGGCTAAAACCTAATCTGCGGGACGGGGAGCGTTTGCGTTTACTGGCGGCTTGTAGCGTCACGCTCCTTTGCTTCCGCCAAATCGAGCAGATCATCTGCAGACAGCGCGATGAGTGATCGCGGCCCGTCTTCACCGACGATGAGGAACTCGACCTTGCCTGTATCGCAGATTTGGCGCGCACTCTCCAACAGCTGCTTGGCCCGCCGTCTCTTTTCCATCCGGTCGGCGACCCGGTCACCGAGCTGGAGTACGGCTAGTACCGCTGACGGGATTGATACAACCAGTGCAGTAAGCGCAATTGGATCGATCACACGCCGCGCTTCGTTCGAAGCGGCGTCGGACCTCAACACTTGGGCCGTGGCCTCAGCTCCAAAGCTCTCGATCAGCGCCGCGAAGTCGGCTGCTGCTGGCTGCGGATCGTCGCCTTCGATAATAATTTCCAAACTGGACACAGTCATTTTTCTGCACTCCTTCGTCATTCTTCGGATAGCTGCTTGAGCAGTTGACCGATTCGAGCGGCTTCGTCTGGCTGACCGACCTTCCCATATGCGGCCTGCGCTTGGCCAAGCACTATGCGTGCGGCATCATGCTGATTTAGCTTTATAAGCAACTGGCCCAGCAAGTTACCGACCACAGCAATCCCGTCTACCCGGCTGAGCTTGTGGCTGATGCTGAAGCTCTTACCGAGATCATCCAGGATTGCCTGGAGATCTTCCTGACGTTTGATGCCCTTCTGAAGCCGGAGCTGCGCAATGCTGAACCTGAGGTGCGCCAAGCCGTCCAAATCGCGCAGTCTCCCGAAGACCGGCAGCACCTCCTCGGCGCGGATGCGCAGCGCCTCGTCCAGCTCCCCGCGCATGACGAGGATGTCGGCGATCTGGCTCTTGGTGACAGCGATGGAATGCACATCGCGCAGGCTCTCGTAGACGGGCAGCACCTCCTCGGTGCGGATGCGCAGCGCCTCGTCCAGCTCCCCGCGCCTTTCAAGGATGTCGGCGATCTTGCCCTTGGTGACAGCGATGGAATGCACATCGCGCAGGCTCTCGTAGACGGGCAGCTCCTCCTCGGTGCGGATGCGCAGCGCCTCGTCCAGCTCCCCGCGCATGACGAGGATGTCGGCGATCTGGCTCTTGGTGATGGCGGCGTGGCGCACATCGCCCAGGCTCTCGAAGACGGGCAGCACCTCCTCGGTGCGGATGCGCAGCGCC
>NZ_QLKQ01000106.1 GCF_003349955.1 Azospirillum brasilense
GTCGGACACCCGCCGCGGCAGGGCGGACTGTCAGGTCAAGTCCATACTTTTACAGTTGCGGCGTCCGGTGGCGATCACCCGATGGCGGCGCTCGATGCTGTTGGAGTCGATCTCGACGCGGCCATCGTCGAGGAACACGCCCAGTCCCTCCCAGTGCGTCCGCAGATAGCGCAACGCCTTGGCCACCGGCATCTTGCCGGAGACACGGCCGAGTTGCTCCTCCACGTAGGCGTTGAGCGCCTCCACCGCGGGTTTGCTCTTTTCCTGGCGCACGGCCCGCCGCACGTCGGGCGGCTGGCCGCGGATGGCGTCCTCGATGCGGTAGAGCACGGCAATGCGACGCAGCACCTCCTCGGCAATCGGCGAGCCGGAGGACTGATGCACCTCCACAAAGCCCCTCCGGGCGTGAGCCCAGCAAAAAGCCAGCGTCACCGGGCCGGTCACGGCCGGGTCCGCTTCGATCAGCCGCTTGAAGCCGCCCCAGCCGTCGACCTGGAGGACCCCGCGGAACCCCTCCAGCACCTCCTTGGCCCGGGCGTACACCCGGTCCTCGGTGTACAGGTAGGCCACCGCCGGCGGCAGCGCGCCCTGCCACGGGGCGTCATCCCGGCCCAGCCCCCACAAGGCGCCGGTCCTGGTCGTCTTTTTCCCCTTGGTGAGCACCGGCAGGCGGGTATCGTCGACGAACAGCTTGGGCGAGGCGAGGACATGGCGCACCAGCCGTTCCCACACCGGGGCCAGCCACCACGCCGTCCGGCCGATCCAGTCCGACAGCGTTTGGCGGTCGAGCGTGACGCCGTCGCGGGCGAAGATTTGGGCTTGGCGGTACAGCGGCAGGCCGTCTTGGAACTTGGCCACCGCGAGGTGGGCCAGCAGCGCCTCGGTGGGTAGGCCGCCGGGGATGGCGCTGTCCGGGGCCGGCGCCTGCACCACCGCCTCGGCGCAACTCCGGCAGCCGTACTTGGGCCGCAACGTGGCGCGCACGCGCAGTTTCATCGGCGTGATGTGCAGGCGCTCGCTCGTCTCCACGGCGATCTCGTGCATCGCCCCGCCGCAGCACGGGCAGGTCGTGTCGGCGGGCTCGATGCGGACCTCCTCGCGCTCCAGGTGCCGGGGCAGATGGCCCAGCGTGCGCCGGGCCGGGGCGCGGCGGCGTCCTTCCCCGGGCGTGTCCACGGCGGCCTCTTCGCGAGCGGCGGCGGCCGTGGCGAGGTCCTGCTCGACGTTTTCCAGGGCGAGTTGGAACTGCTCGGGATCGAGGCGCTCGGACTTCGGGCCGGACTGAGCCCGCTTGAGTTGCTGAAGGACCTCGTCCAGCCGTTGGCGTTCCGCCTCGGCTTCTTCGTAGGCCGCCTTGAAGTGATCGCGCTCACCCTGCAGAGCAACCAGCGCCATCTCCTTGGCGTGAAGGAGGGCCGCCATTTCCGTAAGTTTGGCGCGGAGCCCGTCCGGATCTTGCGGGAGAGCGGCTGGATCGAAGATCATGCGCCAGTTTACTCGCATGACGCGAACACATCCACCTTTCTTTCTTCAGCAAGCCACCTGCGGCCGCGTCTCTGGCGGGGCGCGCAGCCGCTCCCAGGGCAGCCCGGCCAACAGAACCGACAACTGCACCGCCGACAGTCGCACCAAGTCGTCGCCGACCGGCGGCCAGCGGAAACCGCCACGCTCAAGCCGCTTCGTGACGAGAACCAGGCCGCTTCCATCGTACAGCAAGAGCTTGACCCGATCGGCACGGCGCGAGCGGAAGACGAAGACGTCGCCGGCGAACGGGTCCTGGCGCAGCGACACCTGCACCAGCGCGGCCAAGCGGTCCATGCCGGCGCGGAAGTCCACCGGCTTGGACCACACCAGCACACGGACGCCCGGCGGCGGCGCGATCATCGCCCGAGCACGGTCAGAACCCGGCGCAACGCCGCGGCGTCAAAGTCGCGGCCAACCCGCACCGCCAGCCCGTCCGGCAGGGTGATCTCGATGCGATCATCCTCCGGCTCCGGCGGGACGGCGTCCGGGGCCGCAGCGGTCGTGGGAAGCGCGGCGACCTCGACCGGGAGAAAGCGCCCGCCCTCCTGCTCCGGTTCCGTGGACCGGCATTCCCGGCCGAGCCGCCACGCCCACCAGTCGAAGGTCTTGCGAGCCAGTCCGTGCACCGCACAGTAGTCCCGGCGACACTGCCCACCAGCCCGCCAGGACTCAACGTGTTTCCGCCAAAAGGACGCGGCCGAACCCGTCGCTGTCGATCCCATCCTCGTCTTCCCCAGCTGCCGTGCGTGCGCGGAAGTCTATGGATCAGGCCAACCCGCCGCTACGTGGGGAAGCCACGCCGGATACGGTGGAGAACATCGATCACACGCGGACCAAGGTGAAAAGCCCGCAGACCAACGGCATCTGCGAGCGCTTCCACAAAACCGTCCTGGACGAGTTCTACCGCGTCGCCTTCCGAAAGCGCATCTACACGACGATCGACCAACTGCAGGCCGATCTGGATGCATGGATGCGCGAATACAACGAGATCAGGACCCATCAGGGGCGGTGGTGCTTCGGACGCACGCCGATGCAGACCTTCCTTGACACCGCCCCCATGGCCAGAGAGAAAATCATACAGGCCACGTGACATCGGACACGCTCAACCTGTCGGACACCCGCCGCGGCAGGGCGGACTGTCAGGTCAAGTCCATACTTTTACAGATGACAGCAACGCAAGCACCAGCATCAGACCCGACACCAGGAGCACCGGCTCCACCACGAAGACGTAGATCCTTGTCCACCAGACGCTTCCCGCTCGCTGTGCGCTCATGGCCCTCCGTCCCGATCCCGCTTCGATACCGCTCCCATCCTGGTCATCCAGTCGCTGCGGTCGAAATACACCTCGTTGCGGCGAATCTTGCCCGCGTGGTCCAGTTGCACCAGGCACACGCCGACCACGGTCAACACCTCACCGCCGACCGGGATGTCCGCGCGCCATTTGTTGAGGAAGCCATCCTCCATGGGGATGCCCTCGACCTGCGTCCAGACCCACGCCGGATTGCGCGCCAAAAGGCGCTCGAAATAGCCCAGCAACGCGGGCTTTCCCCGCAGCCCTTGGGGTACGGCAGGGTCGAGATAGAAGGCATCCTCGGAATAGAAGGCAGCCAGCCGCTGGGGATCGTTGCCGGTCCAGGCAGGCAGCCACGCCTGCGCAAAGCGCCGCGCTTGCTCCACATCGAGGGCGTTCATCGTGATGTATCGGGCCGGCCCGGGACGCGCGTCATCGGTGCGCCGCCTTGCGGGTACCGCTGTCGATGGCCTTGAGCAGCGCTGCACCAAGCACCGACTTGAGCACGCCGCCGATGACGAAGGGGGCCACGCCCACGGCGATGGCTTTCTGCACGCCAACCATCGCGGCCAGCCAGGCGCCGCCGAGCAGCAGGCACAGGGCATTGCCGATCAGCATCGCCGCGAAGGCCAGCACGACGCGCTCGCCTTGCCAGCCGCGTTCGACCAGCCAGCCGGTCAGCGCGCCGGCCACGGGAAAGGCCAGCAGGTAGCCACCCGTCGGTCCCAGGAAGCGCGCCAGACCTCCCGTGCCGCCGGCGAACACCGGCAAGCCGAGCGCGCCCTGGGCCAGCCAGACGAGGATCGTCAGGCCACCCAGGCGCCAGCCGTACAGTGCGCCGACCAGCGTGACGGCCAGCGTCTGCATGGTCATTGGCACCGGCACCATGGGCACGCTGACGTGGGACGACGCGGTGAGCACGAGGGTGCCGAACAGCACCGCCAGCACCTTGGTCGCGTTGGACTGTCCGCGCAGCCAGCGGGTTGTGTCGAGGGGCCCGAGGGTTTGGGTCGAGGTTGGGGTCATGGGTTCTCCTTCATGAATGGCGGAACTGGCCGCCGAGCGCATCCTTGCGCGGACACCGGAAACGTCATCGATCCTGCTTGCCCTGCAGGCAGATCAGGGTCTGCTGGCCGAGCGCCACCTGGGCTCGTCCCTGTTCGGTGACGCCGAAGACTTCGAGCTGGCAGATGGTCAGGGTGCGTCCGGAGCGCACCACCGTACCGACCGCTTCAAGGTAGTCGCCCTGCGCGGGGGCGAGCAGGTTGATCTTGAACTCGACGGTCAGCACGGAGCTGTCCGGTGGAAACAGCGTGAAGCCCGCGTAGCCACCGGCCGAGTCGGCGATGGCGCTGGTGCCGCCGGCATGGAAGTAGCCATGCTGCTGGGTGAGGGTTTCGCGGAACGGCAACCGGATGCTGACCCGCCCGCGCGCAACCTCGTGCAGTTCGGCGCCCAGGTGGTGCATCAGGCCCTGGCGGGCGAAGCTGTCGCGGACGATTCGCTCGACCTGGGGATCGAGCGGCAAGGATGGGGCGGCTTGGGTCATCGTTCTAAGGTTCCTTTGCAGTGGAGAGGGGGTTGAATCGAGGTGGCCGCTTCTCCAGGAATGCACGCATGCCTTCCTCGTGGTCGGGCAGCGAAAGGGTGTGGTGGAAGGCGGCCCGCTCGCGGCGTAGTCCTTCATCCATGGGCAGGCTGGCGCTGGCACGCGCGGCCTGCTTGATCAGGACCAGCACCTCGCCCGACAGCGACGCCATGTCGGCGGCGAGCCGGCGGCCCTCTTCGAGCAGGTGATCGGGGGGCACGATGCGCGAGACCAGCCCGCTGCGTTCGGCCTCGCGGGCGTCCATGCGGCGCCCGGTCAGCAGCAGGTCCAGCGCCTTGGCCATGCCGAGCAGGCGCGGCAGGCGCTGCGTGCCGCCCGCGCCGGGCATGGTGCCGACGCGAACCTCCGGGTGGCCGAACACGGCGTTCTCGGCCGCCAGCACGATGTCGCACATCTCGACCAGTTCGCAGCCGCCGCCGAGCGCGAAGCCCTGCACCAGCGCCACCACGGGCTTGGGGAACGTGCCCAGCGGCGCGCAGCAACCGGCGAAGTCAGTGGCCCGCGCCTGCTCCGCGCTGATGCCGAGCATTTCCTTGAGATCGGCACCGGCCGCGAAGTGTTCGCCTTCGGCGCGCAGCAGGACCACCCGCACGGCGGCGTCGGTCGCCAGCCTGTCGAGGTGCGCGGCCATCGCATCGGTCAGTGAGCGGCACAGGGCGTTGCGGGCTGCCGGCCGGTCGATGACCAACTCGGCATAGCCGTCTGGGTGCGACGCGCATCGAATGAAATCGGAAGACATGGGTTCTCCTGCGAGGAACCGCCCGAAGTGCCGGGCCGTCATCGATTCGGCAGCGCCGGGCAGTACCTGCGAAGTCTGCTGCGCGATGACGCTTGCGGCCAAGCGCGAATATCTCAGGTGGGACTGAAAATTTCTCGCTGGAGCCGACGCCATGCCCGGCCCAGAATCAATTCGCGGACGGGCCTCGTCTTTCCCTCAACGCCCCGGTACTCCCCGTCCCAGCGAACTCCCATGGAACATACCGCCCTCGTGGCGCTGATCGTCTACGCCTTCGTCATGTCGATCACGCCCGGTCCCAACAACGTGATGCTGATGTCCTCGGGCCTGCTCTTCGGCCTGGGCCGAACCTGGCCGCACCTGCTGGGCATCCCCGCGGGCGTGATGGTGCAGCTCGGGATCACCGGCGCCGGCCTCGGTGCGGTGTTTGCCCTCGAACCTCGCCTGCAGGTCGCATTGAAGGTCGTGGGCAGCCTCTACCTGCTCTGGCTGGCCGCGCGCCTGTGGCGCGCGGCCGAACTGGAGGAGACCGAAGCCGGCCGGCCCATCGGCTTCATGCAGGCGTTGGCCTTCCAGTTCGTCAATCCGAAGGCCTGGCTGATCTCGGTGACGGTGGTGTCCACCTTCCTGCCGCCGGGCGAAGGCTACGCACTGCGCCTGCTGGTGGTCAGCCTGGTGTTCGCCGCCATCGGACTGCCCTGCATGCTGGTCTGGGCCGCCTTCGGCGCCGGCCTGCGGCCCTGGCTGCGCGACCGCGCCGTCGCTCGCGTGGTCAATCGTGCGATGGCGACCCTGGCCGCCCTGACCGTTCTTCTCTTCTGGATGTGATGCCATGACGACACTCTCTCATGATCAACTCCGGGCCCATGCGCTGGCCTGGATCGATGACTGGAACCGGCGCGACGTGCCGGCGGTGCTGGCGGCCTATGCCGACGACGCACTGTTCGTGAGCGCGCTGGCGCAGCCCTATACCGGTGGCACGCGGGTACAGGGCAAGGACGCGCTGCGCCGCTACTGGCTGGCCGCGCTCGCCGACAGGCCTGACCTGCGGTTCGAACTCATCTCGGCCATCTGCGATGTCGAGGCGCAGACCGTCGTCGTCCATTACGTGGCGCAGGCCTGCGGCAAGCGCACGCGCATGTGCGAGATCATGCGCTTCGAGAACGGGCGGCAGGTCCATGGCGAGGCTCTGCACGGCGTCCCCGCCGAGGAGGACACGCCATGACGGCACTGCTGCGCGCCGTCCGGACCGACGACGGCAACCGCTATGACTGGGGTGAGGTCTGCCTGGGCTGGCGACTGCTGGAACTGCAACACATGCAGGTGCGGCAGGAATGGATGCCCGCAGGCGGCGCCGAAGCACCCCACTGGCACGCCAGGGCGCACCAGTTCTTCTACGTGCTCAGTGGCCACCTGCGCCTGAGCACGCCCGACCAGGACGTGCTGCTGGCAGCCCGTCAAGGCGTGCATGTCCCGGCCGGCACTCGCCACATCGCCGCCAATGGTGGCGACGAGGACGTGAATTTTCTGGTGTTCTCCAGCCCCAGCACGCAGGGCGACCGCATCGAATCGACCTCGGCCGCCGAACCGGATCGCCATCGCGACGAGGAGTCTTCGTCATGACCGTTTTCGCCCTCGCCCAACTCACCATCCACGACCGGACCGCCTACGACCGCTACCAGGCGCGCTTCATGGAGGTGTTCCGCCACCACCGAGGACGTCTGCTGGCCGCGGACGAGCAGCCTCGCACCATCGAAGGCACCTGGCCGCACCAGAAGCTCGTGCTCATGTCCTTTCCCGACGAGGCCGCCTTCCATGACTGGGCGGAATCGGCCGAGTACCAACGCATTGCCCAGGATCGCAAGGCCGGCGCACAGGCCGTGGTGCTGCTGGTCCAGGGTCTTGCTGTGAATGGCTGAGCCCATCGACATTCGTGCCGCCGACGGCTATGCCCTGGGTGGATTTGCCTGGCGCCGCCCCTGCGATCCACGACGCCCGCATCCAGTCGCGGTCATCAACGCGGCTACCTCGGTGCGCTGCCGGTACTACGCGCGCTTTGCCGACTGGCTCCACAGCCACGGATGGGACGTGGTGACCTACGACTACCGCGGCATCGGCGAATCGCGACACCGTGGGCTGCGTCGGCTGCAGGCCGACTGGATCGACTGGGGGCAGCACGATTTCGAGGGTGTGCTGCAGTACCTCGCCTGGCGATTCCCCGGCCAGCCGATCGACGTGGTCGGCCACTCCGCCGGGGGCTTCGTGATCGGGCTGGCCGCGTCCGCACACCGCGTGCGGCGTATCTTCACCATGGGGGCGCAGTACGCCTACTGGCGCGACTATGCGCCCGCCGCGCGCCGCGCCATGTTCCTGCGCTGGCACGTGGCCATGCCGCTGCTGGCGCGGGTGCTTGGCTACGTGCCGGCCAAGCGCCTGGGATGGATGGAGGACACGCCCAAGGGCGTGGCGCTGGACTGGGCACGCATGGGTCCCCGCTTCGAGGGCACGGTGCGCCGCGGCCGGGAGACACTGGAAGGCGAGCCCGAAGCCGAAATGCTGGCACGGCGCTTCGGCCAGGTGCGCGCACCGATCCTGGCGCTGGGCATCGAGGACGATCCGTTCGGCACGGTACCGGCGCTGGACCGCCTGCTGGATTACTACACCGGCAGCGAGCGTCATCACCTGCGCTTGGCTCCCGCGGCCATCGAGCAGGCCGAAATCGGCCATTTCGCCTTCTTCCACGAGCGCTTCCGCGAGGCGCTGTGGCCCCTGGCGCTGGACTGGTTGCGCACCGGCGAGCCACCGACCCGCCCCCTCGGCGCACTGAAGCATCGACCTGCGGACGATCCTCGGGCAGCGAGAGGTACGGCATGACTGTGGATGAGGCCCATTCACCACGACTGAAGCGGAAGCGCTGGCCGATCAAGATCACATCAGTAGCGATTCTGCGGCTTGACTGAACGTGATCGTGGGGTGCTCACTGACATGCACCTGTCGCGATCATTCAATACAGGGGATGAAGCCTGGCCCAGAATCCATCTCTCCATCTAACTTGGAGAGCTGAGATGATTTTCAGATACACGATTCTCTACGTCGAAGACGTGGCCGCCTCGCTGGCCTTTTACGAACGTGCTTTTGCCATGGAGAGGGGTTTTCTGCACGAGTCGGGGGACTATGGTGAACTCGTCACGGGGGCAACCAAGCTGGCTTTTTCTTCCGTCAAATTGATGCGAACTCTGGGCAAGACACCCGGCAAGCCCGCACCCGAAACCCCGGTATTCGAGATCGCCTTTGAAACGGAAGACGTATATGCGGCCTATACGCGTGCCGTAGCCGCCGGCGCACAACCTGTGCAGGAGGTTAGAAGTGAACCTTGGGGGCAGACGACGTGTTACGTCACCGATATCGACGGTTATCTGGTGGAGATTTGTTCGCCCGCCCAGTTGCCCAGCCCGGGTTGACGCAGGCGCTCAAGGACGTCGGCTTGCCTGCGCAACTGCGCCGGAGAATGGCCGAACCAGCGGACAAGTTCGCGGGTCATGTGGGCTTGGTCGCTGAAGCCACATATGCTGGCTATTTCGGCAAGAGGTTCACCTGACGAAAGCAGTCCGGTTGCCCGGCGCGCTCGTCCCAAGAGCCGCCAGTAGTCCGGCGGTGGGAGTCTTCTGCCCAGAAAGACTCTTTGCATCGTTCGGATGGAAATGCCAATGCTGCGGCAGGCGGCGCCAACCGTTGCACCCGGAAAACTGAGCGCCAGGATGGCCTCGTCCAGATGCGTCCAGGCTTCGCACTGCCCGTCGAGAATTTCCCCGATTCGATCATGGTCTGCGGCAATCGCCTGCATGGCAGGCGCGCTCACGCCCGCGCCCGGGCGCAACCTATAGCCTGTGATCGTGGTGCCGGGAAGCAGATCGACCAGCCGAGGCCGAACATCAAACCCGGTTGACATGATCTGAACCAAGCCATCCGCATGGCGGATGCACAGTACGTCTTGGCATCCGTCGGGCAGCACCAGATAGCGCTTGGCCCTGTTCACCGGGTAAACCCAGCGGTGGAAGCTGGCAATGTCTTGCATGTCGGGAAATTCACTCCAGGAACCGCCGAATGATCCGATATTCATGGTTTGCCGGATTGATTGGCATGATGGCCTTTGAGCCACTCGATGACATCGTCGGCATTCCGATCTGGCGGGAACACTGGATAGAACACATGCTCGATCACGCCATCGTGCGCAATCAGGGTCAGCCGCTTGAGCAGCGCCAGGCCTTGCACCTCGAAGACCGGCAGACCGAGCGCGGTTGCAAATGAAAGGCAATGGTCGGACAGCAAGGGAAAAGGCAGGTGCAGGCGCACCACCGCCTCGCATTGGTACGCGGTGTCCTGCGTGGACACGCCGAACAACTGGGCGACGCCCAAGGACTTCAGTTCGGCGAAATGATCCCTGAAGGCACAGGATTGCGGGGTGCAGCCCCGTGCTCCTGGAATCTCGTCCCAGCCTGGAGGCAGTGCGACATCCGGCCGGCCCGTCATCGGGAAGAGATAGAGCACCGTGCGCCCGCGCAGGCGCGAAGGATCGACACGGCCACCATCCGTCGATGCCAGTTCAAGCCTGGGCAGGCGCATGCCTGTCAGGTGGCGGGCGCCGCCATCATCCTCCGGCTGTGGAAGACGCGACCAATCGACCTGTTGCAGGTTGTTCATGGCTTCACCACCGCTCGTTACCGGCCAGCCAAAGGACGTAGCTCTTCCAGCCGGCGGGTTCGGCGAAGCGCGTGTAGGCCCGTATGGCATCGGGGTTGTCCTCGGGGACCAGCCAGCGCAGATGAATCCAGGCGCGTGATCGCCCGGTATCGGCGATGGCCGTGATGAGCCGCTGCGCGAGTCGTTTCCCGCGCGCGGCGGGCAGGACGTACAGGTCGTCGAGCTGGCCCGAACGCCCTCCGGAGATCGCTTCGGGCAGATCGAAGAACACCGCGAAGGCGACGAGTTCGTCGCCGAGAAAGCCACCCAGGACTTCCGCGATCGGATCGGCGATCAAGGCATCGGCACGGGCCAGTGCATTCGCCCCGGCTCCTTGCCCGTGGCGCATTTCGTCGCCATAGGCGGCCACCAGGGAGGCAAGCGCAACGGCGTCCTCGGCAACGAGCCGTCGAAGCGTCACACCGTCATCCGACAGGGCGTGCTGATCGCGCGGGTGTGCGGCTTTCATGTGTGTCATGCCGTCAAGGCCTTCGGATCGTCGGCGTCATCCACCGGTGGACAGTGTTCGCGCAGCCAGGTGCGCAAGGCGTCGAGGCGTCGGTCCTCGCCCAGGGCGGGTGGATACACGAGGTGGAAATCCCCACCGGCCGGGACCTCATGGTCGAACAAGGGCTCCAGCAAGCCTGCCCGCACCGAGCGCTCTGCGAGTTGCGCCACCACCAGGCACAGCCCCGTTCCTTCGCTGGCCGCCTGCAGCGCGAGGCCGCAGGAATCGACCTGGGTGATCAGGGCGGGGTGTTGCGGACCGGCCGGCAGGGTCTGCAGCCATTGCTCCCAGTGCAGGCCATAGCGGGAAACGAACAGGTGCGCCTGCGCCAGTTGCGCCAATCGTCCCTCGGGGGTGGCGGCGAGCGAGCCGGCCCTGGCATAGACGCCCAGGGTGCCGGCAAACAACGTCTCCGAAACCAGTCCGGGCCACGGCGGCTCGCCGAACCACAGGCCCACGTCGGCGGTGCCCGCCGCCAGATCGGCATGGCCTTGGACGGTGGTGATGTCGAGTGCGGATTCGGCGGTCCCGAACGGATAGGCGGCCAGCCGCGGCGCCAGCCAGTTGATGGCGATCGCCGGCAGCGTGTGCAGCCGCAGCGGGCCGTCCAGGCGCTCGTCCCGCAGCGCCTGGACGGAGGCGGCGATGTGGGAGAAGCCTGCATTCAGGGTCGGGGCCAGGCGGCGGCCGGCGTCGGTCAGCTCCACGGCGCCACCGACTCGCCGCAGCAACTCGACGCCCAGCAGGTCTTCCAGCGTGCGCAACTGGTGGCTGACCGCCGAGGGCGTGACCGCCAGTTCCAGGGCCGCGTCCTTGATCGACAGATGGCGCGCGGCGGCTTCGAAGGCGCGCAGGGCATTCAGTGGCACGGGGATGCGCATGGGCCCCTCATCTTCCGCAAGGCGTCGGCGTCATCGTTCCGTCCCGCCGCATCCGGCGACGGCGGCAGACCGCCGCGCCGGGGCCGGGTCCCGCTGGGGGCGCCGCAGGTACCAGGCCAGCGCGGCAATGATCAGCGCGCCCCCGGCCAGGGCACCACTCCCGGGCGCCTCGCCGAAGGCCAGCCACACCCAGAGCGGTCCCAGTACCACGTCCAGCAGGCTGATCAGTCCTGCTTCTCCCGCCGGAATGCGCCGGCCTCCTTCGAGGAACAGCAGGAAGGCCAGGGCCATGGCGACGATGCCCAGCAGCGCCAGGCTCGACAGCGCCTTCGGGTCCGGAACCTGCCGCGACATGAAGGGCAGCGCCGCCACGGCGCAGAGCAGGCACCCCAGCGTGTTGATCTTCACGATGTCCAGCCCGGGATGGCTTTTGACGACGATCAGGAGTCCACCGAACGCAGACGTCATCAGCAAGGCAAGCACGCTGCCGAGGAGATGGCCACTGCCGGTCGGGACCCCCACGACGATCGCCACGCCCGCCAGGCAGCATGCGCCGGCGGCGAGGACGCGCGGGGAAAGCGGCTCGCCCAGGATCAACCGCGCCAGGCCGGCAGCGACCAGGGGCAGGCAGGCGTAGATCAGCAGGACGTTGGCCACCGTGGTCAGTGTCAGCGCGGCGATGTACGCCACTGTCGCCGTCGATACGAGGAGGGTGGCCCCCCATCCAGCGGCACCGAACGTGCTGCCTCGTTCGCCGCGTCCGCGCAAGGCCAAGACCGCGGCCAGCGCCAGGCCCGCGAACAGGGAACGCCAGCCGACGATGGTCCATGCGTCCAGGTCCGTCAGCCGCACGAACAGCCCGGCCGAACTCCAGCAGACCGCCGAGAGCACAACCAGGACGAAACCGATCCATCGACGAGACACCCCACTTCCTCCCTGTCAGGACATTGAAGCCACCGGGCTTGCGCAGGCGGCAGCGGATCGAGGCTTCGCCGCCGGCGACGTGGTGCTTTGCGCGGGCCCGTCCTTGGCACTGCCCGCGTCGTCCGTCGTCCGCTCCTGCCCTCCGTGCCGGGCTTGCCCATCGACCTGCTCGCGCAGCCAGCCGCGCAGGTTGTCCAACCGTCGGTCCTCGCGCAGCGCCTCGGGATAGACGAGCCAGAAGCCGACGCCCGCGCTCACAGGGTGGTCGAAGACCGAGGCCAGGCGTCCGAGCCGGACGGCACTCTCGGCCAGTTCGCAGACGGCGATCGACACGCCGGCCCCATCGGCGGCTGCCTGCATCGTCAGGCCGCCCGAGTCCACGCGGGTTACGACAGCCGGCTCGAACGGTCCACCGGGCAGACTGTCCATCCAGCGCCGCCAGCTGAGGCAATGCCGCGACACGAAGAGGTTGGCGCGCGCGACCTGCTTGAGGCGTTCCCGGCGCGAGCCGGTGGCAAAGCCCGGGCGCGCGTACAGATCGATGGTGGCCTCGAACAACAGGTCGGCCTGCAGGCCGGCCCACTGGCCGTCGCCATACCAGATGCCGGCATCGGCCACGCCGGCGGCCAGATCCACGTCGTCCTGCGTGGTGGAGATGTCCAGCGAGAAGCCGCGCCGCTCGAACGGATACAGGCTCAGGCGGGGCGACAGCCAGTTGGTCGCGAAGGTCGGCAGCATGTTCACGCGCAGGGGCCCGTCGCGCCGCTCCTCGCGCAAGCTGCTCACGCCCTCGGCGATCAGGGCGAAACCCTCGTTGAGGCTAGGTGCCAGCCGGCGGCCGGCGCTGGTCAATTCCAGCCGCGTACCGATGCGGCGCAGCAGTTCGACGCCGAGCATGTCCTCCAGCGTGCGCAACTGGTGGCTGACCGCCGAGGGGGTGACCGCCAGTTCCAGGGCCGCGTCCTTGATCGAGAGATGGCGCGCCGCAGCCTCGAAGGCGCGCAAGGCATTCAACGGGACAGGGATGCGCATGGGGGATTCACCCTCCTGGAAGTCATTGGTCGTTCATGGACTCATTAAACCGGAAATCGTCGTCTCCACGCTCGCCGACAAGAGGACCAAAACTCAGCATCGTCTGAGATTTGCTCACTCGTGCCGACGGCGAACCGGCCGCACACTGACGCCATCGACAACCTGTACAGCGGTGCGCACCATGCTCAATTCCCTTGACGATCGCGATGGCCTGATCTGGCTCGATGGCGAGCTACTGCCCTGGCGCGAGGCGCGCCTGCACGTGCTCACGCATGCGCTGCATATGGGCGGGGCCGTCTTCGAGGGCATGCGCGCCTATGGCGGTCATGTCTTCCTCAATGCGCCTCACCTGGAACGCTTCCAGCAGTCCGCCGCGCTGCTGGACTACCACCTGCCGTGGTCGCAAGGCGAACTGACACAGGCCATCGAGGCGGTGCTGTGGGCCAACCAGCTCGACGACGCCTACATCCGCCCGGTGGCCTGGCGCGGCGCGGAGAGTGTTTCCATCGCTTCGCCGCGCGCCCGCATCCACGTGGCGATCGCGGCCTGGGACTGGCCCACGGCGGCGTCCCAGGGCCGCGCCGAGGAAGGCATCCGGCTGCAGCTGGCGAGTTGGCGGCGTCCCCGTCCCGACACCGCACCCACCGCGGCCAAGTGCTCGGGGCTGTACATGATCGGTACCCTTGCGCGCCATGCCGCCGCAGCGGCGGGCTGCGACGACGCACTGCTGCTCGACAGCGAAGGCCGGGTCGCCGAGACCACGGCAACCAACCTGTTGATGGTCCATGACGGGGTGCTGGTGACCCCATTGCCGACCTGCTTCCTCGACGGCATCACCAAGCGGCACGTGATGGGACTGGCGCGCCAGCGCGGGCTGCGGGTCGAGGAGCGGACCGTGACGCTGGACGAACTGCGCACCGCCTCCGAGGTATTCACCGCCGGCACCTCGGTCGAACTGCAGCCGGTGGTGGCGCTGGTCGAGGATGCGGCGACCACCGAATGGCCCGTGGGGCCGGTGACGCGACAACTGATCCGGGACTTTCGCGCGTCCGTGACCGAGGCGAGCCAGGTCGGCCGGACCCTGCGGGAACGGGAGACCGGCTTGTTGGAACGGCGCCCGTGGCCCGCTCGCGTCGCCTCCGCCTTGCAGGCGCCGTAGCGCGCAATGGACCGGTACGCAGACGGACCCGCGAGAGGACAGGCACGATGCCATGCAGACTGGCTTCACACACGCCCCAGACAGTCGCGCAGTTGCGCGGCAAAGCGCGCCGCGTCCCCCGGTTCGAGTGTCGAGACCGTGACACGCAGTGCGGGGGCCGCGGGCGCGATCGCGAAGGCATCGCCGGTTCGCACGGCCCAGCCGCAGCGTGCGAGGCTTTGCGCGGTACGGTGAACGTCACGGCCTTCCGGCAGCGGAATCCACACATTGAACCCGTCGCAGGGCTGCCCGGTGGCGATGCCCTCGGCGCCGAGTGCATCGATCAGGGCCTTGCGACGCGTGGCGTAGGCGGTCTTGGCCGCATGCAGGCGCGCCTTGGCCGCGTCGGATCCGAGCAGGCCGCGCACGGCCGCCTGCAGCAGGTGGCTGACCCAGGTCGTGCCGGGAGCCAGTCGCATGCCGAGCCTTGCGGCGGTCCCCGCATCGGTAGCGATGAAGGCCAGCCGCAGATCCGGGCCGAAGCCCTTGGACACGGAGCGCACCAGCGCCCGCCGCGTGGTGGCCGCGGGCGCGATGGAGAAGTACGGCGCCTCGGCCAGCAAGGCGAAGTGGTCATCCTCGATCACCAGCACGTGCGGATGGCGGGCGAGCACGCGGCGCAGTTCGCGGGCGCGCTGCTCGCTCAGGCCGCAGCCGGTGGGGTTCTGCGCCCTTGGTGTGCACAGCACCGCCTGGGCGCCATTGGCCAGCGCCGCTTCCAGCGCCTGCGGGCGCATGCCGTGCACATCCATGGCCACGGGCACCGCTGCCAGGCCCGTGCTGTGCAGGATGTTGAGGCTGCCGAGGAAGCACGGGTCCTCCACCGCCACCTTGTCGCCGGCGACGAGGTAGGCAGCCAACAGACGCTCGATCGCATCGACCGCACCATGCGCCAGCACCAGACCGTCACCCTCCCGGAGATCCGCTCCGAACCACTGCCGCGCCAGCCGTTCGAGTGCCGGGTCGAGTACAGGCTGGCCATACAGCGCGGGCCGGTAGCCGCTGGCTGCCAGCGCCTGCAATGGATCGGGCAGCCAGGCCGGGTCCGGATTGCCGCTGGCCAGATCCGCCAGCGCCGAGCCGGGCTGCAGGCCCTCCTGCTCACCGAGACGCGCCGCTGGCCGGATCACCGTTCCGTTACGCCCCAGCGTCTCGGCAATGCCTGCGGCCACCAGCTTCCGGTACGCGGCGGCGACCGTGTTGCGGTTGACGCCCAGTTGATCGGCCATCTCGCGCACGGACGGCAGGGTCTGGCCCGCAGCAAGCTGGCCCGCATGTGCCTCGCGGCGAATGCGTTCGAAGATGTCCGATGCGGTCTTTTCAGTCATTCCAGTTTGTCCCGTGACAATGTATATTTTGTCCTATGACAATGTTAGCAGCACGGAGAACCCCTTGTCCATGAACGCGCAGACGCATCCCTGGTCCACCGCACACAGCGTCGAGGACTTTCGGCGCAATCTGGCGGCGGTGCATCGGCGCATCGCCGATGCCTGCTCCCGCGCGGGACGCGATCCGTCCGATGTGCGCCTGCTGCCGGTCAGCAAGACCGTGCCGGAGGAGCGCATCCGTCTGGCTTACGCCGCCGGCTGCCGCGACCTGGGTGAGAACAAGGTGCAGGAGGCGCAGCGCAAGGCCGAAGCGATGGTGGATCTCGCCGACCTGCGCTGGTCGGTCATTGGCCACCTGCAGACCAACAAGGCCAAGGTCGTGGCACGCTTCGCCAGCGAGTTCCAGGCCCTGGACAGCCTGCGTGTGGCGGAGGCGCTGGACCGTCGCCTGCAAGCCGAAGGGCGCGCGCTGGATGTGTTCGTGCAGGTCAATACCTCGGGCGAGGCCAGCAAGTTCGGCTTGCCGCCTTCCGAGGTGGCCGGCTTCGTCCGGGCGCTGCCGGGCTTCTCCACCCTGCGCGTGCGAGGCCTGATGACACTGGCACTGCTGTCGGCCGATCCGGCGCGGGTCCGTCCCTGCTTCGTGCTGTTGCGCGAACTGCGTGATCGGCTGCGCCAGGAGGCGCCGGCGGGCATCGGCATGGACGAACTGTCGATGGGGATGTCCGGCGACTTCGAGCTGGCCATCGAGGAAGGCGCCACCGTCGTGCGCGTCGGTCAGGCCATCTTCGGCGCTCGCGCGACGCCGGACAGCCACTACTGGCCCGACGACGACCGGGCTGCGACATCGACCGCATCGGAGCAGATCGCATGAAGACCGCCCTGGCCCTGCGCCACATCCATTTCGAAGACCTCGGCACGCTCGAACCGCTGCTGCGCGAGCGTGGATTCGACGTGCGTTACCTCGACCCCGCGACCGACGACCTGGCCCGTGAGGAGGCCGCAGCAAGCGATCTTCTCATTGCACTCGGTGGGCCGATCGGCGTCTTCGACGAGCGGGCCTATCCCTTTCTTGCCGACGAACTGCGTCTGCTCGAACGGCGCTTGGCCAGCGGCCGGCCGCTGCTCGGCATTTGTTTGGGCGCGCAATTGATCGCGCGCCTGCTCGGCGCCGCCGTCACCCCCATGGGCTTCAAGGAGATCGGCTTCGGCGCGCTGACGCTGACGGAGGCGGGCCGCCGCTCGGTGCTGGCACCGCTGGCCGGCGTGCCGGTGCTGCATTGGCACGGCGACCGCTTCGAGGCGCCTGAGGGCAGTGAACTGCTGGCGAGCACCGAAAGCTGCGCGCAACAGGCCTACACGGTCGGCAACCGGGTGCTGGGTCTGCAGTTCCACCTGGAAGCCGATGCCAGCCGAATCGAACGCTGGTTGGTCGGCCATTGCTGCGAGCTGGGCCAGGCCGGCATCGATCCGCGCACGCTGCGCGCGGATGCCGAGCGGCATGGGGCAACGCTGAAGGCTGCGGCCCACCGCACGATCGGCGCGTGGCTGGACCGGCAGCAGGACACGGGGGGTGCGTCCTGAATGACAGTGACCCAACCTGTGCCCATCGATGTCATCAGCATCCAGTCCCAGGTGGTCTACGGGCGGGTCGGCAACAACGCGGCGATTCCCGCGTTGGAAGCCTCCGGGCTGCTTACGGCCGCGGTGCCGACCGCGCTGCTCAGCAACACCCCGCACTATCCCTCGGTCCATGGCGGTGCGGTGCCCGACACGTGGTTCGCTGGCTGGTTGGATGACCTGGAGGCGCGCGGCATCCCCGCGTGCGCTCGCGTTGTGCAGGTCGGCTTCCTCGGCGCGCCGTCGCAGGCACGGATCCTCGCATCCTGGTGGTCGACGATGCGCGAGCGCCACCCGCAACTGCGCCTGCACCTGGATCCGGTCATAGGCGACTACGACCAGGGCGTGTATGTGGCGGCCGGCATGGCCGAGGCCTGGCGCACGCTGCTGATTCCAGAAGCCCACGGCCTCGTCCCCAATCGGTTCGAGCTGGAACAGGTCACCGGCAGAACGCTGCAGGGGCTGGCGGATTGCCGCGAGGCTGCCCGTGCGCTGTTGCGTGGCCCCACCCAATGGGTGGTGGTGACCAGTGTCCAGGATGATCCCGAAAGCGCCGTCGTCCAGACGCTGCTGGAGACGCGGGAGGGGGTATCGCGCCTCTTCGAGCATCCCCACGTGCCCTGCGTGGTGAAAGGGGCCGGCGACTACTTCGCCGCGCGCCTGACCGGCCATTGCCTGCTTGGCATAGAGATGCCTCAGGCCGTCGAGCGCGCCTGCGGCGATACCGCCGAGCAACTGACCCGCACCCGGCGCCTGGGCTGGGAGGAGATGGCGATACACGCGATGGACGGGAGTGTCCGGCCATGAACGCCTACCGCCTCGTGATTTCCCGGCATGGCCGGCTGCTGGGTCAGTTCGACAGCGATACGCCCTGGGCGGGTGACGCGATCCGCGACCTGCTACAGCGACTTCCCGAATGCGATGGTTATCGCACCGAACTGTTCGTCGCGCGCGAAGAGCGCAGATTGCTCGAAAGCGGTCCTGGCGGTCTGAAGGTCCTCGGCCGTGAGCCGTTGTTCCAACCCTTGCCGATCACGGCGCTGCTGTCCGGCACGGCGCCCGAGGAGCCGCTCGCGTGAATCAAGCTCCCGGCCTCACGTACGCGTAGGTGGCGCGATGGAGCTGCGACACCTGCGCTGTTTCGTGGCAGTGGCCGAGGAACTGCACTTCACGCGTGCGGCGGTGCGGCTCCATATCGAGCAGTCTCCGCTGTCGCGCACCATCCGGGAGCTGGAGTCCGACCTCGGCGCCACGCTGTTCGAGCGCAATCGGCGCGGCACCCAGCTCACCTGGGCGGGCCAGGTGCTGCTGGAAGATGCCCGCCGCGTGTTCGCGGTGCTGGAACAGGCACGAACCAACGTCCGGGCCGCCGCCACGGGCTATCGCGGCATGCTGCGCCTCGCGCTGTCGGACGGTATCGCGCAGACACGCCTCGCGGCACTCCTGGCCCTGTGCCGGGAGGAGGAGCCCGATGTGGAAATCCGCCTGTTCGAGACGCCGCTCGCATCGCAAGTGCGCGGGTTGCGCGACGACACTTTCGATGCCGGGTTTGCGCAGTCCGACGAGGCTGGAGAGGGCATCCTGTGCGAGGCAGTCTGGTCCGATCCCATCCTGGTGGCCATTCCGACGCGCCATCCTTTGCTGGCCTTCAGGCAGGTCCCTCTGGATGAACTGCTGCGCTATCCCCTGATCAAGTGCCACCCGGAAACCTGCGAGGGCGCGTACCGGCAGATCAAACGGCTGCTCCGGACGGCCGCCATCCAGCCCCGGATCGCAGAGCGGGTCGCGACACTGGAATTGATGCTGACGCTGGTGGCCGCGGGCTACGGACTGGGTTTCGCCACGGCGGCGCAGATTTCGGTCTGCCGTCATCCCGAGGTCATTGCGCGGCCCCTGTCGGACCCGTCGGCATGCATGACCACCTACTTGTTGCGGCCGGACAGTGAGCCCTCGGAACCGCTGCAGCACTTCATCGAACGCGCCATGCTCTCGCGCGACGACAGTCCCGCCGTCGATCCGATCTAGCCCGGATCATTCATCAGCGTTTTGGAACGGCGGTCCGAAGGCGCGTCGATG
>NZ_QLKQ01000107.1 GCF_003349955.1 Azospirillum brasilense
TCGCGGTGGCGAGGTCGATCGACCAGTTTCCACCGGTCGCCGTGGTGGTGTAGGTCGCCCCGCCCACCGTGACGGTCACCGTGCTGCCCGCCTCGGCCGTGCCGGTGAGGGTCGGCGTCGTGCTGTTGCTCAGCGCCGTGGTGACGGTCGGTGCGTTGGGCGCGGTGGTGTCGACGGTCAGGGTCTGCGTGCCGGCGGTGGACGTGTTGCCCGCCGCGTCGGTCGCCGTTGCCGAGACCGGGTTGGCGCCGTTGGCGTTCAGGCTGAGCGACCCGGCGGTTGGCGTCGCCGTGGCGAGGTCGATCGACCAGGCGCCACCGTTCGTGGCGGTGGTGGTGTAGGTGGCGCCGCCCACCGTGACGATGACGGTGCTGCCCGCCTCCGCCGTGCCGGCGATGGTCGGCGTCGTGCTGTTGGTCAGGGCGGCCGAGGTCACCGCCGGGGCGTTGGGCGCGGTGGTGTCGATGGTCAGGGTCTGCGTACCGGCGGTGGACGTGTTGCCCGCCGCATCGGTCGCCGTCGCCGAGACCGGGTTGGCGCCGTTGGCGTTCAGGCTGAGCGAGCCGGCGGTCGGCGTCGCCGTGGCGAGGTCGATCGACCAGGTGCCGCCGGTCGCCGTGGTGGTGTAGGTGGCGCCGCCGATAGTGACGGTGACGGTGCTGCCGGTCTCCGCCGTGCCGGCGATGGTCGGTGTCGCGCTGTTGCTCAGCGCCGTGGTGACGGTCGGGGCGTTGGGCGCGGTGGTGTCGACGGTCAGCGACTGCGTGCCCGGCGTCGAGACGTTGCCCGCCGCGTCGGTGGCGGTGGCCGAGACCGGGTTGGCGCCGTTGGCGTTGAGGCTCAGCGAGCCGGCGGTCGGCGTCGCCGTGGCGAGGTCGATGGACCAGGCGCCGCCGTTCGTGGCGGTGGTGGTGTAGGTAGCGCCGCCCACCGTGACGGTGACGGTGCTGCCCGCCTCCGCCGTGCCGGCAATGGTCGGCGTCGCGCTGTTGGTCAGAGCCGCGCTGGTCACCGCCGGGGCGTTGGGTGCGGTGGTGTCAACGGTCAACGACTGGGTGCCGGCGGTGGAGGTGTTGCCCGCCGCGTCGGTCGCCGTCGCCGAGACCGGGTTGGCGCCGTTGGCGTTCAGGCTCAGCGAGCCGGAGGCAGGCGTTGCCGTGGCGAGGTCGATGGACCAGGTGCCGCCGGTCGCCGTGGTGGTGTAGGTGGCGCCGCCCACCGTGACGGTGACGGTGCTGCCGGCTTCCGCCGTGCCGCCGATGGTCGGCGTCGCGCTGTTGGTCAGGGCGGCCGAGGTCACCGCGGGGGCGTTCGGAGCGGTGGTGTCGATGACCAACGTCTGGGTGCCCGGCGTCGAGACGTTGCCGGCGGTGTCGGTGGCCGTCGCCGAGACCGGGTTGCTCCCGTTGGTGTTCAGGCTCAGCGAGCCGGCGGTCGGCGTCGCCGTGGCGAGGTCGATCGACCAAGTGCCGCCGGTCGCCGTGGTGGTGTAGGTAGCGCCGCCCACCGTGACGGTGACGGTGCTGCCGGTTTCCGCCGTGCCGGCGATGGTCGGCGTCGCGCTGTTGCTCAGCGCCGTGGTGACGGACGGAGCGTTGGGAGCCACGCTGTCGATGGTCACCGTCAGCGTGCCGGAGGCCGGCGACGTGCCGGAGGCGTCGCTCGACACGGCGGTCAGGGAATGGGCGCCCTCGCCGAGCGAGGCCGTCGTGACGGTCCACAGACCGTTGGCGTCGGCCGTCACCGTGCCCAGCGCCGTCGCGCCCTCGTAAAGCACCACGGTGCTGAACGCCTTGGCCAGACCGGTGATCGCCGGAGCCGTGACGTTGGTCACCGCGTCCGTCGTCGAGCCGCTGTTGGACGCGGTCGTCAGCGCCAGATCCGCCGGAGTCGGCGGAATGTTGCGGAACAGGACGAGGCTGGCAAAGTTGCCGACCAGGGCGTCGAGATCGCCGTCACCGTCGATGTCCACGAGGCTCGGCGCCCCCATCATCCCGGCGTTGCTCAGCCCGAAGGGGTTGGTGCCGACCAGCGTGAAGCTGGGCGCCGTCGCCGTGCCGACGTTGCGGTAGACCACCGTGTCGCCGAGGATGTTGCCGATCAGGACGTCGAGGTCGCCGTCGCCGTCGAGGTCGACCATGGTCGGCGACGTCTGCGCCCCGGCATTGCCGAGGCCGAAGGGGTTGGTGCCGGCCAGGGTGAAGCTGGGCGCCGTCGCCGTGCCGACGTTGCGGTAGTACAGCAGGTCGCCGCCCTGGGTGCCGATCAGGATGTCGAGGGCGCCGTCGCCATCGAGATCCGCGATGACCGGCGAGGCGAGGCTTGGGGCATTGCTCAGGCCGAAGGGGTTGGTGGCCTCCAGGGTGAAGCTGGGCGCGGTTGCCGTGCCGACGTTGCGCAGGAACAGCAGGTTGCCGCTGTTGTTTCCGACCAGGACGTCGAGGTCGCCGTCGCCGTCGAGGTCAGCGAAGGTCGGGGTGGACATCGTCGTGCCGCTCAGCCCGAAGGGGGCGGTGGCGGCCTCCAGGGTGAAGCTGGGGGCGGTCGCGCTGCCGACGTTGCGGTAGAACTGGAAATTGACGCCAATGTTGCCGACCAGGGCGTCGAGGTCGCCGTCGCCGTCGATGTCCACGAAGACCGGCTTGGATTGCGGAAGGAGACCGCTGAGGCCGAAGGGGTTGGTGGCTTCCAGGACGAAGCTGGGGTCGCTGGCGACGCGGACGGTCTGACCGGTCAGCGCGCCCGCGGCGTTGCCGGCCGCGTCCGCCGTCTTCGCGCCGGAGCCCGGCGGGGTGTAGTCCACCGTGACGCTCTGGTAGACCGTCGCCCCGGCGTCGAGCGTCAGGGTGACCGTCTTGCCGTTGGTGGCCACCCCGGTGACCGTCCGCGCCACGCCGCCCACCAGCACCGTGAAGGCGCCGCTCGGAGTCTGGGCGCCGTCCAGCAACTCCGCATAGGTCAGGGTCAGCTGCGTCCCGCTCAGCGTCGCCGAGGTCAGCGTCGGCGCCCTGGTGTCGATGGTCACGCTCAGCGCGGTCGAGGCCGCCGAGGTGCCGGTGGAGTCGATCGTCACGGCGGTCAGCGAATGGGTGCCGTCGCTGAGCGAGGCCGACGTGACGGTCCACAGGCCGCCGGCGTCGGCCGTCGCCGTGCCCACCGCCACCGCCCCGTCGTACAGCACCACCGTGGACAGCGCCTGGGCCTGGCCGGTGATCGCGGGTGACGTGACGTTGGTCAGCGTGTCCGCCGCGGACCCGCTGTTGGAGCCGGCGGTCAGCGTGAGGCCGCCCGGCGCCGTCGGCAGGTTGCGGAACAGGATGATGCTGTTGCCGGTGCCGCCGCCGCCGGCCAGCAGGTCGAGGTCGCCGTCCCCATCGATGTCCACGAGGCTCGGGACCGACTTGAAGGTGACATTCTCCAGACCGAAGGGGTTGGTGCTCTCCAGCGTGAAGCTGGGCGCCGTCGCCGACCCGACGTTGCGGTAGAACACCATGTCGCCGTTGTAATTGCCGATCAGCGCGTCGAGGTCGCCGTCGCCGTCGATGTCCTGGAAGATCGGCTGGGCGTAGCTGCCGACGTCATCCAACCCGAAGGGGTTGGTGCCCGCCAGCGTGAAGCTGGGCGCCGTCGCCGACCCGACGTTGCGGTAGAACACCACATTGCCGTCGTAGTTGCCGATCAAGGCGTCGAGGTCGCCGTCGCCGTCGATGTCCACGAAGGAGGGGGTGGTGGCGGTTCCGACAGTGCCCAACCCGAAGGGATTGGTGCCCACCAGAGTGAAGGTGGGCGCCGTCGCCGTGCCGACGTTGCGGTAGACCACCGTGTTGCCGTTGAAGTCGCCGATCAGCGCGTCGAGCGTGCCGTTCCCGTCGATGTCCACGAAGGTCGGGGAGGCGTTCATATCGAGGCTGCTCAACCCGAAGGGGTTGGTGCCCGCCAGCGTGAAGCTGGGCGTCGTCGCCGATCCATCGTTCCGGTAGAACAGGATGGTGCCGTCGCTCATCCCGATCACGGCGTCAAGGTCACCGTCACCGTCGATGTCGGCGAAGGTCGGGATCGACCAGGGGGAGTTGGCGTTGAGGCCGAAGGGGTTGGTACCCTCCAACGCGAAGTTGGGGTCCTTCGGCACCGTCACCCCATAGCCGGTCAGAGCGCCAGCGGCGTTGCCGGCCGCGTCCGCCATCTTCGCGCCTGAGCCCGGCGGGGTGTAATCGATCGTAACGGTCTGATGGACGGACATCACGCCGGCGTCGAGCGTCAGGGTGACCGTCTTGCCGCTGGTGGCCACCCCGGTGACCGTCCGCGCCACGCCGCCCACCAGCACCGTGAAGGCGCCGGTCGGAGTCTGGGCGCCGTCCAGCAGCTCCGAATAGGTCAGCGTCAGCTGCGTCCCGCTCAGCACCGCCGAGGTCAGCGTCGGTGCCGCCGTGTCGATGGTCACGCTCAGCGCCGTCGAGGCCGACGAGGTGCCGTGGACGTTGCTCGACGTCACGGTCAGCGAGTGTGTGCCATCGCTCAGCGAGGCGGTGGAGAGCGTCCACAGGCCGGTGGAGGCGTCAGCCGTCACCGTGCCGATGGCCGTCGCGCCGTCGTACAGCACCACCGTCGACGAGGCAGCCGCCGTTCCGACGATCATCGGCGTCGCAACGTTGGTCAGCGTGTCGGCCGTCGAACCGCTGTTCGAACCGGCCGTCAGCGTCGGGGCCGTGGGGGTGGCGGGCGGCGGCGTGTTGTTGCGGTAGAGGACCGTCTTGCCGTCGTCCCGGCCGATCAGCGCGTCGAGGTCGCCGTCACCGTCGATGTCCGCGAAGGTCGGCTTCGCGTTGTTGCCGACATCCCCCAGGTTGAAGGGGTTGGTGCCCTCCAGCGTGAAGGTGGGCGACGCCGCTGTTCCGATGTTCCGATAGAGGACCGTGTTGCCGCTGTCGTTGCCGATCAGGGCGTCGAGGTCGCCATCCCCATCGATGTCCACGAAGATCGGTGTGGCGTTGCTTCCAACGGCGCCGAGGCCGAAGGGGTTGGTGGCCTCCAACGTGAACGTGGGCGCCGTCGCCGTTCCGACGTTTCGATAGAAAAGCGTGTCGCCATTCGCGTTGCCGACCAGGGCGTCGAGATCGCCGTCACCGTCGATGTCCGCCAGGGACGGCGACGCGAAGCCCCCGGCATTGCTCAAGCCGAAGGGATTGGTGCCCGCCAGGGTGAAGCTGGGCGCCGTCGCCGTCCCGACGTTGCGGTAGACGACGATGTCGCCGCCCGCGTTGCCGGCCAGCAGGTCGAGGTCGCCGTCGCCGTCGATGTCCGCGAGGGCCGGCTTGGCGAAGGCGGGCATGCCGCCGCCGACGGTGTTCAGGCCGAAGGGGTTGGTGCCCACCAGGGTGAAGCTGGGCGCCGTCGCCGTCCCGACGTTGCGGTAGACGACGATGTTGGCGTACCAGTCGCCCACCACCGCGTCGAGGTCGCCGTCGCCGTCGATGTCCACGAAGACCGGGGCGGACTGGCCGACGAAGCTGCCGATACCGAAGGGGTTGGTGGCTTCCAGGACGAAGCTGGGGTCTCCGCCCACGCGGACCGGCTGGCCGTTCAGCGCGCCCGCGGCGTTGCCGGCGACATCCACGGTCTTGGCGCCCGAGCCCGGCGGGGTGTAGCTGACCGTCGCGCCCTCATAGATCGAGGAGGCTCCGGCATCCAGCGTCAGGATGACCGCCCGGCCATCGGTGGCGACCGCGGTGACCGTCCGCGCTACGCCGCCCACCAGCACCGTGAAGGCGCCGGCCGGAGCCTGGGCGCCGTCCAGCAGCTCCGAATAGGTCAGCGTCAGCTGCGTTCCGCTCAGCACGGCCGAGGTCAGAGTCGGAGCCGCCGTGTCGATGGTCACGCTCAGCGCCGTCGAGGCCGCCGAGGCGCCGTTGGCGGTGTTTGCCTTGGCGGTCAGCGAATGCGCGCCGTCGCTCAGCGACGCGGACGTGATCGTCCACAGGCCCGCGCCGTCGGCCGTCGCCGTGCCCACCACCGTCGCCCCGTCGTACAGCACCACCGTGGCGGACGCCTCGGCCGTGCCGGTGATCGTCGGCGTCGTTATCTTGGTCAGCGTGTCCGTCGTCGAACCGCTGTTCGATCCCGCCGTCAGCGCCAGACCGTCCGGCGCGGCCGGCCGCGGCGGACCGTTGCGGAACAGCACCGTATTACCGTCCGTATTGCCGATCAGGGCGTCGAGGTCGCCGTCACCGTCGATGTCCACGAAGATCGGCGTGGCGTTGTCCCCGACATCGCCGAGACCGAAGGGGTTGGTGCCCTCCAGCACGAAGGTGGGCGCCGCCGCCGTTCCGACGTTGCGATAGAAGAACGTCTGGCCATCCCCGTTGCCGATCAGGGCATCGAGGTCGCCGTCGCCATCGATGTCCAACAGCTTCGGCGTCGCGCTGAACCCGACGTTGCCGAGGCCGAAGGGGTTGGTGGCCTCCAGCGTGAAGGTGGGCTGCGTCGCCGTCCCGACGTTGCGGTAGAAGACCGTGTGGCCGTCGTCGACGCCGATCAGGGCGTCGAGGTCGCCGTCACCGTCGATGTCCGCCAGTTCCACCGACGATCCGAACCCGGCGCGGCTGAGGCCGAAGGGGTTGGAGCCCTCCAGCGTGAAAGTGGGCGCCGTCGCCGTCCCGACGTTGCGATAGAAGTAGGTGTTGCCGCCGGCGGTGCCGACCAGGGCGTCGAGGCGGCCGTCGCCGTCAAGGTCGGCGAAGGTCGGCTGCGCCCCGCCGGACCCCACGGGGTTGAGGCCGAAGGGGTTGGTGCCCACCAGCGAGAAGGTGGGCTGCGTCGCCGTTCCGACGTTGCGGTAGAAGACGATCTTGCTGGCGAAATTGCCGACCAGGGCGTCGAGGTCGCCGTCGCCGTCGATGTCCACGAAGATCGGTGTGGCGTTGTCGCCGACATCGCCGAGGCCGAAGGGGTTGGTGCCCTCCAGGGTGAAGGTCGGATCACCGACCACCGTGACGGTCCGGCCGCTCAGCGCGCCCGCGGCGTTGCCCGCCGCGTCCGCCGTCTTCGCGCCCGAGCCCGGCGGGGTGTAGTCCACCGTGACGCTCTGATAGGGCGTCGCCCCGGCGTCGAGCGTCAGGGTGACGGTCCGGCCGCTGACCGCGACCGCGCTCACCGTCCGCGCCACGCCGCCCACCAGCACCGCGAAGGCGCCGGTGGGAGCCTGGGCGCCGTCCAGCGCTTCCGAATAGGTCAGGGTCAGCGTCGTGCCGTTCAGCCGCGCCGAGGCCAGCGTCGGTCCCGTCGTGTCGATGGTCACGCTCAGCGCCGTCGAGGCCGCGGACGTGCCGGTGTAATAGGCGCTGGTGGACTTCGCGGTCAGGGTGTGAAGGCCTTCGGCCAGCGTGCCCGTGGTCAGGGTCCATTGGCCGAGGGAATCCGCCGTGACGGTGCCGATCGCGGCGGCGCCGTCGTACAGCACCACCTCCGACAGCGGCACGGCCGAGCCGGTGATGGTCGGCGCCGTGTTGGCGGTGATGGTGTCGGCCGTCGAGCCGGTGTTGGTGCCGGCCGTCAGCGTCACGGCCGAGGGCGCCGCGGGCGGCGGCGGGCCCTGGAGGTAGACGACGAAGTTGCCGTCGCCATTGCCGATCAGCGCGTCGAGGTCGCCGTCGCCGTCGAGGTCGGCAAACACCGGCAGGGCGGCGGTGCCGACGTCGCCCAGGCCGAAGGGGTTGGTGCCGACCAGGGTGAAGCTGGGCGCCGCGTTGGTGCCGACGTTGCGGAACACCACCGTGTTGCCGTCGAAATTGCCGACCAGCACATCGAGGTCGCCGTCGTTGTCGATGTCCACGAAGGACGGCGTCGAGGCGAAGCCGACATCTTCAAGCCCGAAGGGGTTGGTGCCGACGACGGTGAAGCTGGGCGACGCCGACGTTCCGACGTTGCGGTACACGGTCAGGCTGCCGTCGTTGCCGCCGAGCAGCAGGTCGAGGTCGCCGTCGCCGTCCAGGTCCCAGAGGGCCGCCTTGGCGTAACCGCCGCCGACCTGGCCGATGCCGAAGGCGCTGGTGCCGACCATGGTGAAGCTGGGCGCCGTGGCGGTGCCGACGTTGCGGTACACCACCGTGAGGCCGGAGCCGTTGCCGAGCAGCAGGTCGAGGTCGCCGTCGCCGTCGAGATCGCCGAAGGTCGGCGTGCCGTACGTGGCGTTGACGAGGCCGTAGGGGTTGGTGCCGACGAAGGTGAAGCTGGGCGCCGCGGAGGTCCCGACGTTGCGGTAGAACTGGACGGACGAGCCGCTGCTGCCGGTCACCAGGTCGAGATCGCCGTCGCCGTCGATGTCGACCAGGGTCGGCCGGGCGGTCGAGCCGATGTCGACGAGGCCGAAGGGGTTGGTGCCGAGCAGGATGAAGTTGGCTTCGCCCGCCGTGACGTTGCGCGCCTCCCGGCCGGTCACCGCGGCGGCGGCGTTGCCGGCCACGTCCTGCGTCTTGGCGCCCGAGCCCGGCGGCGTGTAGCCGACCGTGACCGTCTGGTAGCGCTCCACCGCGCTGTCCAGCGTCAGCGTCACCGTCGTGCCGGAGGCGTCCGCCGCCGTCACCGTGCGCGCCACCCCGTTCACCATCACCGTGAAGGCGGACCCCGCCGCATCGGCGGCGCCGTCCAGCGCTTCCGAATAGGTCAGGGTCAGGGTCGTGCCGTTCACCGTCGCCGAAACCAGCGACGGCGGGGTGGTGTCGGGCGAGTTGTTGGTGACCGGCCGGGCGGTGAAGCTGGCGGCGTCGTCACCGTTGGTGGCCTGGACGGCGCTGGCGTCGTTGCCGGTGGTCGGGTCGGTGTAGGCGACCGTGACCGTGTCCGCGTCGGTGACGCCCTGGGCCAGCGTCAGCGTGACCGTCTTGTTGACGCCGTCCACGGCGACGTTGCTGACAGAAACCGTGGTGCCGCCGACCTTGACCTCGAAGGCGCCGGCCGCCGGCGGGTTGGCTGCGTCGAGGTCCTTGTCATAGGTCAGCACCAGCGTCGTACCGTTCACCGTCGCGCTTTGCACGACGGGCGGATTGGCGAGCGTCACCATGACGGAGCTGGAGATCGCCGAATTGGTGAGATCGATGCCGGTGGACATCGAGTAGATGCTGATGGGGAACGCGCCGGTCGTGTCGGTCCCGGAGGACATCACGTCGAAGGTCAGCGTGAAGGTGTCGCCCGAATTGACGATGCCGGTGATCGTCGGGGACAGGGTCGCGCTGCCCACCGACCAGCCGCTGGGTGCGTTGATCCCGAAGATCACGTTCGACCCGACCAGGGTCTTCGCCTGGGTGGCCGTCAGGGTGAAGGACACCTGCTGCGGCGTTCCCGGCGTGAAGGTGACGGACGGGTTCGTCGGGACGACCGTCAGGAACGGGCTGTAGCTGCTCGTGTTCGCGATCGATACCGTGGCGACCTTGTCGATCACCGTGGTGTTGGCGGACGCCCCGCTGTCGGTGATGGAGCGCAGGACGACCGAGCGGGTTTCGCTGCTGCCGGCGGCGACGCTGGACGAGCCCGTGTTCTTGTAGGCGATGCCGTCGATCAGCGTGTCCATGCCGCCGTTGCTCAGCGCCATGCCGCTCAGAGTCACCGTGGCGACGCCGTTCGCCAGCGTGACCGCGTAGTTGCCGCTGGCGAAGCTGCCCGAGCTGCCGTTGCTCAGCGCGATGTCGGTGCCGCCGATGCTCAGGAACTCGGTGCTGCCGGTGCCGCCGACGTTGTGGACGGTCAGCACCATGCCGGTGAAGGTCTGCCCGCTGTCGACCGTGGAGGCGGTCACCCCGTCGAACAGGTCGGTGCCGCCGCTGCCCTGGCCGGATTGGAAGCCGCCGTCCTTGGCGGTCAGCGCCAGCGTCGGCGGGACGCCGTTCGGGTCGGGCGTGGTGTTGGTCACCGACTGGCCGGCGAAGGTCGCGGCGTCTAGCCCGCCGCCAAAGGACTGGATGGCGTTGGCGTCGTCGCCCACGGTGGGATCGGTGTAGGAGACGGTGACCACGGCGCCGTAGGCGACCGGCTGGGCGAGCGTCAGCGTGACCGTCTTGGTCGCGGTGTCCACGGCGACGCCGCTGACGGTCACCGGGGAGCCGCCGGCCATGACGGTGAAGCTGCCCGTGGACGGAACGTTCACGGCGTCGAGCGCCGTGTCGTAGGTCAGCACCAGCGACGCGCCGTTGACCGCGGCGCTTTGCAGGACCGGCGTCGGCGCGGCGCCGATGGTGACGACGGTGGTGATGCCGGTAAGGCTGGCGCTGTTGCTGCTGCCGCCGTTGTCGGTGACGCCGGACAGGGTGATGATGCGCTGGCCGTCGGACGGCGTGCTGCTCAGCAGAACGGCGATGTTGTTGTAGGCGATGCCGTCGACGAACGACGCCATCTCGCTGTTCGTCAATTGCAGGCCGCTGATCGTCACCGTGGCGACGCCACCGCTGACCGTGGTGCTGGCCGTCACCCCGCCGACGGGCATGGAGGTGGCGCCATGGTTCAGGGAAATGGTCGCGGACGACTGCCCGGGAACCATGAAGACCAGCATTTCCGACGCGCCGTCCAGGACGCCGGTCACCGTGAAGGTCAGGCTGGTGAAGAGCTGGCCGGTGTCGTTGGTGTCGGCCGTGACCGTCGAGAACAGATCGACGGCGTTCGTGTAGCTGGTGAAGGTGCTGGCGGTGCCGGTGGCCGTCAGCGTCGGTGCAACGAAGGTGGGCGGCGGCAGCGCGGTCACGGTCACCGTGGTGGAAATGCCGGTGAGGGTGGAGGTGTTGTTGCTGCCGCCGTCGTCGGTGACGCCGGTGATGCTGATCACGCGGTCGCCCGCCGTCACGGTGCCGGGGACGGATTGCGTTCCGGTGGCGTTGTGGTACTGCAGGTTGTCGATGAGCGTGGCGAGTTCGCTCTCGGTGAAGGACCCGTTGATGACCACGGTGGCGGTGTAGCCGCTCGGCTGGGCCGCGGCGAGGCTGACCGTCGCCGACGCGGTGGCTCCGGCGCCGAGCCCGATGTGGGTGCCGGTCGTCAGCGGGATCAGGCCGAAGGCGGTGGCGAACAGACCCTCGGAGTCGACGCCGCTGACGCCGGTGACGGTCAGTTCCAGGCTGGTGAAGGTCTGGTTGGAGTCGTTGGTCAGCGCCGTCACCGACGAGAACAGGTCCACGCCGTTGACATCGCCCTGCGCCTGGGTCCCCGTGGTGCCCGTCGCGGTCAGCGTCGGCGCCGTCCCCGGACGCCCAGACGCAACAAGGACCGATTTCGAGAAGCCCGCGACATCCTCGCCGGTAGAGCCCTGCAGAATGCTGGCGCTGTCGTCACCGGACGGATCGTAATAGTTGATGTCGACGATGTCGCCGGAGGTTAGCGTGACGCTCTGAAGCGTGAGCGTGAGCGTGTTTCCGGAAACGACCGCCGACGATACGCTTCGCGCCGCTCCGTTGATCTGGACTTGGCTGGGTTCGAGAAACCCACCCGGTCCCTGGAACAGCGTCAGCGCCGGCTGGGTGCTGCTGTCGAGCGCCGAATCGAATGTCAGCGTGATCGTGCTTTCGCCGACATAGCCAACCCAGGACACCAGGACCGGCGCGGCCATGATCCCCCGATACCCCTCGAATCGCAGCGACTCCGTGGCGACGGCGCCGTGCACCCAGTCGAGGTCCCAGTCGCCGCCCCGCTCCGCCGCGCCCGTGGGCGTCCGCGAGGCCGCGACGTTGGCGCCCGTCGTCTCCCCCAGCGCTTTCAGAAAGTCCGGTCCATGACCGGCCGCCACGTTGCAGCCGTACAGCAGGATGTCGCCATCCGGGGCGAGGCTGGAGGCGATGGAGGCAAGCTCTTCCACGCGGTGGGCCAGGGCCGTGGTGTCGAACCGGCCGGAGCCGAGTTGAAGGCCGCCTTCGAAGCCATGGCTGAGCACATGAATGGCGTGAATGTCGCGGCGGCCGTCCAGCGCCCGCGCCATCGTCGTCATGCCGTCCGCACGGCTGTCGATCAGGACGACCTCGATGCCGGCCGGCGTCCCGGCCTCCAGCGCCTGCCAGTCATCGAGCGCCGTATCGATGAACGCGACCTCAAGCCTCGGAACCTCGGAAGCGCCCTCACAGCCCAGGATAGCGGGGACGGGCCGGGACACGGTCGGATGGAGCATGGGAAGCATTCCTCGAAGGGGTTAGGCGCTTTGGGACCTCCTTTCGGCCTATACACATGTAAGTTGCTTGAGTAAAATGCAGGGTTATAAAGTCCGGAATTCACGCCATGAATTTGACCCGCATCGACTTGAATTTGCTGGTGGTTTTCGATGCGATCGCGCGCACCGGTTCGGTGAAGGATGCGGCTCCGCAACTGGCGCTGAGCCAACCGGCGGTGAGTCATGCGTTGAACCGGCTCCGGGTCCTGATGGACGACCCGCTGTTCGTGCGCGCCCGCAACCGGCTGGTGCCGACGGAACGGGCACAATCAATGATTGGCCCGGTGGCGGAAATTCTCCAATCCATCCGCGTCCTGATGAACTCCGACAGACCGGACGCGGTCGAGGACAACCAGCATTTCCGGATCGGCATCAGCGACTTCGCCGCCCTGACCATCGTGCCCAGGATTACCCGGAAACTTCAGCAGATCGCTCCCAACGTGACCCTGGAACTGGTCAACGTCGGGGAGAACACCCTGAATCAACTGGCTGGCGGCGAACTCGATTGCACTTTCTGGGGGCTTCAGCCACCGGAATCACCCTATCTGTCGCAATTCCTGTTCCATGACAGTTTCATTGGCTTCTGTTGCGCGGAGCATCCTCTTGTGGAACTGATCGACGAGGGGATTTCTCTTGATGAATACCTGCGTTTTCCACACGCGATCGCTCAGTTCCGCGCCTCGGGCTTGAGTCCGATCGATGTCTTCCTGAAGGGCATCGGGCGTCACCGCAACATCGCCCTGCGTTCCCCGAGTTTCATGAGCAACATCACCGCCATCGTCGGGACAAAGATGGTCGCCACCCTGCCATCGCGCCTGGAATTGATCGCCCTGTCCCAAGGCCTGTTGTCCTTCCCGTTGCCGTTCCTGATCCCGAATTTCAATTACTCCCTGGTCTGGCACCGCCGCACCGAAGCCGATCCTTCCGGAATCTGGCTGCGGCGTCTGCTGACTGAAATATGCTGAGTTTCCAACCCCTCATGCCTTGGGAATGGGGCGTCAATGATCCGCATAAGACCGACGAGCCCATGCGATGTCCCTGCTCTGCCAGGAATTGAACGCAGTTCCGGCGAGATCTTCCGACAATGGGCCGGGCTGGAGTGGATCGCCGATGACGACGTCCAGTCGGACGACCGGCATCGCGCCCTGATCGCCGATGGCGTCGCGTGCGTTGCCGAGATGGAAGGATTCGGCATTGCCGCCTTCCTGAACGGGACGGTCTGCCCCGATGCTCTTCACATCTGGCAGGTGGCCGTCCATCGGGAGCACCAGGGGCGCGGCATTGGGCGGCGATTGATCGAAGCGGCCCAGCGCCTTGCCGCCGACCACGGCATTCCCTCCCTGACGTTGACGACCTTCAGGGCGGTGCCGTGGAATGAGCCCTATTATCAGAGACTTGGATTCACCACCCTGGATAACGCACGGCTCGGCCCCCGGCTGAAGGCGGTTCTGGATGCGGAGCAACAGGCGGGGCTCCCCATCGCACAGCGTTGCGCCATGAGGAAAATGCTCTGACGTCGACCCGCCGTGCGCCAGCAACCGGAGTCCATGGAGGGTGCACGCAAGGCTGACCGGTGCAACAATTCGCCATCCAAACACTTGAGTCGGCTGTAATTTTCTCGCTTCGCTGCGTTGCACACTCTGCGTATCTGGTATTTGGTATACCAATATACAATCATCTCCATCAGACACGAGGGAGATGCACCATGGCTTACACCACCGCTTCGCACACCGATCATGACGGCGCTCTGTCCGGGATCGTCAAGGGCGTCCGCGCGTTCGTGAGCGCCTGGTTCGAAACCTCCGCCGCCTACGTCGTCTATCGTGAGCTGTCGGCCCTGAGCCGGGCGGAACTGGCCTCCCGCGACCTGCGCCGCGAGGACATCGGCCGCGTCGCCATGGACCTGCCGACGCTGATGCGCGAGTAAACCGCACACCACCGACGAAGGCTCAGTTCCCGGCCAGAACCGCCAGACAGGCCGCGGGCGGCTCGGGAATGACCCTGGGCGGCCGGGGCCCCGGCGCTTCCTTCGGGGGCTCGAACCAGCTCAGAAGCTCCTGTCCGCAGCCGTCGCCCGGCGGGATGGGCGCCTGCGGAACGCAGGCCGTCGATCCCGCCGGGCAGTTCATCCGCACATGGAAATGCGAGTCGTGTCCGGCCCAGGGGCGCACGGCGTTCAGCCAGGAACGGTCGCCCTGCCCGCTCAGGCACAGCGCCAGCTTGATCGCCGGGTTCACGAACACCCGCGCGACCTTCGGGCTCGTCGCCGCCAGTTGCAGAAGGCGGGCCTGACGGGGGCCGAACCGCTCCGGCAGGACGCGCTGGGTCTGCCGGTCCACCATGGTCGGAAAGTCCGTACGCTCCCGCGCCTCGCGCGCGAGAGGCGGCTGGTCGAGATCGAACCACACATCCACGTCGAGGCCGATCTGGTGACTGGCGTGCCCGCTTTCCATGCGGCCGCCATAAAGCTTGGAGATGTCGCCGATGGCCAGACGCCCCAGCCGCTCGGCCTGCGCCTGGCGGGCAAGCTCCTGGACGAACGCGATGGTGTCGGGGTGTCCGTGGTTCCGGTTCCGCGACAGGTTGACCGCCTGATAGCCGGGGCCCTCGGGAGGGAGCGTCTGGGCGCCGCGAATGCAGCCGTTGGCGTAGCTGCCGATCGGCTGCGCCGGAAGGGACGGCATCGGCGACGGCAAGGCCACCCTATCGATGTCCCTCGGCACGGCGCCGGAAAGCGGGGGGGCCGATCGGAGGGCCGTGTCGGCCGCCTCCGCGCCGCCGGTGAACCAAACGCCGCACACGATCGTCAGCGCCGCGAAAGACCATCGTCGAGCCATGACCGGCCTGGACCCTCTCATCGTTGACCCGGCCCGACATTAGCACGGTGCGCGCGGTGTCGGCGTTGCATTGGTTGGGCGGCGGGTGGGCGGCGCGGCTCCGTCTTTTTCTTGTTGCGCGCGCCCCGGCGATGCAGAATCCCTCCCATAATTGAAAAGAATGGGAAGGGAGAGTCCCCCGCCATGAAACGTCGTTCCTTTCTGACCAGCGCCGGGGTCGGTCTGGCGGCCAGCACCGTCGCCGCCGCACCGGCCATCGCGCAGAGCCAGCCCGAGATCAAGTGGCGCATGGCGTCGAGCTACCCCAAGAGCCTCGACACCATCTTCGGCGGGGCGGAGTTGATCGCCCGCCGGGTCGCCGCCGCCACCGACAACAAGTTCCAGATCCGCACCTTCGCGGCGGGCGAGATCGTCCCGGCGCTCCAGGTGCTGGACGCGGTGCAGAACGGCACGATCGAATGCGGCCAGTCCGCCGCCTATTTCTACATCGGCAAGGACCCGACCTTCTGCTTCGACACGGCCATGCCCTTCGGCCTTAACACCCGCCAGCACATCTCCTGGATGATGCACGGCGGCGGGCTGGAGCTGATGCGGGAGCTGTTCCGGGAGCACAACATCTACAACATCCCCGCCGGCAACACGACGGCCCAGATGGGCGGCTGGTTCCGCAAGGAAATCAAGACGGTGGAGGATCTCAGCGGCCTCAAGATGCGGGTCGGCGGGCTGGCCGGGCAGATTATGGGCAAGCTGGGCCTCGTCCCGCAGCAGATCGGCGGCGGCGACATCTACCCGGCGCTGGAGCGCGGCACCATCGACGCGGCGGAGTTCGTCGGCCCCTACGACGACGAGAAGCTGGGCTTCCACAAGGTCGCCAAATACTACTACTCGCCGGGCTGGTGGGAGGGCTCCGCCCAGATCCCGCTGATGATCAACATCACCGCCTGGGAACAGCTTCCCGAGTCCTACAAGACGATCCTGGAGCAGGCCTGCTGGGAGGCCAACACCTGGATGATCGCCAAGTACGACGCCGTCAACGCCGCGGCGCTGAAGCGTCTGGTCGCCGGCGGCGCCCAGCTCCGCGCCTTCCCGCGCGAGGTCATGATGGCCTGCGAGAAGATCGCCAACGAGCTGTATGACGAGCTGTCGGCGAAGAACCCGCGCTTCAAGAAGGTCTACGAGGCGTGGAAGCCCTTCCGCGACGAGGAGCGGCTGTGGTTCCGCGTCGCCGAGAACAGCTTCGACTCCTACGTCTATTCCCAGTCGGCGCAGCGACGCTGACGGGAACACGGCCCCTCCCCGTCCCGGGACGGAGAGGGGCCATTTTCTTCACACGGTCAGTGCGAAACCGCGCTGGCGGCGCCCAGGCCGGTTTCCGAGCGGATGTACTGGTACTCGTAGGCCTTCGCCTCCGCCGCCGCCCGCGCGCTGCGGTCGGTGACCGAGAAGATCCAGGTCGTCGCGAAGGCGATGACCATCGAGAACAGCGCCGGATGCTCGTAGGGAAAGATCGGCGTCGGGAACTTGAAGACGCTGACCCACACGGTCGGCCCCAGCACCACGAAGGCGACGCAGCTCACCAGACCGGCGAAGCCGCCGATGAAGGCGCCGCGCGTGGTCAGCCCCTTCCAGAAGATCGACAGGATCAGCACCGGGAAATTGACCGAGGCCGCCAGACCGAAGGCCAGCCCGACCATGAAGGCGATGTTCTGGTTCTCGAACAGCAGGCCCAGCGTGATGGCGATGACGCCGAGCGCCAGCGTGGCGAGGCGCGACACGCGCATCTCCGACGCCTCGGTGGCGTTGCCCTTCTTGAGGACGCGGGCGTAGAGGTCGTGGCTGACCGCCGACGCGCCGGCCAGCGTCAGGCCGGCGACCACCGCCAGGATGGTGGCGAAGGCGACCGCCGAGATGAAGCCGAGGAAGAGGTTGCCGCCGATGGCCTTGGACAGGTGGATGGCCGCCATGTTGCCGCCGCCCAGGATCTTGCCCGCCGCGTCCAGATAGGCCGGGTTGGTGCCGACGATCACGATGGCGAGGAAGCCGATGGTCACCGTCAGGATGAAGAAGTAGCCGATGAAGCCGGTGGCGTAGACGACCGACTTGCGCGCCTCCTTGGCGTCGGGAACCGTGAAGAAGCGCATCAGGATGTGCGGCAGCCCCGCCGGTCCGCACATCAGCGCGAGGCTGAGCGACACCGCGGCGATGGGATCGGCCATGGCGGCGCTGGGGCGCAGGATGGCGGCGTTCGCGGCGTGGGCGGCGACGGCCTGCTGGAGCAGCCGCTCCGGATTGAAGCCGAATTGCGCCAGCGCCAGCCCGACCAGCACGGTGCAGCCGCCGAGCAGCATCACCGCCTTGATGATCTGCACCCAGGTGGTCGCCAGCATGCCGCCGAAGGTGACGTAGAGGATCATCAGCACGCCGACCATCACCACGGCGTAGGTGTAGTCCAGGCCGAAGAGGAGCTGGATCAGCTTGCCCGCTCCGACCATTTGCGCGATGAGGTAGAAGCAGACCACGGTCAGCGACCCGACCGCCGCCAGCGAGCGGATCGGCGTCTGGCCCAGCCGGTAGGAGGCCACGTCGGCGAAGGTGAAGCGGCCGAGGTTGCGCAGCCGCTCGGCGATCAGGAACAGCATCAGCGGCCAGCCGACCAGGAAGCCGATGGTGTAGATCACCCCGTCGAAGCCCTTGGCGAAGACCATGCCCGACAGGCCGAGGAAGGCCGCCGCCGACATGTAGTCGCCGGCGATGGCCAGCCCGTTCTGGAAGCCGCTGATGCCGCCGCCGGCGGTGTAGAAGTCCGACGCCGAGCGGGTGCGCTTGGACGCCCAATAGGTGATGCCCAGCGTGCCCGCGACGAACAGCAGGAACATGGCGATGGCCGTCACATTGACCGGCTGGCGCTCCACCGCGCCGTCGATGGCGGCGGCGAAGGCGGACCCGGCACCCAGCGCCGGCAGCAGCGCGGCGGCGGAAGCGAGACGACGCGCGGCGCTCATCGACCCACCTCGTTCAGCAGGTCGCGGTTCATCGCGTCGTAGCGGCGGTTGGCGCGCAGCACGTAGACGCCGGTCATCAGCGAGCAGAAGACGGTGATGACGATGCCGGCGGCCAGCCCGACCGGGAAGGTCATGCCCTCGGCCAGCGGGCGCGCCATCAACTCGGGCGCCAGCGCCGAGGCGAACACGAAGGCGTAGTAGACCGCCAGGACGATCAGCGCCAGCCGCCAGCTGAAGCGCGCTCGGCTCGCCGTCATCGCGGCGAACTTCGGGTTGGACAGCACCCGCTCGTAAATCTCGTCGGACATGGTTCTTATCGCTTTTTTCTTGGAACCCGGGCATTGCGCATCGCAGCAATACCCTGGCTGCATGGCAGCGAAAAAGCGAAATTAAATTCCTTGGATGGCGAACAAGAGAAAGATTCGCTCAAAATTCGGCAACATTAACCGCAAGGCGGTTGATTCTTAGCCAAAATTCGGTTGATAGACCGTCTCGGAATGCGACAACCGGTCGCGCTGCGCCGCAACATGAGTCAACGCTGTTATCCCGCTGTCCGCCCCTTCAGCCGGGCATCCTTCAGCCGCACATGGATCAGGCCGCTGCCGGTGGGGTCGGAGCGGTCGGGCTTGACCATCGCCTCCAGCAGCTTCTCGTCGCTCGACCAGTAGGGCACGTACCACAGCCGGTCCACATCCATGACCAGCACCCGGCGGGTTTGCGCGTCGTAGGCGCCGAGCGGCGCGATGTGGCCCACTGTGGCGTCGCCGGTCAGCGTGCCCTGGTCGTAGGCCAGCAGAATGATGTCGCTGTCGTCGCGCTCGTTCTCGTCCAGGATGCGCCGCAATTCGCCCAGCGTTTCCGGAGAGGTGTCCTTCGGCCGGAAGACCTCCACCGTGGCGTCCAGCCCGAAGGCGTCCACCGACCTCTGAACCAGCCCGGCGAAGTCCGCGAAGGACACGCCGTCCCCGTTCTCCGCGGTGGCCGCCTTCCAGCCGTCGTCGTCCACCTCGTTCAGCACCCGCGCCTGGGTGACCAGCCGGTTGGACGAGAGCGGCGGCAGCCCGCGCAGCGCGTTGATCATCATCGCCACGCTGGCGACCGAACAGGCGCTGCCCGTCTGCTGGGCCGTGTAGTAGGGCATCATGGCCCAGAAGTCCGGCGCCCCGGCCCGGCGCAGATAGCCGCTGTCATCGGTCATCGGCACGGCGTCCGGGCCGAACTTCGGCTTCGTCTCGCTCTGCGCGTCCTGCGCCGTGGCGGGTTGGGCCGCCAGACAGGAGACCGCGCACAGGGCCAGCATTGCCGAGCGGAACGGTGCCGTCATCGCCGACGTCTTCCTCTTTGTTGTCACGGTGGGTGCCTCTGCCGGCTCTAGGTCCTGTCTGACGAGCCTATTGACGTTGTGCTTCAGAGCGCAAGGTCAGTT
>NZ_QLKQ01000108.1 GCF_003349955.1 Azospirillum brasilense
TGCGAAGCGGGGGAGGGAAGGGGCCCATGCGCAGCATGGGAAGGGTGGGGGCAACAGTGAGGAACTCCCCCATGAACGAAGCCGACGTGCTGGAAGTCCTGCGCACGGGCATCTGGACGATGCTGCTGATCGCCGCGCCGCCGCTGGTCATCGCGGTTCTGGTTGGCGTGGCGATCTCGCTGGTCCAGGCGCTGACCCAGGTGCAGGAGATGACCCTGACCTTCGTGCCGAAGATCGTCGCGATCCTGGTCACCACCGTGCTGGCACTGCCCTTCATGTACGGCGCGCTGACCACCTATGCCGACCGTCTGGGCAGCCTGATCGTCTCGGTGCGGTGACATGCGCCGGCTGGCCGGACTGGCGGTGCTGCTCCTGGCCGGGCTCCTGGCCGGAACCGCGACCGCCGCGGAGGTGAAGCCGCCCGCGTCCCAGATCGGCACATGGTCCACCGCCCTTTACGCGCCGCGCGTCCTGCCGTCCCGCAGCCTGCCGCCGGAGGCCGCCTGCATCGACGCCATCCTGACGGCGGAGCGCGAGGCCGGCGTGACCGACCACATGCTGCTCGCCATGGGCTTCACCGAGGCCGGGCGGATGACCACCGACCGGCTGTTCACCGTCTGGCCCTGGACCGTCAACACCGAAGGCGCCTCCCAGTACTTCCCGACGCGGGAGGAGGCCATCGCCTTCGTGCGCGCCGCGCAGGCGCGGGGCACGCGCTCCATCGACGTGGGCTGTCTCCAGGTGAACCTGAAATGGCACCCCGACGCCTTCCCCGACCTGGAGACAGCCTTCGACCCGCGCGCCAACGCCCGCTACGCCGCGCGCTTCCTGGGCGACCTGCACCGCGCGCAGGGTTCGCTGGACGCCGCCATCGCCCGTTACCACTCCGCCCAGTCGGAGCGCGGTGCGGCCTACCGCGAGCGGGTCGGCGGCAACCGGCGCTGGGTGGCGGGCGCCATGGATTACCTGAAGGCGCTGGCCGCCGGCCCCCAAGTGGCCACTTCTCAGGCCGCCGCCGGGGCGCTGCCCGCCTGGGGCCGGGCGGAGCTTGGCCGCCTGTCCTTCCTGTCCAGCCTCTACGCCAACGCGGCGGTGCGGCCGCTGCTGCCGACCGCCGAGTAGCGCAGACGTAAAAGCCGGTTTTACCGCGGGGCGCTAGCGTACCAACGGTGCCGCACCCTGGAGTTCCCGCATGGCTTTCACGGACACCCTTCGCAACCGGATGACCAGCCTCGGCGATGCGGGGCTGGCGAACCGCGACGTGCTGTTCGCTCTGGGCATCCTGCTGGTGCTGGCCGTGCTGTTCCTGCCGGTGCCGACCTGGTTCCTCGACCTCGGGCTGGCGCTGTCGCTGGCGGTCAGCGTGCTGATCCTGATGGTTTCGCTGTGGATCGGCAAGCCGCTGGACTTCTCGTCCTTCCCGACCGTGCTGCTGGTCGTCACGGTGCTGCGGCTGGCGCTGAACATCGCCTCCACCCGCCTGATCCTCAGCCACGGGCACACCGGCCCGTCCGCCGCCGGCCATGTGATCGAGGGCTTCAGCCAGTTCATCATGGGCGGCAACTTCGTGATCGGCGTGGTGATCTTCGCCATCCTGATCGTCATCAACTTCGTGGTCATCACCAAGGGCGCCTCCCGCATCGCGGAGGTCGGCGCGCGCTTCACGCTGGACGCCATCCCCGGCAAGCAGATGGCCATCGACGCCGACCTGTCCGCCGGCATGATCGACGACGTCGAGGCCCGCCGCCGCCGCAAGGAGCTGGAGGACGAGAGCACCTTCTTCGGCGCCATGGACGGCGCGTCGAAGTTCGTGCGCGGCGACGCGGTGGCCGGGCTGGTCATCACCGCCATCAACGTGCTGGGCGGCATGGCCATCGGCATGGCGCAGCAGGGCATGTCCTTCGAATCCGCGGCATCGGTCTACACCATCCTGACGGTGGGCGACGGTCTGGCGACGCAGATCCCGGCGCTGGTCGTCTCGCTGGCCGCCGGCCTGCTGGTGACCAAGGGCGGCAACGTCGGCTCCGCCGATCAGGCGGTGCTCGCCCAGCTCGGCGGCTATCCCAAGGCGCTGATGGTGGCGGGCGGGCTTCTGGTCACGCTGGGCGTCACGCCGGGCCTGCCCGCCGCGCCCTTCGTCATGCTCGGCGGCGGCTTCGGCGCGGCGGGCTGGTACGCGATGCGCGGCAAGATGCGCCGCGCAGCACTCGCCCGGCTGGAGGAGAGCCGCAAGGCACCCACCGCCCCGGCGGAGGAGGCGGTGGAGGACATGCTGAAGGTGGACGAGGTCAAGGTGGAGGTCGGCAACCACCTCGTCCCGCTGATCCTCAACAAGAACGGTCCGCTGACCGGCAAGGTGAAGACGCTGCGCAAGCGCTTCGCCAAGGAGTTCGGCTTCATCCTGCCGTCGGTGCGCATCAAGGACAGCAGCTTCCTGCCGCCCAAGGGCTACGTCGTCAGCGTCATGGGCGTCGAGGTGGCGAGCGGCGAGGTGCGGCCCAAGCAGCTTCTCGCCATCGACCCGTCCGGCGGGGCGGCCCCCGACCTTCCCGGCGAGGCGACGCGGGAGCCGACTTTCAACCTCCAGGCCCGCTGGATCGACCCGGCGCGCCACGAGGAGGCCATCGCCAAGGGCTACACGGTGGTCGACCCGGAAAGCGTCATCACCACCCACCTGACCGAGGTCATCAAGGACCATCTCTCGACCCTGCTGACCTTCGCGGCCATGCAGAAGCTGCTCGACGGGCTGGGGCGGGAATACCAGAAGCTGATTTCCGACATGGTGCCGTCGCGCATCACCCTGGTGGTGGTGCAGCGCGTGCTCCAGGCGCTGCTGGCGGAGCGGGTGTCGATCCGCAACCTGCCGGCCATCGTCGAGGCCATCGCCGAGGCGGTGAACTGGACCCGCAACATCACGCTGGTCACCGAGCATGTGCGGGTGCGGCTGGGGCAGCAGATCTGCCAGTCTTTGACGGCGCCCGACGGCTTCGTCCCGGTCATCGTCCTGACCCCGCGCTGGGAGCAGGCGCTCCAGCAGAGCGTCATCGCCGAGGGCGAGGACCGCCGCTTCGCCATGCCGCCGACCCAGGTGCAGGAGTTCCTGACCGCGCTGCGCATCACCATCCAAAAGCACGCCACGCCCCAGGTGTGGCCGGCCCTGCTGGTCGGGGCGGAGGTGCGGCCCTTCGTGCGCTCCCTGCTGGAGCGGGTCAGCCCGATGACCCCGGTCATCAGCCATGCCGAGCTGCACCGCAAGGTGTCCGTCAAGACGATCGACCAGGTGTGAAGGAGCGGTGATGGACACGCTCGCCGACCTGCTCAGCCTGGAGGTCTACCGCGCCTTCCTGGTCTTCGCCCGCGTCGCGGCGGCGGTCAGCCTGCTGCCCGGTTTCGGCGAGCTGGCGGTGCCGCCGCGGGTGCGGCTGTGCATCGCGATTCCGGTGGCGCTGGCGCTGACCCCGACGGTGCCCGGCCTGCCCGACCGGCTGCCGCCCGACGCCGCGGTGATGCTGGAGCAGATCTTCGCCGAGACGGTGGCCGGCGCCTTCCTCGGGCTGGGGGCCAAGCTGTTCCTGGCCTCGCTCCAGGTCGCCGGCAACATCGCCGCGCAGGCGATGGGCCTCGCCAACCCCTTCGGCACCGACGCGGCGGGGTTCGAGAGCGGGTCCATCCTGTCGGGGACGCTGGTCATCGCCGGGCTGGCGCTGCTGTTCGCGCTCGACCTGCATTACCTGATGATCGACGCGCTGGTGCGCTCCTACGGAAGCTGGCCGGCGGCGACGCTGCCCGATCCCGGCCTGGTGGCGGGGCGCTACGCCCAGCTCGTCGGTGTCACCTTCCGGCTGGGGGTGCAGATGGCGGCGCCATTCCTGGTGTTCGGCATGATCGCCAACATGGCGCTGGCCCTGGTCAACCGGGTGATGCCTTCCATGCCGGTCTACTTCGTCGCCACCCCGGCGATGGTCGGCGGCGGGATGCTGGTCTTCCTGGTGACGGCGGGCGCCATGGTCACCGCCGCGCTCGCCGCAATGGCCGTCTGGCTCGGCGGGCGATGAGAAGGGGGCGGCGATGTCCGACAACACCCAGGACGAAGAACAGAAGACCGAGGAGCCGACCGAGAAACGGCTGCGCGAGGCGATGGACAAGGGCGACGTCCCCCGCGCCCGCGACGTCGGTCTGGCCGCCACCATGGCGGCGGCCTGGCTGATCGCTGCGGCCGGCGGGCCGCTTGCCGCCTCGCGCATCGCCGAGGTGCTGCTGCCGCTGATCGAGAATCCGAACGACATCCGGCTCGACGGCGGTCCCTACGACGTGATGAACAGCCTGCGCTGGCTGATCGGCGGGGTGGCGGTGGCGATGCTGCCGGTGTTCGGCCTGCTGGTCGGCGGGGCGGTGGTGTCGGCGGTGGGGCAGGGGCCGCTGCTGGCGGCGAGCGACCGCATCCGGCCCAAGCTGTCGCACCTGTCGCCGCTCAGCGGATGGCGCCGCATCTTCGCGCGCCACGCGCTGGTCGAGTTCGTGAAGAGTCTCGTGAAACTGGCGATCATCGCCTGCGCCGTCTGGTTCGCCGTGGCGCCCTACATCGATTGGACGGAGGGGATCGTGGGCATGGACGTTGCGGCGCTGCCCGACCTGCTGCGGGACCTGACCCTGCGGCTGTTGCTGGCCGTCCTCCTGGCGACGGTGGTGATGGCCGCCGTGGACGTGCTGTGGAACCGGCTGGAATGGCGGCGCCGCCTGCGCATGACCTTCCAAGAGCTGAAGGACGAGTTCAAGCAGACCGAGGGCGATCCGCACCTGAAGGCGAAGCTGCGCGAGATCCGGCGCGACCGCTCGAAGCGCCGCATGATGGCGAACGTGCCGCGCGCCACGGTGGTCATCGCCAACCCGACCCACTTCGCGGTGGCCCTGGAGTACGACCGTTCCAAGATGCCGGCGCCGGTCTGCCTCGCCAAGGGGGCCGACCTCGTGGCGCTGCGCATCCGCGCGGTGGCCGAGGAGAACGGCATCCCGGTGATCGAGAACCCACCGCTGGCCCGCGCCCTCTACGCCGCGTCGGAGGTCGACGCGGTGATCCCGCTCCAGCACTACCAGGCGGTGGCCGAGGTGATGATGTATGTGCTGCGCCTGAAGAACGGCGGGGCCGCGCAGCCGGCGCAGCGGGCGTGATTGGGCGGGCGTGACCGGGCGGGCGAAATGGGGCGGGCGCCGGATGGTTTGGAAATCAGCTTAATGTCTTCTCAACGGGTTTGGCGGTAGACGAAGGAAACCCTCCCCCTTCCGCGGCGCATCACGGCAATGAGCGACGGCGACGACCTGTTCGAGATGTACCGCTCCGACCGCGCCGCCTCCGGCGCGCTAAAGGGGGAGGCGCTGGCCACCGCGCTGGCCGACAACGTCCGGCGCAGCTTCGCCGAGATGGACCGGTTGATCGCGGAGGTGACCCAGGCGCTGGCCCAGGCCCGCTACGCGCTGCGCCTCGCCCCGGCGGTGGTGGACCGCGGCAACTACGTCCAGCATGACCGCGCGTCCGAGAGCTTCCGCGACTACCTGCGCCTGTGGAGCCACCGCCGCGCCGAGGCGGGCAGCGGCGGGATGCATTGGGAGGCGAAGATCCTGGTCACCGACAGCCGCCGCCGCACGGCGGAGCTTGGGCTGGGCGTGGCCGTCGAATGGCCGACCGCGGACCGCGCGGCCGATTGCGCCTTCGTGGAGTTCTGGACGACCGGCCAAGGCGTCAACCTGCCCTCCGAGGGCCGCAACTTCCAGCGCGCCCTGGTCGCCTGCCTGCGGCGGCTGGAGGAGGCGGGGGAAATCACGCCCGCCGTGAAGCGCTGACCGTTGGGGCGTCCCCTCTCCCCCCTGGGGAGAGGGTTAGGGTGAGGGGGTTGCGCTTATGCCGGACGTAGCGTCACGCACAACCCCCTCACCGCCCGCTTCGCGGGCACCCTCTCCCCGGAGGGGAGAGGGCTATGACGGCCGATGGCGTTTGCTGGATTACGAACCGATCAGCGCCTCGACCTCCTTGATCGCGGCGTCGGCGGGAATGCGTTCCATCTCCTGGCCGCCGAAGGCCGAGGCCGTCAGCACGGCGCCCCGCGTCACCTTCGGGCGCAGCTTCTCCGCGGTCGTCGGACCGTAGAGGGTCAGCAGCGGCACGTCGGCGAGGCCGAACAGGTGGCTGGTCCCGCTGTCGTTGGCGACCGCCGCGGCGCAGCGCCGGGTCAGCGCGATGGTGCGCAGCGGGGAATAGCGCGGCTCGGCCAGTTTGGCGTCCTGGAGCGGGAACAGCGCCTGCGGCACGGCGGCGCGCAGCTCGGGCAGCCAATCCAGCTCCGCCGGGCCGAGGATGAAGACCGGCACCCGGCCGCCCGCCGCCTGGGCGCGGGCCAGCTCCACGAAGCGGTCCAGCGGCCAGCATTTCACCCGCTTGCCCGCCCCCGGCGCGATGGCGACATAGCCCGGCCCGTCGGGCAGGACGGCGCGCGCCTCGGCCTCCGCTTCGGCCGGGATGGGCACAGCCATGTCCAGCGGTGGACGGCGCCCGCCGGCCACCTCCAGCAGGTCGAACAGACGGTCCAGCACATGCTTCGGCCGCACGTAGCCGGGCGGCGGGCGGCGGTCGGACAGGCGGTAGCCGGCGCAGGCCGAGACGAACACATCATGCTTCAGCCGCCGCGCCAGCAGCGTCCGCCAGGGCAGCGCCTGGGTGTCCAGCACCAGGGAGAAGCGATCCTTGATGGGCATGGGTTTCAGCAGGCCGAGCGGGCTCCGCCCGATCCCGGTGTCGGCGTGGAACTCGTCGATCAGCCCGTCCATCATCGGGCGCAGCGTGGTCGCCAGATGGGTGCCCTCGGTGGTGATCCAGGTGATCCGGTGGTCCGGGAACAGTCCCCGCAGGGCGCGCACGAAGGGAATCTTGATGAGCGCGTCGCCGATCAGCTCGCCATGGGTGAAGACGGCGAGCGACGGAGAGCCGGCGCGGTCGGTTGCGGGCATGCGGAAGCCTCGGGAGGATGCGGCCAAGCGGACGCCGGACTATAGCGGCCCGCATCCGGCGGCGGAACCCTCCGCAAAGCCGGCGCCCTCAATCCCCTCTCCCCTCTGGGGAGAGGAAGGGTGAGGGGGTTGCGCTTTTGCCGAACGTACCGCCGCGCGCAACCCCCTCACCGGCCCTTCGGGCCACCCTCTCCCCGGAGGGGAGAGGGCTATGGTGGACCCGGCCTACAGCTCCGCGTTCAGGCCCGACGCCGACAGCTCGACCGGGCGAACGGCGTGGCCGGAGGGGGCGTAGAGGCCGTCGCTGGCCGCCTTTTCCAGCGCCACCAGAAGGCTGCGGTTGATCGACAGCACGGCCTTGCGCATGGCGACCAGCCCTGCCGCGTTGTCGTTGATGGCGCGGTCCAGCCGTTCCACCCGCTCCAGGATCATCGCGCGCAGGTCGTCGTTCAGCCGCAGCGTGCCCGACTGCGCCTGGGTCATGATGCCGCCCAGCCGGTCGGCCATCGCCTGCTTGCGCCGGGCGTAGACCTCCAGCCCTTCCAGCTCGCCGGCGGCGAGCGCCGCCGTCTCCTCGTCGAGCAGGACGCTCAACTCCGCCACCGTGTCGAGGAACTCCGTCATCACCACGGCGGTCGGCCCGTCGGCCAGCGCGGGGATCTCGGGCTCCGGCGCGGCGGCGGGGGCGGCGTCCTCGACCGGCTTGGCGTCGGGGGCGAATTCGCGGATCAGGTCCTTGAAGCGGCGGCTCATCCCTTGGTTCCTTCGCTCGTCTGGCCGTAGAGGCGGGCCACGTCGGCCTCGACCATGCGGCCGATCCCCAGCGTGCCGGCCTCGGCGATGGCCTTGCCGTATTCCTGGAGCATGAAGCTGCGCCATGTCCGCTCGCCCTGGCCGCCGCCGAAGGCGCTGCCGGTTTCCACCCCGGCGAACATGGATTCCAGCATCTGCCCGACCATCAGCGCCTCGAACTCCTGCCCGGCCTTCTCGGCGGATCGGGTCTGGGCGGCGGGTTTCGCGGCGGCGGACCGCGCGGTGGAGGTGGTCGGGGAAAGGGGGGAGATGTCCATCGCGTCGTCGTCCAGCCGGAGGGGTCAGATGATTTCCAGGTCGGCGTGCAGCGCGCCCGCCGCCTTGATCGCCTGGAGGATGGCGACCATGTCGCGCGGCCCGACGCCCAGCGCGTTCAGCCCGTTGACGAGCTGCTGCAGGCTGACGTTGCCGCCGATGGTCACGAACTGGCGCCCGTTGCCCTCCTGCACCTGCACGTCGGTGCGCGGCACCACCACCGTCTGCCCGTCGGAGAAGGGCTGCGGCTGCGACACCTGCGGCGTCTCCACCACGCGGACGGTCAGGTTGCCCTGGGTGATGGCGACGCGGCTGATGCGCACGTCGTCGCCGATGACCACGGTGCCGCTGCGCTCGTCCACCACCACCCGCGCGATGCCGTCCGGGCGGACGGTGAGCTGTTCGATGTCGCCGATCAGCCGGGCGACCGCGCCGGTGTAGCGGGGCGGGATGCGCACATCGACGGTGGTGGCGTCCAGCACATGGACGGCGTTGCTGCCCAGCCGCACCGCCACCGCGTCGGCGATGCGGTTGGCGGTGGTGAAGTCGGGGTTGCGCAGCGCCATGCGGACGCCGGTCGTCTCGTCCAGCGCGAATTTCAGCTCGCGCTCGACGATGGCGCCGTTGGCGATGCGGGCGCTGGTCGGCACGCCCTTGGTCACGTTGGCAGCCACCCCGCCGGCCGAGAAGCCGCTGACTGACAGCGACCCCTGGGCCACGGCGTAGGCCTGCCCGTCGGCGCCCAGCAGCGGCGTGACCAGCAGCGTGCCGCCGAGCAGGCTGGTGGCGTCGCCCAGCGCCGACACGGTGATGTCGATGGTCGTTCCCTGGCGGGCGAAGGGCGGCAGCGAGGCCGTGACCATCACCGCCGCGGCGTTGCGGGTGCGCAGCACCTCGTCGCGGGTGTTGATGCCCAGCCGCTCCAGCATGCCCTTCAGGCTCTGCTCGGTGAAGGGCGTGTTGATCAGCCGGTCGCCCGAGCCGTTCAGCCCGACCACGAGGCCGTAGCCGATGAGCTGGTTGCGGCGCACCCCGTCGAAGGTGACGAGATCCTTCACCCGCGTCTGGGCCAGCCCGTCGCCCGCCACGGCGGCGGCGGCCAGCAGGCAGGCCGCGGCCAGCGCGGCCACGCGGAGGGCTCGGCGGATCGGACCATGCTTCATCAGACCGTCTTTCATCATCCCGCAGGGAGGCCGGGCCGCCTTACAGGTAATTGGTGAGGCTCATCCGGGCGATGCGGGCGGTGGCCGCCGCGGTCGCCTCGATCTGCACTTCGAGCTGGTTCATGCGCAGGCTGGCCTCGGCCGGATCGACGCTTTCCATCGCGTCGAGCTGGTCGTTGAGGACGCGCAGCTGCGTCGTGTTCATCGCCGCGATGTCGTCGAGCTGGGCGCGGTGGATGCCGAGTTGCGCGGTGGCGTCGCGCACCCCCTCGATGCCGACCGACACCTTGGCGACCGCGGCCTCCATGTAGGGCTTGTAGGCGTCCAGCGGCAGTTGGCTGGTGTCCACGCTGGCCAGCATGTAGAGGCCCTGGAGCAGGTCCCGCATGGCCGGGTCGTTGCCCTGGATGCCGTAGGGGATCTCGGTCGTGCGGTCGAGCCGGGCGCTGAGGCGCGGCGCGGTCGACGGCGCCCCCTGGTAGAACCCGCCCTCGAAGCCGAGGGGCGAGGCCGACGGTGTCGCGAACAGGTCGTCCAGAGCCGCCACGGCGGCGGCGGTCTCGGCCGGGGTCTGCGGCGATGACGTGCCTCCGGTGGCCGCGGCGATGGTGTCCTGCACGATCTGGATGGGGGAGGGCAGGCCGGACTCGTCGCCCTGCACGGCGCGCATGGGGGCGGCCTTCACCTCCACACCGCCGAACAGGTAGCCGTTGCCGGAGGAGGCGTTGAGCATGCCAACCACCTGCTCCAGCATGGCGCGCGCCCGCACCTGGAGCGAGCTGCCGGTGGGCGAGGGCTGGCCCAGCCCGACCGAGGCGGCGGCCAGAACGTCCTGCCCGGCGGACAGGATGTTGGTCAGCGCGCTGTCCATGGTGCCCAGCCGGCCTTGCAGCAGGGCGGTGGATTTCAGGGTTTGGTCGGTCTCGTCAAACAGGTTGCGCAGCGCGATGGCCTGACCGGTGCGCGCACCCAGCGCCTTGGCGACGTCGAAATGCTTGCCGCTGGCGATCTCGTCGTTGTTGCGCAGCCGTTCGAGCTGAAGCTCGGTGTTGGCGGTCTGCAGGCGCTTGGAAAGGCCGAGGGTGGAGACGGCGTTGTAGAGCATGGCGTCAGTTCCGGATCTGGAGCAGCGTGTCGAGCATCCGCCCGGCGGCCTGGAGCACCTGGGCGCTGGCGCCGTAGCTCTGCTCGATCAGCAGCAGCTTCTGCATTTCGTCGTCGACGTTCACGCCGTCGCGGTTGAGACGCGCCGATTGCAGCGCGTCGGCGCTGATCTTGCGGGTCTTCATCTCGGACTCGGCGGTGGTGCGGTAGCCCTGCTGGGTGGAGACCATGCCGGTGGCGTAGTCGCCCAGCGTGGCCGAGGAGGGCAGGTCCGCTGCGGTGAAGCTGCGGGTGGCGGAAAAGGCGTTCAGGAAGCGGTCGATCTGCGTGGTGTCGCCCGACGCCAGCGGAGCGCCCGCTTGGACGCCGCTCTGCACCATCCAGGGATTGCTCCGCACGCTGCCGTTGACGGCGATGCGCGAGGCCAGCCCTTCCGTCGTGCCGTAGGCGGCGCCGGCGTCGGTGAACAGGCCCGGCTGGGTGGGGTCGGCCTCCGCCGCCTGGAACTGCTGCACGATGCCCGCCGCCAACTCGTCGAGCTGGGCCAGCGCCCGCGGCATGTCCTGGTGGGCGGTCTGGACATAGCCCATGATGCGCCCGCTCTGGATGTCCTGGTCCGGGTTGTCGGAGAGGATCTTGCCGCCGGCCACCAGATCACCGCCGACGATTTGAAGCGGCTGGGCGCCCACCGGCAGCTCGCGGTCGAGCAGCGTCTGGCCGTTGCGGGTCATCACCACCACCTCGCCGCTCTCGCGGGTGTGGGTGCGGATGCCGATCTCGTTCGACACCTGATCGAGCAGCCGGTCGCGCTCGTCCATCAGGTCGCCGGTCTCGGCGCCCCTGGCCTTCTGGGTGGCGATGGCGCTGTTCAGCTCCCCGATGCGGACGAGCGAGCGGTTGACCTCGTCGACCGAGGATTGGAGCCGCGCCTTGGCGTCGTTCTGCACGGTGATGGCCGCGGCGGCGGTGTCGTGCAGGCGGCGCACCAGCGATTCCGCGGAATCCACCACGGCGGTGCGCGCTGCCTCGTTGTCCGCCTGGTTGCGGAGCTGGCTGAAGGACTGCTGGAGTTTCGCCAGCGCGGTGGAGACGGACCGCTCGTCCTGCGGCTGGCCCAGCGCCGTGGCGTAGTCGGCCAGCGCCGAGGCGCGGGTCTCCTGCGCGCTGTAGCGGCTCTGCTCGAACCGGGCGTCGCGGATCAGGAACTCGTCCACGCTGCGCAGCACGCCGTCGACGCGCACGCCCTGGCCGCGCCCGCCGCTGATCGCGGTGGAGACGGCCAGATCCTTGCGGACGAAGCCCGTGGTGGTGGCGTTGGTGATGTTGTGCGACACCAGTGCTGCTTGCTGCTGGGTCGCGCGCAGCCCGGACAGGGCGGCGCTGAGGGCCAGTTGGAGGCTCATGGCGGGCTATCCCCTTTCCCGTCCGTCAGCGCTTCAGACGGGTGGTCTCGTCCACCATCTCGTCGGCGGTGCGCACCAGCGTGGCGTTGGACGAGTAGGCGCGCTGCGTCTCGATCAGCGACACCAGCTCCTCCGCGATGTCGACGTTCGACTGCTCCAGGGCGTAGCCGGCGACCGAGCCGGCGGTGCCGCTGTTGCCGTTGCTCAGCGTCATCGTGCCGCTGTCGATGCCCAGCGTGTAGGTGTTGCCGTCCTGCGGGACCAGACCGCCGGGGTTGACCACGTCGGCGACCGGCACCTGATAGAGCGGCTGGCGGGCGCCGTTGTCGTAGACGGCCCACAGCGTGCCCGCCTTGTCGATGTCCACGGTGCTGACGCGGCCGGCGCGGGCGCCGTCGCCCATGAACTGCGGCACGTAGTCGCCGTTGAGCTGCGTCAGGTTGCCGACCGTGACGTTGACGGTGTCCGGCGTCGGGTTGGCTGGCGAGGTCAGCGTGATCTGCGGCAGGGCGCCCGCCGGCAGGCCGGCGTTGGCGCCCGTGGTGTTGAAGGTGACGGTGCTGGTGGACAGAGTGGCGGTATAGCCGGCGGGCGGCGTCACCGACAGCGTCCATTCGTTCGGGTTGGCCGTCTTCGTCCAGGTCATCGTGACGTCGAGCGGGTTGCCGAGCCCGTCGTAGAGCGAGGTCGAGGTGTCGAAGCTGGTGCCGTCCGTGGCCTGGGCCGGCAGGTTGCCGGCGAAGCTCATCTGCGTCGTCTTGCTGCCGCCATAGGCCAGCCCGGCGATGGAGACGGCGCTCAGCCCGTCGAAGCTGCTGCGGTTCACAGCGGGCAGGCTGCCGTCCGGTCCCAGCTTCCAGGCCTGGAGATACTGGCCGGCGCTGTTGCGCAGGAAGCCCTGGTCGTCGGGCAGGAAACTGCCGGCGCGGGTCAGCGCGTAGCCGGGCGAGGTTCCGGTGGTGCCGGCGTTGTCGGCGACGACGAAGAAGCCGCGCCCCTCGATGGCCATGTCGGTGGCGGACTGGGTGCCCTGGATGGTCCCGTCCTTCAACACCTGATAATGCACGTTGGAGCGGACGCCGCCCGCGGAGTAGCTGCTCGTCGAGCCGGAGGAGGTCATCAGCGTCGAGAAATCGACCGCGGCGCGCTTGTAGCCGATGGTGGCGGAGTTGCTGATGTTGTCCGAAATGGCGGCCATCCGCGAGCTTTGCGCGGACATGCCGCTCACACCGGACCGCATGGCGCTGAACAGGCTCATCGGGAGATCCTCATCCTAAATCGGTTGGGCCGGAAGCGAGCCACGGGATTCTCCGCGATGGACTTCGGAAGGGAGAGTACAGGGCGGCTTTTAAAGCGGATTTAAAGAGCGTTTTTGCGCGTTTACTTAAAATTTTCCGCTCTTTTGCTGCGGTCGTCCGTTGGGCCGGCGGCTGGGGGCGGCCCTTTCCGGTGGGAAAGGGTGAAACGGACGTGCGATTGCGGGGGCGGCGAACGGATGCCGCATTGCGCGGATCGACAAATCCGGTCACTGTTGGACCGGTTGTCCTCCATGCATCGAGTGTCCAGAGTGAGCGAAGAGCAAAAGCAGCAGGTTACGGCGGTCGTCAAATGGTACAAGGCCGACAAGGGCTTCGGCTTCGTCCGCTTCGCCGACGGAAGCGGTGAGGCGTTTCTGCATTCCCGGGTTCTCGCCTCGCTGGGCGAGGTGTCGCTGACCGAGGGCACCGGCCTCGTCTGCGACATCGCCGAGACCCCGAAGGGGCCGCAGGTCGTGGCCATCCATTCCATCACCCCCGCCGACCCGGCGGAGGCCAAGCCGGCCCGCGCGCCCAAGCAGCGCCGGCAGCGCCAGGCCGAGGCCGGCGATCCCCAGGCGCCCCGACCCGCTCCGGCCGCCGTCCGCGAGCCCAAGCCGCGGCGCGAGCGGTCGGCCCCGGCCCTGATGCCGGTGCCCACCGGTGAGATGATCTACGGCACCGTGCGCTGGTACAATCTGGACAGCCAGTCCGGCCTGATCGACCCGTGGGACGACGAGACGGGCATCGGCGTCTATTTCGACCGCGCGATCCTGCGCCAGTCCGGGCTGGAAGTGGTGGCCGACGGCGAGGACGTGCGTTTCGTCGCCGTGCCGGGCGACGGCGGCCCGACCGCGCTGCGCGTCGAACTGGTCTGAGTTGACAGAACTCGGGCGCCGTCGGGGTCTCCGCCCGGCGGCGCCTGATTCAAACCCTGGCTTTGGCTGACGCGATCAGCGGGGCGTGAAGGACCGCGAGGGGCGGCGCTCCACCACCACCGGCGGGCGCTGGTCCATGCCGCCGGAAGGGCGGGACGGGTAGTGGCCGCGGGATTCGGAGGAGTCCATCCGCCCGGCGGCCTCGCGCACCTCGAAAATGCGGCGCTCGACCGGCAGGCTCTCCGCCAGGACGATGACGGTGTTGAGCGAGATCCGGTCGATCGCCGGTTCCATCCGGTCGGCGCGCAGCCGGCCGGCCTGCACAAGTTCCTCCACTTCGGCTTCCGAGCACTTCAGCCAGGCCGCCGCCTCGGCGATGGAGAGTGACTGGTCGCGCATCGAAGAAGCTCCAAGACTGGGGTGGGGACGGGAAACCGGGTTGCCAATAGGGGTGTACCCGATTTCCGCGCCGAACAACAGGGCGGCGAAGGGGCGTCCCGTCACAAGACGCCCGGGAAGCGCCTCTTTTTACTCCTTGGTCACGCTCCGGCAGCGCTGCTGGAGCAGGGTGACGGCCTGGGCGGCCTCATCGCCCTGCAGCGTGAAGGCCCGCTCGTCCAGCAGCCGCCCATCGGCGTTGAAGGCGCGGATGAACAGGCCGTGCGCGGTGCTGGTCACCACCGCGTCCACCACGGCGTCCGCCGTCTCGTCGCTCGCCACGTCGATGAAGGAGGCCAGTTCCGCCAGTTCGCCGTCGTCCGTCCAATCGGCCTCGGCGATCAGGTCCAGCAGATCGTTCAGCCCGCCGGCCGGCTCGCAGCGCTGGACGCGCGGGTCGGCGCCCTGGATGGCCGTGGTGAAGCGGGCCAGCGCCTCGCGGATGCGGGTTTCCTCCGCGGGGTCGAGTTCGGGTTCGCCGTCCTCGCCGATGCGGGCCAGCCCCAGGAAATCGGGAACCGCGTCCTCGCCGGCCGCCTCGACGGCTTCCGCCTCCTCCTCGATCAGCCCGACGACGCCGACCAGCCGGGTCCCGGCGTCCGCCGGATCGGCCAGCAAATCGGCCTCGCGGACGAAGCGCAGCGCCGCGTCGGTCGAGTCCAGCAGGCGCAGCAGCAGGGTGCGGCGGTCGGCGGCCTCCAGATAGACCAGCGCTTCCGGCTCCAGCCAGACCGGCAGCAGGCGCGTGTCGGCGGCGGTTTCCAGCAGGCCGGTGGAATCCAGCGCCTCTTCGATGGCCTCCGCCGCGGGCGGCTGCGACAGGTCGCCGGACACCTCCACCGCCAGCCAGAAGAGGGTGGCGATCATGTCGTCGCCCTGGGCGTCGGTGCGGCGGACGGATTCGGCGATGGTCTCCACCTCGTCGAGGAACTCCGGCTGTTCCTCCTCGCGCAGCTTGTCCAGGGCGGCTTCCAGCACCGCCTGACGGCCGGCGTCCAGCGTCTCGTCGAGCAGTTCGTCGAAGCGGCGGTCGCTGTTGCGCCAATAGCGGACCAGGCGGTCCGCCGGCGTGCCCGTGAAGGTTCCGGAGGCCGGCTTGTCCGCGCCGTTCCGCCCGTTGCCTGTCCTTGCCATGCTGCCTCTCCTGACTGGTCCGCCGGCGCCGTCGGGCGCGGGGGTGACGATACGGGCAGTGACCGTAGTGGCCGCGGGGCGCGCTGGCAAGCCGCCTGTCAAGCCGCCTGTCAAGCCGCCCGTCAAGCCGTTGTCCTGCGCTTTCAGGGCACTCGACAGCGGCGGCCGTCCTGCGGCAGGCTGGAGCCCGCAAACAAAAGCCGGAGGGCAGGACCCGTGACGACGCGTGATGACACCGAGGTCCTGCTGGCGGAGCTTCGCAAAGGCTTCGGCGTGGCCTCGAACAGTGAGCTTCTGCACCTGCTCGCCGCGCTGGGGCGGGTCGTGCTGGATGAATCCAGCCGCGACGAGCGTGGCCGCCGCGTGCTGAAGATCGTCGGCAAGGGCGGGCGCGAACGCCAGATCGTGATCTCGGAGTAAGGGAGAAACCCCTTCCCCGCGCACCGCCGCGGGGAAGGGCGCTTTCGTCAGCTCGCGCGGACGCGCTGGAGGAAGCCGGACAGCTCGCGGTTGAGCGCGTTGGCGCCGTCGGCGAGGTCGTGGGCCTTGTCGAGGAGGGTGCGGGCGGCGGTGCCGCTGCGGTCGGCGGCGGCGTTGACCCCGGCGATGGTCTGCGTCACCTCGGAGGTGCCCAGCGCCGCCTGATGGACGTTGCGGGCGATCTCCTTGGTGGCGGCGCTCTGCTCCTCCACCGCCGCGGCGACGGTGGCGCCGATGGCGCCGACGCGGGTGACCACCTGGACGACCGCCTGGATCTCCTGCACGGCCTCGCCGGTCGCGCTCTGGATGCCCGCGGCCTGGGCGGCGATCTCGCCGGTGGCGCGGGCGGTCTGGGCGGCCAGCGCCTTCACCTCGTTGGCAACGACCGCGAAGCCCTTGCCGGCTTCCCCGGCGCGGGCCGCCTCGATGGTGGCGTTGAGCGCCAGCAGGTTGGTCTGGCTGGCGATGTCGTTGATGAGGTCGACGACGCGCCCGATGCTCTGCACGGAATCCGCCAGGCCGCCGATCTGCCCGTTGGCGCGCTCGGCCAGCGTCATCGCCTCGCGGACGATGTTGGTGGACTCGCTGATCTGGCGGGTGATCTCCTCGATGGAGCTGGTGAGCTGCTCCGACGCGGCGGCGACCGTCTCCACGTTGGCCGAGGTCTGCTCGGTCGCGGCGGCGACACTGGTGGCGAGACGGTTGGTCTCCTCCGCCGTGGCCGACATGCTGCGGGCGCTTTCCTCCATTTCGGTGGATTCCGCCACGAAGCGGCTGACCACGCTGCCGACCGCCCCCTCGAAGCTGCTGGCGATCTCCTCCAGCGAGCGCTTGCGCTCCTCCTCGGCGCGGCGGGCGGATTCGATCTGCTCGGCCTCCAGGCGGCGCTTGGCGAGGGCGTTCTCGCGGAAGACCTCCACCGTGCGGGCCATGGCGGAGATTTCGTCGCGGCCGCCGGACGGAACCGTCACGTCGAGGTCGCCGGCGGCGATGCGTTCCATCCCGCCCTGGAGGGTGAGCAGACGGCGCACCACCATGCGGCGCACGAAGACCAGGATGACCAGCGCCGACAGCAGCAGGCTGACCACGCCGACCCCGATCTGCAGGATCGTGCCGTTGGACAGCGCCTTCTCGCTCTCCTCGGCGGCGTCGGTGATGGCGCCCTCCTGCGTGTGCACGAGGTTCACCACAGCCATGGTCAACGTTTCGGACAGGCCCAGGTTGTTGGTCAGCAGGTCCCGCTGCGCCTTCAGGATCTCCAGCTCGGCCAGACGGGTGGGAATCAGCCCGTCCGGCTCGATCGAGAGGGTTTCGATCGCCTTCAGCGGTTCGGCCATCGCTTGGCGCGAGGCCTCGGGCAATTGGTTCGAGCTGGCGGTCATGGTGGTGACGAGGATGCGGGTCTGCGCCTCGATGATCGACAGCCGGTTCGTGTCGAAGCTGGCGGCGGCTTCGGTCAGCAGGCCGCGGACGGTGGTGGCGCCGTCGTCGATGCTGCGGACGAGGGTGAGCTGTTCCTCGGTCTGAAGATACTCTTCGCCGGCCTGCAGCCGTTCCTCCGCCGGGCGGGTGTCATCCCGGAAGGCGGCGCGCTGCATGTCCACGCCGCTGCTGTGGATCGATTTCCAGGGCGCCACGAGCTGCGACAGGCGCCGCGTGGCGACGACCACCTGCTCCAGCAGTTCGGAACGGTGGTCGCTCAGCCCGATCCGCTTGTCCGCCGCCTGGTCGAGCAGCGCGACGTTGGCGAGCAGGGCCTGGGCGGCGCTGCTGGCGGCGGCGGTTTCCGACTGACCGCCGGCGTGGGACGCGGCGTTGGCGCTGTTCTGCTCCAGATCGGCCAGATCGCGCAGCTCGCGTTCGAAGTCGTGCCGCTCCATGGCGATGCGCGCCGCGAGATCCGCCTTCTCCTCCTTGCTGGCGACGGAGCGGAAGGCCGGAGCCAGCGCGTCGATGCGGCCCGCGTGCTGGGCCGCCCGCAGGGCGCCGAGCGCGGACGGCACGGCCTCCGCGGTTATGACCTGCAGCGTCCGGCCGAAGCCGGCGTATCCGGTCAGCGCCACCCCGATGGCGACGAGCGTGCAGCACATCACGGCGCCGACCCCGGTGAACAGGCGCCCCTGAACGCCCCCCAGCCGGCTTGGGCGCACCGCCTTATCCTGGGCAATTTCTAACGGTTTGGACATGTCATCTCTTCCCCAACGGCGGTCTTGCTTCTCGCTGGCGCCGCCGCACGCCGTCCGCGGCAGGCCTTATCCCTGTCTTCCCGTCAGCCGAGCCAGGCCGTGTGGGCCAGAACCTCGTTCGAGCCCCGCCAGACCATGTCGAGCGCAACATAAGTGATGATCGCAAGACCGATCCAACCAATCCAGCGATGTTTGTGCAGAACACGTGCAATTACGTTCGCGGCGGCACCCATCAACGCCACCGAGAGCAGGAGGCCGAGCACGAGCACGGTCGGATGCTCCTTGGCAGCACCGGCCACCGCCAGCACATTGTCAAGCGACATCGACACGTCGGCCACCACGATCTGCCAGACGGCGGCGCCCACGGAGACGCTGCCGACGGCGGCCACCGCCGCATTGCTGCTGAAGGAGGCCGTTCCGGGCAGGACGTCGGGGGCGTCCAGCGCCTCCTCCGGCGTGATCTCGTCGGCGCCCTGGGAGCGCAGCTCGCGGAACATCTTCCAGCAGACCCAGAGCAGCAGCACGCCGCCGGCCAGCGTCAGCCCGATGATGGCGAGAAGCTGCGTGGTCATCAGCGCGAAGAGGATGCGCAGCACGATGGCGGCGCTGATGCCCCACAGGATGACCCGGCGCCGCTGCTCGGCCGGGACGGCGGCGGCGGCCATGCCGACGACGATGGCGTTGTCGCCGGCCAGAACGAGGTCGA
>NZ_QLKQ01000109.1 GCF_003349955.1 Azospirillum brasilense
TGGGCAGCGGCGCACTGGGGGCTATGGTCCGGGCGGCTGGTACGGCGGCTGGCGTGCGCCGGGCTGGGCCTCTGGCAGTCGTTCCAGCTTCGGCCTGTGGAACGGTCTGTTCCTGTGGTTCCTGCTCGACAACCTCTCACGCCCCGGCTACGCCGACTGGTTCCACAACCACCAGGGCGACCCCGGCTACGCGGAGTGGCGCGCGGAGGCGGAACGGCGCGCGCAGGGCGACCCCGATTTGCGCCAGCGCCTGGACGATCTCGACACCCGCCTGCGCGCGCAGGAGGACCGGCCGCGCGATCCCAACTATCTGCCGCCGGACATCCCGCGCGATGTCGCGCAGGCCGCGCCACAGACGTCGTCCGCCCCGGCGGAGTCCTCCGGCGGCGGCGGGAGCGGTTTGGGCACCCTGCTTCTTCTGATTGTCCTCGTCGGCGGGATGGTGGCGGCGGTGACCCTCCTGCGCCGCCGCTCGCCGGGCGCCCGATCCGGAGGTTCCGCCATGACCCGTTCGCCCTGGGGCGCCGCCGCCAGCACCGCCGCCGGCATCGTGAAGGCCAAGGCCACCGGCGCGTCCTACGAACCCTCGCTGTTCCGCGTCGGCATGACGCTGACGCCTGATCCCACGCCCTTCCTGCTGGGCGGCGGCGCGATCAAGGCCACCGCGCCGGAGGGCGCCGGCTCGATGGTCAGCGTGGCGGCCGTCGGCACGCTGACGGGCGGCGGCGTGACGCTGCACCGGCTCTATCTTCCGGGCGGGAACGGCTTCTACCAGCTTCATCTTGGAGCGGGGGGAGCGCCGGACGAATGCCGCTGGTTCAGCGTCCTGGACGAGGTGCACCCCACCGACAACGACGAATGGGGCTTCTGGCTGGACCCCGGCGATGGGATGATCGGTTACCCGCAGTTCCAGACCAAGGACGGCACGCTGTACGGGCGGCAATGGTCGCCCGGCGCGTCGCGCATTGCCCCCGTCACCTTCGACGAGACCCTGACCGACCACCGCGGCAGCCGCACCCGCCGCGTGACCGCCATGCTCTACGCCGCCCCCACCGGCGCCGCCGACCCCGCGCCCCGCACCGAATATGTGCTGGTCGCTGCGGTGGAGGACGGCGGCGAGGCGTGGGTGGAGGTCCGCGCCGGCATCGACGTCAACCCCGCTTCGCTCTCCCTCTCCTGAGTTTCCACCTGATCCCGCCAGCCCCTACGGAAGACACCATGGACACCAGCGTCGCGCAAATCCTGCAGGGACTCGAATCCGGCCTGCCGCTGCTGCTTCTGCATTTCGGAGCGACCCTGGCCCTGTTCCTGATCGGGGTGGCCGTCTACGTCGCGGTCACGCCGCTGCACGAGCGCGAGCTGCTGGCCAGCGGCAACCAGGCCGCCGGCGTGGTGCTGGGCGGCACGATGGTGGCGCTGGCGATCCCGCTGGCGGCGACGCTGGCGACCAGCCTCGTCCTGGTGGACATCCTGATCTGGGGGGCCGTTGCGCTGGTGCTGCAATTGATTACCTTCCTGATCGCCATCTGGCTGTTCCGCGACCTGCGCACGATGATCGAGTCCGGCAACGTCGCGGCGGGCACGGCGCTGGCCGGACTCCAGATCGCCGTCGCGCTGCTGAACGCCGGAGCCATGGCCGGGTGAAGACCCGCCCACACAGAGAGGAACCGCAAGCATGATCTCGTTCATCCGCAACCTCGTCGGGGTGAAGACCGATCAGGCCGTCCAGTCGGCGGTGGAGGCCCTGGTGCGCTGGGACCCGAAGGCCGCGACGGAGGCCGAACTGCGCACGATGGAGGAGCATCTCGACAGCCTCGGCCTTCAGGTCGCGCAGGCCCGCGCCGCCTATGAGAAGGAGCAGAAGGAGGCCGACGCCATCCTGCAACTCTCCCGCCAGCGCATGGCCGCCGCCGAGCATCTGCAGCGCCAGATGGAGTCGGAAGCCGACGCCGGCCGCAAGGCCCAGCTTGAAAAGAGCCTGGAAACGCTGGTGGGGATGCTGGAGCAGATGGCTCCGGACATCGACCGGGAGGAGCAGGACGCGGTGGACGCGCGCGAGTTCCTGACCATGCTGGAGACGACCTACGCCGAGGCCGGCGGCAAGCTGAAGGCCGCGCGCAGCGCGTTGCAGCGGGCCGAGCGGGACATGGGCCGCGCCGCCCAGCAGCGCGAGATGGCCGAGCAGCGGGCGGAGGCGGCCCGGCAGGCGGCGGGGCTGAGCGGCGCCACCTCCAGTCTCGGCACGGCGTTGAAGGCGATGCAGGACGCGGCGGCCCGCGACCTTGCCCAGGCGGAGGCGTCCAGCGCCAAGGCCCGCCTGCTGAAGCCGTCCAAGCCGGAGGAGGACGACCCCAACATCAAGGCGGCGCTCGACGCCGCCACGGGGGCGAAGCCGGCGCCCAGCACCCTGTCGGACCGTCTGGCCTCCCTGAAAAGCCGGCATTGAGCGGCGGGATGAATAGGTTCATCCTATCATTGAGATAGGATGAACCCTATCGATCCTATTGAATGCCTCCGCCATGATGCGAGCAGTGAAACTCTGCTCGCTGGAGGAAGCCATGCGTCGGTCTATGGCGGAGCTGTTGAACGAACTGGAACGGCACGGCGTTCGGCTGCTGCCGGGCGGCCGCCTGCAGGTGCCGGGCAACGTTCCGGCGCCGCTGCTGATGCGCGCGCACCGCAACCGCCGCGCCCTCAGCGCCGCCCTGGCACCGCTGCGCGGTTGACGGCGCGCCTCACCCCGACCTTGACCCCAGAACGTGGAGCGTTGTTCCTGCGCGGACGGCGCCCCACGTCAATGCTACGCCCCCGATGTTCCGGGCGATCCCGTGCCCTACCAGGAGACCCTGTGTGACGATCCAACTGACCACCCTCGCCAACGGATTCCGCGTGCTGACGGACCACCTGCCGCATCTCGGCACGGTGACCAGCGGCGTCTGGGTCGGCGTTGGGGCGCGCAACGAACGGCCGGCGGTGAACGGCATCGCCCATTTCCTGGAGCACATGATCTTCAAGGGAACGGAGAGCCGCGACGCGCTGGGCATCGCGCTGGAGATCGAGAACCGCGGCGGCGAGTTCAACGCCTACACGGACTACGACGTCACCGCCTATTACACGCAGATGGCGGCCAAGCACGTCGACGTCTCCTGCGAGATCATCGGCGACATCGTCCTGAACTCCGTCTTTCCGGAGGAGGAGGTGGAGAAGGAGCGCGGCGTGGTCATCCAGGAGATCGGCCGCTACGCCGACGAGCCGGAGGACGTGGTCTACGAGGCGCTTCGCCGCACCGCCTTCGACGGGCAGGCGCTGGGCCGCCCGATCCTCGGCCCGAAGGAGAACGTCGCGGGCTTCGGGCGGGACCATCTGTTCGATTACGTGTCCCACTACGACCCGCGCCGCATGGTCTATGTGGTGTCCGGCAACGTCGATCACGGCACGGTGGTGCGCCGGGCGGAGTCGTTGTTCGGTCATCTGACCGCCAAGGACGACCCCTTCCAGGAGACGGTCGTCAACAAGGGCGGGGCGGCGCTGCTGAAGCGCGACGCCGAGCAGGTGCATTTCATGGCGGCCTTCCCCGGTGTCGGCACCGAGGATTCGGCGAGCTACGCGCTGCGCCATCTCGCCAACATCCTGGGCGGCGGCATGACTTCGCGCCTGTTCCAGGAAATCCGCGAGAAGCGCGGGCTGGTCTATTCGGTCTACGCGGCGCCCATCCAGTATGCCGACGGCGGCGCGCTGAGCTTCTACGCCGGCACCGGACCGGAGGAGGTGGCGGAACTGGTGCCGGTCTTCTTCGAGGAACTGCGCAAGGCCCGCGACGGCGTGACGGCGGTGGAACTGGAGCGGTCGAAGGAGCAGATGCGCTTCTCGGTCGGCAAGTCGCTGGAATCGACCATGCGCCGCGCCGACCGCTTCGCCCGCACCCTGCTGCGCACCGGCGAGGTGCGGACCATCGAGCAGATCTTCGAGCGCATCGACGCCGTGACGCCGGAGGATGTGGCGGCTGCGGCCAACCGCGTCTTCGCCGGCCCGATGGCGGTGTCCGCGGTCGGCAAGCTGGACCATCTGCCGTCCTACGAGGACATGCAGGGGATGCTGCGGGCGGCGTGAGGGGGTGGTGTAGCGACGTATTGCCCCCTCCCTAACCCTCCCCCGCTTTGCAGGGGAGGGGATTTGGTCCCTCTCCCGCGTCAGCGGGGGAGGGAAGGGGCCCACGCGCAGCGTGGGAAGGGTGGGGGCAATGCGTCGCCCTACCAGACCACCGCCGGCAGCGCCGCGACCTTCAGCGGCCCCAGGAACAGCCCGCGGTTCTGCACGGTGACCGGGGCGGTCAGCACCGGCTCGCCGTTCGGCCCGGTGGGGCGGGCCAGCAGGCCCAGCATGGTGCGGGCCATCGCCAGCTCCTTGGGCCGGAACATGCCCTGGAGCGCGTCCAGCACCGCCTGATACCCGCGCACTTCCGCGGTCAGCGCGGCCTGCGGCTGCAAGGCGGCATCCAGCGCCAGCGTGCCGTTCATCGCCAGCTTCAGCGGTCCCCAATCCACATTCAGCCCATCGAGCTGGAGCGTGCCGCCATCGCGGCTCCAGGCCGACAGGCTGACCGGCTCCGGCTTCGGCGGCTGGCCGAGGATGCGCGCGGTCAGCAGGAGCCGCTGCACCTCGCGGCCCAGCGAATCCGGCGCGCCGTCGGGCAGGGTGGCGCCGCGCGCGTCCAGCGTGACCGACAGGCCGGTGTCGGTGTGGCTGGCCGGCGGCTCGGACGGCTGGGTGGCGGTCAGGTCCAGGGCGGCGATGGGAACGGGCAGGGCCTCGGGCTGCGCCACGAGGTTGGTGAAGGCCAATTGCGCCTCCACCGGCTGGCCGGTCAGGGTGAGGCCGACATGCCCCCGGCCGCCGTCGCGGGCGACCAGTGTGAAGGGCGTCTGGTTCGCCTGCACCACCGTCACCCGCTGCTCGCCGGGCAGCGACAGGGCGATGCGCGTGTGGTTCCAGGGCGGCGCCTCCGCCACCAGCCGGGCGCCCCGCCATTCCACATCGCGGGTGGCGAGGTGCGGCGCCTCCAGCGCGGCGCGGATGGTGAAGGGATAGCCGCCGACGCTCAGCCCGCCATGGGCCACCACGGCGCCCGCCGCCCGCTGCTCGTCCATCCAGGCGAACACGCCGCGCTCCACCGCCGCCGCGGCCTGCCACCACCACACCGAATAGGCACCGGCCAGCAGGGCCAGGGCGAGAACGGCGAAGCCCAAGATCTTCCGAACGCGCATCTGTGGCATTTCCGTTTTGTGGCACCCACCTTATAGCGGGCGGCCAGGGGCCGTGCTAGCATTCACCGTGTCGCCGCCAGTCGGCGCACGCTGCATTACTTAAGGGTCATGCTGCTCGATACGCAATCGCCTGTTGCCGAGCTTCCGGTCACCGCACCGACGCAGCGTCCGGCACCATCCGCCTCTTCCTGGTCCGCCGACATCGTCGTGACGCCCGGCGCCGACCTCTGGGTCTTCGCCTACGGCTCGCTGATGTGGAACCCGGAATTTCCCTTCCTGGAACGCCATCCGGCGGTGCTGGGCGGCTATCACCGCCGCTTCTGCGTGTCCTCCCACCGCTACCGCGGCACGCCGGAGCGGCCGGGGCTGGTGCTCGGGCTGGACCGCGGCGGCTCCTGCCGGGGCATCGTGTTCCGCGTGGCGGCGGAGCGGGTGCCGGAGACGCTGGACTGTCTGTGGGACCGGGAGATGCTGAACCGCGTCTACCGGCCAAAGCTGCTGCCGGTGCGCCCGCGCGACGGCGGGGCGCCAGTCACCGCCTGCACCTTCGTCGTGGACCGCCGTCACCGGCAATATTGCGGCTGCATGGACGAGACCGCGATGGCCGAGCGCATCGCCTGCTGCCGCGGCGAGCGCGGCCCGAACCTGGACTATCTCGCCAACACGGTTGCCCATCTGGAGGCCATCGGCATCCACGACCGCGGCCTGTGCAGCCTGCTGTCTGCGGTGCGCGCGCGGGCCGGGTAAAGCGGTGCCGGGCCGGGCGGCACCGTTGCGCAGGGCGGCGGCGCTCAGTCGTTGAGGAAGGGGTTGTAGAGGCGCTCCTCCCCGATGGTCGAGGTCGGGCCGTGGCCGGGGATGAAGGTCACGTCGTCGCCCAGCGGGAACAGCTTGCTGCGGATGGACTCGATCAGGTCGCCGTGGTTGCCCTTGGGGAAGTCGGTTCGGCCGATGGAGCCCTGGAACAGCACGTCGCCGACGATGGCGATCCGGCTGGGCTTGTGCACGAAGACCACATGGCCCGGCGTGTGGCCCGGACAGTGGTGGACGTCCAGCGTCAGGTTGCCGACCGTGACCGTGTCGCCTTCCTCCAGCCAGCGGTCCGGCGTGAAGGATCGGACCGGCGGAAAGCCGAACATCTGGCTCTGCATCGGCATGCCGTCGATCCAGAACTGGTCCTCGCGGTGCGGCCCCTCGACGGGCAGTTTCAACTCGTCGGCAAGGTCGGCGACGGCGCCGGCGTGGTCGATGTGGCCGTGGGTGACCAGGATCTTCTCCAGCGTCACGCCCTTCGACTGGGCGGCGCGCAGGATGCGCGGAAGATCGCCGCCGGGGTCGACGGCGGCGCCCCTCATCGTCTCCGGACACCAGAGCACCGTGCAGTTCTGCTGGAACGGAGTGACGGGAACGATGATGGTCTGCATGCCGCGTCCTTCGCCGGTCAATGATCAATGGTCAGGGATCGATTCGTGTTCGACCTTACGCGCCACCGTTTTCCAGGGCAAGAACCGGTACCAATTCCTGGGCAACACGGCTATATGGAGTGCACTTTATCTTTATCCCATTCCGCCGCGGGGGGCGGTGCCGGACCGAATGCTGTCGCAAAAAGCCAAATACGCCCTGCGTGCGCTGATCATGCTGGCCGAGCGGACGGACGACGAACTCGTCCTGATCGCCGAAATCGCCGAACGGGAGAACATTCCGCGCAAGTTCCTGGAAGCCATCCTGGTGGAACTGCGCAAGCACGGCCTGCTGTTCGCCAAGCGCGGCAAGAGCGGCGGCTACCGTCTGGCGCGCCCGGCGGAGGAGATTTCCTTCGGCGAGGTGATCCGGCTGATCGACGGGCATCTGGCGCCGATCCCCTGCGCCAGCAAGAATTCCTTCCGTCCCTGCGAGGACTGCATCGACCCGCCGACCTGTTCGGTGCGCTGGCTGATGGTCCAGGTGCGCGACGCCACCGCGCAGGTGCTCGACAACCAGACCCTGTCCGACGCCCTGCGCCACCGTCAGGCGACCGGCGGCCTGCCCGTCAATTTCGACATCTGATCGGTGACTTCTGATCCGGGCCTGCCGGCTTAAGGCACCAGATCCACGGCGATGAACACGCGGTCCAACGCGCGGTTCGTCGCCTCGCGCAGGATTCCCGCCTCCAGAAGCTCGTCCACCAGAAGCTGGGCGCCGCGGAAGGTGCTGCCCAGCCGCTTCTGCACCCGCCGCACGGTCAGGGCGGGCTCCTCGAACAAAAGCTCCAGCAGGTCCGGGGTGCGGGAGTTGCGGCGCTTGGCCCCAACCCGCTGGTGCCAGCCCTCCGCGATGCGGTCCAGCGACAGGGCGCGCTCGCGCTCCCGCCGCGCCGTTTCCGCCACCGTGTCGGCGAGCCACAGCCGCCATCCCTCCTCCCGCCCGCGGGCGGCGAGGCCGGCGGTCGTGCGGTCGGCGTGCAGCGAGACGGACATCGGCAGCCAGACGGCCGGCACCCGGCAGCAGCGGGCCACCGCCAGCGCCGCCATCAGCCGGGCCGAGGGCACCGCCCAGCCGGGTATCCGCAGATCGGGCGCCGGGCGCAGCAGTTCGGCCAGCATGCCCACGCCGCCGAGCAGGGCCGGCGAATCCCCGGCCTGATCCAGCCGCTTGAGCAGCGTGGCGGCCTCCGCCTCGCGGTCGGCCGAGAAGGCCAGCCGTCCGGGATCGCGGCCCGACACCTCCGCCTGAAGGCAGCGCCACAGCGCTTCCGACCACCCCAAGGTCCAGGGCGGGGGCGCGTCGTCCAGGATGGGCGCGTCGTCTCTGTCCTCCTCGTCCGACGGGAAGGCGAAGCGGGTCTCCTCCCCGGCTTCCAACGCCGCCACCGCGCGCCAGGCGTCGGCGGCGGCTCCGCTGGACAGGACCGGCGCCCGCGTGTTTCCCGCGCGGCGGGCCGGAGCGGCGATGAGCCCTTGCGTGAACCGGGCGCCCTGCCACAGCGCGCGGACCGATTGCGCCGCCCCCCGTCCGGCGGTGGGGACGAGGTCGGTGCCGATGGTCGCCACCAGGAATTCCGCCGGGTCCACCGCAACCCCGTCGAGCCGCGCCGCCGCGCAGGACTCGCGCCGCGCCGCGTCGGCCCACAGCCGGCGGCGGCGCACCGGGTCCTGCGCCACCTCCGCCAGCCGGCCGAGCGCGCGTTCGGCCTCCAGAAGAGCGGTCAGCAATGCGGGGGAGAGGGGCTGGACTGTTGCGGACATGGCCGTTCGGGACAGGAGGCGGGAAGGGCGCGCATGATAGCGATCCGACGCATCGCTTCCAGCCCGATCCGTGAGGGAATGATTTTACAGTAAGATGTGAAATTAACGCGGATTGGCGTGGGAAATGACAAAAAACAGCCTTGCGGCATCCGAGGAATCATGCAAACTCTAGGAGGCAAATGGATATTTCATATACATTATAAAGAGTGTGGATACGGCGCGAACGCCGGGTTTGTGAACAGCGGTGCGGCGCATGGTCTTCGGGTCGGTGCCGCCCCCCAATGAACCATACCGAGGGAGTGTGCCATGTCGTTTCGTGATCGGCTCTCCGCGCTCCGCGCGAACCGGTTTTCCGTTGGCCGGCTCTCCGCAGGCCGCCTGTCCGCAATGGCCGCGGGTGTTGCCCTCGCCATGCTGACCATCGCGCCCGCCAAGGCGCAGACCACGCTGCTGAACGTCTCCTACGACCCCACCCGTGAATTCTATGTGGAGTTCAACAAGGCGTTCGCCAAGAAATGGCAGGTGGAAAACGGCCAGACGGTCACCGTCAAGCAGTCGCACGGCGGGTCGGGCAAGCAGGCGCGCTCGGTCATCGACGGGCTGGACGCCGACGTGGTGACGCTGGCGCTGGCCTACGACATCGACGCCATCGCCGACTCCGGCGCCCTGCCGAAGACGTGGCAGACGCGCCTGCCCAACAACAGCTCCCCCTACACCTCGACGATCGTTTTCCTGGTCCGCAAGGGCAACCCGAAGCAGATCAAGGACTGGGACGACCTGCTGAAGCCGGGCGTCCAGGTCATCACCCCGAACCCGAAGACCTCGGGCGGGGCGCGCTGGAACTATCTGGCGGCCTGGGCCTATTCGCTGGAGAAGAACGGCAACGACGAGGCCAAGGCCAAGCAGTTCGTCGCCGACCTGTTCAAGAACGTGCCGGTGCTGGACAGCGGCGCCCGTGGCTCCACCGTCACCTTCACCCAGCGGCAGCTCGGCGACGTGCTGCTGGCCTGGGAGAACGAGGCCTTCCTGTCGCTCCAGGAGTTCGGCGCCGACAAATTCGACATCGTCGTGCCCTCCCTGTCGATCCTGGCGGAGCCGCCGGTCACGGTCGTCGACTCGGTGGTGGACCGCAAGGGAACGCGCAAGGCGGCGGAAGCCTACCTGAACTTCCTCTACAGCCCCGAGGCGCAGGAGATCGCCGCGAAGAACTTCTACCGCCCGCGCCTGCCGGAGGTCGCTGCACGGTATGCGGATCGCTTCCCGAATGTTAAGCTTGTGACCATCGACGGTTCCTTCGGGGGCTGGCGCACGGCGCAGGAGAAGCACTTCGCGGATGGCGGCGTCTTCGACCAGATCTATCAGAAGGGCCGCTGACCCGTGGTCGCGGCAACCACGAGCGACGCCGTGCTTCCCAATTCGGGGGGCACGGTGTTGAGCGTTCTTCGGAAGCCCAGCGTCCTTCCCGGATTCGGGCTGACCCTGGGATTCACGCTGACCTATCTGTCCCTGATCGTCCTGCTGCCGCTGGCCGCGCTGGCGCTGAAGGCGGCGGGGCTGGGCTGGTCCGGCTTCTGGGACGCGGTGCTGACGCCGCGCGTCCTGGCCGCCTTCAAGGTCAGCTTCGGGCTGTCGCTGGCCGCCGCCGCGATCAACGCCGTCTTCGGCTTCATCGTCGCCTGGGTGCTGGTGCGCTATCGCTTTCCCGGCGACCGGATCGTCGATGCGCTGGTGGACTTGCCCTTCGCCCTGCCCACCGCGGTGGCCGGCATCGCGCTCAGCGCGCTCTACGCGCCCAACGGCTGGATCGGCTCCCTGCTGATGGAGTGGTTCGGGCTGCGGGTGGCCTTCACGCCGCTGGGCATCGCCATCGCCCTGACATTCATCGGCCTGCCCTTCGTGGTGCGCACCGTGCAGCCGATCCTTCAGGACCTGCCGCCGGAGGAGGAGGAGGCCGCCGCGGCGCTGGGCGCCACGCGCTGGCAGGCCTTCCGCCGGGTGGTGTTCCCGGCGCTGCTGCCGGCGCTGCTGACCGGCTTCGCCCTGGCCTTCGCCCGCGGGGTGGGGGAGTACGGCTCGGTGATCTTCATCGCCGGCAACATCCCCGGCCTGTCGGAGATCCTTCCGCTGCTGATCGTCATCAAGCTGGAGCAGTACGACTATGCCGGCGCCGCCGCGGTCGGCGTTCTGATGCTGATGGCATCCTTCATTCTGCTGCTGGCCCTGAACCTGCTGCAAGCCTGGATGAGGTCGCGCCATGCTCGTTAAGAAGGCCGTCGGCTTCACGCCGGCGCTGGCCGACAGCCGCTGGGTGAAGGGGCTTCTGATCGCCACGGCGCTGGGCTTCCTGCTGCTGTTCCTGGTCCTGCCGCTGGTGTCGGTCTTCGTCGAGGCGCTGCGCCGCGGCACCGACGCCTACTGGGCGGCCCTGATGGAGCCGGACGCGGTGGCGGCGATCAAGCTGACGCTGATCGTCGCGGCCATCGCCGTGCCGATGAACCTCCTCTTCGGCGTGGCGGCGTCCTGGTGCATCGCCAAGTTCGACTTCCGCGGCAAGGACGTGCTGATCACGCTGATCGACCTGCCGTTCTCGGTGTCGCCGGTGATCTCCGGCTTGATCTACGTGCTGCTGTTCGGGTTGCACGGGCTGATGGGGCCGTTCCTGAAGTCGCAGGGCATCCAGATCATCTTCGCGGTGCCGGGGCTGGTGCTCGCCACCGTCTTCGTCACCTTCCCCTTCGTCGCCCGCGAGCTGATCCCGCTGATGCAGGAGCAGGGCAACGAGGAGGAGGAGGCGGCGCTGGTGCTGGGCGCGTCCGGCTGGCAGACCTTCTGGCGCGTCACCCTGCCCAACATCAAATGGGGCCTGCTGTACGGCGTCCTGCTGTGCAACGCCCGCGCGATGGGCGAGTTCGGCGCGGTGTCGGTGGTGTCCGGCCACATCCGGGGCGAGACCAACACGATGCCCCTGCATGTCGAGATCCTTTACAACGAATACAACTTGGTCGCTGCCTTCGCGGTGGCCTCGGTGCTGGCCATGCTCGCCCTCGTCACGCTGGTCGTGAAGACGGTGCTGGAATGGCGCTTCGGGGCTGAGCTGGCGGCCACCCGGCATTGAGGCGACGCACGTCATGGCGATCCAGGTTTCCGGCATCACCAAGCAATTCGGCAGTTTCCGCGCGCTCGACGCGGTGGACCTCGAAGTCCGCTCGGGCGAGCTTCTGGCCCTGCTCGGCCCGTCGGGGTCGGGCAAGACGACCCTTCTGCGCATCATGGCGGGGCTGGAGTTCGCCGATTCCGGCAGCCTCCTGCTCAACGGGGAGGAGGCGCTGAGCCTGACCCCGCGCGAGCGGCAGGTCGGCTTCGTCTTCCAGCACTACGCGCTGTTCCGCCACATGACCGTCTTCGAGAACGTGGCCTTCGGGATGAAGGTGCGGCCACGCGGCCAGCGCCCGACCTCCACCGAGATCAAGCGGCGCGTCATGGAGCTGCTGGAACTGGTCCAGCTCGCCCATTTCGCCGACCGCTACCCGGCGCAGCTTTCCGGGGGGCAGCGGCAGCGCGTGGCGCTGGCCCGCGCGCTCGCCATCGAGCCGAAGGTGCTGCTGCTCGACGAGCCGTTCGGCGCGCTCGACGCCAAGGTGCGCAAGGAGCTGCGGCGCTGGCTGCGCAAACTGCACGAGGACATCCACATCACCTCCGTCTTCGTCACCCACGACCAGGAGGAGGCACTGGAGCTGGCCGACCGCGTGGTGGTCATGAGCCAGGGCCGGATCGAGCAGGTGGGCAGCCCGGCGGACGTCTACGACCGTCCGGCCTCGGCCTTCGTTTATGAATTCCTCGGACAGGTGAACCGCTTCGACTGCGTGGTGGCGGACGGGGTGGCGCGGACGGCCAATGGGGCGCTGTCCATCCCCGCCGACGGCACGGTCCGCGGCCCGGCCATCGCCTATGTGCGCCCGCACGACCTGGGCCTCAGCCCCAGCGCCGCCGGGCCGGGTCGGGTGTCGGGCATCCATGTGGTGGGGCCGGACGCGCGGATCGAGATCGACCTCGCCGGCCTGCCGCTGGAGGCCGAGATGGACCGCGAGCGGCTGACCGCTCTGGGCCTGCGCCTCGGCGATCAGTGCGCCGTCCACATCGACCGCGCCCGCGTCTTTCCGCAGCCCTGACGGCATGAGGAGGGTCCCGACCCACCCGCGAAAAGGGGCGGGGAGGGTGCCCGTCCTCATGCGAACGGGGGCCTTGCGACCCATTGAGCCTGCCCCGTCCGGGCCTTGGACTAAGTCCGATGCCGACTCGTAACGCCATTGCCTTCTGGCGATGCGGACGGCGGATGTGTTGAGCCTTCCGCATTGCACCAAATGCAGGAGGCTCCGGTGGACCATTCAGGACTGTCGCAGGCCACCGGCCCCGCCGCCCTGCGGACGGACGCCGGGGCCGGAGCCTGGTCGCCGCCGCTGCTGCTCGTGCTGCCGGTGATCCTGGCGCTGCTTCTGCTGCCGCTCATCCTGGTGGAGATGCCGCCGCTGCTCGACTACCCGAACCATCTGGCGCGGGTGGACGTGCTGCTGCATTACCGGACCGACCCCTTTCTGGGCGACCATTACACCGCCTCCTTGACGCCGGTCCCGAACCTGCTGATGGAGGCGGTGATGCTGCCGCTGGCCAGCGTTCTGCCGCTGTACGTCGCCGGGCGAGTCTACATGGCGCTGTCCGGGCTGCTGACCCTGTTCGGGGCGATGCTGCTGAACCGCACGCTGTTCGGCCGGTGGAGCCTGTGGCCGCTGTGCGGCGCGCTGTTCATCTACAACGCCACGCTGATCGGCGGCTTCATGAGCTTCTCGCTCGGCCTCGGCTTCCTGCTGGTCGGGCTGTCGCTGTGGATCGCGCTGGCGGGGCGGCGCTGGCAGGTGCCGGTGGGGATGGGCTGCGCCCTGTTCCTCTACTTCGCCCACGCCATCGTGCTCGGCTCCTTCCTGCTCTGCCTGTTCGCGGTGGAGGCCGTGAAATATGTGGGGCAGGGGCGCAAGCCGCCGACGCTCGCCAACCTCGGGCGCGACGCCCTGCGCTTCGCCGCGCTGCTGGCCCTACCCGTGGCGCTGTTCGCCGGCACGGTGGGGACGCACCTCCTGCAGTCCGACGCGGCGGCGGTGGGCGCCCGCGACAGCACGCCGGTCCTGCTCCTGAAGGAAATCTACTGGCGGCTGAAGAAGCTGACCGAGTTGAAGCAGTGGGGGTACCGGCTGCACGACATGCTGGCCCCGGTGCTGAACTACAACACGCTGCTCGACGCGGCGACCCTGCTGCTGATCCTGGGCGGCATGGCGGCGGCGCGTCTGGCCGGCTGGCTGCGCGCGTCGCCGGCGATGCTGCTGGCGGCGGGGCTGTTCGCTCTGGCCTTCTTCGTCGTGCCGGACCCCTTCTTCGGCACCTATTTCGTGTCGATCCGCTTCTGGATCCTCGCGGCCTTCCTGCTGGTCGCCGGCACCGATATCCGCTTTCCCTCGGCCCGAGCCGCCGCGGTCTTCGCCGCCGGGCTGCTCGCCCTGTTGACGGTGCGGACCGGCGTGCTGACGCTCAACTGGCTGGCCTACGAGGACGATGTGGCCGACCTGCGCCGCGCCATGGAGCGGATCGAGCCCGGACGCTCCGTCCTGATCGCCTGGGCGGGGCAGGAGGCCGGCTGCTGCAACACGCGGGAGTTCCTGCTCACCCAGCCGCCCTGGCGGCACGCGCTGGTCATGCTGCCCAGCCTGATCCATCTGCCGTCGTTGATCACCGTGGAGCGGCGCGCCTTCGTCCCGACCCTGTTCAGCCACCCCGGCAAGCAGCCGCTGACGGTGACCCAGCCCTATCGCGACCGTTGCATGGCGATCTACGAGGGGGTGCCGGTGGACGTGCGCCTGCTTTCCCGCCCCGGGGAGGCGACGCTGCGCGACCATGTGGAACCGTGCCCGCACTACATCGGCTGGCGGGACAAATACGATTACGTGCTGGTGATGTTGTCCAACGCCTTCCACGCGGCCGGGCTGACGCTGCCGCCGGGCGCGCAGGAGGTCTATCGCGGCAGCGTCTTCGACCTGTGGCGGGTCGAACGCTGAGGCGATCACTCAATCGTTCTGCCCGGCCGGCTCGCTGAGCGCGTCGTAGCCGCGGTCGCGGACGCTCTTCAGGCTCCGGTCGATGGTCTCGGCGTCCAGCCCGGCGGTGCGCAGCACGAGGCTGGCGAGTTGCAGGCTGGCCTCCAGCGTTTCCGGCACCACGGCGCTGGCTCCGGCCCTCTTCAGCCGCGCGCCGCGGTCGAGATCGTGGGCGCGGGCGGCGATGGCCAGGCGCGGGGCGGCCCGGCGGATCGCTTCCACGGCGCGCTCGGCCATGTCGGGGCGGTTGACGGTGATGACGGCGGCCCGCGCCCGCTCGATCCCGGCGGCGCGCAGCACACCGATCTGGCTGGAGTCGCCGTAATAGACCGGCAGCCCCTCGGCCCGCGCCGCCGCCACCCGCTGCGGGTCGAGGTCGAGCGCGACGTAGGGAATGTCGTGGGTGCGCAGCAGCCGCGCCACGGCGCGCCCGACCCGGCCGTAGCCGGCGATCAGCACATGGCCGGTGATGTCGCTGGTCTCCACCCCGAAGGCCTCGGCGCCGTAGCGGGCCTCGACCTTCTGGGCCAGCCGCTGGGCGATGGCGCCGACCAGCGGCGTGACCGCCATGCTGAGCGCCACGCAGGAGGACAGCAGCAGCCCGGTCTCGCCCTCCAGCACCGCCAGCCGCGTCGCCTTGCCGATCAGCACGAAGGCGAACTCGCCGCCTTGCGACAGCAGCAGCCCGATGCGCAGCGAGGTCGCCAGCCCGAGCCCCGACAGGCGGCAGAGCAGGAACAGCAGGATGCTCTTGCCGACCAGAAGCGCCGCGGTCACCATCAGGATGTCGTCGGCGCGCTGGAGCATGGCCGGCAGGTCCAGCGTCATGCCCACGGTCATGAAGAACAGGCCGAGCAGCAGGCCGCGGAACGGCTCGATGTCGGCCTCCACCTGATGGCGGTAGGCGGTGTCGGCCATCAGCATGCCGGCCAGGAAGGCGCCCAGCGCCATCGACATGCCGGCCGCCGCCGTCAGCCAGGCGACCGCCAGGACGACCAGAAGGTTGGTCGCCGTGAAGACCTCCGGGCTCTTGGCCGAGGCCACGAAGTGATAGACCGGGCGCACCACGAAGCGGCCCAGCAGCATGATGGCGCCGATCGCCGCGACGGCCTTGACCCCGGCCAGGGCGAGCGCCCAGGGAATGCTGGTGTCGCCGCCGGCCAGCAGGGGCAGCAGGGTCAGCAGCGGGACGACGGCCAGATCCTGGAAGATCAGCACGGCGACCGACACGCGCCCGAACCGCGCCACCGTCTCGCCGCGCTCGACCAGCAGCTTCAGCACCGTGGCGGTGGAGGAAAAGGCCAGCATGCCGCCGATCACCAGCGCCGCCGCCATGCCCTCGCCCAGCGCGTAGGCGACGGCCGCGATGGCGGCGCTGGTCAGGACGACCTGCATCAGCCCCAGCCCGAAGATGTAGCGCCGCATCGCCCGCAGGCGCGACAGCGGCAACTCCAGCCCGATGGCGAAGAGGAGGAAGACCACCCCGAATTCGGACAGGACCTGGGGAAGCTCCATGTCCACCACCGGCCCCGGCGTGTGCGGACCCAGCAGAGCCCCGCCCACCAGATAGCCAAGCACCGCGGGGATGCGCAGCGCCTGGAACAGGGGGACGATCACCACCGCCGCCAGCAGCAGGAACAGGACGTCGAAAAGCAGTTTGGGATCGTGCATGGCCGCGCGCTGGCTGGGTCGGGCCGGACGCCGGCCGTCCGGGACGGCGTCTGTATGCGGCGCAAACCGGACCACCGCAAGCGCAGCGGGTGTGCGAACGATCGGAACGCGCAAAAAAAGTCCCGCAGCGGGGAAAAAAGATCGCGCTGTGGCCGCGATGCCGCGGCGTCAGGCGGCGCGGGCGGCCAGCAGCTCGTTCACGGCGACGGTCAACTCGCTGGTGTCGAAGGGCTTGTAAAGCACGCGGTCGGCGCCGTGCATGGCCGACAAATTCAGCGAGAAGGCCGCTGGAAAATCGTCCGTGCCGCCGGACATGGCGATGATGGCTGGGGCGACGATGGCTGGGGCGATGATGGTCGGGCTCGCGGAAGCGTCGCGGGCGCGCAGGCGGCGGATCAGCTCGATCCCGTCCAGGCCCGGCATCATCATGTCGACGATGGCGAGGTCGAAGGGCTCGCGCTCCAGCATGGATAGGCCGGACAGGCCGTCATGGACCTCCTCCACATGGTGGCCCTGCGTTTCCAGCGTCATGCGCAGCAGCGCCGTAAAGGCCGGAACGTCGTCGATCACCAGAATTCGGGCCATGGGCTCCGTCGCTCCCAATGCGATGGCGTGAAGTGCGGATGGCGGGGCGGTCAGTCCGCGGCGGCGCCGTTGCGACCGGTGTGACCGGTGGCGTCCAGCGTTCCGCTGTCGCGCTCCCCGCTCTCGGTGCGGCGGGACAGCAGCGTGCGCAACAGTTCGTCCAGTCCGGATGCCAGGGCGCCGTGTTGGGCTGGCGCCAAACCGTCGATTGCCGCGACCAGCTCGTTCAGCGGGTCGTTGGCGAGCATGGTCCGCCCCCGCGTCGTGAGGGTCAACCGGATGGAGCGGCGGTCGGTCTCGCTGGGGTGCCGCTCCAGCAGACCCTTCTTCAGGAGGGCCGCGATGGTCTGGCTGGCCGTGCCCTTGGTCGTCCCGTGATGGCGCGCGAAGGCCACGACGTTGCGGGCGCTCGCGTTCGCCTGGGCGAAGTAACGCAACGCCGCCCACTGGGCCGGATTCAGCCCATCCGTAAAGGCGAGGCTGGCGGTCGTCCGCAGAACCTGCGCCATGACCTCGGCGGTCGCGCGCGCGCTTGGGCGCATGCCGGCTTCCTCTGTGCCTGCGGTTTTGGTGTGAAACCATAAGGGGGCGGCATGGGGGCTGTCCAGCCGTCGCGGTGCCCCCTGGTCATCGCCGGCCCAGAGTCGAATCTGTCGCCGGGCGAGTCTTTTTGCTGGATCGACAGCGAGCGCTGCCCTATACAGCGCCTCCCTCGCCGGACGCGGTCCGGAGGGGGCGCCCCGAAAGACTGGAGGGGTGGAAGGTCAGGGCGCTGGCCGATCCGTTTTCCGCCCCAGGCGGCCTAGGCGGTTCGGTGAATACGAAACAAAGGGCTTGACGCTCTCTGCCGTAAGCGCTAGATTGACCCTCCGCTGGCACGAACGATCGTTTGTGCTTCTCCGGTCTTCGAAAACCCGATGACGACCACGGCCAGTTCGCCGATCGTCATTTTGCGTGGTTCGCCGGGCGATGGATCTTTGACATCGTTGATCATGAAAATCGAGAAGGGATGCGCAGGCGGCGGTTTTGACCGTTGGCCGCGGACCGGTTCCGGAA